>CAZJAL010000009.1:0-76354 GCA_964544175.1 uncultured Limnohabitans sp.
AGCGCAAGAAAACCATTGGCAAGGCCGAGATTGAAGACATCGTGGCCAAGATTGCACGCATTCCGCCAGCCAACGTGTCCAACGACGATCGCAGCAAATTGCAAACCATTGAACGCGATCTGAAGAGTGTGGTGTTTGGTCAAGACAAGGCGCTAGAGGTGTTGGCCTCGGCCGTCAAAATGGCGCGCTCTGGTTTGGGCAAAACAGACAAGCCGATTGGCGCATTCTTGTTCAGCGGCCCTACAGGCGTTGGCAAAACAGAAGCGGCCAAACAGTTGGCCTACATCATGGGCATTGAGCTCATTCGCTTCGACATGTCGGAATACATGGAGCGTCATGCTGTCAGTCGTTTGATTGGTGCGCCTCCAGGCTACGTGGGCTTTGACCAAGGTGGTCTACTCACTGAAGCCGTCACCAAGAAACCGCATTGCGTGTTGCTGCTCGATGAAATTGAAAAAGCACACCCCGATATTTTCAACGTGTTGCTGCAGGTCATGGACCATGGCACTTTGACAGACAACAATGGTCGCAAAGCCGATTTCCGCAATGTGATCATCATCATGACCACCAACGCGGGTGCCGAGACCATGAACAAGGCCACCATTGGCTTTACCAACCCGCGTCAAGCAGGTGATGAAATGGGCGATATCAAGCGTTTGTTCACGCCTGAGTTTCGCAATCGTTTGGACGCCATGGTTAGTTTCAAAGCGCTTGACGAGCAAATCATCATTCGCGTGGTTGACAAGTTCTTGTTGCAACTGGAAACACAGTTGTCAGAAAAGAAAGTGGACGTTACGTTCAGCGACAATTTGCGCAAGTTCTTGGCTAAAAAAGGTTTCGACCCGCTCATGGGTGCAAGACCCATGCAGCGTTTGATTCAAGACACCATACGCAAGGCCTTGGCCGATGAATTGTTGTTTGGCCGATTGATCGACGGCGGTCGCTTGAGCGTCGACTTAGACGACAAAGACGAAGTGTTGCTGGACATCACGCCTTTGCCTAAAAAGGAAGGCCGTAACTCAAAGTCGGAGCCGCATGAGCCCGAAGAGGCCGCAACCAACTAAGGACCTGTCTCAGTTCCCTCAACAAAAAAGCCGGACTTGTTCCGGCTTTTTTTATCGTCTTCTGCCGCCCAAAATACCGCCCAACACGCCTCGAACTATTTCGCGACCCACACTCGAACCAATGGTGCGAACGGCAGACTTCACCATCGCCTGTGCCAAGCCATCGTGCTTCGCGCCCCTAGGCCCTGTGCGACCAAATAAAACATCGCCAAGGCCGGTTAAAAGTGCGTTACTGCCTTGCGTCTCATTAGAGGAAGACTGGTTCTCACCAGCATTGCCAGATGGATGGGCCTCTGTACCCTTAACTGAAGCAGCATGAGCGCCCTTGAGCTTTTCATAAGCGGACTCTCGGTCGATGGCTTTTTCGTAAACCCCCGCCACCAGAGAGTTGTCGAGCAAGGCTTTGCGTTGTTCTGGCGTAATGGGTCCCAATTGGCTGCCAGGCATCAACACAAAAGCTTGCTCAGTGATGCCAGGGCGACCCTTCTCGTCTAGGAAGCTGACCAAGGCTTCGCCCACACCCAACTCTGTGATGGCTTTTTCAATGTCCAAGTTGGGATTGGGGCGCATGGTTTGCGCACTGGCTTTGACGGCCTTCTGATCGCGCGGTGTGAACGCACGCAGGGCATGCTGAACTCGGTTCCCCAATTGGCCCAGAACTGTTTCGGGCACATCCAGTGGGTTTTGCGTGACGAAGTAAACGCCGACGCCTTTGGACCGAATGAGGCGAACCAAGAGTTCCATGCGTTCAATGAGTACCTTGGGGGCCTCATTGAACAACAAGTGTGCTTCGTCAAAAAAGAACACTAACTTGGGTTTTTCGGGGTCGCCAATTTCAGGCAGTTGCTCGAACAACTCGGACAGCAACCACAGCAAGAAGGTGCCATAAAGGCGAGGTGCATTCATCAATTCGCTGGCACACAGCAAATTGATCACGCCTTTGCCTTTGGCATCCGTTTGCAAAAAATCTTGGATGTTGAGCATGGGCTCACCAAAGAATTTGTCAGCGCCTTGCGTTTCAATTTCGAGCAAGCCGCGTTGAATGGCGCCCACGCTGGCAGCGCTCACATTGCCGTATTCAGTGGTGAATTGGCTGGCGTTTTCGCCCACGTGTTGCAACATGGCACGCAAATCTTTGAGGTCTAGCAGCAACAGCCCTTGGTCATCTGCAATTTTGAAGACCAAGTTGAGGACACCCGCCTGCGTGTCGTTCAGATTGAGCATGCGTCCCAATAGCAAGGGACCCATGTCAGACACCGTGGCCCTGACGGGGTGACCTTGCTTGCCAAAAACATCCCACAAAGTGGTGGGGCAGCTTTGTGGGCTTGGTGCGTCCAGTTGACGATCTTTCAGGATGCCTTTGATTTTGTCGCTCAGTTGCCCAGATTGGCTGATGCCCACCAGATCGCCTTTGACATCGGCCATGAAGACGGGCACCCCATGGTTGGAGAAATTTTCGGCCAAAGTCTGCAAACTGACCGTTTTACCAGTGCCTGTGGCTCCTGTAATGAGGCCGTGACGGTTGGCCATGCCCATCAGAATGTGGCAATCTGTGGTTTTATTGCGGGCAATCAAGAGCTGATTTGGCATGAAAAAGGTTCCCCCCAACTAGAAAAGTAAAATCTCACCCAGTAGATTAAATCAACATCAAGGAATTTCAGATGGCTGGCCACAGTAAATGGGCAAATATTCAGCACCGCAAGGGCAGGCAAGACGAAAAACGCCAGCGAATTTGGACCCGAGTGGTTCGCGAAATCATGGTGGCAGCCAGAACGGGCGGGGGTGATCCCTCCGCCAATCCGCGTTTGCGCTTGGCCATTGAAAAAGCCAAGGCGGCCAACATGCCGGCCGATACCGTGAAGCGAAACATCGACAAGGCCACCGGGAATTTGGAAGGTGTGACCTACGAAGAGATCCGTTACGAAGGTTACGGCATTGGCGGTGCGGCCATCATTGTGGACACCATGACCGACAACCGTGTGCGCACTGTGGCTGAGGTACGCCATGCCTTTAGCAAGCACGGCGGCAACATGGGCACTGAAGGCTCTGTGGCCTTTCAGTTTAAGCATTGCGGTCAATTGATTTTTGCACCGGGTACCTCAGAAGACAAAGTGATGGAAGTTGCTTTGGAGGCTGGTGCAGAAGATGTCATAACAGACGATGAAGGCGCCATTGAGGTGTTAACGTCACCCGCAGATTTTGAAATGGTTAAAAATGCGTTAGAAGCAGCAGGCCTCAATGCCGAGATGGCCGAAGTGACGATGCGTGCGGAGAACACTGTAGACATGGTGGGCGACGATGCTGCCAAAATGCAAAAACTCTTGGATATCTTGGAAGATCTGGACGATGTGCAAAACGTTTTCCACAACGCAACCATTTCTGAATAAGGTTTGAGCGATGAAAGTATTGGTAATTGGCGGTGGCGGTCGAGAACACGCCCTGGCCTGGAAGTTGTCGCAATCAGAGCGCATTCAAAAAGTTTATGTAGCCCCAGGAAATGGCGGTACAGCTCGCGACCCCAACTTGGTCCATGTTCCTATCACCGATGTCAAGGCGTTGCGGGAGTGGGCGCAGCAAGAGAAAATTGAACTGACGGTGGTAGGTCCCGAAGCCCCTTTGGCAGCAGGTGTGGTCGACGAGTTTCGCGCGCACGGCATGCGAATTTTTGGCCCGACACAAGCCGCTGCGCAACTTGAAAGCTCTAAAGCATTTTCCAAAGCCTTCATGCAACGCCATGGCATTCCAACTGCCATTTACGAAACCTTCACCGACCCAGTTCAAGCCCACGCCTACATTGACAAAATGGGCGCACCCATTGTGGTCAAAGCCGATGGCTTGGCGGCAGGCAAGGGCGTGGTCGTGGCCATGAATGCGTCTGAAGCCCACGAAGCCATTGACTTTATGTTGCTCGACAACCAACTGGGCGTGGTGCACAACGCAGGCGCAGATGGCGCTGCCGTGCCGCGCGTGGTCATTGAAGAATTCTTGCAAGGTGAAGAAGCCAGCTTCATCGTGTTGTGCGATGGCCAAAATGTGGTGGCCTTGGCCACCAGTCAAGACCACAAACGTTTGCTAGATCACGATGAAGGCCCCAACACCGGTGGCATGGGTGCCTACTCGCCAGCCCCAGTGGTTACGGCGCAAGTTCACGCGCGTGCCATGCGCGAGGTCATCATGCCCACCATCAAGGGCATGGAAAAAGACGGCATTCCCTACACAGGGTTTTTGTATGCTGGCTTGATGATTGATGCGCAGGGCATGCCCAAAACATTGGAGTTCAATTGCCGAATGGGCGATCCAGAAACTCAACCCATCATGATGCGCTTGAAAACCGATCTGGTGGAAGTGATGTTGGCGGCCACCAGCGGCAAGCTTGATACATTGGAGTTGGAGTGGGACCGACGTCCTGCTTTGGGCGTTGTCATGGCTGCCGCAGGCTACCCCATGAACCCTCGCAAGGGTGATGTCATCACCGGTCTGCCCAAAGACGAACTCGACGCCATGGTGTTTCATGCGGGCACAACTGCAGTCAACGGTCAAACCGTGACCTCTGGCGGTCGTGTTTTGTGCGTCACGGTGCTGGCCGATTCAGTCAAGCAAGCGCAGCAAAAAGCCTACGAAGTGGCCAAGGGCATTCACTTCGATGGTCAACAGTTCCGAAAGGACATCGGTTACAGGGCCATCAAATCGTGAGTGATTTAACGCCCCAAATCCAAACTCAAGTGCAGTCTCCGACACCGCCGCAACCGGAGGTAATTCCTGGTCCTTATCCGATTCAATTCAAAGGCCACGCTTGGGCCGCTGTGTTGTTAAAACTGATTGGTTGGAAAGTCGATTTTCAGGGCTTGCCTGGCTTGCAAGGGATCGCCATTGTTTATCCACACACCAGCAATTGGGATTTTCTAACGGCCATGCTGTGCAAGTGGACCATGGGCTTGCCAGTGCATTTTTGGTGCAAAGACTCTTTGGTCAAAGTGCCCTTGTTTGGACGTTGGCTGAAGTGGATTGGCGGCGTGCCCATTGACCGATCCTCTCCTCGCGGCGTTGTGGGTGCCATGACCGAAGTTTTTGCAGAACATCAGCGGGCGGGCACATTTTTATGGTTAGGACTCTCGCCAGAAGGCACACGAAAGCGAACCGACGGATGGCGCAGTGGCTTCTACCAATTGGCCATGGCCACTCAATTGCCCTTGGCCATCGTGCGCTTCGATTACGGACAAAAAGTGTTGAAGTTTGAATGCTTTGTCAAACTCACTGGCAATGTCGATGTTGACTATGCCTATTTGCAGAAAATGTACGAGGGTGTTGAAGGCTTTCACATTGACAATGCAGCCCCCATTAAGCCCTTGCCAGCCAGAGATGTACAAAAATAAACCATGCCCTAGGCATGAAGAGAAAGTCTACGCATGAACCTGCAACAGGCCCAGACAGTTCGCGACTATTTGATTCAGTTGCAAGCCAACATCACCCAAACTCTGCATGCTTTGGATGGCACCGATTTTGTGGTCGACCCTTGGCGCAAGCCTGAAGGCGAAATGCTTCAAGGTGATGGCATCACGCAAATTTTAGAAGGTGGTCCTGTCTTTGAAAGAGCTGGCTGTGGCTTCTCGCATGTGAGTGGCCCCAAGTTGCCACCATCGGCGACGCAGCATCGTCCCGAATTATCGGGTGCACCTTTTGAAGCCATGGGTGTGTCCTTGGTTTTTCATCCCCGCAATCCTTATGTCCCCACAGTGCACATGAATGTGCGAATGATTGTGGCTAAACCTGAGGGCAAAGACCCTGTGGCTTGGTTCGGGGGTGGCATGGATTTAACGCCTTACTATGGCTTTGAAGAAGATGCTGTGCATTTTCACCAAATATGCAAAGATGCCGTCTCGCCCTATGGCGCTGAATTGCATCCACGCTTTAAAAAATGGTGCGACGAGTATTTCTATTTAAAACACCGCAATGAAGCTCGCGGCGTCGGTGGTATTTTTTACGACGACTTTTCCGAGTTGGGTTTTGACAAAGGTTTTGCCATGATGCAAGACGTTGGCAACGGTTTGCTCAAAGCGTATATGCCGCTGGTGATGCGTCGCAAAGACACGCCGTATGGCGAACGCGAAAGAGACTTTCAGTTGTATCGCCGAGGGCGGTATGTTGAATTCAATTTGGTCTGGGATCGGGGAACTCATTTTGGATTGCAATCTGGCGGTCGCACCGAGTCCATTTTGTTGTCCATGCCAGCCTTGGTCAGTTGGTCCTACAACCGCGTGGATGCCCCTGATTCTGCTGAAGCCTTATTGACCAAGCACTTTTTAGTACCAAGGGATTGGGTTTGACACAACAGCGCATTGGCATCTTGGGTGGGGCTTTCGATCCGCCCCACAATGCCCATGTGGCCATGGCAGAAGCGGCCTTGGTGCAATTTCAGCTGGACCACTTGCACATCGTTCCAACTGGGGATGCATGGCACAAACCTCGAGCTTTAAGCAGCGCCACGCATCGTGCACAAATGGCACGCTTGGCTTTTGGCCATTTGGCTGGCGTGACAGTCAATGAGGTGGAATTGCAACGTCAAGGACCAAGTTACACCATCGACACCCTTCGAAGCCTTGATTTGCAATTTCCCGGTGCTCAATTTTTCTTATTTGTAGGGGAAGATCAGGGCAAAGCCTTGGCAACATGGCGCGAAATCAAGGAAATCGCTGAGCGGGCTATAATTTGCGTCGCTGAACGAGATATGTCTGATGCCATTAAGCCGCCAGTTTCTGTCGTTCCTAGCCATAACATCCCTACACAAGCCTTGAAATTACCTCAATTGCCTCACAGTGCAACCGAAGTTCGAGCGCGGGTAGCACAGGGCCAACCCATTGACGCACTGGTTCCCAAGACCGTTGCGCTGTATATTCAACGCCATCACCTTTACCAGCCTTCACGATGACCGACACTTCTGCCAAAAAAGACACCCAAAAACTCCAACGCGCAATTGTGGACGCCCTGGAAGATGTGAAAGCACAAGAAATTGTGGTGTTCGACACTGAAGAAATGTCTGCACTGTTTGAGCGCGTCATCATTGCCTCTGGTACTTCTAATCGTCAAACCAAGGCCCTGGCCGCCAGTGTTCGCGACAAAGTGCGTGAAGCCGGTTATCCAAAGCCCCGCATTGAAGGTGAAGACAATGGCGAGTGGATCATTGTGGATTGCGGCAGCGCCGTTGCACACATCATGCAACCCACCATTCGCTCTTATTACAACCTTGAAGAAATTTGGGGCGACAAGCCCGTTCGCTTGAAACTGGGTGCACCCAAGCCAGCAGAACCAGCTCGCAAACCCGTGGCCAAGAAAAAAGCAAACGTCAGTGCGGGTCGTACGCCTACACGTCGTGATTCAGTCCCCGTGGGCCCCATGGGCTCTGAGGCTTTGAAACCCACTCGTAAGCCAGCGACAAAAACAGCTGCAGCCAAAACAGTGGGTGCGAAATCAGCGGCTAAATCGACCAAGCCTGCGAGCAAATCAGCCGCAAAACCTGCCGCAAAACCGGCTACTAAATCAGCACCACGTTCTAGCGCCAAACCAGCCGCTAAGTCGGCCAGCAAGCCAGCAACAAAGTCTGCAAATAAGCCTGTCACTAAGGCCAAGCCGAAAGCCTAAGCTTCATGAAGCTGCTGATTGTGGCAGTGGGGCAGCGAGTCCCCGACTGGGCGCAAACAGCCTGGGACGACTACGCCAAACGTTTCCCTCCCGAACTCAAAGTTGAGTTGAAGGCGGTTAAAACCGAGCCACGTGGTTCTAAAACCTACGAAACATTGGTAGCAGCCGAGCGTCAGCGCATTGAGGCTGTCATTCCTCGGGGCACGCGCATTGTGGTGCTGGATGAACGCGGTACTGCTTTGCGCACAACGGCACTGGCCCAGCGCCTTAAAGATTGGCAATTGGGCGGTGACGATGTCGCCCTCATCATTGGCGGCCCAGATGGTTTAGAGCCCGCGTTCAGGGATGCCGCACACGAACGCATTCGCTTGTCAGACCTCACCTTGCCGCACGCCATGGCGCGTGTCTTGCTCATTGAGCAGTTGTACAGAGCCTGGTCGATCAACGCGAACCACCCTTATCACCGCGAGTGACCTGCTATGAAAAACTTTGTGTATTTGGCTTCGCAAAGCCCCAGACGCAGACAACTGCTGGAACAAATTGGGGTGCAGTATGAGTTGTTGTTGGCAACACCCGAGGAAGATGCTGAATCGCTTGAAGTGGTGCTGCCAAACGAAGCCCCTTTGACTTATGTGAAACGTGTGACGCAACTCAAATTGGAAGCCGCTGTTCAACGCATGAAACAACGTGGTTTGCCAAATGCCCCAGTGCTGTGTGCCGACACAACGGTGGCCTTGGGGCGCAGCATTTTGGGCAAACCAGAAAATGCGGCTGATGCGTTGCGTATCTTAAAAATGCTTTCTGGCCAAACGCATCGTGTGTTGACCGCTGTGGCCTTGGCGTCAGGACGCAAAAGAGTGTCAGCGGTGTCCATCTCGCAAGTGACTTTTTCCCCAATGTCCCTGGCTGAAATGAAGAACTACATTGCCACAGGCGAGCCTATGGGAAAGGCGGGTGCTTACGGCGTACAAGGCGCAGCAGCCGCCTATATTTCTCAAATTAAGGGTTCTTACACTGGCATCATGGGATTGCCTTTGTATGAAACAGCACAACTCCTGAAGCAACTTTGACACCGCCATGGCACGCACATTTCCCATTGCTCAAGATCTCGTTCAAAGTTACGAAGCTTTAGGGGCTGTTGTGATTCGAGGCGTGCTCAATGCAGATGAATTGAAGCGCCTTGAAAAAGGCATCGAGCACAATTTGTCGCACCTCAGCCCTTTGGCGCAAGTGGCCAGCCAGCAAGATGATCCTGGCCGTTTTGTCGAAGATTTTTGTACCTGGCAGAGCAACCCAGACTATCAGCACATCTTGTGTGAATCGTCTTTGCCCCATGTGGCTGCTCAATTGATGCAATCGGCATCGGTGCGCGTGTATCACGATCACCTGTTGGTCAAAGAACCTGGAACTAAACAACCGACACCCTGGCACCAAGACCAACCCTATTACAACGTGAGTGGCCGGCAAAACGTGAGCTTCTGGATTCCTGTCGATCCCGTGTCGCAAGAGAGTACTTTGCGCTTTGTGGCCAAGTCGCATCTGGGGACTTGGTACATGCCAAGAACTTTTAGAGACCAACAGGCCAAGTGGTTTCCTGAGGGCAGTTTGGCCGAGCTGCCGCCCATTGATGACCAACCAGAAAACTATCCGCAATTGGCCTGGGCTTTAGAACCAGGCGATTGTGTTGCGTTCCAAATGCTGGCTTTGCATGCTTCTAGTGGTGTGGGGCCACAGGCCAGACGTAGAGTTTTCTCGGCACGTTACTTAGGGGACGATGCGCGTCATGCGGTCAGGCATTGGCGCACATCGCCACCTTTCGACAATTTAGCGGCACGCTTGCCGAACGGTGCTGAAATGTCTGACCCTTTGTTTCCTAAGGTTTGGGGCTGAAGCCCCAAGCAGCACCGTCGCGCCTTGGGTCGGCCGCACCTGTCCAACCGGTGTCGGTTCGTTTGAGGAACCCCATGCCGCTGTTCATATTGATCACTTCTACTTTTTGCCCTTTGGTTTTGAGCGCTTCTTCCAATTGAGCTGCTGTGCTGGATTTTTCAAGCTGCACGCGGTCAGCCACTGCTGTTGAAATGTGGCCCTGCGACAAGGCTTGATAAGGGGTCATTTGATTGGCCAACATGCGCATCAAATTGGCCGAGACGTAGTCCACAATTTGACCGCCGCCTGCAGAGCCGCCCAGCGTCATCAGTTCGCCTTTTTCATCAAACACCATGGTGGGGGCCATGGAGGTGACAGGGCGTTTACCGGGTTCCATTTTGTTGGGCGCAATTTCACCAGGCTTGGGCGAGGTTGTGAAGTTGGTCATGGCGTTGTTCAAAATATAGCCTTGCACCAAAATGCGTGAACCAAAATTCAAGTTGTTGGTGGTGGTCATGGTGACCGCATTGCCTTCTGCATCCACCACGGCCAATTGGGTGGTGGCATCTGAGCTGGGTGCAACAGTCACTTGTGCCGTCTCGAGGGGGGAGGGTTGGGCGCTCAGCGTGAGAGGTTGACCTGCTTTGTAGCTAGGCAGGGTTTGATTTTGAATCAACGCAGCACGTTGTTTTAAGTAGTCGGCTTTGACCAATGCTTCGGCGGGCACTTTGAAAAACGCGGGGTCGGCCACATATTGATGACGATCGACTTGGGCTAGTTTGCCGGCTTCAGCAAATGTGTGCGCAAAATCGGGCTGACTGAAATCGACTCGGTTGCCCCACTTGGCTTCAAGAATTTGCAAGACTTGAAGCACCACCACGCCGCCAAAAGAAGGCGGCGCCATGACACACACTTTGTATTGCAGGTAAGGCGCGCACAGTGGCTGGCGTTGTTCAACTTTGTAGTTCTTTAAATCATCCTCTGTCATCAGGGAGGGCCTGAACCCCCTCTGGGTGGCGGCCACAAACTCTGCCCCTGCGCCCTCCGTCCAAATGGCAGAAGGGCCTTGTACTGCTATTTTTCTCAAGGTTTGTGCGTAGACAGGATTCACAATTTTGCTGCCTACTGGCCTAACTTTTTGCGTCTCGTCAAAATACAAAGCAAGCAGTTCAGGGTGATCTTGCGCGGCTGTAGGCGCCGACAAAATTTGATGCATATAGGCCGGCAAGGGAAAGCCATTGGCAGCGGCATCGATGGCCGGCGCGAACAAAACGTGCCATGGCAGTTTGCCAAACTTGGCATGAACTTGAGCCAACAAGGGCAGGGTGCCTGGCACGCCTGCACTGCGCCCACCGCGGCCCATGGCGGCATAAGGCAGACGGCTGCCATCGACATCGGTGGTTAAAGAGGCCGTGACTTTTTGAGGCGCGGCCGCCAAGCCGTCAAAGCTGGTGAGTGATTTTTGACGGGCATCCCAGTGCATCAAAAAACTACCCCCGCCCAAGCCCGACGATTGAGATTCCACCAAGCCCAACATGAGTTGTGCGGCGATGGCGGCATCGGCGGCAGAGCCGCCTTGTTGGAGCATTTTGAGTGCTGCTTCAGTGGCAAGGGGATGGGCCGTGGTTGCTGCAACAGGGGCTGATTTTTGGGTGATGTCAACATAAGTTGATTGACCATGGGCACCAGAACTGGCCACCCACAAGGCCAAGCAAAGCACCACCCGATGTTGCCATCCGCGTTGGGTCATGAAATGACGCTTCCATTGATGCATGTCAGGTTTCCTTGTGCCATAGATAAATTACCATTCATGCATTTTGTGCCTTCAGACACCCAGCCGTCAGTCGCCTGTCGGACTGCGTGCAAAATACGCCTATGACGACCGAAGTTTTACCCTCTGTTTACCTGACAGCCGCCTTTTACAAGTTTGTGGCACTGCCCGACTTTGCCAGCAAGCGCGCGCCTCTTTTGGCGTTCTGTGAGGCTCACAATGTGAAGGGTTTGATTTTGTTGGCCGAGGAGGGCATCAACAGCACCATCGCTGGGGCCCCTGCCGACGTTCATGCGGTGCTGGCCTATTTGCGATCTGATCCGCGTTTGGCCGATTTGGAGCACAAGGAGTCTTTTGCGCAAAAGGCACCCTTTCATCGGATGAAGGTGCGCTTGAAAAAAGAAATTGTGACCATGGGCGTGGAAGGCTTGAGTCCCACCAAGCGTGTGGGGCAGTACGTCAAGCCAGAAGACTGGAATGCTTTGATCACCTCACCCGATGTGGTGGTGATTGATACACGCAACGATTACGAAGTGGAAATTGGCACTTTTAAAGGTGCGGTGGACCCTGACATCCAAAGTTTCTCTCAACTCACCCAATGGGTGAAAGACGCCCAAGAGTTGGCCGAAAAAGAGGGTAAGAAACCCAGAGTGGCCATGTTTTGTACGGGCGGTATTCGATGCGAAAAATCAACCTCGCTCATGTTGGAACACGGCTTTGAGGATGTCTACCATTTACAAGGCGGTATCTTGAAGTATCTAGAAGTGGTGCCGCCAGAAAAAAGCCTCTGGGAAGGTGAGTGCTTCGTTTTTGACGAACGCGTGTCGGTTGGGCATGGTTTGGTTCCTGGCCCTCATGAATTGTGCCGTGCCTGCCGCGAGCCCTTGCCCGCGGATGCCAAGCAGTCGCCGTTGTTTGAGTTGGGTGTGAGTTGCCCAAGATGCCACGCCCACACCACTGAGACGCAAAAGAACAGTGCACGTGAGCGTCAAAAGCAATGGGAAATTGCCAAAGAAAGGCAGATCAATCATATTGGAACGCCACAGCGCCAAGAGCGCTTGGCTGAGTTGCTGCCCACCGACGCACCGATCTTGTATTCATTCCGCAGATGCCCTTATGCGATGCGTGCGCGCATGGCGCTGCTGGTCAGTGGCATTCGCTGTGAGATGCGTGAAATAGCACTCTCGCAAAAGCCAGAAGGCATGCTGGCCGCATCACCCAAAGGCACAGTGCCTGTCTTGGTTTTGAAGGACCAGGTGATCGATCAAAGTTTGGACATCATGCATTGGGCATTGAATCAGAGCGATCCTCAAAATTGGTCGACCCGCAACACCCCCTTCGATGAAGAGGCACTAGCCTTGGTGAGCGAGTGCGATGAAGCATTCAAACGCAATTTAGACCGCTACAAATACCCCAATCGTTACGATTTGCCGTCAGGTCTTGAGCACCGAGAGGCCGGCGCGGTTTACTTGATGCAACTCAACGAACGCCTAAAGCACGCACCCCATTTGATGGGCTCAGCATTCACTTGGGTGGATGCTGCCATTGCACCCTTTGTTCGCCAATACGCCAGAACTGATCGCGATTGGTTTGATGCGCAAAATTGGCCTGCCCTCAAAGCATGGCTAGAGAATTTTGAAAACTCTGAGGCTTATTCAACGGTGATGCACAGGTACAAGGTCTGGCATCAAGATGCCAAGCCTGTGGCTTTTCCGGCAACGTCTTGAATGAATTTCGTGGTGAGCTCGGCTTGCGTGACAGGCAACATGTGACCGCCACTGACCAATGTCACTTGCGCGCCACGAATGCGCTGGGGTAACTCTTCGCCATTGAGTTTGCTGCTCAAGATGCGGTCTTCGCGGCCATACAACACACTGACCGGTGTGGTCATAGAGGCATAGGCCGCTTCAATGTCGGGCATGCTCCACCGCACGTTCTGCAAATCAGAGGAGGCGGTGATGAAGGTTTGAGGTTTGAGCGACAAAATACCGCCACCCCGAATGGCAAAGTCGGCAGGTGCTTTTTCGGGGCCAAAGATGACTTTTAAGGTCTTTGAAATTTTGAACAAAGAGCCAGGTACAGCCACGGTCCAAGCCACCAATTGTCGAACGGAAGCAGACTGAATGTCGAGTGCTTTAAACACAGGCGATGGTTTGTCTGGCGCGTGGGTCAAAGGTGCAATCAATGCCAATGCTTTGACCTTGTTAGGGTGTCTTTGAGCAGCCGCCAATGAAATGGCGCCGCCTAAAGAGTGACCCACTAGCACAGCCGATTCAATGTTCAAATGATCTAGCAAACTCACGATGGTGTCGGCTTGAGCTTCGAGGCTGGCGTCCGCACCATTCTCTCGCGTGGAATAACCACAGCCTGGTCGGTCTACCGTCAGCACGCGAAAGTGTTGCGACAAAGGCTTGGCAACACCGTACGCAAAATTGTGCAGGTTGCCCGCCAAGCCATGAATCAAAACAACTGTAGGCCCACTGCCTTGATCCAGGTAGTGAAGGCGGGTGTTGCCCAGCTGCGCAAACTGACCCACTGACGGTAGGTATTGTTCAGCTTTTTTGTTGGAAAAGCTGGAGAACAGCACCAGTCCAAGCGTACTCATGAATACCAAAAACAAAATCCACAGGGCTAGCATTGAAAAGTCCTTAGTCGCAAATTAGCTGAATTGCATGACGCCATCGTTGAGGCGGCCATATTTAATCAACAGGATATCTTTTAGATAATTTTGATTCACTTGCCAAGGCGCACGCGCGCCTTGCTTCGGCAAAATTTGATTGGCGCGCTGAATGTAACCCGAAGTGAATGACAGATAGTTTTGTGTTTCAACAGACGGGTCGCGAACCGGGACGGCTTTTTGATAGCCATGCTTGCGCATGTAGTTGATCAACCGGCAGGTGTACACCGCCGTCAGGTCGGCTTTCAAGGTCCAGGATGCATTGGTATAGCCAAAGGTCATGACGGCATTGGGCAGATCAGACAACCACATGCCGCGATAGGCCATGGCTTGTGAGGCTTCAAAACGCTTGCCATCGACTTCAATGTGAATGTCGCCTAACATGTTGAGGGTGAGGCCAGTGGCGGACACAATGATGTCGGCCTGTAGCTTTTGGCCACTGTTTAAAACAATGCCATCGGCTTCAATGCTTTGTATGGTGTCGGTGACCACGCTGGCTTTGCCATGACGTATTTGACGAAACAAATCACCGTCGGGCACCAAGCACAAGCGTTGATCCCAGGGCTTGTAGTTAGGTGAAAAATTCTGCGCCAATTGGTCTGAACGCAATTGCACCGCAGCCAGTTTCACCAGGTACTTTTTGACGAACTCTGGTTTTCTGCGAGCCAGTTGATAGGTGAGCATGCCCATCACAACATTTTTGGTGCGCGTCAGTTGGTAAGCCAGTTTCATGGGCAGGTACTTCTGCAGCCACAAAGACACGCCATCTTGGCCGGGGCGAGAAATGACATAGGTGGGGGAGCGCTGCAGCATGGTGACGTGGGCTGCTGATTTAGCCATCTCGGGCACGATGGTGACAGCCGTTGCGCCACTGCCAATGACCACCACATTTTTTTGCGCGTAGTCTAAGTTGGCTGGCCAAAATTGAGGATGAACCCATTGGCCTTTAAATTGTGCTTGGCCCGGAAAGTCAGGCTGATGCCCAGACTTGTAGCTGTAATAGCCACAGCACAGATACAAAAATCGTGTTTTGAGAATGACGGGTTCTGTGGTGCCGCGCTGCGTGGCGGTCACGGTCCAACAAGCCTCTGAGCTAGACCAAGAGGCATGCGTCACAGCGTGTCCATGGCGAATGTGTTGTGTGATGCCGTTTTCGCGGGCTGTTTCTTCAATGTATTGGCGAATGGTGCTGCCATCGGCAATGGATTTGGCATCGAGCCAAGGCTTGAAGGCATAACCCAAGGTGTACATGTCGGAGTCGGAACGAATGCCGGGATAGCGAAACAAATCCCAGGTGCCACCAATGGCATCTCGCGATTCCAAAATACACCAACTGGTTTTGGGGCAATGCATTTGCAAATGCTTGGCAGCCCCAATGCCCGACAAACCTGCACCCACAATTAAGACATCGAGGGGGAGGGGGTTGTCTTTTTTGTATGCATTCTGAGTCGCGGCGTTCATGATTAAACTCCGAGACTTTCTAAAGTGACCAAACCCTTGGGCGTTTGCAACACAGCCGTGATGTTGGCAGGGCCTTCAGTGATGGCGATGTCTTTGAGGTGGATGGCGTCGTAGGCCAATTGCAACTTGCTTGCGCTGGGATGCGCGACCGACAAACTTTTGAGTGAAATCTTAGAGCGAGGCAAATGATTTCGAGGGTGCAACTGCATGGGGTCGGCGGCTTCAGGCTTGCCCCATTGAATGAGGGTGGGCAGCGTGCCGTTGAACAGCCTGTCACCATCTTGTCGCACTGTGATTTGCCATTGCAACAAGCCCTTGGGTGTTTTGCGACTGGCATGGATGATGGGGCCACGATCGATGCCTTGGGCCTTCCACGCATGCCGTGCATCTTGGATGTTGTCGGTGTTGACCACAAAGTGAATGAGACGAGGCGATTTTTTTAACTCGGCCTGTAGGTCTTTGTTGTCCAGGTCAAACCAGCGGGTGGGCGGTGGTTTTTTTTCAATCACAGCCTCAGGGTTGATTGCAATGATCTCGAAATAGGCCACCGGAAAACCGGGTGTGGCAATTTTGAAGAGTCGGTTGTGGGTGCCGTATTTTTCGTGTTCGCCACCCGCTGCAGGCGTGATGCCCAAAACAGACTCACACCATTCGACACCTTGTTGCAGGCTATGGGCTGCAACGACCAGATGGTCAACTTGACTTTTCATCAAGCAGCTTCAAAGTCAATTTGAACTTTGAGGGACTTCGACTTGTCGCAAGCCAGTTCAAATGCGTCGATGGCTTTGTCCATGGGCAACACGCCCGTGATGACCGGCTTGCCATTGATCAAGCCTGAGTTAAGAAATTGCACCGCATTGGCAAATTCTGGGTGGAAACGGAATGTTCCGCGAAGATCGACTTCCTTGGCCACAAGTTGGGTCATGGGAATGCTCATGTCGCCGCCCATGCCCACTGAAACCAAGATACCACGGGGCATGATGACATCTAAGCCAGCACGCAAAGCGGGCTCGCTGCCAGACGCTTCAAAGACCGCTTCAAACTGGCCTTTGTCGATTTTGTATTTGTCGAGTAAGGCTGGCTGAGTTTTGAGGTTGATGGTTTCGTCTGCGCCCATTTCTTTGGCACATTGAAGGGGCAGGTCGGCAATGTCGGCGGCCACAATGCGGGCGGCCCCCGCGCGTCGCAAAGCACCAATTAGCAAAGAGCCAATAGGGCCGCAACCCGTCACAAATACGTTCTTGCCCAACACACCGCCAGCACGTTGGATGGCGTGTAAGCCTACAGACAAAGGTTCGGCCAGGGCCGCTTCTGAGAGGCTCAGGTGCGCACCAATGGGGTGAGCCTGGTAGCCCTCAATGATGAGTTGTTCGGCAAAAGCGCCTTGAATGTGCGGGAAAGGCATGGCACTGCCAAAGAAACGCATGTTCAAGCAATGGTTTTGCTGGCCTAGTTGGCAAAAGCGGCATGAGCCGCAAGGGCGTGAAGGTGAAATGGCAATGCGCTGGCCCACCGCCAAGTGTTTGACATTGGCACCCAAGCCATCGACCACACCCGAAATTTCGTGCCCCAAGGCCATCGGCTGCTTGATGCGAACCGTGCCAAAACCACCGTGTTGGTAGTAATGCAAATCCGAGCCACAAATGCCGCCAAAGGCAACTTTGACACGAACTTGGTCCGGCCCCATGGCTGGCAATTCAGTGGTTTCTATTCTTAAATCTTTGGCAGCGTGACAGATGAGAGCGCGCATGAGTGAACCTTCTAGGAAAAATTCGTTGCAATGCTTAGAGTGTAGCCGTGACGCCGCCATCCACGTACAGGATGTGGCCATTGACAAACTTGGACGCATCGCTGGCCAAAAAGACCGCCGCGCCGCCTAAATCCTCAACATCGCCCCAGCGACGGCTAGGTGTGCGTCCTACCAACCAAGACGAGAACTGAGGGTCGTCAACCAACTTTTGATTGAGTTCGGTTTTGAAGTAGCCAGGGCCAATGCCGTTGACTTGAATGCCAAATTGCCCCCAATCGATGGCCATGCCTTTGGTGAACATTTTGACCGCGCCTTTGCTTGCGGTATAGGGCGCAATGCCAGGGCGGCCCAGTTCACTTTGCACGGAGCAGATGTTGATGATCTTGCCGCGGCCACGTGGAATCATTTTTTGCGCCACGGTCTTGCCAACGTAGTAAACACTGTCGAGGTTGGTGCGCATGAGGGTGTGCCAGTCTTCGTCCTTGTATTCATGCAAGGGACCGCGGATCTGCATGCCAGCGTTGTTGATCAAAATTTCAATGGCGCCAATTTCAGTTTCAATTTTTTGAACAGCTGCTGTGACATCTTGCGAGTGGGTGACATCGAAGACAGATTGGCTGACCTTCAAGCCTTCAGCCTGAAGTGTGGCAGCAGCGGCTGCAACTTTTTCGGCATTGCGCCCGTTAAGGATGACATGTGCGCCTGCCTCGCCCAGTGCACGGGCCAAAGCAAAGCCAATGCCAGCAGACGAGCCCGTGATGAGCGCAAGTTTGCCGTTCAGTTGAAATGATTGAAGTACTGTCATAAAAATTTAACTAGAAAGCCATTTAAGGGGGCCCAATACCAAGACTGGGAATGCGATCAGGAAGCCCATGACCACCACTTGAGAGATCAAGAAAGGCATGACGCCTCGAATGACGTCGTGCATGGGAATGCGCCCCACACCGCACACCACATTGAGCACTGTGCCCACAGGGGGTGTGAGCAATCCAATGGCATTGTTGATGATGAACAAGACACCAAAGTAGACGGGGTTGATGCCAGCTTCTCGAACCAAGGGCATGAGCACAGGGGTCAAAATCAAAACCGTGGGTGCAAAGTCAAGGGCTGTCCCCACCACCAATACCAGAAGCATCAGCATGACCATCAATAGCATGGGGTTGTCGATGAAGGGGCGCATCATCTCAACCACTTGGGCTGGGATGTTGGCGATGGTGATGAGCCAAGCTGAGACCAAGGCCGCGGCCACCAAGAACATGACCACAGAGGAAATTTTGGCTGCAGCCAAAATGATGCGGTACAGATCTTTGAACTTGATTTCACGGTACACAAAGAGACCAATGACCAGCGCATAAACCACGGCGACCACCGCCGCTTCGGTAGGCGTGAACACGCCCATTTTCATGCCACCAATGATGGTGAATGCCAAGAGGTAGCACCAGAAAGCATCGACCGTGACACGTATCTTTTCTTTCATGGGAACGCGCGGTGAAACTTTGACATTGTCTTTGCGCGCCACAATCCACCATGTGATGAGCAAAGCAACGCCCATCAAGATGCCTGGGAAAATACCTGCCATGAAGAGTTTGGAAATGGACACGCCACCAATGACGCCAAACAAAATAAAGCCAATGGAGGGCGGTATAACAGGCGCAATAATGCCGCCAGCGGCAATCAGGCCGGCAGAGCGGTCCATGCGGTACCCTGCTTCGCGCATCATGGGCATCAGAACGGCAGCCAATGCAGCGGTGTCGGCTACCGCAGAGCCAGACAGGCTGGCCATGATAAGGGCTGCAAACACGGCCACATAACCCAAGCCGCCACGGAAGTGGCCCACCCAAACCAATGCTGAGTTAACAATCCGGCGGCTCATGCCGCCAGCATTCATGAGCTCACCCGCCAACATGAAGAAAGGCACCGCCATCAATGGAAAATTGTCAGCACCATTGATTAAATTTTGAGACACGATTTGCGTGTCAAAGTTGTCGAGGTGCAGCATGAGGGCCACACCCGAGACAATCAGTGAAAAAGCCAAGGGCATACCCAAGGCCATGGCACCCAACAACGAAGCAATGAAAATGAAGACGGTCATTTGGCGGCCTCTTGCATGTGAGGTTTGGCGTCTTCTTCAGAGTCAGTCACCTGAATCAGGTCGGCCTCGTTGAATTCGCCTTTGGCCAAGCGCACCAATTTGCCAATGATCATCAGGCCCATGGCAACGCTGGTGACATAGCCTACGCCGTACACCCAGCTCATGGGCAGTTCTGTGACGCCAGAGCGCGTGGTGGCGTTGATACCGTGTTGTTTTAGGGTGCCATAAAACATTAGCACACAGCAACCCAACATGAGTAGGTTGGAAATACCGAATGCAATTTTTTTGCCTGTGAGGTTGAGCTTGCGAACCACAGAGTCAAGTCCAAGATGCGCGTTGTCACGCATGGTGACAATGGCGCCCAAAAATGTGATCCAAATGAACAAGAATCTTGACAACTCTTCCGAGCTGATGATGCCGTCGTTAAAGCCATATCGCAAAACAACATTGCCAAAAACCATGATGACCATGGCAGACAACATGATCACCAAAGTGAACTCAGCCAAGCGAAAAAACAAGTCGTTGATTTTTTTCATAGGACACACACATTAAAAAGCCCTCTTCGTCAGAAGAGGGCTTTGGGAGCACAGATTACTTGGTGTTTTCGATGGCTTGCAACAAAGCAGGACCGTTCTTTTCACCAAATGTCTTGGCAATTTCGGCAGACACAATTTTCTGGAAAGGTGCCATGTCGACATTCTCGATCACTTGCATGCCAGACTTCTTCAGGTCAGCTATAACTTTGCCAGCATTGGAAGCGTTCAAACCACGTTGGTACTTGGCAGCTTCACGCGCAGCTTCCACCACAATGGTTTGGTAGTTGGCAGGCAGTGAATCAAACTTGCCTTTGTTCATGGCCACCACCAAAGGTGAGTAAACGTGGTTACTCACGGTCAAGTGCTTTTGAACTTCATAAAACTTAGAAGACCAAGTGACGTTGATGGGGTGCTCTTGCGCATCAAAGGTGCCAGTTTCCAAAGCGGTGTACAGCTCGGCGATAGGCATTGGCGATGGGTTCATGCCCAACAGTTTGAAAGCTTGAATGTGATAAGGGTTGGGTGTAGAGCGAATCTTCAAGCCCTTCAAGTCTTCAGGCTTGTTAACAGGGCGCTTGTTGTTGGTGAATGCGCGCCAGCCGTTTTCCCAGTAGGCCAAGCCCTTCATGCCGTGGGGTGCCAACTCGTTTAACACGCCCGTGCCCACAGCGCCGTCAAGCACTGTGTAAGCGTGCTGTGCGCTACGGAATACAAAGGGCAACTCCATGGCTGCTGTGTTGGGCACAATGCCGTTGAAGTTAGAAGCACCGCTAGACACGATGTCAATCGTGCCACCGCGCACGCCATTGATCATGGCGGCATCGTTGCCCAATTGGTTGGCTGGGAAGATGGTGATTTCAACATCACCGTTGGTGCGTTGTTTGACCAACTCGGCCAATTTCATGGCGGCTGCGTGTTGGCCGTCGGTGGTGTTTACCGCGTGGCCCATTTTGAGGTTGAACTTGGCAGCAAAAGCGGCCGAGCCCATGCTGGCGATCAAGCAAGCAACGAGAATGCGAGAAATTTTCATGGTTGAGTCTCCTGTGGTTTTAACGTGGGTGAAAAAAATCAATCGGTGGGCAGTGCATATTCGTCGGCACTGAACACGGTATGGAACACGGTGCCATCAAACATGGCGATGAGGTCTTTAGAAACTTCGCGGCTTTTCAAGCGAACTTCGGAGGCCAATGCAATTTCAATGGATTCGCGTGTGGGATAGCGCACAGACAACACCATGCCAAAGTGAGGATCTGCCACATCGCTTTCGACTTGCCTGAGTACGCGAACTTCTTGTGCACCAGGAAAGCGTGTCCACAAAGGCACCAGCTCTTTGCGGATGTAATCGTTGAAGGCTTGTTCTTTGCCAGGTTTGACATTGCCTTGAAAAAATGCGCAGCGTATGAACATGAGAATCCTATGGTTTTCTAAATCAGGGGAGGGCGTTGAGTGCCGAGGCTTTTAAAGCTGTCAGGGCTTGCTGAAGAATCTGGACGACCGGTTGATCGATCGACAAGGTGATGACATCGGATTCGTCGGTGCTGGGTTTTTCCAGGGTTTGCAATTGGCTGTCTAGCAAGCCGGGTTGCATGTAATGTCCGATGCGTTGTTGCATGCGTTGACGTATCAGATCGGGGTGGCCGTCTAAAAACAAAAACACCACCGGACCAGCCTGCTGCCGAATGCGATCGCGGTAAATTCGCTTCAGAGCAGAGCACGCCACAATGCCGCCCTGTGCGTTTTCGGCTTCGTCGTTGGTTAGGTAATGCGCAATGCGGTCGAGCCAAGGCCAGCGATCTTCATCTTGCAGCGCAATGCCGGCACTCATCTTGGCCACGCTTTCGGGCAAGTGCAGTGCATCACCGTCTTTCATGCGCAATTGAAGGGTTTCACTGAGGTTTTGTGCCAACGTAGACTTGCCAGAGCCAGACACACCCATGACAACGATTCTCAATGGAAGATCTTCTGGCTGCATGTCTGAATGTTGGGCTTGTAAATTTGAATTAGGACAGCGCTGTCCAAAACTATAAAAAAAAAGAAAAACCGAATTTCAAATTTTCATTAGGGAAATCGATGCCTTATGCGCTTGAAATTTTCAGGTTAAATTCTTCGGATAGCGCTATCCTAACGAAATGGATGTCATTTTTGCTAAGGACAAACCCTTGAAAACAACTGCCGCGCGAGCCAAAAACCATCGTTCAACAGGGCGGATTACCCTGAACGATGTAGCCATGGCTGCGGGTGTCAGTCCAAGCACGGTATCGCGTGCGTTGCGGGGTGAGCGAGCTGTTGACCCCGACCTGGTTGCCAGAGTATTGGAAGTGTCAGACAAGTTGGGTTATGTGCCCGATCCGGCCGCGCGCGCTTTGGCCTCGCAGCGCAGTGATCACGTGACCATCTTGATCCCCCTGCTGTCCAACACCTTGTTTGTGGACTTGCTAGAGACCGCACAAAGAACACTGCGGGCGGCTGGCTTCCAAACGCTGATGGGCGTCACACATTACAACGCCAACGAGGAAGAACAACTCCTCAGAGAGCAACTGCATCATCGGCCCGCAGGCATGTTAATCACTGGACTCGATCACAGCACAGCCACCCAAAAACTGATGATGCGCAGCAATGTACCGTGTGTGCATTTGATGGACTTGCCCGATGAGCTTCAAGCAGCGCATGCCGTCATCAAGGACAGTCAAGAAACCATGGCAGGCCCTTACTGTGTTGGATTTAGACAGACCGATGCGGGTGAAGCCATGACGCGGCATCTCATTGCGCAAGGCAAAAAGCGAATTGTGTTTGCAGCCGCCCAGCTAGACCCACGAGTGATGCAACGCTTAAAGGGTTGGCGCATTGCCCTCAAAGACAGCCAGCTCTACGACCCAACATTGGAGTGGCTAAACCCAGCGGCGTCATCGTTGGCCTTGGGCGGTTTGATGTTTGAGCAAATCATCAAGCAAAGTCCTGCCGTCGATGCCATCTTCTTTTGCAATGACGACTTGGCGCAAGGTGCCTTGTTGGCGGCCATGCGTTTGGGCATTAAGGTGCCCGCACAAGTGGCCATTGCAGGCTTCAACGACTTAACAGGCAGCGATCAAATGTGGCCACCCTTGACCACGGTCAGAACGCCGCGGGCACAGGTGGGGGAGGCCGCTGCGCGCATGTTGTTGCAACTGATTCAGGGAGAAACCCCAGAGCAGCCGCAACTTGACTTGGGTTTCGAGATCGTTCAGCGGCAGAGCGCTTAGGCTTTGCTTTAAGCCAGCACATTGCGCAAGGGCTGGCCTGCACTCAATCGGTTGATGTTGTCTGCAATGCTGTGTTTGCGTCGATTCACCGTGCCTTCGGTCCAACCCGACATGTGCGGTGTCATTAAGACGTTTTGTAAACTGGCAAAGTCAAATTGCGAGGGTGAGCACGTGGCATGCTCTGAATCGGGGTATTGGTACCAAGTGTCAATGATGGCGCCACCAATGCGTTGGTGTTTTAAGCATTCAAACAGGGCGGCTTCATCGATCACGGCACCACGGCCTACGTTGATGATGAGTGCGTGAGGTCGCATGCAAGCCAAGGCATTGGCATCAACCAAACTTCGCGTGCTGTCGGCCAAGGGCAGAGTGATCACCACGGCATCACACGCTGCCATGAATGCATGCAAGTCGCTTAACTTGAAGCTTTGATCGACATCGTCGCTGTGCACAGGGCTTCTGTTGGCCACCACCACGTGCATGCCAAAGGCTTTAGCGCGCTGTGCCAAGGTTTTGGCAATGTGGCCAAAACCCAGCAGGCCTATGGTTTGAGAACCTAACTCGGTTCGCAGGGCGCCAGGCCGGCCTGCAAAATAAGGCCACTCGCCCTGACGCAGTGCTTGATCGGCTTTAAGAAGCGGGACATGGCGGGCCAGCAGCGCAGCCATGACATATTCCGAAATGGCATTTTCATGACCAAAGCAATTGGCCAACTGTGCATGAGCCGGCAAGCAAGCGCGGTCGATGCCGTCAGTCCCAGCAGCAGGTGCTTGCAACAATTTGATGGCCAAAGGACGGGGCATGCTCGCGTTCAAGCTGACCCCAACCACCACGTCGGCAGATTCAAAATGCTCTTTTTCACCGGCTTGGTCGAGGCCTTGGGAGACCATGACAATTTGGTGTGGGTGATGCAAAAGCCCCTCGATGTCTGTTCGAAAATTGGCGGAGTTGTTGCCGTGGAAGACAATTTTCAAAACAGATTGCATGGGGCCTTTGCGATCAGGTGGCAAATGAACAGAATCAGTCAGCCTTGGCGCCTGAGGCTTTCACAATGGGTCCCCAGCGTTGTACTTCGGCCTTGTTCATTTCTGCCATGGTTTCGGGGCTGGTGCCCATGATGATGTAGCCTAAATCAGTCATGCGTTTGACAAACTCGGGAGACTTTGTTCCCTTGTTGGCCTCAGCGTTGAGTTTCATGATCACTTCGCGTGGCGTGTTGGCTGGTACAGACAAGCCAAACCACACGCCTGACTCATAACCTGCCACACCGGCCTCTGCCATGGTGGGTAAATCGGGCAACAAGGGGTCGCGCTTAGCGCCTGTGGTGGCCAGTGCTCTGAGCTTGCCCGATTTGATGTGGGGAATGGCGGAAGGAATGTTGTCAAACATCATCATGACCTGGCCGCCCAGCAGATCATTAACCGCGGGGGCACTGCCTTTGTAGGGAATATGCGTGATGTTGACATTGGTGAGCGACTTGAACATTTCGCCCGACATGTGGATGCTGGTGCCGCTACCGCTGGACGCGTAATTCATGGCGCCTGGCTGAGATTTGGCCATGGCAATAACTTCAGACACAGAGTTGGCTTTGACGGAGGGGTGCAAAACCAACACGTTGTTCAGCGACACCAAGGCCGTGACGGGCGTCAGGTCTTTGTTGGGGTCGAAAGGCATCTTGGCATACAGCGCAGGGTTGATGGCTTGAATACCGCTGGTGGTCATGAAGATGGTGTAGCCATCGGGGTTGGCGCGAGACACTTCTGCACCACCGATGTTGCCGCCGGCGCCGGGTTTGTTGTCAACAGTGACAGGTTGACCCAGGTTTTTCGACAATTCTTGCGCAATGGCGCGCGATGCAATGTCAACTGCGCCACCAGGGGGGAAGGGGCAAACCAAGCGAATGGGCTTGTTGGGAAAACTTTGCGCCATGACGGCGGGCGCCGTCATGAGCATGCCAGAAAAGCCCAAAGAAATTGCAAGTGCAGAAAGGCCGTTCAAAGCCTGACGGCGTTTTGCATTGGGTAAGCGAGAAGAAGTCATTGATATCTCCACATTCAAAATTGAAGCCATAGACTATGAGAGTTTTCAAATTTTTTTCACAGGATATTCCCTTGTTTCTGTGAAAGAAGGTCACCGAGGTGCCAGAAAATCGGGGTTTAATGCCACTTGACTTTTTCAATCTAGACCGCATGCCAAAAATTGCCTCACTGTTATTGAACATCGGCCACGCACTCGATCATTTGTTTTTGTTGATCTTTGCCACGGCGGTCAGCGCCATTGCCACGGAGTTTGGTGTGGGACGTTGGGAGGACATGATGCCTTACACCGTTGGGGCCTTTGTGATGTTTGGTTTGGGGTCCATTCCAGCAGGCCGTTTAGGCGATTTGTGGGGTCGCCGCCAAATGATGTTGGTGTTCTATTTTGGGATGGGCTTGTCTGCCATGGCAGTGGCCATGACGCAAACGCCCATTCAGATGGCCATTGCGCTCACTGTTTTGGGCGTTTTTTCAGCCATTTATCACCCCGTTGGAATTCCCATGCTGGTGCAAAAGTCCCTACGCCCAGGACTGACCATTGGCGTGAATGGCTTGGCGGGCAACTTGGGCATTGCCATGGCGGCCTTGTCGACGGGCTTCTTGGTGGCTTGGCAGGGTTGGCGAGTGGCATTCCTGGTGCCAGGCGTGGTCGCCATCGTGTGTGGCATTTTGTTTGCGTGGTATGCCCCAAGTGAATCGACAGCGCCTGCCATGAAAAAATCGAGCGTGCTCCAATTGCCCAAGCACCTTGCCTGGAGAACCTTTATCGTCATGGTGGTCACTTCCACCACGACCAGCTTGCTTTTCAATATCACCACCAATGGCAACACGCAGTTGTTGGCCGAGCGTTTGGATGGTTTGGTGTCTGATCCATCGCGCCTTGGTGTGCTGTTGGCTCTGATTTATGCCGTGGCGTCTTTGGCTCAGTTGGTGGTGGGTCGCTTGCTAGATTGGCTGCCCGTGAAGCCGCTGTTTTTCAGTGTGTTGTTTTTACAAATTGTGAGTTTTGCCATTGCTTCACAGTCGACAGGCTGGGCTTGGTATGCAGCGGCCATTGGCTACATGGTGATGGTCTTTGCCGCCATTCCCTTCAGCGACACCATGGTGGTGCGTTACATCGACGACACCATGCGTTCCCGAGTCAGCGGCACACGCATTGCCATTTCGTTTGGCATCAGCTCTATGGCTGTTTACATGCTGGGGCCATTTGTAAAAGCTTCCGGCTTTACGCTTCTGATGGTAGCCGCCTCGTGTGTGGCGGCTTTGGGCGCATGCATTGTTTTGTTTTTGCCCAGTGAAACTCAAATGAAGCAATCAGCGGCTTAAACAGCCGCCGTGGCCACCACTTCCAAACGCCATTTGGGAGAGGCCAGGTTGGCTTGAACCG
Organism: uncultured Limnohabitans sp.; assembly: GCA_964544175.1. Classification (GTDB taxonomy): domain Bacteria; phylum Pseudomonadota; class Gammaproteobacteria; order Burkholderiales; family Burkholderiaceae_C; genus Limnohabitans_A. Next base: position 26,519 of record CAZJAL010000009.1, read on the forward strand.
TCGCGCGCGGCGGAGTATGCCCCGGCACAACCCAAGCATCCCAGACTTTGTTCATGCCCTCAAAGTCTTGCAAATCGACCAAGAAAATTTGCACCATCAACAATTTACTTTTATCGCTGCCAGCGCGCGCCAGCAGTTTGTCGATGGCATCTAAAACTTGTTGGGTTTGACCTTCAATGCCCAGATGGGGATCTTCTGGAATTTGACCTGCCAAATAGACCACGCCGTTGTGAATGGCCATTTCGGACAAACGCGTGCCGACATCAAATCTTTGAATCATGGAGCTAAGCCTGTTGGTGAAGTTTGTGAGGTTTGTGTGAGGTTTCGGAATGGAACTCATTTTGCCATTCCTGAGACACTAAAATGATTTGAACTGCCATTCCCTATTGCTTTGAAAGCCACCCCATGAAACTGCCGAACAGTCTGCGTGCACTCCAGCACCGCAACTTTCGCTTGTTCATTGTGGGGCAGGGTACATCTCAAATTGGCAATTGGGTTCAATTGATCGCCACCAGTTGGTTGGTGTACCGCTTGTCAGAGTCGACCCTGATGCTGGGTTTGTCGGCCTTTTGCTTGCAAATTCCCATGCTTGTCATCACCCCCTTTGCAGGCGTGCTGATCGATCGATTAGATGTTCGTCGTCTTTTGTTTGCCACCAACTCGTTGGCCATGTTGCAGTCTTTGGTGATGTTGGCACTCATGGTCAGTGGCCAAATTGAGGCCTGGCATGTCATTGCTGGCAACCTTGTGCTGGGCTTGGGCAATGCCTTTGATGCACCTGCCAGACAAGCCTTGATTTCAAAATTGCTGCCCAACCGTCAAGAGCTGACAAATGCCATCGCCCTCAATTCAACGGTCATGAACGGCGCACGCTTCATTGGCCCCATGTTGGGGGGCTTGGTTACAGCCAGCTTTGGTGAGGTATGGAGTTTTGCGGTCAATTGTGTGATGCGTTTGGCGGTGTTGTTTGCTTTGAATGCCACCCAAATGGCACAGCACATGGTCCCCAAAAGTCAGGCGGGTATTCTGAGGCAACTGATGGCGGGGCTTGAATACGCCTACGGTTTCTTTCCAAGCCGCTGCGCCTTGGTGCTGTTGGCTTTCAGTAGTTTTTGTTTGCAATCGTATGCCTCCTTGATGCCCTGGTTTGCAAGCGAAAGATTTCAGGGCGATTCTCGAACCTTGGGGCTGCTCTACAGCGCTGCCGGACTGGGAGCCGTGTGTGGCATGCTTTATTTAGCCTCTCGCAACACCATTCGAGGTCTTTTCAAAATCATAGGCTGGAGCGCGGGCGTGGCCAGCGTCACTTTGGTGGCGTTTTCATTTGCGCCTTCTTTGTGGCTGGCGCTTCCGATGCTGTTTGTGTCGGCGCTTAGCATGATGTTGACAGCCGCCTCTACCAATACGGTGCTGCAAAGCATCGTGCCCGATGAACTGCGTGGCCGTGTGGCAGCCCTCTATGTGATGTCCTTTTTGGGCATGTCGCCTGTAGGGTCTCTGGCCTCTGGCTGGTTGGCCAGCTTCATCGGTAGTCCTTATGCGCTGGCACTTTTGGGTTTGCTAGCCTTAATGGCAAGCTTGGTTTACGCCCATTTCTTTCAGCGCATTCGCCAAGACATATTGCCTTTGTACGAAGCCATGGAAATACCCCCGCACGATTAGGGCGTGTGCTGGGCCAGGTAGGCGATGGCAGCGGCCATGCCATGGGGTCCATATGGAATTTTTTGAACCGTCATGGCTGCTTCAATACCTGCCAGTGCGCCCAAAATCATGGGCTCGTTCATATCGCCCAAGTGGCCAATTCTAAAAACGCGGCCTGCAAGTGGCCCCAGACCACCGGCCATGGCAACTTGGAATTTTTCGCGTGCTACAACACGCAGGGCCTCGGGGTCTATGCCGGGTGCTACTTCAACGGCTGTAACTGACGAAGAAAATCCCAATGGATCTTTGCAATGAAGTTTGACGGCGCCAGCCGTTGACCAGCATCGCACGGCGGCTTGCACGGCTTGACCCAAGCGGTGGTGTCTGGCAAAAACAGCCTCCAATCCCTCGGCCTTTAGCAGGCCCAGTGACGCCTCCAACCCAGCAAGGTGCGCAAGTGGCGGTGTGCCGCAAAATTTGGCAGACTGATTGTCTGTTTTGCGCTCTAACCAGCTCCAGTAGAAGCGCGGCTTGGCATGCTGTTTTGACCATTCGAAGGCTTTGGCATTGGCTGCCACAAAGCCCAAACCAGGCGGCATCATGAGCCCTTTTTGTGAGCTGCCCAAGCAAACGTCGACGCCCAGTGCATCCATGTCGAAGGGGGTGGCAGCTAAAGACGCCACGACATCGACCACAAACAATGCAGGATGTCCTACGCGGTTGATGGCTTGACGAATGGCCGCCATGTCACTGGTCATGCCACTGGCGGTGTCCGTTTGAACAGCCATGACAGCAGCAATGCGGTGTTGTGTGTCTGCTTGCAAGGCCGCCTCTATGGCGGCAACATCGATGCGTTGGCCGTCTTGATGGGGCGTACGGACCACCGACAAGCCTAAAGCCTCTGTTTGAATGGCCCATTGATCTGAGAAATGTCCTGAGCCTGCAATGAGCAAGCTGTGCTGTTCTGAACCCAAGTTGGCGGCAACTGCCTCCCACACGCCGTGGCCATTGCTGGCGTAAAAGTAAACATCTGATTGAGGCGACTTCAGCAAGTCTTTCATGCCCTTTTCGCAAGCTGCAATGAGGGCACCAACACGTGGATCGGCCAAATCGGTCATGGGACGCTGCATGGCATGCATGACCTCATCGGGCACGTGGGTGGGGCCTGGCGAGTGAACAAAGCGAATGCCAGGCAGGCGAGGTGTAATGAGGGAACTCATGCGTAGTGCTTTCTGTTTGCTGGCGCCATCGTAGCTGTTTTTTGGGTCGACATGTTCATGAGGCGTTATGATTTGAGAATGGAATCTCGCAAAGCTTGGGTAGTGGTTTGGGCAACATTTGTTTGCCTGTCGATCATCTTTGGTGTGTCTTACTCCTTTGCGGCATTTTTTGAAAACTTTGCCACAGAGTTTGATGCGAAGCGTGCCGATGTGTCGTGGATCTTCGGCATTTGTGGTTTGGTTTATTTTGTTCTGGGTGCTTTGGGTGGCATGTTGGCCGATCGCTGGGGCCCTCGCATCGTTTGCATGGCGGGCATGGCTTTGATGGCCAGTGGTTTGTACCTCACCAGCCTGGCGCAATCTCTTTTCACGCTTTACATCAGCTATGGCCTCTTGGTGGGCTTGGGCATTGCGCTGGTCTACACACCTTCCATTGCTGCTGTTCAACCTTGGTTTCAGAAGCGACGAGGCTTGGCCTCTGGCATTGCAAGCTCAGGTGTGGGCGCAGGCACCTTGGTATTGCCATTGGTGGTGAGCTATTTGATGACGCAAATGACTTGGCGTGAAGCGCTGCAAGCCTTGTCCTTAGGTGTTGTCGTGCTTGGACTGATGGCCGCTTTTTTGCTGGAGCGTGCACCCCATGCTGGTAATGGCTCGCAAGGGTCAGTGCCAGGATTGACGCTCAAAGAAGCCCTGCAAACCCCGACTTTTCGTTGGCTTTACATGGGGACTTTGTTTGGGGCACCTGTCATGTTTATCCCCTTTGCGCACATTTCTGCGGCGGCTCGCGATGCGGGCGTGCCAGAGGCCCAAGCGGTTGGATTGGTCGGCCTGATTGGCATTGGTAGCCTGGTGGGGCGGTTTGCCATTGGTTGGTTGGCAGACAGGCTAGGGCGAGTCAGAACCTTGATGCTGATGCAGTCATTGATGGGTCTGTCGTATCTTATTTGGGCAGTGGCCGAAGACCGTTTGGCATTTGCATTGTTTGCCATCTGGTTTGGCCTGAGTTACGGCAGCATTGTTTCTCTGCTGCCCGCCATTTGCATGGATTTATTTGGTGGCAAAGCCGTTGCCGCCATCATTGGGACGCTCTACACGGGCGCCGCATTGGGGAATTTATTAGGCCCAGTCTTGGCAGGCAAAGTCTTTGATGTGTCAGGGCAGTACACCTGGGTTATTTGGATCACTTTGGGCATTGCCACGGTTGCCACCTTCAGCTGCTGGCGCATCTTGAAATATCCGCAGCAATCTTATTAATCCGTTTCTTGCGGTTATTTTTCCTAGGTCATGATGGAATTGAATCAGTATGTGGTGTTGGCCAGTTTGGCGGCTGTGCTCATTGGCATGTCCAAAGGGGGCTTGCCTTTGGTGGGCATGATGTCGGTGCCTGTGCTGTCTTTGGTCATGTCGCCCGTCAAGGCTGCGGTGTTGCTGTTGCCTCTCTTTGTGATTTCTGATGCGGTAGGTGTTTGGCTTTACCGCAAACAATACAGTTTGGTGAATTTAAAAATCTTGATTCCAGCGGGCATTGCGGGTGTGCTGTTTGGTTGGTTAACGGCCGCCATGATTTCGGAGCAAACCATCAAGTTTTTGATCGGTTTGGTGGGTGTGAGTTTTTGTTTACAGACTTGGTTCAAGCGCGGTCAAGACCATGCGCCCAAGACGGCTTCTTGGCCCAAGGGACTTTTTTGGGGTGGTGCCGCAGGTTTCACCAGTTTCATTGCGCACGCTGGTGGGCCGCCTTTTCAAATTTTTGTGTTGCCACAAAAATTGCCCAAAGCCGAATTTGCGGGCACTGCCACCATATTGTTTGTCATTATCAATGTGGCAAAAATAGGTCCCTATCAAAACCTGAGCCCCTACAGTGAAGAAGATTTTTGGAAGATTGCTGTCTTGGTGCCGTTCGCACTTTTGGGCACATTTTTAGGCGCTTACCTCACCAAGCGCATTGCCGATGCTTGGTTTTTCAAGTTGGTCCAACTTGGGCTTTTCTTGCTGTCGATCAAGTTAATTCATGATGCGATCTTTGGCTAAGCTGATGTTTTTATTTGAATTTTAAGCCGATAGTTGTTAATCAACCATTAGTTTGATAGCATATTGTTTTTCAACATTAAGTTTATTAACTAGAGGTTTTTAATGAACAAAGTCATTTTGCGTGCCATTACCGCTTACTCACGCACTGACATGAAATCCTCCGACAACGCAAGCGTGAGTGTGCGAGGCATCGAGAAAGAATGGCTTGGAAAAGCCTATGTCTTGTTAGAAGATGATGCATCCCATCAACTCATGGCTGTTTACCGTTGTATGAACAGAGGCGAGTTAAAAAGGCTTAAGCGTTGGCCACCTGGCCTCACCGAGAAAGCGCCAGTGCCCGCAGTAACAACCAAGACTAAGCGCGAAACAGTGCCAGCCATTTTGGAGTTGTCTCCTATCAAAGGGGCGTCCAAAACAGAGGCGACTCCCAAGACCAAAAACAAATCCAAGTTGCGAGCTGAGAACAAGCAACAAACTGATCTTTTTGATGGTTCGAATTGAACGAAAAAAAACCCGCTTGCGCGGCTTTTTGGGTTGATCACAGAGGGGTTTGTCGCCCCCCTGAAAACACTTTAGACTTTTGCAGCTTGAATGATGCTGTTGAAAGTAGGGCTGGGGCACATGGCCTTGTCCAACAACTCGCGCGAAGGCATGAAGTAGCCGCCGATGTCGACAGGCTTTCCTTGAACAGCTTTCAATTCCTCAACAATTTTCTTTTCGTTGTCGGTCAGTGCTTTGGCCAAAGGTGCAAATTTGGCTTGTAATTCTTTGTCTGCGGTTTGTGCAGCCAGTTCTTGTGCCCAGTACATCGCCAAATAAAATTGGCTGCCACGATTGTCCAATTCGCCCGTTTTGGGTGAAGGATTTTTGTTGTTGGCCAACAATGTGCCAGTGGCTGCATCCAAAGTCTTAGAAAGCAACTTGGCTTTTTCATTGCCGTTTTTAATGCCCAAGTCTTCGAAAGACACGGCCAAAGCCATGAACTCACCCAATGAGTCCCAACGCAAATGGTTTTCTTCAACCAGTTGCTGGACGTGCTTGGGGGCAGAACCACCAGCACCTGTTTCGTACATACCGCCACCAGCCATCAAGGGCACGATGGAGAGCATTTTGGCGCTGGTACCCAGTTCCATGATGGGGAACAAGTCGGTCAGGTAGTCACGCAAAATATTGCCAGTGGCGCTGATGGTGTCCAAGCCACGCACGACACGCTCAAGGGTGTAACGCATGGCGCGCACTTGGCTCATGATTTGGATGTCCAAACCAGTGATGTCGTGCTCGTGCAGATACATCTTCACCTTGCGGATCAGTTGGGCTTCGTGGGGACGGTATGCGTCCAACCAGAACACCACAGGCATGCCAGAGTTGCGAGCGCGATTGACGGCCAACTTGACCCAGTCACGAATGGGGGCGTCTTTGACCTCACACATACGCCAGATGTCGCCGGCTTCAACGTTTTGGCTCAGCAACACTTCACCCGTTTCAATGTCTGTGATGTTGGCCACACCGTCTTCAGAAATTTCGAAAGTCTTATCGTGTGAACCGTATTCCTCAGCTTGTTGAGCCATCAGACCCACGTTAGGCACAGTGCCCATTGTTTTGGGGTCGAACGCGCCATGCCACTTGCAGAAATTGATCATCTCTTGGTAAATACGGGCGAAAGTAGACTCAGGCATGACTGCCTTGACATCTTGCAATCGACCCGCTGCATCCCACATTTTGCCGCCGTTGCGAATCATGGCAGGCATTGAAGCATCGACGATCACGTCGTTGGGGGAATGGAAATTGGTAATGCCTTTGGCTGAATCAACCATGGCCAAACCAGGGCGGTGTTCATGACATGCATGCAAGTCGCGCATGATTTCTTCACGCTTGGAATCGGGCAGGTTGGCAATCTTGTTGTACAAGTCGACCATGCCGTTGTTGACGTTCACGCCCAAGCTGTCAAAGAGTTCTTTGTGCTTTTTGAAGGCATCTTTGTAGAAGATCTTGACGCAGTGACCAAACACGATGGGGTGGGACACCTTCATCATGGTGGCTTTGACGTGCAAAGAGAACATCACGCCTGTTTTGTGCGCGTCTTCAATTTCTTTTTCGTAGAAAGCTTCCAAAGCTTTCTTGCTCATGAACATGCTGTCAATGACTTCGCGGTCAACCAGAGAAACCTTTGGTTTGAGGATGATGGTCTTGCCACTCTTGGTGATCAATTCCATCTTGACATCGCGAGCACGTTCAACTGTCATGGATTTTTCGCCATGGTAGAAGTCGCCATGGTGCATGTGCGACACGTGCGAGCGAGAGGCTTGGCTCCACTCTGCCATGCTGTGTGGGTTTTTACGTGCGAACTCTTTCACAGCGCGAGGAGCGCGGCGATCGGAGTTGCCTTCACGCAAAACTGGGTTGACGGCTGAGCCGGTGCACTTGGAGTAGCGGGCTTTGATCTCTTTCTCTTGATCGTTCTTTGGATTGTCTGGGTAGTCGGGCAAGGCATAGCCTTTGGACTGCAACTCTTTGATAGCAAGGTTCAACTGGCCCACGGAAGCACTGATGTTGGGCAATTTGATGATGTTGGCTTCGGGGCGGAGGGTTAATTTGCCCAAAATGGCCAAGTTGTTGGGAATGCGCTGTGCCTCTGGCAACATGTCAGAGAATTCGCCCAAAATACGTGCGGCAAGTGAAATGTCACTGGCTTCTACTTCAACACCAGCAGGGGATGCGAAGGTACGAATGACAGGCAAAAAGGCCGCTGTAGCCAGCAAAGGGGCTTCATCGGTCAGTGTGTAAATGATTTTTGATTTTTCGTTGGCCATTTTCTTCCTCGTTTTTGTAGTGCAACTCTTATTCGTGCAACTCAGTATTAGATCTTAAATCGGGTGCCTGACGCTTCGCTGATGTGAGAGAAATTCCATATTTTCAGGGGTCATTTCGCAAGATGAAATATGGAGGTGAGCAAATGCTTATTGAACCGACAGCAGTTCGACGTCAAAGACCAAGGCAGAGTTGGGTGGTATCAGGCCGCCCCCCACAATAGAACTGCCATACCCCAAGGCGCTTGGAATGATTAAAGTTCGTTTGCCCCCGACTTTCATACCCACCATGCCTTGGTCCCATCCAGCAATAACCTGACCGGCGCCTAGCTTGAAGCTGAAGGGGGCTCGGCCAATTGATGTATCAAACTGCTTGCCATGGTTTTGCGCAGCCGCTGCATCGTAAAGCCAACCTGTGTAGTTGACGGTGAGGGTGTTGCCTGCAACCGCGGTAGCGCCGGTACCCATCAGGTTGTCTGTTATTTGCAATTGCGTGGGACCCGCTGGCGTGTTGTCATTGCCGCCACCACAGGCAGAGAGCAAAGTCGCTAAAACTAAAGTAATGCTGAAGAGGAGTTTTGTCATCATGAAGCTCTGATTTAGAAAGTGATTTTGATCAAGCTTTTCGCACAAACTCAGTTTTGAGTTGCATAGCGCCGAAACCGTCAATTTTGCAGTCGATGTCGTGGTCACCATCGATCAAACGAATGTTTTTCACTTTGGTACCCACCTTGATCACATTCGATGATCCTTTGAGCTTGAGGTCCTTGATCAAAGTGACGGTGTCGCCGTCTTGAAGGATGTTCCCCGAGGCGTCTTTGAAAACTTTAGTTGCTTCAACTTCGGTCTGAACTTGTTGCGGCCACTCATGAGCGCACTCAGGACAGACAAAATTATCGCCATCTTCGTATGTCAATACAGATTGGCATTTGGGGCAGTTGGGCAAGGTCATGAGTCAGGACAAGGAGTTACAACAGCCTTGAACTTTAGCACCTGACCATCTGTGCTGTGATTCATTGAACACGCCATCAAGTACCCCAGCAAATCCTTTTGATGGGCTTGTGATGCAAATCGTTTGAAGTTTTCTCTTTTGCTAAATTAAATTTGCGATCGAAAGGCCTTAGGCGATATGCCTGCATCTCTGGTAAATACCCTCGAAAAATAGGCGGGATCCGAAAATCCCAATGTGTAAGCAATGCTAGAAACGCTCAGATTTGTATAAGCTAAATTTCGACGTGCCTCACGCATCAGGCGTGCTTCAATCATGCGCAAAGCACTCATGCCATTGGCTGCACGTGTCAGCCTGCTCAAATGGGTGGGCGAGATTGACAAGGTTTTGGCGTATTGGCTTACCTTCCAATGCGAAGCAAAGTTTTGCTCAATCAAGGCTTTAAAGCGTTGCACCAAGACAGAGTCGTTGACTTGGGCATCACCGATGGAGGCTGCTGCAAGTTGCCTTGCAACCCAGGCTAGCAGTACGCCACTGAGCCCCCTCAGCATCAAGGCTCGGGCTTTTTCTTGGGATGAAAATTCAAGCCAAATTTGTTGCACCGTTTTGGCGATGAATACGTCAGACTGCAAAACTGTTGCTTGATTGATTTCCGATCGTTTCGTACCTACTCCCACCAACAGTTCGTCGATCAACTCGTCTGCTATGGTGGTGACCCAACCCCGTGTGTCTTTTTCAAATCTAAACGAGTGCACATGGTTGGGTGGCACATTGACCAATGAACCTTGCGACAGTGGGTGGGCCTTGCCATCCAATGTGACTGAGCCACCCCCTTTTTCAACCAACAAAACCTGATGCAGTCGCGCGTGCCTGTGGGGTGCCAACTCCCAATCGTGCAAGACCGAGCGATCGGCAATGGTTTCGCAGTGCAGCACATCTGGTAAATGTGTAGATTCTCCAAATAGGCTATAGCTCTGTACATTTGAAAGGCGTATTTTCATGTTCGAAATGTACAAGTTTTTGGCTGTTTCAGCCATTCCTGTCTAGCGGCTAAAGGCGTATCTTTCACTTCTTTAGGCTTAATTGACCCAAGTCAAGATCAACGGAGACTCAATATGAAAACTCAAGTTTGCATTATCGGTGGCGGTCCTTCTGGGCTCTTGCTGTCCCAGTTGCTGCACCTCAAGGGCATCGAGACCGTGGTGCTTGAGCGTCAAACGCGTGACTACGTGCTCAGCCGAATTCGCGCAGGTGTCTTGGAAAATGGTTTTTCCCAATTGATGCGCGAAGCGCAGTGCGGCGAGCGCATGGACCGAGAAGGCGAAATTCACGATGGTTTCTTTTTGTCGCATGGCGATCAATTGAACAGGGTTGATTTGCACAAATACAGCAACGGCCGTTCGGTCATGGTTTATGGTCAAACTGAATTGACCCGTGACTTGTACGAAGCACGTGACCGCATGAATGGCATCGTGATTCACAGCGCCGAAGATGTTCAACCTCACGATTTAAAGTCAGACAAGCCATACGTCACATACATGGTGGGTGGAGAGGCCAAGCGCATTGATTGTGATTTCATCATTGGTGCCGATGGCTTTCACGGTGTTAGCCGCAAGTCCATTCCAAGTGATGTGATCAAAGAGTACGAGAAGGTCTATCCCTTTGGCTGGTTGGGCGTGTTGTCGCGGACCAAACCCGTGTCACCCGAATTGATCTATGCCAAGCACACCAGAGGGTTTGCGTTGTGCTCGCTGCGTTCTCAGGTTTTAAGTCGTTATTACATTCAAGTGCCACTGACAGACAAAGTAGAAGACTGGTCTGATGAGGCATTTTGGGATGAGTTGAAACGCCGTTTGCCTGCCGAGGTTTCAGCAAAATTGATCACTGGCCCCACCATTGAAAAGTCCATCGCACCTTTGCGTTCTTTTGTGGCCGAGCCCATGCGATATGGCAACTTGTTCTTGGCGGGTGACGCTGCGCACATCGTGCCGCCCACGGGAGCCCGTGGACTGAACACGGCAGGCTCTGACATTTATTACCTGTACCACGGCTTTGTGGACCACTACTTGAAAGGTGACAGCGCTGGCTTGGACAATTATTCACAAAAGGCCTTAGGCCGCGTTTGGAAAGCGCAGCGCTTCTCTTGGTGGCTGACCACTTTGTTGCACACCTTTCCCGATTCGAGCGAATATGATCAAAAGCTGCAAGAGATCGAAATGTCTTACTTGTTCTCATCTGATGCAGCCCAAAGCTCGCTAGCTGAAAACTACGTCGGTTTGCCTTTTTGAGTTTGCCTTTTTGATTTAACCACTGGACTTTTCCTCGGCACCTGCGGCCTGGTCACCAAACAGTTTGCGCATCAGCTGACGGAGCCACTGGTGACCTGGATCGCGGTGAAGTCGTCCATGCCAACACTGATGAATGGCGCTGTTGTCGATTTTGATAGGCAAGTCGCGCATTGTCAGGTCGAAGGGCTTGACAATGCGCAGCGCAAATCGCTCCGGCACCGTGGCAATTAAATTGGAATGTTGTAGTACATCCCCAAGCGCCACGTAGTGGGGAACGGTCAGCCTGACTTTACGCTGATGCTTTTGTTTGTCCAATGCAAGATCGACACGACCATGCCCTGTGCCTGTGGCCAAAACACGCACATGCTCGGCAGCAAAGAGGGCGGAAACGGTCAGTGACTTTTGCTGCGCCAAAGGGTGTTTTTGACGCATCAGACAAACGTATTTTTGTTTGAACAAGGATTGCTGAAAAAACCCGGCTTGAAGTTGTGGCAACAAGCCCATGGCCAAATCAATTTGGCCGTTCGACATGTCCTCTTTAAGTGAAGACTGCGCAACGCTGACCACTTGCAATGTAACGCCAGGGGCCGCATGTGCAAGCGCATCCATCAAGACGGGCAAAAAATACATTTCTCCAACATCGGTCAGGGCGATGGTGAAGTTTCGAGTGCTGGTCTTGGGATCGAAAGCGCCTCGCACAGTCAACGCTTGCTGTATGCCGTCCATGGCCATGGCCACCGGTGCTGCCAGTTGAAGCGCGTAGGGCGTTGGCGTCATGCCGGCTTGCGTGCGAATAAACAACTCGTCATTCAAACTTGACCTGAGTCGGCCCAGTGCACTGCTGACGGCGGGTTGGCTCATGTTCAACAGCTCTGCAACTGCTGAAACTCGTTTCAGAATGAGCAAATGGTGAAAAACCAAGAGCAAATTGAGGTCCAGTTTGGCCAATTCCATAAGGCGCTGTATTATTTGATAATCAAATAATGATTATATGTAAATTATGATTTACTTAATTTGAGTGAGTGGCATGATGCATGTCAAGAATCTTGTGGAGACAAACACACATGCAAGAACATCCAATTCATTGGGAAACGCCTGGCACCAGTCGCATTCCCTTTGCTGTCTATGCCAATCAAGACAATCACAAAAAAGAACTCGATCGCTTTTTCTACAAAGCGCATTGGAGCTATGTTGGCCTTGAAGCAGAAATTCCCAACCTAGGCGATTTCAAACGCACGGTCATTGGCGAGCGCTCAGTCATCATGACGCGCGCGCAAGATGGCCAAATCCATGTGGTTGAAAACGTATGTGCCCACCGCGGTATGGCATTTTGTCGTGAGCGCCACGGCAATAAAAAAGAATTGGTGTGCCCGTATCACCAGTGGAGTTATGCCTTGGATGGCAAGCTTCAAGGCGTTCCGTTTAGACGCGGTGTTCGTCAAGATGGCAAAGTCAATGGCGGCATGCCTGCAGATTTTGATCCCAAGGACCATGGTTTGACAGCGTTGCGGGTTGCAAAACGCGGTGGTGTGGTGTTTGCTTCTTTTGATCACCAAGTTGAATCGCTCGAAGACTATATGGGCCCGGCCATCCTGAATTACTTTGACAGACTGTTCAATGGCCGACAACTCAAAATTTTGGGGTATAACCGTCAGCGCATTCCGGGCAACTGGAAGCTGATGCAAGAGAACATCAAAGATCCCTATCACCCTGGCTTGTTGCACACGTGGTTTGTCACCTTTGGACTTTGGCGTGCAGACAACAAGAGTGAGCTGCGCATGGACGACAAACATCGCCATGCCGCCATGATTTCAACGCGAGGATCGGCAGGTCTTGCCACGGGGGGCGCTTCGGATGTGACGCAGGTCAGCAGTTTCAAAGCCAGCATGGAACTCAACGATCCGAGCTTTTTGGACATCGTGCCAGAAGCTTGGTGGGGTGGCCCCACTGCAGTCATGATGACGCTTTTTCCAAGTGTCATTTTTCAGCAGCAGGTGAACAGCGTGTCGACACGTCACATTCAACCAGACGGCCATGGCGCCTTTGATTTTGTTTGGACGCACTTTGGTTTTGAAGATGACACGCCCGAAATGACAGAGCGCCGTCTAAGGCAGGCCAATTTGTTTGGGCCTGCAGGCTTTGTGTCTGCTGACGATGGTGAAGTGATTGAGTTTTCGCAAGACGCATTTGAGTCCAAACCTCAGCATCGAGCGCTTGCCGAGTTGGGTGGCAAAGAGGTGTGCGACACAGATCACATGGTGACCGAAACCCTGATCAGGGGCATGTATGAATATTGGCGAAATGTGATGGAGGATTGAACATGGTTGACATGCAAACTTGGTTTGGCATTCAGCAACTGTATGCCGATTACGCCAGCGCCGTAGACAGCGGCCAATGGAACTTATGGCCAGAATTTTTCACAGACCAATGCGTCTACAAACTCCAGCCACGTGAAAACCACGAGCGCGGTTTCCCTTTGGCAACTTTGTCTTTAACCAGCAAAGGCATGCTGAAAGACCGTGTGTACGGCATTAGCGAAACCATCTTTCACGACCCCTACTATCAGCGACATGTGGTGGGGGCGCCCATTGTTCGAAAAGTTGAAGCAGGGCGAATTTACAGTGAAGCCAATTACGCTGTGTTTCGAACCAAGCTCGACAAAGAAAGCACAGTTTTCAATGTGGGCCGATACCTTGACATCATTGTGAGCACGGACGACGGCTTTAAGTTTGCCGAACGTTTGTGCATTTACGACAGCGAGATGATTCCAAATTCTGTGATTTACCCCATCTAACTATGAGCAACTGGATTGACGTGGCCGCCGAGGCCGATTTGTTTGAAGGCGCTGGCATTGCCGTCACACCTCAAAATCACGACATCGCCATTTTCAAAGTTGACGATGGTGTTTTTGCCATCAACAACGACTGCAGCCATGGCAATGCCAAACTGTGCGACGGCTTCGTCGAAGGCAATTTTGTGGAATGTCCCTTTCATCAAGCGATGTTTGATGTGCGAGATGGTTCGGTTCAGTGTGGTCCGGCCACAGAAGCTGTCAAATCATGGCCTGTCAAAATTGAAAATGGCCGAGTCTTTTTAGATTTGTCAGTTTGACTCAGTCGACAAGTTTCACCAGTTCGGTTTGCGCTTGTCAATGAAGGCTTGAACGCCTTCTAGAGCCGACGTATCCATCATGTTGCATGCCATGGTTTGAGAGGCGAATTCATAGGCCTGTGCCATGCCTGTCTCCAGTTGCATGTAAAAAAGCTCTTTGCCCATGGCCAGTGCAACCTGTGGTTTTTCCAATATCTTGCTGACGAGGGCCTCCACAGCAGCATCCAAATTTTCGGCTTCGGCAATCTTGTTGATCAGTCCTTTGGACAAGGCCTCTTCAGCACCGATGAAGTCGCCAGTGACCAACATTTCGAAGGCTGCTTTGCGTGACAGATTGCGCGACAGTGCTACGCTGGGGGTTGCGCAAAACAAGCCCAAATTAACGCCGCTTACTGCAAACTTGGCATCACTTGAGGCCAGCGCTAAATCACATTGCGCGACCAGTTGACAACCTGCTGCTGTGGCAATGCCTTGTACCTTCGCAATGACGGGTACCTGTAGTTTTTGCAAGCTCATCATCATGTGACCGCACTTGTTGAACAGGTTTTGATAGTAAGCCAGAGAAGGTTCTGCTCTCATCTCACGCAAGTCATGCCCAGCGCAAAAGGCTTTGCCCAATGCCGCAATAACCACTACCCTTACTTTGTTACTTTTGGAAATGGCGTCAATTTCCTCTTGTAATGCATTCAACAAATCTTCGCTCAATGAATTGAAGGCATTCGGGCGATTCAGTGTGAGTGTGGTGACGCCGCGCTCGTCGTCTTCGCGCAATACCAAAGGCATGCTAGTTGCTGTCATGGATGTCTCCGAAAATTAAGCTTGCGCTTTTTTGGCGCGCTCGCGCAGTTGAAACTTTTGTATCTTGCCAGTAGACGTCTTCGGTATTTCTTCAAACCGAATGTCTCTTGGCACTTTGTAGCCGGCCAGTAATGACTTGCAGTGCAAAATAAGCTCGTCTTGGTCAGCCTTAGCGCCCGCTTTGATCTCAACAAATGCCAAGGGCGTTTCTCCCCATTTGGCATCGGGTTTGGCCACCACAGCGCAGGCCATCACAGCAGGGTGTCTGTACAAGGCATCCTCAACTTCCAGCGAGCTGATGTTTTCACCACCCGAAATGATGATGTCTTTGCTTCGGTCTTTGATTTTGACGTACCGATCGGGCTCCATGACGGCTAAGTCACCGGTATGAAACCATCCGCCTTCAAATGCTTCCTGTGTCGCTCGAGGATTTTTGAGGTAACCCTTCATGACAATGTTGCCCTTGAACATGATTTCACCCATGGTGGTGCCATCTGCAGGACATTCCTTCATGGTTTCGGGGTCAAGCACCGTCATTCCCTCTTGTAGAGGGTAGCGAACGCCTTGTCGTCCATTCAATCGGGTTTGTTCCGACAAACTCTCTGTGGCCCATGCGTTGCGTTTTACAGCAACACTGGCGGGACCATACACTTCAGTTAAGCCGTAGACATGGGTGATGTCGAAACCAATTTTGGCCATGCCTTCAATCATGGCGGCTGGCGGTGCGGCACCCGCAACCATACCTCGTACTTTTTGCGATATGCCGGCTCGCATGTCATCGGGTGCGTTGTAAATCAGGCTGTGAACAATTGGCGCGGCGCAGTAGTGATCGACATGGTGTGTGCGAATGGCATTCAGTATCGGTTGGGCCTCAACCCTGCGCAGGCAGACATGAGTTCCCGCCTGCATGGCAATGGTCCAAGGAAAACACCAGCCATTGCAATGAAACATGGGTAGTGTCCAGAGGTAAATTGGAAATTGCGGCATGGTCCATGTGACCACGTTGCTGACAGCGTTCAAGTAAGCGCCGCGGTGGTGCGTTACCACGCCCTTAGGATCGCCCGTGGTGCCACTGGTGTAACTGACTGCAATCGCGTCCCACTCATCTTGTGGTCCTTGCAAAGTTTCAAGGGGGGCGTGACTGGCAATCCATGCTTCGTATTCAAATTGACCAATGGCATCGCCTAAGCCTGAGTATTCACTGTCGCAAACATCGATCACTATAAGTTCTTTGGCGTGCACACTCTTTAAAATTTCTAAGGCCTGTTTGATGACATTGGAAAATTCACGGTCAGTGATCAGGACTTGGCACTCGCAGTGGTTCAACTGCCAAGCAATCAAGGCTGCGTCCAGTCGCGTGTTCAAGGTGTTGAGTACCGCATTCAAGGCTGGAACCGCATAATGCACTTCGACCATTTCGGGGGTATTGGGAAGCATGGCACTGACTGTCGCGCCTCTTCCAATGCCCAAGCTCTGCAGGGCAGCTGCCAAGCGTGCGGATCGATCACGTGTTTGGGACCATGTATATTTTCTGTTGCCATGAATCACAGCCGTTAAGTCACCGAATATTTCTGCGCTTCTCTCTACAAAACTCACAGGTGACAAGGGTGTGTAATTGGCAGAATTCTTGTCTAGGCCTTGGTCAAAAATGCTGTTCATTTGGCGTCCTCTAAGCAAATTAACGAGTGGCGACGTTGAGGGCTTGGTCAATGTCCCACAAAATGTCATCGATGTGTTCTAGTCCAACTGATATACGAATCATGTCTGGGCCGACACCTGCCGCCAATTGTTGGGCCTCATCGAGTTGACGATGGGTTGTACTGGCGGGGTGGCTGATCAATGTGCGTGTATCGCCAATGTTCACCAAGTGGCTCATGAACTTAGCCGACTCAATGAATTTAACGCCTTGCTCGAGTCCGCCTTTAACACCAAACGCCAACAGACCTGAAGCACCGCGCATTTGTTTTTTCATCAAAGCATGCTGGGGGTGATTGGCCAGACCTGGGTAGTTGACCCAAGCCACCCGACTGTCTTTTTCCAAAAAATGAGCGACTGCCATGGCATTGGCGCAGTGTCTTTCCATTCGCAAAGGCAAAGTTTCTACACCCTGCAATATTTGCCAAGCATTGGTTGCGCTGAGTGATGCACCAAACACGCGCAAATTTTCCATCCGGCAGCGCATGGTAAATCCAAAGTCGCCAAATGTTTCATAAAACTTAACGCCGTGATAGCCCTGCGAGGGTTCTGTCATGCCTGGAAACTTGCCATTGTCCCAAGGAAATTTTCCACTCTCAATGACCAAACCACCCAGCGTGGTGCCATGACCCGCCAAATATTTGGTAGCAGAGTGAACCACGATATCGGCCCCATGCGCAATAGGGTTGCAGAGAAAGGGGCTGGGCACGGTGTTGTCAATGATCAGGGGCAAGTCATGCGCATGCGCCACGTCTGCAATGGCTGCAATGTCCAAAACCAACATGCTTGGGTTGCCAAGGCTTTCCGCATAAATGGCACGTGTATTGGGTTGGATGGCTTGCGCAAATGCCTCCGCAGAGCTGCCATCAACAAAGGTGCAATGAACACCAAACTTTTTGAGATTGACTGACAATAAAGTAACAGAGCCACCATAAAGTGCGCCCGCAGCAACCACATGGTCTCCAGCTTCCAAAAGTGTCATCAGGGCCATGGATTCTGCAGCCATGCCAGATGCCGAGGCCACCGCGGCACGTCCACCTTCAAGTGCCGCCACACGCTCTTCTAAAACTGCCACAGTAGGATTGCTTAGGCGTGAATAAATGTTGCCAAACGTTTGAAGATTGAAAAGTGATGCGGCATGATCTGCGCTGTCAAACACAAAACTGCTGGTTTGATAGATGGGTAGGGCGCGTGCGCCAGTGGCGGCATCCGGAATTTGGCCTGCATGAATTGCCAAGGTTTCGGGTTTGAAGAGATGGTCGCTCATGATCCGTGCCTAAATGGGTCTTTTTGCTGAAATGATGCCTGTATTGACCCCAACCCAGTTGAGACCGCCAAAAAGACGCGCATGTTCAATTTTGACGCAGCGGTTGGTCACTGATTGAAGTCCAGCCATTCGAACCATAGCGTCTGCCTGCGCGTTTTCAACGCCTAATTGTTGCCAGAAACACTGCGCGCCTATTTGAAGCGCTTCTTGGGCAAAGGGTAAAACATCTTCTGTTTTTCGAAAGACATCAACAATGTCAACTTGCACCGGTATGTCCAGCAGGCTGGCATAGCACTTTTCATTCAGGATGTTTTCGCCTGGCGAATTGGCTGTTTCAGCGTACCTTGGATTGACTGGAATGATGGTGTAGCCATGAGCTTGCATGTACTTGGCAGCAAAAAAACTGGGGCGATTCCATTGCGCAGATAAACCGACGACTGCGATAGTTTTGGCTGATCGCAAAATACGTCTCAGCTGGCTGATGTCATTGTCCATTCATACGTTCCTCAACATAGAAGCGTGGTGCTCATGGCTGGCAATTTCAGAGTTGTTAAGAGAGTTTAGCTTCGGTTTGCGTTGGGTGCATTCAAATTGTGCAGTTTGAGGGTGCTAACGCGATAATAGGGCCATGTCTTACACAGAGCCTTCAAGGCCCTCCATCGTCCTTTGTACTCTAAACGCCAAGTACATCCATGCTTCTTTGGGCTTGCGCTACCTCATGGCCAACATGGCGCGTCATGGAAGTACGGATCTGGCTGGCCGAACTTCTTTGATCGAGTTCACCCTCGCCAAGCCCTTGCCCGACATGGTGTCTAAATTGCTGAGCACCTTGGGTGAGCCGCTTCGTGGACAAGTACAAATCATTGGTTTTGGCGTCTACATCTGGAATGTGGTTCAAACCACAGAATTGATCCGTCTTTTAAAAGCGCAGCGCCCAGGCCTCAAAATCGTGTTGGGCGGACCCGAAGTTAGCCACGAAACAGATCAACAAGAAATTGTGCAAATTTCAGATCACGTCATCACAGGGTGGGGTGATGTGAGTTTTCCCAAACTCTGCATGCAATTGCTTGATGGACCCCAGCCCTTGATGAAAGTGATCCAGGGTGAACAGCCACCGCTAGACCAAATAGAGTTGCCTTATCAGCACTTTTCGGACGCTGATCTGGCCAACCGATTGCTGTATGTTGAGGCATCCAGAGGTTGTCCTTTTAAATGTGAATTTTGCTTAAGTTCACTTGACAAAACAGCTTGGGCTTTCGATTTGGCACCATTTTTGAATGAGCTTCAAACCCTCTATCAACGCGGTGCCCGAAACTTTAAATTTGTAGACCGCACGTTCAATTTGAAAATTGAAGCATCTGTGCAAATTCTTCAGTTCTTTTTAACCAGGCTGAACGAGCCTGATGCAGATGGTTTGTTGGTTCACTTTGAAGTGATTCCGGATCACTTGCCGGACAAACTCAAGGCACTCATAGCGAAATATCCGCCAGGGGTGTTGCAGTTTGAGGTTGGCATTCAAAGTTTCAATGAAACAGTTCAAAAACTCATTTCAAGGCGTCAAGACAACGTTCAAACCGAAGCCAATTTGAAATGGCTGATCAACGAGTCTAATGCGCATCTTC
Organism: uncultured Limnohabitans sp.; assembly: GCA_964544175.1. GTDB lineage: Bacteria > Pseudomonadota > Gammaproteobacteria > Burkholderiales > Burkholderiaceae_C > Limnohabitans_A. The sequence continues at coordinate 45,951 of CAZJAL010000009.1, forward strand.
ACACCGACTTGATCTTCGGATTGCCAGGCGAAACCTTGGACAGTTTTGCGGAGGGCTTTGATCGATTGCTAGCCATCGGACCGCAAGAAATTCAACTGGGTATTTTGAAGCGCTTGCGCGGAACACCCATCGCAAGGCACACCGAGGCGTTTCAAATGATCTATGACGATCAGCCTCCCTACGTGGTGCGTCAAACCAAAGACTTGGATGCCGAAACATTGCAGCGCTTTACGCGAATGGCCAAATACTGGGATTTGGTGGCCAACTCTGGGCGATTTAAATTAAGCCTGCCCTTGTTGTTGAAGCCTGCATCACCACAAAACTCCTCTTTTTGGTCCTTCATGAATTTTGCAGATGAGCTTTGGCAGCGCACTTCAAAAACCTATGGCTTAACGCCTGAAGCACTTGTAGATGCTGTGTTCATGCACTTAACTGAAACTCGAGGTCTGCCAGTTGAAGAGGTCAGAGCTTGCTTGCTTCAAGACTATGTGGCAAGTGGTGCCAGGGCTAGGCCTATGTGTTTGGCCCAAGAACGTCTGCCTTTGGGGGGGCATGTCGTCAATCCAAATGCTACAGACGCAACCATTGCGACGGCTCAAAAATTACGTGGCAGACAAGATCGTCACGGGTCCAATTTGAATGGATGAATTCTGACGAACTAAGTGCGTGTCGATTTTTTCATTGCACGGCTGAGCAAAATAACTGGAATTAAGCCTACCAAGACCAACGCCAAGCTGGGCAGTGCTGCCTCACCCAACCTCTCGTCTCTGGCCAATTGATAAGCCATGACCGCCAAAGTGTCTGTATTAAACGGCCGCAAAACCAAAGTGGCTGGTAGTTCTTTCATGACATCGACAAACACCAACAACGCGGCTGCAAAAATAGAGCGTTTTAACAAGGGCGTGTGAACTTGGGTGAGCAGCTTAAAGCCTGAGACTCCCAACATGCGCGAAGAATCGTCCAAGCTCACTGGAATGCGGGCATAGCCGCTTTGCACCGATTGAAGTGCAACCGCGCAAAATCTAACCAAGTACGCCCAAATGAGTCCGAGGGTGGTTGCCGTTAGCCAAAAACCAATTTGCGAATTTGGCCAGTAAGATTGCAGCCAAGTGACGGGAAGTAGGAGCCCGACCACCACCACTGCGCCGGGAATTGCATAGCCCAAGCCCACCAAAATGGTAGCGGTGCGCGAGAAAGCATCAGGCTTGTTTCTTGAATTGAAACTCAATGCCAAGGCCGCAATCACTGCCAAGACGGAAGTCACAAGCCCCAATTGCAAGCTGTTGAATGACCAATTGAAGAAGCGGTCCCAAGGAATGTCGATGTCAGATGCGATCAATGGCTTGAGCATCAGAAGTACCGGCAGCGCAAAACCCAAAAACAAGGGGAGGGTGCACCAGGCCATCAAGGCCATACCCTTCACACCCTTGAGTAAAGTTGGTTGCGCATCAGAAGAAGATGAAACGCCAGCACGCATGCTGCTAAATCGCATACGGGCTTGCGCTATTTTTTCAAGTTGCAACAACAACAAGACTGTGCCAAGCAGCAGTGTGGCCAACTGTGCTGCGGCGATGCGGTTGTCCATGATCAGCCAAGCTTTGTAGATGCCAGCGGTGAAGGTTTGAATGCCAAAGTAACTTGATACGCCAAAGTCTGCCAAGGTTTCCATCAGGGCAAGTGCAATGCCTGCTGCAACAGCAGGGCGTGCTAAGGGAATGGCAACTTCCATGATGCGCCTGTGCAAAGGCGCGCCCAGCATGCGTGCGGCTTCCATCAATTGGGAGGCACGTTCACTCAAGGCGGTTCTGGCAAGCAAATAAACGTAGGGGTAAAGTGCCAAAGAGAAAATCAGGATGGCGCCGCCCAAACTTCGGATTTCGGGCAATACCCGTCCCTCTGCGCCTGTCTGCAGCCGTATGAAGTTTTGCAAAGGGCCACTGAACTGCAAAAAATCTGTGTAGGCATAAGCAACCACATAGGCAGGAATGGCCATGGGAAGTAACAGCGCCCATTCAAAAAAACTGTGCCCAGGAAACTTAAACAAGGTGACCGCTGCTGCCGTGCTGGTGCCTAAAACGGTGACCCCTGCAGCCACGCCCAAGCACAACAACAGGCTGGTGACGGCATAGTCTGGCAAGACGGTTTGTGCCATTTCTTGCAGCACTTGGGACGATGTTGCATTCCATTCGAGCCATGACAAGATCAAAGCCACTACGGGAAGGCAGATGACCAAAGCAATCAGGCTAAAAAGAACCGAACGAATTCGGAGTGCAAACATGAGCAAATTCCAATGAGTGTTCGGTACAGCAACACGAGCGTTCAGAAGTACCAACCTGAGAATTGTAAGGATGTTGTTCAAGGGGTGACTTTTTGACGGTCTGGCATTCCTTACAATGGGCACTATGTTTTTGACCCTTCAACAAGTCGATGTGCGCTACGCTGGCCAACAGACGCCGGCGGTCAAGGGTGTGTCCCTAAGTCTTAAGGCTGGTCAAATTGGGGTACTCATTGGTCCATCGGGCTGTGGCAAAACCAGTTTGTTGCGCGCCATTGCGGGCTTAGAGCCTGTGTCTGCTGGGCTGATTCAATTGTCTGACCGCATTGTGAGCCAGCCTGGTACTACGGCGGCCCCCGAAAACCGCCGCATGGGCATGGTTTTTCAAGATTACGCTTTGTTTCCGCACCTTAGCGTGGCGGGCAACATTGCATTTGGTTTGCATGGTCAAAGTGCCTCGGCCAAAGCGCAGCGCATTGAAGAAGTGTTGCAATTGGTGGGTCTCTCCGAGGTGCAAAACCGGTATCCCCACGAGCTTTCTGGGGGGCAGCAACAAAGGGTGGCGTTAGCACGTGCCTTGGCACCTAAACCTGAGTTGCTTTTATTGGACGAGCCTTTTTCTAACTTGGATGTCGATCTTCGTGAAAGGCTTGCGCTAGAAATTCGGGCTATTTTGAAGGCCGCCAATGCCACAGCTCTTTTTGTCACGCATGACCAAATGGAGGCTTTTGCCATTGGTGATGTCATTGGTGTCATTCAAGATGGCCACTTGGCCCAGTGGGACGATGCTTATCACTTGTATCACCGGCCTGCGTCACGCTTTGTGGCTGAGTTTATTGGTCACGGTGTATTTATTCCGGGTCGTCGCTCGGTGGAAAATGGTCGTGTCGAGGTGCAAACTGTCTTGGGATTGTTAAGCGATGAAATAGACACTACAGATTCAACTTTGACCAAAACAAGCGGTGACCCCGTCAATTGCGATGTGCTGTTGCGAGCAGATGACATCGTTCACGATGACCATGCAAGTGTCAAAGCAGAAATTGTCAGAAAGGCATTTCGCGGGTCGGAGTTTTTGTACACCTTGCGTCTGCAGTCTGGCGATATTGTTTTGGCCCATGTGCCCAGCCATCACGATCACAAGCTGGGAGAGTGGATTGGCATCAGGGCTGAAGTAGACCACGTGGTAACTTTTGTCTAAAAATCTGTCAATCGCAAATGCGAATCATTCTTATTTGATGTAGAATTTGCTCATTCAAGCACTCGTTAGGGTCTTCATGAGCATTCAATCAATCAATTCTGGGTATTTAAAAGGTGCGGCCTTCATTTGCCTATCGGCCATGGCGGTTTTTGCAACGCAGGGGCATGCCCAAGCCCAAGCCCAAACGCAAATCCAGACGGCTGCCGCGTTCATCAACATTTATTCGGCACGTCACTACCCAACAGACGAGGCTTTGTACAGCGATTTCACCAAAAGTACAGGCATCAAAATTAACCGTGTAGATGCGGACGATGCTGGTGTGCTGACTAGATTAAAGGCTGAGGGGGCAGCATCTCCTGCTGACGTGATTTTGCTGGTCGATGCGGCCAGGTTATGGCGCGCCGAAGTAGATGGTTTGTTCATGCCCATCAAGTCAAAGGTCTTAGAGGCAGCAATTCCAGAAAACTTAAGGGCCAAGCGCTCAGACAACGGCGGCATTGCATGGTTTGGTTTGTCGACACGTGCCCGCGTGATTGTTTATGACAAAGCGAAAGTTAAAAGTTCAGAGGTCGACACTTACGAGAAGTTGGCCAATCCACAATTCAAGGGCAAGCTGTGCATCCGTTCGGGCTCTCACCCTTACAACCTCAGTTTGTTTGGCGCTATGACAGAGCACCTGGGGCCGCAACAAACCGAGATTTGGTTGAAGGGTTTGGTGGCAAATTTTGCACGCAACCCAGCGGGTGGCGATACAGATCAAATCAAAGGAGTTGCTTCAGGTGAGTGTGCGGTGGCCGTAACCAACACCTACTATTTGGCTCGCCTGATGCGCTCGAGCAACCCATCGGACAAAGCCTTGGTGGAAAAAATTGGGGTCGTTTTTCCGAATCAATCTAGTTGGGGAACGCATCTGAACATTGCCGGCGGTGCTGTTGCCAAAAATTCAAAAAACACAGAAAACGCAGTCAAATTTTTAGAGTACTTGGCAAGTGCATCGGCTCAAAACCACTTTGCCAATGGCAACAATGAATGGCCCGCTGCCAAGGGCATGAGCTTTGACAATGCGGCACTCAAAGCCATGTCTGGCGGCAATTTTAAAAGTGAAGTGCTGCCCATCAGTGCGGTAGGCATGAATCAAGTCAAAGTGCAACAAATGTTGGACCGGGTTGGATTTAAGTAATGAGATCAAACAGTCGAGATGATGCTTTTCGCATCAAGCTCAGAAGAAAACTGACAATCGCTAAAGCAATGAATAGATAGAAAAGAATTTCGGCAATTCCGGCCGCGCTCGATTTGAGCATCGTTGACAAAAAAAATTTTATAAAGAATTAAATCCTTCAAGAACATTGACAGTATTGACACCAAAGTCGGCCACAGCATATCCTCCTTCGAGGGTGAACAAGCTTGGCAAGCGCAGGCCAGCAATTGCACGTCCCACTCGCAAGTAATGCTCAGACTTCAATTTGAAACCACTGATGGGGTCTCCTACATAGGTGTCCAATCCTAAAGGTACCACCAATGCTTGAGGGGCATAGTCAGCGATGCTCTGTATAGCCATTTGCAAAGTGGCGTACCAACTTTCAAATTCTGTTCCTTTGGGCAAGGGTAAATTCAAGTTATAGCCTTCACCATCGGCAGAACCTCGCTCGTCGGCGTGGCCCAAAAAGAAGGGATATTCTGTTTGTGGGTCACCATGGATGGAAACGGTATAAACATCTGAGCGCTCATTAAAAATGGCTTGTGTTCCATTGCCATGATGGTAGTCAATGTCTAAAACAGCCACGCGTTGTAAGCCATGGTTTCGTAAGTACTGGGCAGCAATGGCAGCGTTGTTGAGAAAACAGTATCCGCCCATGTAAGCTGAACCAGCGTGGTGACCTGGTGGGCGGGTTAAGGCCACTGTTGCCATTTCTCCTGCCAATATTGCTTGTGCTGCAGCAACCGCGCATGCCGCACCTTCACGGGCTGCCGTCCAAGTGCCCGACATTAAGGGTGTTCCAGAATCAAAGGCGTATTGGCCCAGTTTGGCCGCAAAGTTGAGGGGTGGTTTGTCCATGCGAAAAGCATGCTGACCTGGCAAGGGCCAAACAGAGGGCAGGGCATCACGGCTTGCATTGTCTGGGCTTAACTTGACCCATTCGTCCCAAGCGGTGGCCAGAAATGTCAGGTAATCGGCAGTGTGTACGCTGCTTAACGCTGCGTCTAAATTGAGGTTGGTGGGGGGCGTTAGCAGTTGACCCACGGGGCGTTTGGCCAATTCACTTAGAACATGGTCCAAGCGCTGGGGAACTTCATGGCAATCTACCAAGCGGCCACGAAACATTTCTTGTTGGCCGTGATGCAAATGGTGATGTTGATTGCTGAATATTTTCATGGCGGAATTTTGAAATAAGAATTAGCTCATCTTAAACTTCGCGCGATGAATTTTTCAATCGATTGAATGTCGATTGGCTTGTAAAGCACATGGATGTTCAGATGGTCAAACAACTGAAGGTGTTGGGGCGACGTATCTGCTGTGACGATGCAAGCAGGAATGTCGTCATTGAATTCTTCTCGTAATTTCTGAATGAAGTAAATGCCATTTCGATCTCCCAATCTGAAATCACTCAAAATGAAGTGCAATTGAGGAATGTCGACGAGATAGTCTTTGAATTCATTTTCTTCGTAGGGTATCAGATGAACTGAGTAGCCGATTTTTGTAAAATATTCTGCATAGGCATTCTGCAAAGAGTAGTCGTTTTCAATGATGCCAAGGTTGATGTTGTTTGAATTGGTTGGCTTTATGTCCAATACAGACTTAGAAATTTCTTGGCCAACAGAATTTGTGCTTAAGACTTTTGGACTTTTGGCAACATTCGTGTCATTGATAACTGTAAATTTTGTGCGAATTGTGAACAGTGAACCAAGTCCTAACTCAGATTTGACGGTGCATTCGCCACCAATTTTTTGAACAATGCGGTTCACAATTGACAGCCCAAGTCCAAGGCCATCGTGGTGAGATCGTGAATGTTCGGAGCGGAAAAACTCATTGAAAATGACAGGTAAATCTTCGGATGGAATGCCATGCCCTGAATCTTGTACGCTTACTTTTAAGTGGCCATGGTCGTTTTCAAAGCTAACCACGATGCTACCGGTGTCGGTGTATTGAACCGCATTCGCCAATAAATTTCTTAAGATTTGTTCTAGCAATTGGGGGTCGCCTTTGACCATGAAGTTTTGATGCTTCATGACCAACAACAGCCCCTTCTCTTTGCACAACTCAGAAAAACTGATGTCTAGGTCATTGGCCAAATTCGAAATTGAAAATTCAAGGCTGCGAGGGTTAAAGCCTGAATCTAACTTGCTAATGTCTAGCAATGTATTGAACATTTTGTTCAACGCAGAAATGCTATGACGCATGCGTGAGAAGACTTTGCTTTCGTACTCAGGTAAATTTTTAGAATCGATCATGTCGACAAAGATATTGATCGACTGCATAGGTTGGCGCAAATCATGACTAGCGGTCGAAATAAACTCTGATTTCGCCATATTGGCTGCATGCGAGGCATTCTTTTCGGCCACCAATTGATTAATCATGGCGTCATTTTTGAGTCGCAACGAAAATGATTTTTCCCATGATCGAGAAAAAAGCATGGCCATTTTGATGGACAGGTAAAAGGCCATCATGGAGCCAATTGGAATGGGCCAAACAATCGATTGATAGTTAACGATGATAAAAATAAGCTCAGGAATTTTGAGCGGCAACACAAAGTAGCTAAAAGATTTCCAACTTACGCAATATCCAACCATACCCACAAATAAGATGGTGAGACTGATAATTTGATAGATCAAATAGTTGGCAAGGTCTGATGTGCTGACAAAGAAGAACCAACCAATACCCCATACAAAAGTGACTGAGCAAAGCGCAGTGTTGAGCAAGGCCAAGTTAGTTTTGACTTCTCCTTTTAAATTGATCTTCTTGATTAAGAAGAATCGGGCAATTACCACGATCACCATTAAGGCAAACCATATTTTGAACAAATGGCTGTCAGTTGTATCTAGATACAGCGGAATGCAAAGCAATGGGGCCAGCACGGTAGCTAGGGTGCTGGATTTTGCAAAGCTGTGCATGTATTGCAGCTTTTCATTGGCTACAAGCTGTTCAAAATTAGGCAAGTCTGCTTGTAGGTTTTCAGTGCTCATGTCTGCTTGGCAGTTGGTGCTTTTGTAGCTGATCAAATTCCCAGTAATTGGTATTTTTGGGCTTTCAACACAGCTTGGGTGCGGTTGAAAACCCGAAGTTCTTTGAAGATTTGATTGATGTGAATTTTGACGGTTTGCTCTTTGATTTCAAGTAAATCAGCGATGATTTTGTTGGGGTGTCCAAGAGAGATGAGTTGCAACACTTCAAGTTGCCTCTGTGTCAGCCTAATGTCTGGCTGATCTTCACTTTTTAGCGTATTTGAATTCAGTGTACTGAACTCAAATAGTTTCTTCAGCTTTTCGTAAATGCTAATGGATGTACTGTTTTTTGACAAAAACAGGGTAGCGCCAGCAGCAACTGCACGAGGCTCCCAAGTTGGCGATTCAAGCCCAGAGATGGACACAACATGTTCTACGTTGCTTTTTAGCTTAAAGACTTTGATGCCTGCTAAACCACTAAGGCCAGGCATTTTGACGTCGAGGAGTACCACCCAGACTTTGTCCATGGCATCAACCAACTCCAAACCCTCGTTGGCATTGCTTGCAGTGACTACTTGGATGTCCTGTGTTCTAAATTCACGCGTTAGGATTTCACCGAGTGCCTCGCGGTAGACTGGATGATCATCGATAATTAATAGCGCGTTGGCATGTTGTGTCGTCATATCCTAGGTCATGGTACCTATTAACTCGTCATTTTCAATGAAACTTAGGTTGTAGGGCGCTTCAGATGATTGTGAAAGGTAAAAACCCTATGGCCACTTCAACAAACGTCTGTGATAGTTTATTCGGCTCCAGTAAATCAAAATAATGTGCACCAATTTCACCCCCATTCAAAAGCCTCAATGGGTCAAGGATGCGTTTGGTGTCGACCTGCCGTCCAGTTTTCCGCCTGAAACCTATCCTGGGTTTGTGGCCCCCATCGTGGTTCAAAGCCATCAAACTGCCCGGGTGGCTTGTGGCTTGGCTAAATTTGGTTTGATTCCCGGCTGGGCCAAAGACGAAAAAATCAGTCGACATACTTACAACGCAAGGAGCGAAACAGCTTCTGAAAAACCCAGCTACAGAACAGCATGGCGTCAACGTCAATATGGTCTGGTACTTTTAGAAAATTTCTTTGAACCCAGCTACCAATCGGGCAAAGCCGTGCGTTGGAAAATAGGCCTTGCTTCTGGCGACCCATTTGGTATTGCCTGCCTTTGGGACCGCTGGACAGATCCTGGCACCGGTGAGTTGATAGTGAGCTTTTCGATGCTGACCGTCAATGCCGATGAGCATCCGGTCATGAAGCAGTTTCATAAAGAGGGTGATGAAAAGCGAACGCCCGTAATAGTTCCATCCGAACTGCACAAAGCTTGGCTAGCAGCAACGCCAAAGGAGGCTGCTTCATTCATGTCTTGGCAACAAATGCCCGCTTTGTATGCCGAGGCTGCGCCATTGAATTCCTAACCTCTTCTAGGTATGCCGCAAAATCAAAGTCTGGGCCTTGTTCAAATGCCAGTGCTTGCCAATGCCTTTTTGATTCATTCAGTCTTTTATCTTTGTGTTTGATCGGACAAAAATACGACTCAGTGGCTTTGATGATTTCATAGACATAAGCCGAAACGCCCACACCATATGCGCAATAGGTGCAATGAAATTTTGAGATCCAATCTAAGTATTTGAGTTCTTGTCTGTCAAAAATGATGAAGTCTTTGCGTGAAAATTTTGGAATGCCGTATATGGGAAAGCATGTCCATTGATAAAACGACACACAAGCATCTAGCAACATGATGGGGAACACCATGCTGTAAATGATGGGTCCAGTGATGAGGTTGATGGGCCTTGATCGTTTGAAGAGCGCAATCAGACCCAGTTGATGGTTTGTTTTCATAGCAGCCTTGGTCATAAGTTAGTGAGTCAAACAGTCAATTGATGAGCCACTTCAATCTACTGTTTTTTCTTCATCTATACTTGATGCAAGTCAATGTTTCGATAAGAACTGATCGGTAGCAATGACCTTTAATTAATTGTGATCTGACCCCAATTTATTTGGAACGCATGAAAAAGAAAGTTGCTTTGCCTTTGTTGCTGGCCACCGTCATCGGCATTACGGCATCGCACATTCGCCTCAAGCCTTTTGATGCGAGTTATCTTCTGGAGATCGATGGTCGAGACGTCGATGTTGTCGGTTTTGTAAAAGACAAGTGGACGACCTACACCCGAAATTGTCAATCCAGCGAATTGGACAAGTCTTCAAATGTCTATCGTTCGGCAGAGCTTGTGATTAAAAACTTCAGTCCACCCAGTTCTAGCAATGCTCGAATTCTTGGATTTTGGTTTCAGAATGACTGGGCCGTGGTTGAACTCGAGTTTGACGAGTTGCAGCCCGCTGTGGTGCCTGTGCAATTTGAAAATGGCAAGCCCATCATTGTTACTCCGGGTATTTGGAGTGGGCTTACCAAGCCTTGGAAGGCAGCCCCATTCATTCGAAATTACATGGCTTCTAAGTTGCCTGATATGCCCGAAAGCCTGCTCGACTGCTACGAGCCAAGGGCTCAGTACTTTAAGTGACGTTTAGGTATATTGCAGAAACAACTGATCGCAGATTTGAGCCAGTTGAATGTCTTTGACACTTAAGCCATTGACGTCGTGCGTGGTCCAGGTGATCCAGACCCTGTTGTAAATGTTGCGCCATTCGGGATGGTGCTTGTGCTGCTCAGCAGCCTTTGCAATTTGAGACATGAATGCAAAGGCATTTTCAAAGTCTTTGAAGACAAACGCCCTTGAAAGAGCGCCCTTGGATTCGTCCAGATGCCACAAGGGTAAGTTGTGAAGTTGCTCATGCAGCGATGGCTCAATCATGTCGGGTTTCAAAAAGCTCAGTCAAATTTGGCGCCAGACTTGACGATGACCTGTTCCCATTTGTCAATTTCTGCTTTGACAAATGCTTTGAACTCTTCAGGATTGCTGCCTACAGGTTCTGCGCCTTGGGCTTCCATTTTGTCTTTGATGTCTTGTGTTTGAAGCGCCTTGCTGGCTGCGTTATACAGTGCGGCCACAATGTGAGGTGGTGTTTTGGCCGGTGCAAACAAGCCGTTCCAGCTCGACACCTCAAAGTCGGACAATCCTGCCTCAGCCATGGTCGGTACATTGGGCAGGGTGCTCATGCGTTTTTTGCTGGCTACGGCAATGACATTCAGTTTTCCGCTCTTTAAATGTGGGATGGCAGAGAGCGCAGTTTGAAAACTCATCTGCACTTGGCCGCCCAACAAGTCGGCAATAGCGGGTGCAGCACCTTTGTAAGGCACATGAATCAGATCAATGTTGGCGCGCATCTTGAGCATCTCGCCTGCAAGGTGAGGAGAGCCACCATTGCCACTTGAAGAAAAAGCCAGCTTGCCAGGATTTTGTTTTGCGACTGCAATGAGGTCCTTCAGATTTTTGGCGGGTACAGAGGGGTGTGTCGTCAAAACCGAGGGTGCTGTCATAAATTGGGTGATGTGCACAAAGTCACGCATCGTGTCGTAGCCCATGTTTTTGTAGGCGGTCATGTTGGTAGCGTTGGCAATGGTGCCCAGAAGCAATGTGTAGCCATCGGGCGCACTGCGTGCTACAAATTCGGAAGCGATGTTGCTGCTTGCACCGGCACGGTTTTCAACAATGACAGGCTGGCCCAGTGTTTCTTGCATTTTGATGGCCACACTTCGCGCCACGATGTCGGTGGCGCCACCCGGGGCATAACCCACCAAGATACGAATCGGTTTGACGGGGTAAGCGGCTTCTTGTGCATGAGCAGCAAAAGGCAGAACAGAAAGTACCAGAGCCCAAATTAATTTCATATGAATCCTGTTGAATGCTTAAAAAATAGTTGTGAAGTGTAGGGACACTTGATGACAAATAGCCAGTTCAGCGTATTGGTGTTGTCCCTAGGATATTTGGAGAAGACTAATTTTTCAGTAAGATGGAAGTCCTAGTGCGAAGACGCATGTCTTTCCCTGTCAACACCGCGTCGCAGCTGTACCGCATTGGAGCCCAATTTATGAGTAATTTCATCCCTCCCAATCTTGCCAAACCCAGAGCTTGGCTTCCTCAAGAACTTGGTGCCGATTTCTCATGGATTCACCATTTAAGTCGTGAGGCTATTGGTGAAATTGAAGAGGCCCTTCAACATGCCAAGATGAAGGGCAAAACGTGGCTAGAAATGACTGCGAACGACTTTCCTCTCAAGCGGCATGCCAAGGACGCCATCGATCAAGCCTTTGCAGCCACTCAAACAGGCTATGGCATGTGTTTGATCAAGGGATTTCCCGTAGACCGCTGGTCTGTGGAAGATGCGCGTCTGGTCCATTGGGGCATAGGCTTGAACGTGGGCGTTGCCAGAACTCAAAACCGTGCCAGCCAAGTGATGAACGATGTAAGAGATGAGGGGGGCAGCTACAAAGTCAAAAATGGCCGTGGCTACAACACCAACGCGGGCCTAGACTTTCATGTCGACTCATGTGACGTGGTGGCCTTGATGTGCTTGCAAACTGCAAAGTCTGGGGGAACCAGCAAAGTGACCAGCTCCATTGCGGTGGTCGATGAAGTCAAGCGTTTAAGGCCAGACTTGATCCCGGTCATGCAGCAACCCTTTTATTACAGCTATCAGGGCACCAACGATGCTACCCAACCGCCGTTTTACAAATGCCCCATTTTGGGTGATGACCCAGAATTCTTTTCTTTGCGAGCCAACCGCAAAAACGTGACGGCTGCGCAACGTGATTTTCCAGAAGTTCCCCGGCTAAGCCCTCAGCAAGAAGAGTTGTTGGATTTGCTGGACGAACTCCTGCCAGACGATCGATTTTGCTATTCCATGCAGTTAGACCGTGGTGATTTACAGCTTCTAAACAACTATGTGGTGATTCATTCACGCACCAATTTTGAAGATTTTGAAGAGCCAGAAAAGAAACGACATTTGCTACGCTTGTGGCTCAGTATTCCTCAAGGCCAGCGCTTGCCGCCACTTTGGAAAGAATATTTTGGTGACATAGAAGCTGGCTCGGTCAGAGGGGGCGTTCGCGGGAGTCAAATTACAGATGAATTTTTGGCTTATGAATCTCGCCAAGCAGCAAATTTGGGAATGACTTTAAGACGGCAGTCATAAATCTATGCATACCTTTAATCACTTCTCAGCCATTTGCTTCAGCCTCTTTTTTGCTATGCCGGTTTTGGCGCAGCATTCTCATGGCAAGGGCACTCTGCAACTCAGTTTGAATGGCGATGTTTTGCAAGGTCAATGGACCATGCCCATGGAAGCCTTGCTCGGTTTTGAGCACTTGCCCAAATCGCCTGCCCAAACGGAGTCCATGAGCAAGCTTCAAAAATCTTTGGAAAACGCAAGCTATTTCATTGAAGTACCCGCTGAAGCAAAGTGTCAGCAAATAGAAGCCAAAGCCGAATCTGACATGTTTCAAGGTGTTAAAGGCAAAGGCCACAGTGATTTGAACTTTGCATTCAAATTGAAATGTGCCAATCCGCAAGCATTGACCAAATTTGGATTTCCTTTCTTCAAGTCACACATTCGGTCAAACCAACTGAAACTAGAGTGGGTCTCTGCAGGCACTCAAAAATCTGCAACAGTACGCTCCAGCAAGCCTGCATTTTCGCCATGACAGTTGCCGCTCTTGAACTGCGCAACATTGAGTTTTGGTGGCCACAACAAAGTAAGCCACTGTTTGCCATTCCAGAGCTGACGTTGCAGCAAGGTCAGACCTTGTTCATTGGTGGCCCCAGTGGCTCTGGCAAAACAAGTTTGCTCAGTTTGATAACTGCAATTCAGGTTGCAGGGCAGGGAACTTGCCGAGTATTAGGAACTGACTTGACTCAACTGTCGCCTTCTGCGCGAGACCGTTTCAGGGGTGAGCATTTAGGTTTGATTTTTCAGCAATTCAATTTATTGCGCTATTTAACGGTACAAGAAAACATTGAGCTACCCAGCAAACTGTTTATGAGCCGTCATCAAAAATCGGTTCAACTTTTTGGCACCGTTCAGGCTCATCTCAAGCACTTGTGTGACGCCCTCCATTTGGAGCCAGCGCTACGGCACCGGCAGGTCAATCTTTTGTCTGTAGGCGAGCAGCAAAGGGTGGCAGCTGCAAGAGCATTGTTGGGTTGCCCTGCATTGATTGTGGCTGATGAGCCAACGTCAGCATTGGACGAAGACAATAAACTCGATTTTCTCAAGCTTCTGCTGTCGACGGCCAGTGCGCAAAACACCAGCGTGGTGACAGTGAGCCACGACCTGCGAATTGCCGACATGTTCGATCAGACTTTTTCGATGCCACGCAGGGAGTCGCAACATGTTGTGGCTTAGTTTGGCTTGGAAGAGTGCATGGTCGCGCAAATATGCGCTAAGTCTCGTTGCGGTGTCTGTGTGTTTGTCGGTCATTGTTTTGTTGGGTGTTCAGCAAATTCGCACCGATGCCAAGCGCAGTTTCTCCAATGCGCTTAGCGGCGTTGATTTGGTGGTTGGCCCAAGGGGCAGTCAAACCGATTTGCTGTTGTACAGCGTGTTTCAACTGGGCACGCCCACCCAAAACATACCCTATTCAGATTTGCAACGCATTAAGGACATGCCCGCTGTGGCTTGGACCATTCCCATTCAACTGGGTGACTCGTTTGATGGCTTTCCTGTCATGGGTACTGCTGTCGATTTTTTCAAGCATTACCAATCGTCGGGTAAAGCTTTGTCTTTTCAAGTGGGACACGCTTTTCAAGATCCTCATGTCAATCCTGAAGCCCTCATGCAGGTGGTTGTCGGTTCTGAGGTGGCGCAGGCAAAAAAATTAAAACTCAATGACTCCATGGCATTGACGCATGGCTATCAAGTCATTGAAGAAACGGTGCATGCCGAGCATCCATTCAAGTTGGTGGGTATCCTGAAACCTACGGGTACACCACTCGACAGATCTGTGCTGATTAGCCTTGAAGCATTTGAGGCACTGCATGTGGGTTGGGGCTTTGGCCTAAGACCCTCTGCGTTTGATGCCAAATCCGAACTTCCCAAAGACCTGCCCAATATTGCAGAGTTGCAGCCTACCGAGCTAACCGCGGTATGGGTAGGGCTACATTCTCGCGCAGCAGTATTTTCGGCGCGCAAAGCCATCGAAAGCTTGAAGTCAAATGCAGCCTCTGTGCCGCTCATGGCGGTATTGCCTGGCGTCGCCCTTGATGAGTTATGGCAAATTGTGCGTGTGGTTGAAAACGCACTCATCGTGATGGGCGCCTTAGTGGCCATCTGTTCATTGCTGGGCGTGGTCTCTGTTCTCTTAGTCGGCTTGTCTGCTCGCCGCAAAGAATTGGCCATCTACCGTTCACTTGGTGCGGGTCCTATGGCCATATTTATGGTGGTTGCTTGGGAGTCTTTTCTGATTTGCGGCTTGGCCATTGGTGCAGGTGTGCTTGGCGCGCAATTGCTGATCTTTGTATTTCAAGATCATTTGCTTTTGAGTTATGGCATTCAGACGCAGAATACTTTGCCTGGGTTTGAAGCTTGGTATAGCATTGCTTCTTTGATGTGTGCAGCCTTGGTGGCCAGTTTGTTGCCAGCATGGCGTGCCTATCGCATGTCTCTGTCCGATGGTCTTAATCCACCCAACTGATCCTTACCGTATTTCGATATCAATCATGCAAGTGCAATTTTTCAAAATCCATTTGCTTAAGCTGTGCGTTGCACTTTGTCACTTGTTGTTTGCTGCTGCTGTGTTCGCGCAAACACCTGGCTATCAAAAAATTACTTGGGACGACCTGCTCAACGAAGAGTGGTACCAGCAAATGAAAAAAGACATGGCCAGTTATGGTCGCATGGCTTTTTTAAAAGATGGCTCGGAAGAGGCAGAAAAATTAATGGCCAGCATGCGCAAGAAGCTTGACGAAGCCCCCATTGCGCCCAAATACGTCAATCAAAAAATTCGCATGCCAGGTTTTGTTGTGCCGCTAGATGCCGTGCGAAATGGCCAGCGTGAATTTTTGTTAGTGCCGTATTTTGGTGCTTGCATTCATACGCCGCCGCCACCGGCCAATCAGATTGTATTGGTCACACCGCACCCCAAATTGAATTTGTCTAAAACACTGGAGTCGATGGACGTAATTTGGGTGGAGGGCGAGCTCAAAGACGCGCGAACCAACACGGCGTCAGGGGTGTCTGGTTACTCATTGGAAGCTGTACAGATTTATCCGTACAAGGCTTTGCACAACACTAAAAAATGAGCTGTTTCGGTGCGTCTTGCCTAATAATAAATAGCAATGACCTCAACACCCCTCAAGCCCTTAACGCACAGCTTAAATTGGCGAGCCCCATTTCGAGTTAAGAGCTTTCGATTTCAATGGTCCGCCGATTTGGCGACGTCTTGGGCCTTTGAAATGGAGACGATTATTTTGGGGTGGTACATCTTGACTGAATCGGGTTCGGTCTTGATGTTGGTTGCATTTGGTTCACTGCAGTTTTTAGGGTCCTTGTTTTCGCCCGTATTGGGTGTCGTTTGTGATCGCATGGGTTACAGGCAAATGTTGTGGGCTACCCGTGCTGTCTATGCTTGCATGGCGTTGTTATTGATGACGCTTTCCTATCTGCAAGCTCTTACGCCAGAAAGAGTGCTTTGCTTTGCTGCAGTTGTGGGTTGTTTGCGGCCATCTGACCAAATGATGCGCAATGCCCTCATTGCACGAACTTTGCCTGCTGATCAACTCATGGGTGCATTGGGTATTTCTAGAATGACTTCCGATTCAGCACGTATTGCGGGTGCATTGGCAGGCGCGGGAATTGTGGCTTTCTTAGGCATGACGTCGGCTTATGTGGCGGTTGCCATTTTGTACACCATCAGTTTTTTATTGTCGCGCGGTGTACACGATGTGAAGCCATCTTCTCAAACAGCTGTGTCAACAACAAGTCCAGTCAGAGATCTCAAAATGGCATTTGTATATGTCTGGCACAAACCCATTTTGATGGGCGCCATGGCCCTGGCATTTTTAGTCAACTTACTTGCATTTCCTTTTTCATTGGGTTTGTTGCCTTATGTCGCAAAAAATATTTTTCTGACTGATCAAACGGGTCTGGGTTTTTTAGGCGCTAGTTTTGCCATGGGTGGTTTGCTAGCCTCTATGTTATTGAGCACGCACAGGATCAAATTCAGGGCAGCTCAAACTATGTTGATTTCTGCAGGCGCATGGTTTTTACTTGATTTGGCATTTGCATTTAGCACACACCTTTACATGGGCATGGTTATTTTGCTTTTTGCTGGATTTGTTCAAAGCTTGTGCATGACGCCTCTGGCGGCCGTCATGTTGCGGGCCACAACACCAGACTACCATGGCCGCGTGATGGGCATGCGCATGTTGGCCATATGGGGTTTGCCCATTGGGCTCTTGGTCAGTGGGCCATTTGTTGAAAGCATTGGCTACGTTGCAACAGCAGCGATTTATTCAGCTTTAGGTTTATTGCTGACCATTGCAATGACAGTCTATTGGCGAGAGGCTATTTGGGACCGAAAATCAATTGCCAACGATGTGCTTTAAGGTTTAACGCGTCTGTTTTAAAAATGCAATCAAGCGATCACGCCAAACTCGATAGCCTGAATCATTTGGGTGTAATCCATCGGTAAAGTAGTTTGAAATTTGTACGCCGGAGGTGTCTACAAAGGACGGGTACAGATTTAAATAGACGGTAAATTTTGAAAATTCACTGGTTCTTACCAAAGTTTCTAGTCGTTGATTCACCCGCAGCACAACGTCTTTGTTTTTGACGGCATCGTTGGTGGGTAAAAGCGATTGAACCACAATCCGTGCGTTAGGCTTTCGCGCATGCAGCGCACGTAAATTGGCCAGTACGCCTTGATAAATACTTTCCACCACAGGTTGTTCAGCAGCCCAGCTGTTGTTGATGCCCAGCATCACAATCATGAATTCAGGATTCAGTGCGGGTGAGTCGAGTTGTCCCATACCCCCATCAGACTTAGGCAAGATGCGGTAGAGCACATGTTCTAGCCTGTCGCCTGAAATGCCAATGTTCAGGGCAAAATTTTCTGTTCCAGGTGTGGCAAAGCTTTCGTCCCAAATTTTGCGGCCGTACTTCTGGCCACTGACCCAAGGGTTGTCGTCGAACAACCAAAAATCAGTAATGGAATCGCCTACAAAAAGTAACTTAACCGCGGCTAGATTACGAGATTGCTGAAGGTAAGTGTTGATTTCAAGTTGTCGTTTTTGCCAGTGCTCAACACGTGGTGCAGGTTGACTTGATGCAAAACTTTGCGCCACGCACAAACCGGAGTGACACAAAAAGCCTGCGAGGATTAAAGAGGTACAGAGTCGTTTCATTGCGAGCTTAATGGGGTAAACAGTTCAAATTTTTTTAGTGCATTATTTTTGACATTTTCTCTGTCAAATCAGGGCTTGATATAGGTGACATCCCGCAAGGGTGTCATATACGCATACTTTAATATCTAGCGTGTGACACAAGTTCTGGCCTTGACGCTGTTTCGGTCTGCTCGCACATTGAAGAGCCAGCACAAGAAGGCACCGTGAATACGGCCAGCACTTCATAGAGGTGCTTTGACAAAGATAGGCACGTTACCGCTTCGATGACAAAAGTGCCCAACAAATAATGCCTAGAATCTTGAAATGAAACATTTGAATTTACAAGCCGTCATGATTGACCTAGACGGCACCATGGTCGACACCATCGGTGACTTTGAGGTTGCCTTAAACCGTGCCCTTTCAGACTTACAGGTTCCTACAGCAAACCGCACGCTCATTGAGCGCAGTATTGGCAAAGGATCTGAACATCTCATTCGCACGGTACTCAAACACCAACTGGCACTGCCTGAAGTAGCTGGCAATGCGCTCGAGGTTGAGCAATTGTTTACGCCAGTATGGGAGCGCTACGAACACCATTACCTCAGCATCAATGGCGAGTTCTCCAATGTATTTCCTGGCGTCATGGAAGGCTTAGAACAAATCAAAGCATTGGGCTTGCCCATGGCCTGCCTCACAAACAAACCCGTGTCATTTACTTTGCCTCTCATCAGAGACAAAGGACTGGCGCCTTATTTTTCAAAAGTCTTTGGTGGCGACAGTTTTGAGCGCAAAAAACCAGACCCATTGCCTTTGCTCAAAACGTGTGAGGCCTTGCAGAGCTTGCCCGCGCAAACCTTGATGGTGGGAGATTCCAGTAACGACGCGCAAGCGGCTGATGCGGCAGGCTGCCCAGTGGTGCTCATGACCTATGGTTACAACCATGGTGAGCCCATTCAAAATACGCCTGCCTTGGCTTGGTTAGATTCATTGAAGCAGCTGCAAATCAGTAAGTCTTGAAAGAGCTTGCTCAAAGAAAAACCCCTTGAGCATTGCTGCTGAAGGGGTTCTTAATTTTGGCTCCTCGACCTGGGCTCGAACCAGGGACCTACGGATTAACAGAAAACTAGTCTCGTCAAAATACCATATAAATCAATAACTTATATGTATTTTTAATAAACGTGTAATATTTCGTGTAATTAAGTCAAAAGTTGCGTTTCGCAACTTTTCCGGAACTTTCATAGATTTTGCACTCAACAGCGTCACTCGACTGGCAAAAGTTAAGGGTTGTTTTGGTCGACAAGTGTCATTTCAAACGACAGTTGTAGGGTGTGTATAAATTTATCAATCGTCTAGTAACAGGACGATGATTTGTGTCTGTTGCTTCGTGAAGATATGAGATCTAAAGAACAGCCATTTGTGACTAATTTCACGAGTGGGTAAAGTTTTCAAGAAATCTTTAGCACCAGAGAAAATAATCTAAGGGCAATTTTAATGTGATGAGTAAGCTGAACACATAAGAATTTTTGTTCGGCTATACTTTCGACAAATGAAGAAGCTTCTCGCAATAATCTTATTAGTACTGATGCCTTTGCAGTTCAGCATGGCAGCAGTATCTAGTTATTGCGAGCACGAAGCCAACTCAAGTGAAAGTCATCCTGGACATCATTCCCATCAACATGAGAATGAGAACAACGAAACTGTTGCTTCTGACAGCGACGCCAAAAAGACTTCATCAAGTTCAGGTGTGCATCATGATTGTGCATCTTGTCACATGGGATGTTCAGCTTTTGTTATCAACAACATAAGTTCGATCATCTCCAAATCCGATCAAACTATTCCTTTCGGCTATCTTAAAAACTCATCCAGAGTTAACTTCGAAAGACCTGAACGCCCTCAGTGGCTGTTACTCGCTTAATCAGCGAGTCTCAGGTTTTTTCTACATACCTTAAATTCCCCTGAGAGCTTTTCTGCACAGCTTAGGCACAGCCGTGTAGTTTTGCTTACAACCTTCGGGTTTGTTGCTCGCTGATTTCCGTTGGATTTTTTTACCATTGGAGATTAGTTATGAATTGTGTTTTTAAAAAAATGCGGGTTTTTCAGGCAATTCCCTATGCGATTGTTTTGAATTGCCTCATTGCCGGCGCTCAAGCGCAAACCACTGAACCACCGAGGATTGTCTCAACTTTGGCAGAAGTGTTCAATGTTGCTTGGCTTAGGCAACCCGAAGCTCGAGCATCAAGTTTGCGCAGAGAAGCATCGGTTGCTCAAATCAATGCAGCCAATATGTTGACTTCGGAATCACCATCGTTCGAAATAAGTCAGCGTAGCGATAGGATGAACGGCAATCAAGGCAGTCGAGAGATTGAAATTGGATTTGCCGTGCCCTTGTGGCTTCCCGGTCAGCGAAGCGCTAGTCAACAATTAGCGGAGGTTGAAAGCAGTTTTGTAGACCACAAAATCCATGCGACCAAACTTCGCCTTGCCTCAACTGTACGAGAAGCTTGGTGGAATTGGCATCGTGCGACATTGGATCGCCAGGTCGCTCTTGATCATTTAAGCAATGCTCAAAAAATCTTTAGTGATGTTACTAAACGAAAAGCAGCAGGCGATCTTGCCAAGTCTGATCAATACCAGGCAGAAGGTGCTGTTGCAGCTGCCGAGGTTCTTGTTGCACAAGCTCAAGCTGAAGTGACTGCAGCAGCTGCAGCTTTGGCGGCACTTTCTGGAATCAGTGTGCAAGTCAAATCCACTGTCAATTTAGTTTCAGAAACGCTACCAAGTTCTACTCAGTCAAAAATACATCCAACCGTTGCGGAGTTGGAGGGTCGACTTGAGGTTTTGAAAAAAACTGCTGATTTAGTCAGCACGCAAAAAAGAGCGGCACCTGAACTCACTATCGCAACTTCTCGAGAGCGAGGAGCTTTCGGTGAACGGTACGGACAAACAGTCATGTTTGGTGTCCGGATTCCATTAGGGGATGGTGCGCGCTTTGATGCTCGTTTTTCTTCTGCAAGGGCAGAAGTTGTAGAAGCGGAATCACAGCTCAATATTGAGAGAGAAAAGCTCAAATCAGAACAGTCAGTAGCAGAATTTCGTGTTCAAGCAGCGCGGACTCAACTCAGGGCAATTGAAAGACGCTCATATTTAGCAAAAGAGTCTCGTCAATTTTTCGACAAGTCTTTTAGGCTCGGTGAAACTGATTTGCCAACAAGGTTGCGAGTGGAGTCAGAGGCTTTAGAGGCTGAGCGACAACTTGCCAATAGTCAAATCAATCTTGCAGCTGCCATTTCATCTTGGCGTCAGTCGTTAGGCTTACTGCCTGAATGATGCAAATATTTAAATACTTTAGGAAAAATAATGAAGTTCATTAAATCAATTTTGGTTTCGCTTCTATCTGTGATGCTTACATTGTTGAGCATTTCAAGCGTTGCAGGACCTGGACATGATCATGGTGATTCAGCACCGCAAACCCTGGGTTCCTCATCTCCTAGATTCGTCGCTGAATCTGAAGATTTGGAGTTAGTAGGAATCGTCAATGGAAAAAAAATTACGCTTTACTTAGATCGATTTCAAAGTAATACCCCAGTTAAGGATGCAGTTATCGAAATAGATATTGCAAGCGTCAAATACAAAGCCAATCAAATTAGTGACGGTGAATTTGAAATCACCCTCAAAGATTCTTTGATGCCGGGTGTCATAGCAATCACTGCAACAGTCCAAGTCGGCGATTTGACTGATCTTTTAGTCGGGGAACTCGATTTGCATACTGATGAAGAAGCTTCAAAAAGTGAGCGTTCGTGGAAGTCACTAATCCAATGGATCGTCATTGGATTACTCGCATTGATTGCAATCGGACTATTTGTTCGTTCACGTCAAAAAATTAGCCTTGCATAAGGAATCACAAAATGAAATTTAAAATTATTTTTGCAAAATTTAAAGTGCTTGCGCTCGTATCAGCTTTGGGTATGGCAAGTTACGTTTCGTTGGCAACAGCTGGAGAGGGTCATGATCACGGTGGATCTGCAGTAGCTCCAAACGCTAATGGTCCGCAACGCATGGCAGACGGAAGCGTTTTTTTGCCTAAGCCAGCACAACGTCAATTAAACGTTCGAACAACAGTCGTAGACAGTTCTGACCTGCCACGATCCTATGAGCTAAACGGACGTGTCTTGATGGATCCAAATGCAGGTGGTATGGTTCAACCAATGAATGCGGGTAGAGTTGAACCCGGTCCTAATGGATTACCAAGTCTAGGTCAAGTTGTTAAAAAAGGTCAGGTTTTGGCTTACGTTGTGCCAGCTGTTTCTTCAGTAGACCAATCTAGCCAACTTGCACAATTTGCAGAAATTCGAGCAGCAAAATCACTTGCCGAAAAAAAGCTCGCTCGGTTAGTCGAGCTGACCGACACAGTGCCTCGCAAAGAAATTGAGGCTGCTGAAAGTGAATTGGTTAGTTTGACTGAAAGATTGAATGCAATTAACGGAGGCTTACGAGGCAAAGAAGCTCTTGTTGCACCTGTTAGTGGTGTGATAGCTTCAGCAAATGTTGTTACTGGTCAAGTCGTTGATGCGCGCGAATTAATTTTTGAAGTCACTGACCCCAAATACATAAGACTTGAGGCATTGACTTTCGATAGCTCACTAGC
Organism: uncultured Limnohabitans sp.; assembly: GCA_964544175.1. Lineage (GTDB taxonomy): Bacteria > Pseudomonadota > Gammaproteobacteria > Burkholderiales > Burkholderiaceae_C > Limnohabitans_A. Next base: position 68,559 of record CAZJAL010000009.1, read on the forward strand.
ATCAAACATAGGTGGCGCTACTCTTGCGCTTGGTGAAAAGCGTATTCCTCTCCAGTTTATTGGAGCTGCAAGAAGTTTGAGAGAGCTGGCTTTGCCCTTAAACTTTTTATCTAAAAGTCCTGAATTATTGGATCTAGCGATTGGTCAATCAGTCAAGATTTACGTCCAATCAAAGCAAAAGATTCAGGGTATTGCAGTGCCGCAATCAGCTTTGATGAAAAACGCTGCAAACCAAAGTGTTGTGTGGATCAAAACTTCAGCTGAGAAATTTGAGCCTAGAACTGTCACCTTTGAGCCTTTAGATGGCACAAGAGTCACAGTTACTTCAGGTATCAAGTCCAGTGATCGTGTGGCAACGCAAGGCGCCACCCTTATCAACCAAGTTCGCTGAAGGAGCCTCTATATGTTTAAGTGGCTACTTGATAACAGCTTAGCTAACCGATTGCTGGTAATTATTGCTGGTGTCGTGTTAATGGCTTATGGCGCGTTCACACTAACCAAAACACCAGTTGATGTTTTTCCCGATCTCAATAAGCCAACCGTAACTATCATGACTGAAGCAGGAGGTATGGCTGCTGAAGAAGTTGAGCAGTTAATTACTTTTCCGCTTGAAACTACCATGAATGGCTTACCCGGTGTTGAGTCAATTAGATCAACTTCGTCTGCAGGACTTTCTTTTTTGTACGTGACCTTCAGCTGGGAAACTGAGATTTTTCGAGCTCGTCAGTTAGTTTCAGAGCGACTGTCCTCAATGGAGGAGGGCTTGGCTGCTGGTGTTCTTCCTCGAATGGGTCCCGTCAGTTCAATTATGGGTGAAATCATGCAAATTGCTATTCCAGTTGATTCTGAAAAGATCAGCGCAATGGCTGTTCGTGAATATGCAGATTGGGTTCTTCGCCCCCGATTGCTTTCGGTACCAGGTGTGGCTCAAGTCATACCAATTGGCGGAGAAGTACGTCAGTTTCAAGTTCAGCCTGATACTGCTCGTATGGCTACCCTCGGCATAACGCACGAGCAGATTGAGAGCGCATTGAAAGGTTTTTCTGCCAATACTTCAGGAGGATTTCTTGAATTAAATGGTCGTGAATATTTAATTCGAAACATTGGACGAACTTCTTTATTGGATGATCTCAAGAATTTAGCAATCACTGCAAAGAATGGTCAGCCTATTCTTATGCGACAAATTGCTGAAGTTACATTTGCAGCTGCTCTCAAGAGAGGTGATGCAGGATTCGAAGGCAAGCCTGCAGTTATCTTGGGAATTCAGAAGCAGCCAACTGCAGACACAATAGCATTAACCAAATCAATTGAGGATGCTTTAGTTGGACTTAAAGCTTCTCTACCTGTAGGTATGGAGGAGCCTAGAGTTACTTTCCGTCAGGCTAGTTTCATTGAAGCTTCTATTACAACTTTACAAGGTAAGTTAATTGGTGCATCTATTTTCGTTGCACTTATTTTGTTTTTCTTTTTGGGAACGTTAAGACCTACAGTCATTGCTCTTACTGCTATTCCTGTTTCAATCTTTATTACTGCATTGGTCTTTAAATATTTTGGACTGTCTATCAACACGATGACACTTGGTGGTCTTGCAATTGCAATCGGTGGATTGGTAGACGATGCTGTAGTGGGTGTAGAAAATGTTTTAAGAAGATTGAAGGCTGACAGATCAAGCTCTAATCACACTCTTAAAAGTTCTCTTGAGATTGTGGCGACTGCAACGATGGAAGTGCGTTCCGCGATACTGTATGCAACAGTAATTATCGTTCTTGTTTTTATTCCACTATTTGCACTACCTGGACTCGAAGGTAAATTATTTGTGCCCTTGGGTATTGCATTCATTGTTTCAACGCTGGCTTCTTTGATAGTTTCAGTCACAGTGACACCGGTGCTTAGCTTCTACTTGCTTCCGCAAATGAAGAATCTTGATCACGGTGACACCAAAGTGTTGGCTTGGTTGAAGGTGCGTTACAAGTCGAGTTTGCAGAGTGTTTTAGATCGACCCAAGGTGGCATTAACGTCAGCACTTACTGCAGTTCTATTTTCAGCAATCGCAGTACCGTTTTTTCCTACGACGTTTTTGCCTCCTTTTAATGAGGGTACTTTGCTGATTGGTCTGCGATTAAACCCAGGCGTAACGTTGACAGAGTCATCCGCTTTAGCGCGTCAAGCTGAGGTGCTTGTAAAACAAGTTCCGGAGGTAACTCACGTCGGTCGACGAAGCGGGCGAGCTGAGCTTGATGAGCATGCAGAAGGCGTTCACGTTAGCGAATTAGATGTAGGACTGAAGCCAACTTCGGAACTTACACGAAGCATGGATGAAATCAAGTCAGACATTCGTTCACGTTTGGTTAATTTGCCTGCTGCATTAGAAATTGGTCAACCGATTTCTCATCGAATAGATCACATGCTTTCAGGCGTTCGTTCCCAAATTGCAATCAAAATTTTTGGGGAGGATCTGGATACTTTAAGAGGTCAGGCTGACGAGTTGAGGTCAAAGCTTGGTGCCATACCCGGAATTGCTGATTTACAAATTGAAAAGCAAGTACTAGCACCACAGATCAAAGTACGAGTTGACTATGCAGCAGCTGCACAATACGGTGTACCTGTTCCACAGGTTCTAAATGCACTACAAGCGATGGTTGAGGGTGAGAAAGTCACTCAAATAGTAGAAGGTAGTCGACGATTTGCGTTGGTCGTTAAGTTGCCGGAGTCTGCAAGAACTATTGAAGGGCTTGGGCAGATTTTGATAGAGACGCCAAATGGTCGAATTCCATTATCAAAGATTGCAAGCATTGAGGACGGTGACGGACCCAATCAGATTAGTCGCGATGATGGCAAAAGACGAATCGTTTTGTCTGCAAACGCATCTGGACGTGCGTTATCAGAAATTGTGGCTGATATCCGTAGTGTGGTTAATGAAACAAAACTTCCTGAAGGTTATTTCATAACCTTGGGTGGACAGTTTCAAGCACAAGAAGAGGCTTCTCGATTGGTCGGGCTTCTTTCTATCGTTTCATTGACATTGATGTTCGTAGTACTTTATAGCCGTTATAAGTCGTCAGTCTTATCAGCGTTGATCATGGTTAACATTCCACTTGCACTAGTAGGCGCAGTGATTGGACTTTGGATCTCTGGACAGCCCTTATCGGTTGCAGCGTTAGTGGGTTTCATTACGCTTGCTGGTATTTCTGTGCGAAATGGAATCTTGAAAGTTAGTCACTACATTAACTTAATGCGTTTTGAAGGCGAAGGTTTCGATCAAAAAATGATTCTTCGCGGCTCACTCGAACGTTTAAGTCCTGTACTGATGACTGCCTTGGTGACAGCTTTCGCGCTCGCACCGCTATTGTTTGAGGCTGAACAACCTGGAACTGAAGTTTTGCACCCTGTTGCTGTTGTGATCTTTTCAGGGCTAATTAGCTCAACTTTGTTGGATACATTTCTTACGCCACTCATGTTCTGGTTGTATGGGCGTAAGTCTGTAGAGGCTTTGTTGCAAGATAAAGATGCAGAAGCTTTTTAATTGTTTTTTATTTTTTAAAAGGAAAATCTCATGAAACTGAAAACGTTAATTATTTGTTCAACTTTGCTTTTTACAAATATCGCATTCGCCGGTCCGGATCATGGTGAACATAAGCCTATGAAAGGTGGAGTTTTGGCAACTGTCAAAGACGTTGATTACGAGTTAGTTGCAAATGCCACATCAATTAGTCTCTATGTTCGTGATCATGGTAAGTCAGTTGACTTGTCAAAGGCGAGTGCAAAAATTACTTTACTCACCGGCAGTGATAAACAAGAGGTTGATCTTCAGCCAACGGCTGAAAAGTTGGAATCAAAAGGAAACTTTAAGGTTAGTGCGGGTACAAAGGTAGTTGCGATTATTAATTTGCAAGGCAAATCTGCAACCACTGCTCGTTTTGTATTGAAATAATTAAAGGTCTTATATGAAAATTACTACATTAGTCTGCGCCTTAGGCGCGTTGTTTTTGACTGCATGTTCTTCTGTTGGAGGGCTTAAGTTATCTAGTACCGAAAATGTTGAGGCAAAAGTTACTCGGCAGTTGTTTGCTACCGATCAAGTTGAAATTAAATTCAATGACAAGGTATACAGGGGCGACTGGAATGCAGTGTCTGCTTCTGATGAGCAAAAATCTAAAGTTTCATTTGAGCATCGAAAGCATCTCCATTCAGTTAAGACTTTACTGAAAGCTGCTGATGGTTCTGAGATGAATTGCCTATGGATTGGGCATTCTTATTCTGCTGACGGAAAATGCTCTGTAGGTGGACGAGAATTTTCAATATCAGTTAAAAGAGGTTAAATTTTTGATGTGATTGAGCGGAAGGTGAGAATAATTCTCTCCTTCCAGCTTTATGGTTAAGTAGAGGAAAATTTCAGATTCTAGTTATCAAAACTAACAACTGATCGTCCAGTAACGGGACGATAGAGAACAAAGGTACTAAAGCACCTTTGTTCAATTCGGAACATTTACTGTGCAAACCCATCCCTGAGCTTGTTGGCAGCGGCTTCTATCTGTGTGTCTAACTCTCTTTCAGTTCATCCTGTTTTAGCTAGTCAATTTCTTGATGTTTGGATCAAACGCTAGCGGATTGAGTTTGGCATTCCCCCAAATCAGTAGACACTTTTCAAAGCGAAGATTGACGCTGCTGCCCAAGCTCTTGGCGCTTAGTTGAGCAAGATATTTGTAGTAACTTGCTTGATTAAAAATTGCATCTGCTGTGCAATACACGTGTAATATCAACGAGCTAAAAGTTGCTCCCTGGCTCGTTGGGAGACAGAAAACTGTCTGGAAAAGAAAAAAGCACTGAATAAATCAGTGCTTTTTAGAGTGGCTCCTCGACCTGGGCTCGAACCAGGGACCTACGGATTAACAGAAAATATTTGTTATTTAAATTGTTGATTTAAAACAACTATTTTTTGGTGCGTATTATAGTGCGTAGTTAAGATGCAGTTTTAAACAATGCAATAGAGTTAATTACTGCGTAATTACAGTTGATGCTTAAATCTTCGTAGGTGAGCGATTGAGTGCTTGGTTTCGGATTACATGCCGGTAGGTGGTTGCCGCTGTTGAATAAACTTTGGGGTCTTCAAGGATATTCACGTATTTAAATGCTTGTAATCCAAAAAATCTCTTCTTGGGCTAAAGCACTCAAATTAGATGTGTTGGCGTTGTGGTTAGCTCTGAAACAACCAAAGATGCCTTTCTGGGCAAAAGTCGTTTGCTTTGTCGCAGTGGCGTATGCCTTAAGCCCCATTGATTTGATTCCTGACTTCATTCCTGTCTTGGGGTATCTGGATGATTTGATCCTCGTGCCTGCATTGGTTTGGCTTGCTTTAAAGTTGATTCCCGCTGAAGTGATGAATCAATCAAGAGAACAAGCTGTTGAATGGATCAATAGCAATCAATCCAAACCTAAGAGCTATGTTGGACTGTTCATCGTCGTGGCTATCTGGTTAATTTGCCTAGCATTCGCTCTAAAGCAGTTGGGCGTCTGGATATGACAACATCAAAGAACTTTTGAAATACGCTTGGAGTTTAGAGGGATGTCCTTTAAAAGGACAACCAGTGCGTACGAATCGTAGAGGTAGGTTTGGTTTCTGCGGGTTTAACGTGCCTACAGGTAATTACCGAACTCTTTAATTACGTTCTGCTAAAGCTAGATAGGTCCCAAGACCCAGCATCGTGATACCGGAGGTTTTGACCATCACACGCTCTCGCTGAGCACGTTTTGCACTTGCTTTTAATAAACGATGCGCACCAAGTACCGCTAATACATCTACAAATGTATTGAGTGCGACACAGATACTTCCCAAAACAATTAATTGAAAAATTAAGGGTTCATTGGGAGTTGTAAATTGGGGTAGAAAAGCTAAGAAGAATAAAGCTGTTTTGACGTTGAGTGCTTCTACAGCAATGCCCTCAATGAATGCTCTACGTGTACCTTGTGGTGAAACTTCTTCAATAAGAGGTGCATTGCTCTTAGAAAAAAACATTCGAAAGCCTAAATAAAACAAGTAGGCAGCTCCAATGTATTTGACAAGACTAAACGCAAATGCTGATTGCGCAATGACGAGTGAGACACCAAGTGCAGATGCCATCACGTGCACTAATCCTCCCAATCCAGTACCGATACAAGAAGCTAGCCCTTCTTTTCGTCCGCCCGATACGGTCCGAGCGACTACATATGCAATTCCAGGTCCAGGTGTAATCGCTAAAGCAACTGCGGCAATTAAGAATGGAAGTAATGACATAGACTTTTCTTTTTGGTAACAATCAATGCAAAGAAATATAGCTCAATAGTTGTTGGTAAATTCAAATTAGTTTTCATCGGCTAAGCAAAAACCGTTGTTCTAAGTTGCTTTCAGCGGGTCTTCCGTGCTTTTGAATATCAAGTGTCTTTTACGACAGTTTGGTGGTGGTGAATATCAATTGAACAATCTTCCATTAGCGGGACGATGGCAATTCCGTCTGGTTAAGCCTGTACGCTACCCCTAGTGGCTTGAGTTCAATTCAGACCACCGGTATAGTATTCTCGGCAGAAAGCAAAAAGGCTGCGTTACAGCGCAGCCTTTAAGCCCCCAACCCAGTTCGATCGGGGTGTTTAGACAATTGATCGTCTCCACAGACCGACATATTGCCACGAAACAAATCTGTTGATCGAACTTTTTTTAATTCGGGTTTTCCCGAGAAAGAGAGTTTTTATGCCACGTAATCCAAAACAGACAAGTGAGCCTGTTGCGAAAGTAGCTTCAAAGCAGATGAAAAACCCGAGCGCAACAAAGGCGGCTAAGTCAACAGCCGCTTCTGCGTTGTCGCAGGCGCCTTTGAAGAAAAAATCTAAGTAATTATTAGGTTTCAGGCTGAATTGGAAACCTGATTCAGCCTGTTTCAAACCTTACGTAGTGCTCTTGAATAAATGCTTTACTTATGATGGCATCGTAATGAAAGTAATTCAGGGTTTCAATATGATGCCTATCATCAGTGTTGGGCACTAAAGGTAAGCAGATGAAAATTATTCGTAGCAAAGAATTTACCGCTGAACGCTCTTGGGGTGCTTTGGACATTGCCAATATGGGTTGCATCACAACACGACTTCATTGGACGGAGCAACCCTACAAATGGCACGTCAATGACGGGCAAGAAGTTTTTGCTGTTTTGGATGGGTGTGTTGAGATGAAGTATCGCTTGAATGGTGCGGAGCTATCAACGGTGCTTGAAACTGGAGATGTCTTTTACGCATCTATTGGCACTGAACACGTTGCGCACCCCATCGGTCCCGCTCGTATTCTTGTTGTTGAAACAGAAGGAAGTGTTTGATAAGCTAAGAATGATTGAGTTCATCTTGGCTAAAGTGAATTTCGAATCTGAACAAGAAATACTTGACCTAATTAATTTAATCATTCAAACTTTTAAATATGTTCACTGATTTGTTAAATGCAATCACGTTTGCGAATGCTTTCACAGCAGGACAAGTCACGTCTATCTATCTAATCACACTAACGCTTTGTAGGCGGACTTTGTGAACTATCGGCAATACCAACTGCCACCCCACAAAGCCCGCTTAGCCAGCGGGCTTTTTTGTTACCTAAAACATTACCAAAAGGAAGTTTGAAATGAGTGACTTGAAATTAACAATTCGTAGAGCGGTGCCAGATGATGCGTCTGCATACGCTTTAATTTTAGGTGATGAGTCAGTATTCCCTGGCACTCTTCAATTGCCTTATCGTTGAAGACATTCCATGTTGTTAATCTTCCAACAGCTTTTCTTCGCTTGGT
>CAZJAL010000010.1:0-75508 GCA_964544175.1 uncultured Limnohabitans sp.
TGCCGTAGCTGTCTTTGCCACCCGACATGCACACCATGATGCGATCGCCTTCTTCAATCATGTTGAACTCGCTGATGGCTTGACCCACCTGACGGCACAAGCGTTTTTCGAGCTTGTGCGTTTCGCGTTCAATTTTGATGGCCTTGGCTTTTTGCTCGGCTTGTTCGGCCAACGCGTCGGCGTCGTCGGCCACGGCTTCTAACCAGCTGTTTTGGGTGGGTGCATTCATGGGTTCACCATTGTCCTGTTTCCATGCGAATGGCAACTTCGCAATCTTCAAAAATTTCGAGTTTGGCAATCTTGACGCGCACGCCTTTGACACCATGCAATTGCATGAGGCGGTGCGAGAGTTTGCCGATGAGGCTTTCAAGCAAGTTAACGTGCTCGGCAGTGCATTCATCGATGATGATTTTGCGCACCTTTCGATAGTCCAGCACATTGCTGATGTCGTCGTCGCGCGGCAGCAAAGGTTGGGGGCCAAGATTGAGTTCGGCGTCCACTTGAATGGGCTGCGGCGCGGTTTTTTCGTGTTCCAAGATGCCCAAATTGGCATCAAAGCGCAGACCGGTCAGCGTGAGAGTTTGGTTGCCATTGGTGGCAGCGGAGGTGACTGTTGGGGTGGCCGTCATGGTGTGCTCACATCAAAGAAAAATCGCGCTCGAATTTCATCAAGTGCTGGCCACCGTCAACCAACAAGGTGGTGCCCGTGATGGCGCGGTTGTGCATGGCAAAGACCACGGTGCTGACCACATCTTCCACAGAAGAAGATCGGCCCAAAGGACTGAGTTTGTGCAGTTGCTGAAACTTGTCGTCGTCCAACATGTGGCTGGTGAGGGTGAGGCCAGGCGCTACGCCCACCACGCGCACCAGTGGCGCCAGAGCTTGAGCCAACAAAGTGTTGGCGGCTTCCAGTGCTGCTTTTGACAAGGTGTAACTTAAAAAATCGGGGTTGGGATTCCACAACTTTTGATCGAGCATGTTGACGACCACAGCCTCTGCGGCTTGTCCTCCACGTGCTTGGCAATGCTGATGGAGGGCTTGCGCCAACACAATGGCTGCACCTGTGTTGCTGGCCCAGTGCTGTGCCATGAGGGCGTAGCTGAAGCTTTGCACGTCGTCGTGTTCAAACAAAGCGGCACTGTTGACCACACCATCGACACGGCCAAATTGCTTCACAACTTGCGGCAGCAATTGGCGTGTCGCGTGTTCGTCTGCCAAATCGGCTTTGAACACAAAGGATTGTGGGTTCAATGTTTGGGTGGCAGGGTTCAAAGCCAAACACGCTTTGGCTGTTTCCAATGCCTCTGCTTCAGAGCTTCTGTAATGAATGGCGACGCGCCAACCTGCTGTGGCAAGTCCTAAGGCGATTTCGCGGCCCAAGCGTTTACCGGCGCCTGTGACCAGGGCCGTTAAAGGGGGCGCTTGCGTGCCAGAAGAAAAAGGCGTCGACATTCGGGGACAATCGGGGTGATGACAGAAGCGCATAGTTTAACGACCGCCATGCTCGAGCGGGTGCACAAGGCCATTTTGGCGGCCCAAGGCTGGCTGCCGTTTGATCAGTTCATGGCCATGGCCCTGTACGAGCCGGGCTTGGGCTATTACGCCAATCAGCAGCCCAAATTTGGCACCATGCCCCAGTCGGGCAGCGATTTTGTGACGGCACCCGAGTTGTCACCCTTGTTTGGGGCGGCTTTGGCCCAGCAGGTGGCTGAGGCGTTGAAGGCAACTGGCACCGATGAGGTGTGGGAGTTTGGGGCGGGCAGTGGCGCTTTGGCGCATCAATTGCTAAGTGAACTGAAGCGATTGGGCTGCCCCATCAAACGTTACAACATCATGGACTTGTCGAGCACCCTTAAGGCTAGGCAACAAGCCAAACTGGCCGAGTTTGGCAACCAAGTGCACTGGCTGAGTCACTGGCCAGACACACTCCAGGGCGTGGTGGTGGGCAACGAAGTGCTCGATGCGATGCCTGTGAAGCTGTTGAATCGCATTCAAGGCGTCTGGCACGAGAGGGGCGTGGTGGTGGCCGATGTGGCAACTCACCCCGATGGTCTGGCATGGGAAGACCGGCCAACTGAATTGAAACCCCCTTTAGAGCCTTTGGGCGATCACGACTATCTGACCGAAATTCAGCCCCAAGGCGAGGCCTTTGTGGCCAGCCTGGCCGAGCGGCTGCTGGCCAGTGAAAAGGGTGGCGCGGCATTTTTCATGGATTACGGTTTTCCAGAGTCAGAGTTTTTTCACCCCGAGCGACACATGGGCACCGTGATGTGCCACCAAGCGCACAAGGCCGATGCCAATCCCTTAGCGGCCGTAGGCTTGAAGGACATCACCGCGCATGTCAACTTCACGGGCATTGCGTTGGCTGGCCAAGAGGCCGGATTGCAGGTCTTGGGTTACACCAGCCAAGCGCGGTTTTTGTTGAATTTGGGTTTGGCCGAGAGGATGTCAGAGGCCCCTTTGCCTGAACGTGCGCAGGCCATGAAACTCATCAGTGAGCATGAGATGGGTGAGCTGTTCAAGGTGGTGGGCTTTGCCACACAGGATCATTGGCAGGCCCAAGGCTTTGCGGCGGGCGACCGCAGCCATCGCTTGTAACGGGCGCTTCAATACATGCTTCGCTGGCTTATTGTGGTTTTTTTGGCCCTGCTGTTGATCAGCTGGGTGAGGCCATGGCTGGAAAAGCTTGGCTTGGGCAAATTGCCTGGAGATTTTCACTTCAAGTTGTTTGGCCGCGAATGGTTTATTCCCTTCACCAGCACCTTGCTTTTGAGCTTTGTCTTGAGCTTGCTAACCAAGCTCTTGTAAAAAAATCCAACTTTTAAAACATTTGTGTTACAGTTCGGGTTCGTTGAAAGTCTTTGACATCGAATCAAAGGCCATCACGACAAGCGCGGTCCCTGCAAATTGCTTCATTTCTCGTATGAAGACCCATGCAGAAGAGCGGCGCACCCCCAAGCACGGGTGGGTTTGATTTCACGCTTCCCCCTTTTTTTTGTGCCCCAACAGGGCACTTACCAGGCCAATTGGATGCATTTGCAAGGCGTTTAAGCCCAATGCAGGCGTCCAATGTGTTGCTCTGTACACACCAATTTTTTAGCTTATTAGATGATTCATACGATTACTTTTGAAAATACCCCCGTCACCGTGGGAAAATACCGCATCGCCGCTTGTCCGCGTGCGCTGCCTTGTGGTCGCTTTGCGGCTCAGGTGTCAGTGGCCAGTGGACGTGGCAGTGCCAGTACCGATCGGGTGATGTGTTTTACCAATGACTTCGCCACCCGCGATGCTGCGGCCAACTTTTCGTTGGCACAAGGTTTGGATTGGGTTCGCGCCACCACGCAAGCCCACTGAACCCCCCAGAGAACCTGAAAGGAAAAAATGGCGAAAGAAGATTTGATCGAACAGATGGGCGTTGTGAACGAGGTTTTACCTGACACACGTTTTCGTGTGACCTTGGACAACGGACACCAGTTGATCGCTTACTCAGCAGGCAAGATGCGCAAGAACCACATTCGCATTTTGGCGGGAGACCGCGTCACGCTTGAGTTGTCACCTTACGACCTCACCAAAGGCCGTATCAGTTTCCGTCACTTGGCAGGCCGTCCACCGGCAGCGCCTCGCACGCCTCGCACACCTTCACGTTAATTGAACGTGTGCACTGAGTGAAGCGCCCCAAGTGGGCGTTTACCTAAGTGCCTAGACCTTCAACAGGTCAATGGCACTCACTCTGGCTTGATGAATTTTTTCGCCAACTGCAGGGCCCGAGAGGCACTGTTTTTGCGCCTCTGAAGCAATGTCGGCGGTGACCACCGACTGTGCGGCTTGCAATACTTTGAGCAAACGATGAGTAGGCGCATACGCTGTGTTTTCAAAACCCAGCCGCCCTCTGGCATCGCATTCACACGCCAACAAAATATCGGGCCATCGCTCTGGCTTTCGAATGGCATCACAACGTTCTAGCAATCGCATCAAGGCAGCCGCATTGAGGTCTTGGCTGCGATGAATGTTGCCGTGCTCACGCGCCACCACATCAGCCAATTCTTTGCATTCCACCGGCACGCGCAATCGCTCACACACTTGTTTGAGTAATTTGGCACTGCGTTGTTCGTGGGCGATGTGACGAGGCCATTCACTTTGAGGCGTGTTGCCTTTGCCCAAATCGTGCATGAGGCAGGCCACGCGCACAGGCAAGGACGCATTGAGTTGCGCGCTCATGTCGAGCACCATCATGAGGTGCTCACCCGTGTCAATTTCGGGGTGGTATTCGGCACGCTGCGGCACGCCCCACAAAGCATGAACTTCAGGCAGCAGCACCTTCAAAGCACCACAGTCTTTGAGCACTTCAAACATGCGAGACGGTTTGTCTGTCATGAGGCCCTTGGCCAATTCTTGCCACACGCGTTCGGGGACCAAGTGGGCAACCTCGCCCGCCTGCACCATCTCTTGCATGAGCGCTGCCGTTTCCGGCGCAATGCTGAAGTCTGGAAAGCGCGCTGCAAATCTGGCAAGTCGCAAGATTCGAACAGGGTCTTCGCGAAAAGCAGAAGTGACGTGCCTCAGCGTTTTCGATTTCAGATCTTGCAAACCGTGATACGGGTCAATGCCGTGGGCCACAAAGATGGCTTCAAAGGCTTGGGAAGAGGGCGCTGCGTGCGCTTGAGCCAAGTAGCCTGAGTGGGCCTCTGGCAGGGCCATGGCATTGATGGTGAGATCCCGCCTGGCCAAGTCTTCTTCAAGGGTGACCTCTGGCGAGGCATGCACCACAAAGCCTTTGTAGCCTGGCGCTGTTTTGCGTTCGGTGCGGGCCAAGGCATATTCTTCGCGCGATGAGGGATGCAAAAACACTGGAAAATCTTTGCCAACGGTTTGATAACCCTGCTCTGTCATTTGCGAAGGCGTAGCGCCCACCACCACCCAGTCTTTGTCTTTGACGGGTTGGTGAAGCAGGGCATCGCGAATCGCACCGCCCACACTGAAAATTTGCATCGTCATGCTGTGCTTTATATCAAGACGGCGCGCAAAGTTTTGATGACATGCAAGCAAGCAACTTCAAGGCTTGGTGCGGAAAGGCTCTTCAATGTCAATGAAGTCTTTTTCGGCCAAAGCGGCATCTATCCAGGCCTTGACGCCAGGCATGGCGCACAAGCGGTCCATGTAGGCTTGCGTTTCTGCAGACACAGGCAATGCGTAAGTTTTGATGCGCATCACCACCGGTGCAAAGTAAGCATCGGGAATGGTGAACTCACCAAACAGCATGGGGCCCTTGTGTTGCTTCAAGAGTGATGAAAACAAACTGTCGATGCGTTTCAAGTCTTGTCGCAAAGCTTCTTTGTCGCGCATGGCCACAGCGCCAATCTCGGGCAAGTAAGCGTCGATGTTCATGGGGCAGGCACTGCGGATGCCCATGAAGCCACTGTGCATTTCGGCGCAGATGCTACGGGCACGTGCGCGGTCGGCAACGGCTGTGGGCCAAAGCTTTTTTTCAGGGAATTTTTCGGCCACATATTCGGCAATGGCCAAGGTGTCCCAGACCACAATGTCGCCGTCCACCAACACAGGCACTTTGCCCACTGGGTTGATGTCTTTCAAGGTTTGCTTGAACTGGGACTGCGCATCAAAACCATCAAAGCGCACCATCACTTCTTCGTGCGCAATACCGGCTTGTTTGAGCATCACCCCAGGCCGCATAGACCATGAGGAGTAATTTTTGTTGGCGATGTAGAGTTTCATGGACGTCCTTTGGCGCGGAAAACATCCAGTTTAGTGCAAGCACCCTTGTGGCCCAAATAGCCTGGGGCAATGCTGTTGACACTGCTGGCTTGAATGTTCAGGTCTTGAAGACCTAAGGCCTTGCCAGAAGCAATGTTGTCGACTTGCATCGAGCGCAAGTTGTCGCGGCTCATGACGGGCTGACCGGGCGCCAATTCCATCAGGAAGGCCTGTACCGAAGCCAAGGCATGCGGAATGCCAAAGACCCAGCGACCTTTGCCGCCTCGCACGCCTGCCCATTGGCCAGACTTTTGTACCAATTCTTTCAGAGTCCAAATGTCGGGGCCGCAAATTTCATAGGTGTGGCCGGCTGTGCTGGCGTTCATGACGCAGTGCGCCACAGCGGCAGCCACATCTTCCACCCAGACCGCTTGAAAGCGCGTGTTGGCGCCAGCCAAGGGCACAACTGGGGCAATTTGCTGCAATTGTGCAAACAAATTCAGGAACTTGTCGTTGGCGCCAAAGATGACGCTGGGTTGCAGGATGGTTAAATCTAAACCTGCTTGGTGCAACACTGCTTCACCTTGGGCTTTGCTGCGCTGATAAAGCGAAGGGCCCTCTAGGCTGGCACCCAATGCGCTGATGTGAATCAGGCGCTTGAGGCCACTTTGTTGGCAGGCCTGAGCAATGATTGTGGGCAACTGTACGTGTGCTTTGTCAAAAGCTTGTTCAGAACCGTGCAAGATGGCAATCAGATTGATCACCACATCGTGCTGTGCCATGCATTGCGCCAAAAAAGCCGCTTTGTAGACGTCTCCTTCAAGCACCCTCACACGCGGTAAATTTTGAATTGCTGCGGCTTGGCTGGCGCGGCGGGTGATGACAGTCATGCTGCACCCAAGACGGGTGAGTTTTTCGCAAACATGGCGACCGACAAAACCCGTGCCGCCCAGTATCAAAACGCGCGGTGTGAGGCTCCTCATGACAAAGCCTGCACAGCTTGTTGCATGGCTTCACGCGCCTGCGTGATGATTTGCTCACGCCAGACATCGGTGTCGGTGTAGAAGGCTTGAAAAATTTGCGCCTTGATGCTTTGCTTCAATGCCTCGGGTGCTTCAGGGTGAAGGTGCAGCCAATGGTCGGCCCTGAGGGCCAAGAGCATTTCATTGGGAGGCAAGGTGCCGTACTCCAGAGCAATGCCTGTGTGTTCGGCTTGTGGGCATTCGTCTTGCACCGACATCCACATGAGTCCGGTGAGGAAAGCAGATGACGAGCTGCCATCGTAGATCGAGGTAATGCCAGGGCCCCACCATTGGCGCGCCCGTGCAATGGCCGCCGCATCGTTGGCACCGGCATAAATGCGTTCGCCCACACCACTGGGGCCGAGGCCTGTGTGCAAATCGATCCATGCAAATTTTTGGGCGCGCCCGCCATGCTGTCGCAAGACTTTGCGAATGGTTTGGTTGCTCCAGGTTGGCGCTTGGCCGCCAAAGAACAGGCCTTGCGGGTCATGGTGCTGGCCTTGAGAAACAGCCGCCTGGAGCTTGGGCATGCCGTGCTCTGCAATGTATTGCAGGGTGGCTTGTACATTGTCTTGGGTCGGCGGCCAAACTTCTGGCAGCAACAGGTGCTGAATTTCTTTGTAAGCGGGATTCTCGGGGAGGGGCTTGCTGAAGTCGTGGAAGTTGCGATTGAGGTCGACGTTTTCTTGCGTCACACGGCGCACATGCGAGAAGCCGTGGGGGTTCAGCGCATGCACATAGACCACGGCCACGCCACTTTGGGCAACAGCTTCATGCCATTCGGCGTTTTGAAGCGCATCAATTTGAACGCCACTGCCGCAATAGCCTTCAACGCCGTGGCAGGCACTGCTGACCAGCAGCACATGTTTGGCATCGGCGGGGCCTTCACGCACCACGTCCATGGCAAGCTCTTCGCCCTCACGGCCTTTTTCTGGGTGGACATGGGACTCGACTTGCAGGCCCGCTTTTTGCGCAGCGCTTAAAAACTTTTGGCGCGCTTCGGCATAAGTTTTTGAAAATGCGGCTTGGATGTTTGTCATGGAGTGTCCAAATGAATGAAGCCCCGAAGGGCTTCAAGTGGGTGAAACAAAATGAGAAGGGTTCAGTTGACGAACGACAGTAGGGTTAAGTTGCGCGTTACTTTTGTGTTGGGTTGGCCAACCATTGTGTGGCCAATTCAACCCAATAGGTGCCGCCCAAGGGGATCAGGTCGTCGTTGAAGTCGTAGCTGGGGTTGTGCAAGGTGCAAGGACCTGCGCCATGGCCCATTTCGCGGTGTGTGCCATCGCCATTGGCAATGAAGCAATAGGCGCCGGGTTTGGCTTGCAACATGAACGAGAAGTCTTCAGCGCCCATGGTGGGTTCTTGCACTTGCACATTGTCTTTGCCCACAATGCCTTCCATCACTTTGCGCGCAAATTCTGCTTCTGTCGCGCTGTTGATGGTGGGCGGATAGTTGCGGTTGAAATGGAATTCGGGTTTGGCATCGAAAGCAGCGCACAGGTTTTCAGTGATTTGCTTCATGCGGTTTTCAATGAGGTCAAGCACTTCGATGGTGAAGGTGCGCACGGTGCCTTGAATAACGCAGAAATCGGGCACCACATTGGTGGCTTCGCCTGCATGAATCATGGTGACCGAGATGACGCCGGCATCGACAGGTTTTTTGTTGCGCGTGATGATGGTTTGGAAGGCTTGCACCAATTGGCAGGCCACGGGCACGGGGTCGATGCCATTGTGAGGCAGGGCTGCGTGGCTGCCCTTGCCGCGAATGGTGATTTTGAACTCGTTGCTAGACGCCATGACGGGGCCTGGGCTGACAGCAAAGGTGCCCACTTGCGCGCCAGGCCAGTTGTGCATGCCATACACGGCTTGCATGGGGAACTTGTCGAACATGCCGTCTTTGATCATTTCGCGGGCGCCGCCGCCGCCTTCTTCGGCAGGCTGGAAAATTAAGTAAACGGTACCGTCAAAGTCGCGGTGCTTGGAGAAATGCTTGGCTGCTGCCAACAGCATGGCCGTGTGGCCATCGTGGCCGCACGCATGCATCTTGCCTTCGTGCTTACTGGCATGCGAAAACGTGTTGAACTCTTGCATGGGCAGGGCGTCCATGTCGGCGCGCAAACCGACGCCGCGGCCGCATGCACCACCATCACGGCCGTGCACAATGCCAATGACGCCGGTGGTGCCCATGCCGCGGTGAATGGGGATGCCCCAGTCAGTCAATTGCTTGGCCACCACATCGGCTGTGCGCACTTCTTGGAAGCACAGCTCGGGGTGGGCGTGAATGTCTTTGCGAATGGCCGCAATGCTGGCCGCGTCTGTAAGGATGGAGTCGATGATTTTCATAACCACAGTCTAGCGAGAGTCGTGCCATTGCGCTACAACCCATTTGCACTTGGGGGACATTTCCTTTCAGGGTTATCCCCAAAAATACCCTTTTAGAATGAAGCCATGACAAATTCAGTGCTTGAAAACAATGCCGTAGTGCGTGGTCTGTGCCCGCACGACTGTCCCGATACCTGTGCCTTGCTCACCACGGTCGAAAACGGGCGCGCCGTGAAGGTGCAAGGCAACCCCGATCACAAGCACACCCAAGGTGTGTTGTGCACCAAAGTGTCGCGTTATACGGAGCGAACTTACAGTCCCGAGCGCTTGATGTATCCCCTCAAGCGCAGCGGCCCTAAGGGCGCTGGCAAGTTTGTGCAGGTGACATGGGAGGAGGCGATTCAAGACATCGCTGCGCGCCTCAAGGCCATTGCTTCAGAGAATCCTGAAGCCGTTTTGCCCTACAGCTATGCAGGCACCATGGGCTGGGTGCAAAGTGAGGCCATGGCGACACGTTTTTTCAACAAGATGGGCGCATCTTTGCTCGACCGCACCATTTGTGCTTCGGCGGGTGGTGAAGGCTTGGTCTACACGCTGGGCGGCAAGCTCGGCATGAAGACCGAGTTCTTCTCTGAATCCAAGTTGATCGTGATTTGGGGCAGCAATTCGATTACCAGCAATGTGCATTTTTGGCGCCGCGCGCAAGATGCCAAACGCAACGGTGCCAAGTTGATTTGCATCGACCCGCGCCACAGTGAAACCGCAGAAAAATGCCACGTGCATTTGCCGATTCGGCCTGGTACCGACGCAGCCCTGGCGTTTGCCATCATGCGCGAGTTGGTGGTGAACGATTGGCTAGATCAAGATTACATTGAGAAGTACACCCTCGGCTGGGCTGAATTGCGCGAACGCGCCATGACCTGGACCTTGGGCCGTGCAGCAGAAGTGTGCGGTGTCGATGAAGAATTGATACGTGCCCTGGCCAAAGACTGGGGCACCACGCCCAAAGCAGCCATCCGTTTGAACTACGGCATGCAACGCGTGAAAGGTGGCGCCAATGCGGTTCGCGCCATTGCATGTTTGCCAGCACTCACGGGCGCTTGGCGCGACAGAGCAGGGGGCTTGTTGCTCAGCAGCTCCAGCAATTTCAAGGTGAACAAAAAAGACTTGCACCGTCCTGATTTGTTGGGTGAGCGCAAGCCGCGCATGCTCAACATGACCACCATTGGCAACGACTTGAATCACCCTGGCAGTCAAGAATGGGGCCCGCAAGTCAAAGCCCTGTTGGTCTACAACAGCAACCCCGTGGCCATTGCGCCGCAATCGGGCAAAGTGGTGCAGGGCTTTTTGCGCGAAGACTTGTTTACCGTGGTGATGGAACATTTTCAGACCGACACCGCCGATTACGCCGACTATGTCTTACCTGCCACCACCCAGCTCGAACACTGGGATGTGCAAGGTAGCTATGGCCACACCGATGTGCTGCTGAACCGACCCGCCATTGCGCCAGTGGGGCAAGCCAAATCCAACAGCGAAATATTCCGCTTGCTGGCCAAGGCCATGGGGTACACCGAGGCGTGCTTTAGCGAAGACGATCTCAGCATGTGCCGCACTGCGGTGGGTTCAGATGTTGACTTTCAAGCCTTGCTGGACGTGGGCTTTGTGTCCATGCCAGTGCCCGATGCGCCGTTTGCAGAAGGTGGTTTTGCAACACCTTCAGGCCGGTGTGAATTTGTGAGCGATAGATTGGCAGCGCAAGGATTGGACCCTTTGCCAAATCACATTCCCAATTACGAAGTGCCTGTGGCTGGCCATCGCTACCCTTTGGCCATGATTTCGCCACCTGCGCGCAATTTTTTGAACTCCTCTTTTGTGAACGTCGAAAGTTTGCGCGCCATTGAAAAAGAGCCTCTCATTGAAATTTGTTTTGAAGATGCGTCTGCACGTGGCATTGCCACAGGCGACACCGTCAAGGTGTTTAACGACCGCGGCGAATACCATTGCAAAGCCGACGTCACGTCGCGTGCGCGCCCAGGGGTTGTGAATGGCTTGGGCATTTGGTGGCGCAAGATGGGCCTGAATGGCACCAATGTCAACGAAGTGACCAGTCAATTGCTCACTGACTTAGGTCGTGCCCCTGTGTTTTACGATTGCCAAGTTGAAGTGGCACTCTTGAAGAAAGCTTGAAGAAATGGCTGAAATTTTTATCCAACGCGATCACACTTTAGGCATGGAAAAAGCCCGTGCCGTAGCCGCTCAGTGGCAAAAAGAAGCAGAGGCAGATTGGGGCATGGACTGCACTTATGTGGCCAACGAAACGAACGAAAAAGGCGAAGTACAAGACCGCTTGAACTTCGAGCGCGCGGGTGCTTCTGGTCACTTGTGTGTCACAGCCACTCAGCTCAGCATGAAGTTGGAGTTGGGCTTTTTGATGGCGTCTTTTAAAGACAAGATTGAAGAGAAGATTTCTAGCAACTTAGACAAGTTGCTGGCGTGAATAAATGGGGTCAGATCAACATTAATTTGGTCAATCGAAGGGGCTAAAGGCTAGCCTTTAGCTCCTTTGATTGGAAATTAATGTTGATCTGACCCCATTTATTGGGAAGACCCTCTCTCTATTCTTCCAACTGCTCTCTCAAGGTAAGTCAGTGTTCTCTTCAGCAGCTTGAGCGTTTCGAGGGCCAACAGTCCCTAAACGAGCTTTCAGAGATTGCGGTTGTCCAGTGATGATGGCCGCGTAATTTGTCGTATTGGACAACACTTTTTTCACATAGTCCCGCGTCTCTGTGAAAGGAATATTTTCTGCCCAAATGGCGGCCTCCAAGACAGGACCCTTGCGCCAATTGCGTGACCTGCTAGGACCCGCGTTATAAGCCGCTGCAGCCAAAGGCATCGAGCCATCAAAATCATCCAACACCAACTTTAAATAGCCCGTGCCAATCGCCACATTGGTCTCATGTTCATTGAGCTGCGGCAACTGGAAATTAGTCAAACCAATCTTTTTGGCAGTCCACTTGGCAGTGGCCGGCATCACCTGCATCAAACCCGAAGCGCCCACCACCGACTTCGCATCCATGATGAAACGACTCTCCTGACGAATCAGGCCGTAGACATAAGCAGGATCGAGTTGCACCTCTTTTGATTTACGCAAAACAGTGTCTTTGAGCGGCATTGGAAAGCGCTGATCAAAATCGATTTGTGTCTTCGTTCTGTCGCTGGTGTTGATACAACGATCCCAAACTTGCTTGCTACAGGCCAAGTCTGCGGCAGCCAATAATTCGCGCTCACTCATGCCGCCTGGTGTGTGCAAATTGGTGGTGTAGTTCCACTCGCGATTGCCTTCAGAGCGCAAGCCCAAACTCAAAGCGTACAAAGCGCGTTGAAGCCCCGCATTTTGTGCAGCTTCCGATTTTTCTTGAGCTGTTAAAGCCGCTGGCTTGGCAGGTGCTGTGATGGGCTGTCCCAGTTCTTCAAGCGCCAATTGCTCGTAGAAACCTTTCACACTGGCAATGTTTTGTAGGGCTGTCATGGCCTCTGCGCGTTGCGGGTCGGTGGGTGTTTTGTGAAGCGCCAGTTGGCCTCGCGCTTTCCAGTAAATCCAAGTGGGATCTTGCTTGGCGCCCTCCATGGCGTCAATGCTGGCCACCACGGCCTTCCAGTCGCCTTGACGAAGCGCAGCACGCGTTTTCCAAATGAGCAAATCGTCATTCAAATCTTGATTGCGGCCGACTTTGTTGAAGTAGCTGTGCGCATTGTCTTGGAGCTTTTGCGCAGCTTGTTTGCCAATGACAGCCCATACCCAGTTGTGCTCTTCTTTGGTGAGCATCAGGCCCCATTTTTTCTCGAGCAACTGTGCCGCTTTGTCGGGGTCGGTGTTGGCGACGCGAATCAGGGCGAGGACAGAAAGTTCTTTGCGCTTTTTGGTAATGGCCAAAATGCGTTTGTCTAAATATTTTTGTGGATCGGCTTGAATCAAGATGGCTTGTTTGCCGAGTTCGTTGGATTCAATGTTCAGCGCCAATTGCGCCGCGCGTGGGCGGTTGTTGTCCATGGCCAAGCGGGCTTTGCGCCAAATGTCCAGTGCATCAATTTTCTTTTCATCGTGAAGTTTGTCGGCGGTATAAGTGCAGCCGTCTTCTGTGTCACGAAAGGCGTACCAAAGCCGCTTCAATTCTGCAGCTGTTTCGGGTTTGGAGATGAACCCATCGGTTGCCAATGCATAGCATCTGACTTCGCGGTCGTCGTTCATTCGAAAACGTGGGTACTCTTGCGCAAAAGTTCGCCATTCTCGTTGCCTGCCCAGTTGCAGCAGCCAATCGTTGCGAAGACGATCTTCAGCATAGGTGCCGGCGTACTGCGATAAAAATTGCTGAATTTCGGCATCGCTGGCTTGGTCCAAGCGTACGCGAAGCTCCCAATAGGCGGCCCATGATTCAAGAACATGCCCTTTGGCTCTAGGCAAAAGCCGTGAGAGTTGGTTTTTGTCGTTCTTTTTGAAGGCTTGATTCATCTCCAAAATGACGTCATCCCCCTTGTTTTGGGCGTTTGTTTGACCCAAGGCGGGGTTCATGAAGGAGAAAATGAGGACGGAAGCCCCAAGCGATGTCAAAATCTGTGTGAATTGCATAGGTCGATTATGGACAAATCAGAAGCCAAAAAACAAATTCGCAAAGACTTGTTGAACGCGCGCCTCAACATGACAGATCGCCAAGAACGGGTGGATGCCCTTCAGCGCATCATGCGCATTTGGTTGTTTGGCCGGCCCGAGGTGGTTATTGGCGCGTATTGGCCCATTAAGGGCGAGTTTGATCCTTTGCCCGCACTGCACCGCTGGAAAGAAGATGGCGAGCTGACGGGTGAGTCTCAATTGCGCCGTATTGGCTTGCCAGTGGTCGACAAAGTGAACAAAACACTTACGTTCCATGCGTGGTACCCCGGCTGTCCTATGGAAGAGGATGCCTATGGCATTCCAAAACCGAAGGACACTGAAATCATCGTGCCTACCTTGCTGTTTGTGCCATGCGTTGGGTATACCGCAGGTGGTTATCGTTTGGGTTATGGCGGTGGTTTTTACGATCGCACGTTGGCCACTTTGCAACCCAAGCCCTTCACGGTGGGTCTCGGATTTACGCAAGGCTATGTGGACGACTTTGAGCCCGAGCCACACGATGTGCCGCTCGATGCCATCTTGAACGACAACGGTGTGGTTTGGCCTGTGGGCTGAAGATTTGAGAATTTATGGCAAGACCCAAATCCGCCACGCACGACATCAAACGCGATGCCATTCTGGACATAGCGGCACAGTGCTTTGCCGTCCGCAGTTACCCTGCTGCCAGCATGAATGAAATAGCCACGGCGTGTGGCACGTCCAAAGCGCGGCTGTATCACTACTACGACAGCAAAGAAGCCATCTTGTTTGACCTGATGGACCGCTACACGCAGCGTTTGTTGTCCCTGATTGCGTTGACAGATGCCACGGCGCAGCGCCGAAATTTAGACGACCGTGCGGCATTGCATGAGTTGATTCGCGCCTTTTTGCAGGAATACGAAAGCTCGGCTACAAGGCATGTGGCTTTGCTCAATGACACGCAGTTTTTGAGTGATGTACCCGATGATCATTTGGGATCGCCTGCTATTTCACCGCGCGAACTCATTTTGAATCGGCAGCGAGATGTGGTGGCCGCTGTCACCCGTGCTTTGCGACGTGCATACCCCGATCGCCTCAATGCGAGCAATCAAACGGCCATCACCATGATGTTGTTCGGTATGATCAATTGGACCTTTACCTGGCTTCGCCCTGGCGGCCCCATCTCGTATGTGGCCTTCGCGGATGAAGTCATTGTCCTTCTTGAAAAGGGTTTGAATTAGCACCTTCAGCGAGAAAATTAATTGGGGTCAGATCACAATTAATTTCTTCGCTCACAGGCGACTTTGAATCAAGCAAATTAATTGTGATCTGACCCCAATTAATTTTAATTTCACCGGAGAGAGAACATGAACCAACCTACAAAAGCATTTGCCTCACAAGCCGACCTAGCAGACAAGGTCATTAAGTTTGAGCAGCTTAGCAAGCACTGCTGGGCTTACACCGCTGAGGGCGATCCCAACTCGGGCGTGATCATTGGTGACAAGTTCATCATGGTGAGCGATGCCACGGCCACGCCCAGCATGGCCCGCGATTTGATCAAGCAAATTCGCACCATCAGCGACAAGCCTATCAAGTACGTGTTGCTCACGCACTACCACGCTGTACGCGTATTGGGTGCCAGTGCTTATGCTGCTGAAGGTGCCACTGAAGTGATTGCCAGCCAAGGCACTTATGAGTTGATCGTGGAGCGCGGCGCGCAAGACATGAAGAGCGAAATGGAGCGCTTCCCTCGTTTGTTCCGCGGTGCCGAAGAAGTGCCCGGCCTCACATGGCCCACCATGGTGATTGGCGGCGGTGATGCCACCAAGGGCGAAGTGCCCGGTAAATTGGTGGTCGACTTAGGCGGCGTCAAGGTTCAAATCTGGAGCCCTGGCTATGGCCACACACGCGGCGACACCATTGCTTGGGTGGAAGAAGAAAAAGTGTTGTTCTCGGGCGACTTGGTGGAATACGAAGCAGGTGTTTACACCGGCGATGCGCAACTCGAAGAGTGGCCTGCCACTTTGGAAGCTTTGCGCGCTCTAAAAGCCGAAGCCATTGTGCCTGGCCGAGGCGAAGCCATGAAGGGTCAAGCCGATGTGAACAAAGCCTTGGACTACACCAAGCGCTGGGTAGAAACTTTGTACAAAGCCGGTCAAGAAGCCGTGGCCGCCAAGATGGATTTAAAGGCCGCCATGGCCCACACCCGCAAAAGCATGGACCCTGTGTTTGGCCATGTGTTCATCTACGAACACTGCCTGCCCTTCGATGTCACCCGCGCTTACGACGAAGCCTCTGGCATCAAAAACCCCCGCATTTGGACGGCAGAGCGCGACATGGAGATGTGGAAAGCCCTTCAGGACTGAAGAATTTAATTGCCTTCAGCCCTCACTGATTGACAAAATTAATGTTGATCTGACCCCAATTAAATCAAATCAGCGCGCGAACGTCTGCTTCATAGGCCCGCAATCTGCGTTGCGCTTTTTGGCGCTGTGCTGGTGTGGTGGTGTTGTGAAACTGTGAGAAGTTCAAGCACGCTTGTTGTTCAAGTTGCAATTGCAAATTGAGCAAAGCAGGGTCTTGGGGGCGGACGCCTTGCAGGCTCAGTTGCAGCACAGTCTTTTCGGCTTGTGCCAAATTGAACCCTGGTTTTTGAGCGTCTTGAATCAGATTTTGCAAAACCACCAACTGCGACTGCTGGCGCTTGATGCGGTTTTGAATGGCCACTTCAGGCGACCAAAGCGATTGTTCAATTTGCTGACGCAGCAACTTGATTTGCTCTGAATTCAAGTCGCCATAAAAATCTGAAAATCGATCGACTGTGGCGTCGAGGCGTTTTTTCAGACGATCCTCCGCGCTGGGTTGAACCCAATCTTTTTTCCAATCTTCATTTTTAACAGCCCATCGTTTTTCCAAATGCCGCAGTTGTCGGGGTGTCAGCTGTAACACGATGGGTGTGGCCAAACGCGAGCTTTCTTGTGCAACGGCATCAATGCGTTTTTCCATCTGGCCCCACACCTCGCAAGCTTGCTGTTGCGAGATGTTGTTGGGTGCCATGCTTTGGGCTTGAACCAACAAATTGGCAATTTGAGGCAGCTCTTCTTTGCGATGCCAAGTTTGGAGTTTTTTCAGTGCTTGTTTGGTTTGAGCGGCTTGGGTGTCTGTGAAGTCGATGTAGTTGTCGAGCCACCAAGAACTGATCTCGGGCAGTTGGTTGTAGCCCAATTTGATGGCACTACAGCCACTTAAGCTGGCACTCATCACCACAGCCGCTAAAGAAGCCGCGATAATTCGAACCCAGAAGGAAATTTTCGCCATGTCGGACACCTCAACAAACCAGTCAGCATTGTCACCTCAACAGCCCTTGGATGTGGTTGTCATGGCAGCGGGTAAGGGTACTCGGATGAAAAGCCGTTTGCCCAAAGTGCTGCAGCAACTAGCGGGCAAGCCCCTGCTAGGACATGTTCTGGACACAGCCGCTCAGTTGCACGCGCGCTCTGCGGTCGTCATTACGGGTCATGGTGCCGATGAGGTTGAGGCCGCTGTGACCAAGCGCGAGTCGGGTTTGTCTGTGAAATTTGTGCGACAGGAACCCCAGTTGGGCACAGGCCATGCGGTGCAGCAGGCCGTGCCTGTGTTGGCTAACGATGGTTTGGTGGTGGTGCTCTCGGGCGATGTGCCCTTGACCCATGCCGACACATTGAAAGCCTTGATGGCTTGCGTTCACTCTGCTGGCGCCGATCGCTTGGCCTTGCTTACCCTCGACATGCCCAACCCTACTGGCTACGGCCGCATTGTGCGCACGTCGCAAGGCGACAGCGTGCAAGCCATCGTGGAGCAAAAAGACGCCAACCCAGAGCAACTCAAGATTCAAGAGGTCTACAGCGGCATCATGGCGGTGCCTGCGCGCCAACTCAAAACTTGGTTGGCCAAGCTGGACAACAACAACGCCCAAGGCGAGTACTACCTCACCGATGTTGTGAAGTGGGCCGTGGCCGATGGCGTCACTGTGGTGGCGCATCGCATTCAAGATGAGCTGCAAGTGACGGGCGTTAACAGCCCGCAGCAATTGGCGCAACTCGAGCGTGCTTTCCAAATGCAACAAGCCAATGCCCTGATGCTGCAAGGTGTGCGCTTGGCCGACCCTGCGCGTTTGGATGTGCGCGGTGAATTGCACTGCGCATCTGATGTTGAAATAGATGTGAACTGCGTTTTTGAAGGGCAAGTGCATTTAGGCGAGGGGGTTCGAATTGGGCCCAACTGCGTCATTGCCAACGCAAGCATTGCAGCAGGCGCAGTGATCCATGCATTCACGCACATCGATGGTGAAAAATTGGGCGTGACCGTGGGTGAAGGTGCCTTGATTGGCCCCTTTGCACGCTTGCGTCCTGGCGCGCAATTGGCCGCCGAAGTGCACATCGGCAATTTTGTTGAAGTCAAAAATTCCACCTTGGCCAAGGGCGCCAAAGCCAATCACTTAGCCTACCTGGGCGATGCCACAGTGGGTGAGCGTGTCAACTACGGCGCCGGTAGCATCACGGCCAATTACGATGGTGCCAACAAACACCGCACCGTCATTGAAGACGACGTGCACATTGGCAGCAATTGCGTGTTGATTGCGCCTGTCACCATTGGTGCAGGTGGTACGGTGGGCGGTGGTTCTACCATTTCCAAGAGCACTGAGCCTGGCGCTTTGAGCGTGGCGCGTGGCAAGCAAGTCAGCATTGCCAATTGGAAGCGACCCCAAAAAGCGCCCAAGCCTGCCAAGTAATTCGCCAAGCTTTGGTTTGTTGCTGGACCATCAAGTCATGGCAACTGGCAATGGAATTTGAGTGCCAAACTTGGCGCGCTTCACACTGAAGAAGGCCTTGACATTGCGCACGTTGGCGTCTTGCGTGAGCAGCCTTTGCGTGAAAGCCAAATACGATGGCATGTCGGGTACTTGCACCACCAGCATGAAATCGGGACCTGGGGAGACACGCCAACATTGTTGAACGGCAGTTTCTTGAATGGCACGCGTTTCAAAGGCCTGCAACAACTCTTCACCTTGTTTGTCCAAGCTCACTTCAATCAGTGCTGTGACGTTGTGACCCATAGCAAGGCCCAGTTTGTCGGACGACAAAATGGCCACTTGTTTTTCAATCCAGCCCTCTTGCTGCAAACGTTTGGTTCGTCGCAAGCAAGTGGGTGCGGAAATGCGCAATTTGTCGGCCAATGCAATGTTGCTGATACTGGCATCGGCTTGCAAAATGGCCAACAATTGAAGATCAACGCTATCCAAACTGCCCGATTGTTTGTTTATTTCGGCTTGCGCAGACATGTTTAATATTTCATTAATTTATTTAATTTGAAATAATAATTCAAATAAATAAATTAAAGGAATTTAATTTCATAAATCTTAATAAATTCATAAGTAATTTCACATCAACAAGCCTAAGATCCTCCCAAATTTAATTCAAAGGCTCATCTCATGTGCGGCATTGTTGGTGCAGTTTCCGATCGAAATATCGTTCCCATCTTGGTTCAGGGCTTGCAACGCCTCGAATACCGCGGCTATGACTCCTGCGGCGTCGCCATCCACGAAGCCAGCCTCAAGCGCGGTGTGGGTGGCTTGAAGCGCGCACGCAGCACCTCACGCGTGTCCGAGCTCATGTCACAAATTGAAACCGATCATTTAGAAAGCGGCACAGGCATTGCGCACACTCGCTGGGCCACGCACGGCGCACCTGCCGTTCACAATGCCCACCCACATTTCAGTTCAGGACCCGGCAATTTAGAAAGCCTAAAAGACAAGCCCGGCCGCGTAGCCTTGGTGCACAACGGCATCATTGAAAACCACGACGAGCTGCGCGCGCAATTGCAAGCCAAAGGCTATGTGTTCACCAGCCAAACCGACACAGAAGTGATTGCACATTGGGTCGACAGTGTCTACGACGGTGATTTGTTTGACGCCGTCAAGCGCACCGTGAGCGAACTCAAAGGTGCCTATGCCATTGCGGTGTTTCACAAAGACGAACCTCAACGGGTGGTTGGCGCACGCGCTGGTTCACCGCTCATTTTGGGTGTGGGCACATCGCACAACGAGAACTTTTTGGCCAGCGATGCCATGGCATTGGCCGGCGTTACAGATCAAATTGTTTATCTTGAAGAAGGCGATTTGGTCGACATTCAATTGGGCAAATATTGGATTGAAGACCGTTTGCATCAGCGCGTAGAACGCCCTGTAAAAACGGTGCATGCTCACAGCGGTGCTGCAGAGTTGGGTCCTTACAGACACTACATGCAGAAAGAAATTTTCGAACAACCCCGCGCCATTGCAGACACCTTGGAAGGTGTAGAGCACATCGTGCCCGAGTTGTTCGATGGCTTGAATAGTGGCACACAATCTGCCAGTGCGTTCAAAGTGTTCAAAGAAATCGACAAGGTCTTGATCTTGGCGTGTGGCACCAGTTATTACAGCGGTTGCGTGGCCAAGTATTGGTTGGAGTCGGTCGCCCAAATTCCTTGCCAAGTAGAAATTGCCAGCGAATACCGCTATCGCGACTCCGTGCCAGACCCCAAAACACTGGTGGTCACCATCACGCAATCGGGCGAAACAGCAGACACCCTCGCAGCGCTGCGACACGCGCAAAGTCTGGGCATGCAGCACACACTCACCATTTGCAACGTGGCCACATCGGCCATGGTGCGTGAGTGCAAATTGGCCTATGTGACACGTGCTGGTGCTGAAATTGGCGTGGCATCGACCAAGGCTTTCACCACGCAGTTGGCGGGTCTCTTCTTGTTGACTTTGGCCTTGGCGCAAAGCAAAGGGCGTTTAAGTGACGAAGACGAAACCATGCATCTCAAAGCCATGCGCCATTTGCCCGCAGCGCTCCAAGCAGTGTTGGCGCTAGAGCCTCAAATCATCAGCTGGTCACAAGAATTTGCATCGAAAGAAAATGCCTTGTTCTTGGGACGTGGTACGCACTATCCCATTGCATTGGAAGGTGCGTTGAAGTTGAAAGAGATTACCTACATTCACGCAGAAGCTTATGCAGCCGGTGAACTCAAACACGGCCCTTTGGCGTTGGTAACCAGCGAAATGCCTGTAGTCACAGTAGCGCCCAATGATGCGTTGCTTGAGAAACTCAAAAGCAATATGCAAGAGGTGAGGGCGCGGGGCGGTGTGCTGTATGTGTTGGCAGATGGCGATACCAAGATAGAGAGCAGTGAAGGTGTGAATGTGATTCGCATGCCCGAGAACTATGGCGTGTTGTCGCCTATCTTGCACGTTGTGCCGCTTCAGTTGTTGGCGTATCACACGGCGTGTGCGCGGGGGACGGATGTGGACAAACCTCGCAACTTGGCTAAGAGCGTTACTGTGGAGTGATTTTGATAGGGTAATTTCACTACCGAGTCGTACGTGTCCGAAGAGAGGTGCCTCAACAACCCTAGCCCAAACAAAAGTGACTGCATCCCCACAAACCCCATGCGAAAATCCGTCTCAAATTCCTAATGACAAACAAAGATCAATGCAAACAAACATAGGACTCATCGGACTAGGCGTCATGGGCGAAAACCTGGCCCTGAATTTAGAGCGCAACGGCTTCAGCGTTACAGGCTTTGACCTTGACGATAACAAACGCAACAGCTTCGCCAAACGCACCCAAGGCCTCAGCGCCTGTGCCGCCCACTCACTCAAAGACTTGGTCGCCAATTTGCAAATGCCCAGACGCGTCTGGCTCATGGTGCCTGCGGGCGCCCCTGTAGATAACGTCCTCACAGAACTCAAAAGTCTCTTGAGCGCAGGCGACGTCATCATTGACGGTGGCAACACCTTGTACCGCGACACCCAACGCAGGATGGAATCGCTCGAAGGCTCTGGCATTTTGTATGTGGGTTCGGGCGTGAGTGGTGGTGAAGAAGGCGCTTTAAATGGCCCCGCCTTGATGCCCGGTGGCAGCTCAGAAGCTTGGCCTTTGGTGCGTCCGTTTTTGCAAGCCATTGCCGCCAAAGCCGATGATGGCCAGCCCTGCTGCGAATGGATGGGCCCTGGCGGTGCCGGTCACTTTGTGAAGATGGTCCACAACGGCATTGAATATGCCGATATGCAAATGATTTGCGAAGCCTATGCGCTGATGAAGGGCCTGGGCATGGCGGCCGCGCAAAAGAGCGCGGTGTTTCGTGAGTGGGGCGAGGGCGAGTTGAGCAGCTACTTGATCGACATCACCGCCGATATCTTGGCACACGAAGATCCTGAAACGGGCAACGCCTTGGTTGAAATGATTTTGGACACGGCTGAGCAAAAAGGCACTGGCAAATGGACCAGCCAAATTGCGTTGGATTTAGGTGTGAGTGCGCCCACCATTGCCGATGCTGTGTTTGCGCGCACCATGAGTGCGGTGCAGCCCGAGCGCGTGGTCGCTTCTAAATTACTCAAAGGCCCCAAGCCACAAGGTGCACAAAACTTGGAAGTGGTGTTGCCAAAAATTCAAAAGGCTTTGTTGGCCGCCAAAATTTGCGCGTATGCCCAAGGCTTTGCCTTGATCAAGGCCGGCGACAAAGAGCACGATTGGCAATTGCCCATGGACAAAGTGGCTTCGGTGTGGCGAGCAGGTTGCATCATCCGTGCGCATTTGTTGGAAGATATTCGACGCGCATTTGCCAACCAACACGACCTCACCAATTTGCTTGTAGACCATCACTTTGCGCGTGTGATGGCCGAGTGCCAGCAAGACTTGCGTGAAGTCGTGGCCATGGCGGCCATGAGTGGCGTGGCCGTGCCCGCATTCATGAGTGCTTTGAGCTATTACGATGCTTACCGTACCGAGCGTTTGCCCGCCAACTTGCTGCAAGCGCAGCGCGACTACTTTGGTGCGCACACGTATCAGCGTTTGGACAAGCCTGGCAAATTTCACACCCAATGGCCTAAGGCCAACCCGACATGAACTTCAACATGGAACTTGTGGCCGCCATGGCCATGTTTGCCTTTGTGACCTCTGTCACGCCAGGACCAAACAACATGATGTTGTTGGCCTCAGGTGTCAACTTTGGCGTGAAGCGCACACTTCCGCATTGGCTGGGTGTGTCCTTGGGGCACTTTGTGATGCTGTTGTTGGTAGGTGCAGGGCTTGAGCGCATCTTGCAGGCTTACCCTTTTGTTTACCAAGTGATGAAAGTGGTGGGATTTGCTTACCTGGTTTACTTGGCGTGGGGCGTGGCGCGCAGTGGTGCACCAGAGCGCAATGGCGAGGAGACCACACAGCCCATTACGTTCTTGGGTGCTGCGGCTTTTCAGTGGGTCAATCCTAAAGCTTGGATCATGGCGGTGGGCTATTTCAGCAACTACATGCCCACCGATGCGTCGCTTACTTTTGTAGTGCTAACTTGCATGATGTTCAGTGCCATCAATTTTCCCAGTGTGGGCGTTTGGGTGTGGCTGGGAGCCAGGTTAGAACAATTTTTGCAGCAAGATCAATGGCGCAAAGTTTTCAACTGGTCCATGGCTTTGTTGTTGGTGGTCTCCATGGTGCCCGTGCTGTTTGTTTAATCGAATCGTTCTTCGTTCAAGGGCATTGATGAAGCCGTCTGTCTGCGCTTTACTCTGTTCTTTACTCTGTGCTTTGTACGCGGTGCCTGCCTGTGCATGGCGGCCCCTGGGTTCTGAGGAAGCCTCAGCGAATGCCAAAGGGCATGCGCATGTCGAAACGGTTTTGTCACGCGATGTTGATGGCGCCAGATACTTAACGGTCATACCTAGCTATACCCCATTGCCAGGGCTGGAATTATTTGCCATCACCAACCGAAACTTGACGGACGGTTCACTAGAGCAAGCCCTGCAAGCCAAAATCCAATTGTCATCTGCGCGTTATCAAGATTGCTTCTTGTCTTGGGTGGGAGGTGTCACGCTATGGCAAAAGGGCGAGGGCTCAAAATCATTTTTATCGGCCAATGGCAGTTGCGACCTTGCGATGGGCACGCTTTATAGCAGCTTGATGACGACGAGAGATTCGCAAGGTAGCGCAGTGCCGAGTTGGAGTTTGGCGTGGGAGCAGTCCTATGGCCCCTGGACTGGCTTTCTGGAAACCGTGTCAGAATCCAAGCACAAACCTTTGCTGAGTTTGGGCGTCCGCAGAGATGTTTTGCCAAGTTTGCAATTAGAAGGTATCTGGGGCAAGCAAGGGGGGCAGACCGTGATCAGTTTGGGAACCCGATTCAAGTTCTAGGTATGTGATTTGTTTGCCCCTCTGGGCAAGGCGCATGGATTATCCAGGAGTCACAATGGCTTGAGCCAAAGCCTCAGCCACTTTGATGCCATCCACACCCGCAGACAAAATACCGCCGGCATAACTGGCACCTTCCCCTGCAGGGTAAAGCCCTTGCGTGTTCAAACTTTGGAAGTTATCGCCGCGCGTCATTTTGAGAGGCGATGAGGTGCGCGTTTCAACGCCCGTCAGAATGGCATCTTGCATGTCATAGCCTTTGATCTTGCGACCAAACACGGGCAAGGCCTCACGCATGGCTTGCACCGCAAATGCTGGCAACACGTGCGACAAATCACCCAAACTCACACCTGGTTTGTAAGAAGGCAACACAGCGCCAAAATCGGTGGACGCACGTTCGTGCAAAAAGTCGCCCACCAGTTGGCCTGGTGCAGTGTAGTTTTCGCCGCCTGCCACATAAGCTTTCGATTCCAACAAACGTTGAAACACAATGCCCGACAGCGGGTGATAAGCCTTAGGCGACTGCTTGGCCAGGGCTTGCGCTTGTGTGGCCCATTTCAAACCATCGGCTTCGCCAAATGCCGCTTGCCAAGCAGCCACATCCAGTGGGTAGTCTTCAGGATCAATGGCCACCACCATGCCGGCATTGGCATTGCGCTCGTTGCGCGAGTACTGGCTCATGCCATTGGTCACCACGCGACCCGCTTCGCTGGTGGCCGCCACAACTGTGCCGCCAGGGCACATGCAAAAGCTGTAAACCGCCCGGCCGTTTTGTGCGTGGTGAACCAATTTGTAATCGGCTGCTCCTAGCAAGGGATGGCCTGCATGCCGACCCCAACGCGCAGCATCGATCACGCTTTGCGGATGTTCTATGCGAACGCCAATGGAGAAGGCCTTGGCCTCCATGTACACACCGCGCTCGTACAACAAGGTGAAGGTGTCGCGCGAACTGTGGCCCAAAGCCAGCACCACATGTCGAGTGGCCAGGTGAGAGCGTGCGCCTGTGTTGCGATCTTCCATGTGCAAGCCAGTGACTTGCCTGCCCTGCGCCGTGGTTTCAATGTCGATGTCGACCACACGTTGTTCAAAACGCACTTCACCACCCATGGCAATGATTTGCTCTCGCAAGTTTTCCACCACCTTGACCAATTTAAAAGTGCCAATGTGGGGGTGTGCTGCAAACAAGATATCGCTGGGCGCGCCCGCTTGCACAAATTCGTTCATGACCTTGCGGCCTAAATGGCGCGGGTCTTTGATTTGGCTGTAGAGCTTGCCGTCTGAGAAGGTGCCAGCGCCGCCTTCGCCAAATTGCACATTGCTTTCGGGGTTGAGTGTTTTCTTTCGCCACAAACCCCAGGTGTCTTTGGTGCGTTGGCGCACGGGGCTGCCACGTTCTATGACGATGGGCTTGAAGCCCATTTGCGCCAAGCTCAAGGCTGCAAAAATACCGCAAGGGCCAAAGCCCACCACCACGGGGCGTTCGCCTTCTTTTAAGCCAAAGTTGAAAGGTGCTTGACAAGGCGCCTGCCAAGTCATGTTGGGCGTGGCTTGAATGTGAGGATGGGTTTCGAACTTGTTCAGAAGAAATGCTTCTGAGACTGAATCATTTAACGTGATGTCAACAATAAAGACTGCCAACAAATCGGCTTTGCGTGCATCAAAGCTGCGTTTGAAAACATGCAATTGATCGATGGCTTGCACATCAATGTCTAATGCTTTGGCAGCCAGTTGGCGCAGGGCTTCTTCGGGATGCGGTGGCGGAATGCGATCTTCGTCGGTTTCTGACGGGGCATCCGCTGCACGGCGAACTTCAACCGGCAATGCGGTCAAGGGCAGTTTGAGTTCTGAGAGTCGAATCATGGCTGTCGGTAAATGGGCTTGTGGTTATCAAGCAGACTCAGCGATTATCGCGCGAGATGCAAAGCAAGGGAACCCTGCTTTGCATCCAGAAGTTTCAAAAATTCAATTCGGCAAGAAACCTTCAATCGACAAGTAACGTTCACCCGTATCGTAGTTAAAGCCCAGCACCGTTGCGCCTGCCGGCAAGTCTTTGAGTTTTTGCGCAATGGCAGCCAAAGTGGCGCCAGACGAAATGCCCACCAACAAGCCTTCTTCGCGTGCAGAGCGGCGTGCGTATTCGCGCGCATCTTCTGCTTCTACTTGAATTACGCCATCTAGCAAGCTGGTGTCTAGATTTTTAGGAATGAAGCCAGCGCCAATGCCTTGGATGGGATGAGGCGCTGGTGCACCGCCGGAGATCACAGGCGATGCGGTGGGCTCAACGGCAAACACTTTGAGATTGGGAAACTTGGCTTTCAAAACTTTGGCAGTGCCGGTTAAATGCCCGCCAGTGCCAACGCCCGTGACGATGGCATCGATGCCGTCTGGAAAGTCGGCCAAAATTTCTTGCGCAGTGGTGCGCACATGCACATCGATGTTGGCGGGGTTTTCAAACTGCTGAGGCATCCAGGCGCCGGGTGTGGTGCTCACCAATTCTTGCGCGCGAGCAATAGCGCCCTTCATGCCCGTTGCGCGCGGCGTGAGGTCGAAGGTGGCGCCGTAGGCCAGCATCAAGCGGCGACGTTCAATGGACATGCTGTCGGTCATCACCAAGACTAATTTGTAGCCCTTGACAGCAGCCACCATGGCCAAACCAATGCCCGTGTTGCCAGAGGTGGGCTCAATGATGGTGCCGCCCGCTTTGAGCGCGCCCGTTTTTTCGGCATCTTCCACCATGGCCAAGGCAATGCGATCCTTCACAGAACCGCCAGGGTTGCTGCGCTCGGACTTGATCCACACGTTGGCACTGGCGCCAAACAGTTTGTTGATGCGAATGTGGGGCGTGTTGCCAATGGTCTGTAAAACGTTTTGAGCTCTCATGATCGCGGTCCTTGGGGTGTAAAGCAGAATGATTCGGCTGACTGAGACTGATTTTGACCTACTTGTTCTGTCAATTCCTGCATATGGTTATGCCACGAGGCGATAATGCACGTGTGAAGCTTGCCAGACCGTCGCTGGTGCTAGCTGACATGTGATGGCGCAAGCCATTCCATGGATGCCATGGTTCAAGAATTTCTTGGGACATGGGCCGAAAGGCCGCACTGGAGGAACGTCCGGACTGCACAGGACAGCGTAGGAGGTAACACCTCTCCACCGTGAGGTGAGGATCAGAGCAACAGAGACGAGCCGATTGAGTTCGGGTGAAACGGGCAATCTCTACGCGCAGCAATACCAAATAGGCACACGTTGATCTGGTTCCGGAGAGTGTGCGGGTAGGTAGCACCGAGCCGAGTGGGCAACCCTCGGCCCAGAGTAATGGCGGTCACATTGAGGGCAACTTCAATGCACAGAATCCGGCTTATCGGCAGGCTTCACACTTTATTACTTGGCTGTATGCAGGCCAAAAAAAACGCGCCCCAATTTAAGAGGGCGCGTTTTATTTATGTGAATAAACAATGTTTAGCGCGTGGGTACCAAGCTGGCAGCCAATGCAAACACCGAGTTTGGCACATTCATCTTGACTGGCTGAGCTTTTGGCTTGGCAAACACACCACGCTTGACCACAGAAGGCGCTGGCTCTACGGTGACGCCTTTGGCGCGCTGCTCGGAAACCAATTGGCGCAAGCTGATGGACTGCAAATGCGCCAACATTTTTTCGTTGAGGCTGGCCCACAATTCGCTGCTCATCCAGTTGCCGGCTTCTGAACCGCCCGCTTCTTCGGAGTCGGCAGAAAAGTCAACGGCGCTGACGATGTCGGCCATGGTAATTTTTTCGGCACTGCGGGCCAAAGAGTAACCGCCGCCTGGGCCGCGGGTGCTTTCGACCAATTGGTGCTGACGCAATTTGCTGAACAACTGCTCCAAGTAGGAGAGAGAAATTTGGTGACGCTCGCTGATGGCCGACAGCGAGACAGGGCCGCGATCTTCGCGCAAAGCGACATCGATCATGGCCGTGACGGCAAAACGACTTTTGGTGCTCAAACGCATGTTATTTTTCCTTTCAGCGCAAGCTGCGAACATTCATGTGAATATTCTCTCAAACTTACAAGATAAATGAGGATGCCCTGATGAATTTCAAGGGTTTGAAGCAATTTAATGTGGCGAATTTGTGCAAAAACAGTGTTTTTAATCAAAATCTTTCGTAGGGCATCAGGGCCCGCCATTGACCCGGTGCCAGAGGTGCCATCAAAACACGGCCCATTCGGACCCGCTTTAGACCTATCAAGCGCAGCCCTGTATTTTCAATCACACCAGCTGCATACCCCGGTTGGTACCCCTTAAAAGCCATGCGCAAACCTGTTTTTTCGGGCGTGGCGCTGCTGATGCTGGTTTTGAGCCCAGTAGGGCACATGTCGTGCAGTTGATCCGGGCTTACGGCGCCTTGAACCTCGGCCAACATTTCATGTTCTAAGGGTGTTCTTTCGTCAAGCAATTTGCGCAACATGGCCGGGTCTTCTGTGAGAACCACCAGGCCAGTTGCAGCATCTTCTAAAGCCGCCGCACATTGCAATATTTTTTGCAGTCGCGGTGTAAGGCTGATGCCTGAGCGATCTTGGTTGGAACGCATGTCGGCTGTTAAGGATTTCCAAACGTTGCTATGGCTCTGCGGCAAGCAGCTCTGGCCGGCAGATTTGTGCAAGATGACGGTGAGCAGCGGCACTTTGCCGCGTTGTGCGGTGCTGTGTATGTCAATTTGCTCGTCTTTAACGCGATGCGCAGGCTCGTCAATCACCAGGTTGTTGACCTTGACCCAGCCGCCCACAATGACTTGCTCGGCTTCAGCACGTGAGCACTTCAAAATATCAGCCACACGTTTGGACAGGCGAATGCCTTCTGTACTGGCCATTGCGTTTAGAGATGTCATGTCAGTTGTTGCCAGGTGGCATGGACTGAATGCGGTCCACATGCGCTTGTAAAGATCTTGCAGCAACAGGCCACAAACGCTGGGGTACATCGTTGTAGGCATGTGCCACCCAGTCTTCTAGGGTGCCGTGCGGCAAGGCGCGCATGGCAGCAATCACTTTGGCTTCGCGCTTCAAGCGATGGGCTTTGAGTTGGGCAATGGCTTGTTCTGCAAACCCCAACACATAGCCGTGAGCGGGTAATATAAATTCGAGCTTGTGGGTGCGACACGCTGATGCCAATAAATCGAGCGAATCGAGGTAGTCGGTCATGCCGCCATCGGGTGGGTTGACCACAGTGGTGCTGCCATTGAGCACATGGTCACCCGAAAACAGCAGGCCGTCTTCGAGCAAGGCCAAGCAAAGGTGATTGGCGGCATGGCCAGGGGTGTGCAGCACTTTGAGGCTGTGCTCGCCCACTTTTAAAACTTCATTGTGAGCCAAAGATCGGTCAGGTGTGAATTGGCTTTGCGCGTTGGCCGTGCTAGCAGAGGGCAGGCCCAAGATGGGGGGTGCACCCAATGCTGCGTCTTTGCACAAAGTCTGCAAAGGCTTGGCGCCAGGAGAGTGATCGGGGTGCGAGTGCGTGCACACAATCATGCGAATTTGGCCGCTGGTGGCGCGCCAAATTTTTTCCAAATGTTCTGGGTCTGCTGGGCCTGGATCGATCACGATGTAGCCACTGTTTGGATCGCCCACCCAGTAGGTGTTGGTGCCCGGGCCTGTCATGACGCCTGGGTTGGGGGCCGTGAGGCGATTCACATTTTTGAGCAAGGCCACAGGGTGATCCGATTGCCAATCGAGGTGGTGCACGATTTGGCCATCGGGGCTGGTCAGGGCCAATTCGCCATACGGCGATTCGTGCTCCATGTAGCGCTCTTCTTTGCCTGCCAACCAGCCTGCGCGCGGGCAACTGGTCCACAAAGGCTCGTCGTTGATGGCACATGCATCTAGGACGGCTTGCACGTTGGCAAATGGCGTGAGGCGCTGCAAAGTGCGGATGGTGGGAAAAATGATGAAAAAGTCGCCAGCTTCGTGGCGCGACAGCGCATCGGCTGGGCGTACCCACACCGGCTCGAACTGCTCAGATTCGTCGGCCACAGGTGTTTGGCCTTCGGGCATGCGCGCCACCAAAAATGGCACATCGAAGCGCTTCGGTAAGTCGCGGTCGGTGATCCAATGAGCCAACACAAATACCTTGTCGGCGGCCAGTTTCAAACCGTTTGAGGCGCATTGCGCTGCAAACGGTTGGCTCCGATCGAGCAGGGCGATGTCTTGGGCTGTGGCCATGCTGTGGTCCGCACGGCAGGCCAACAAAATGCCAAGTTCTTCAAAGCTTTCGCGAATGGCGGCTATGGCTTGCGTCAGGTGTAGATCGCTTTGGGTGGGTCGACGCAAAGCCTGTGCATGCGAGCTTGCATCGAGGGCGTCTATGCCACCGCCTGGAAACACATAAGCGCCAGGCGCAAAACTGGCTGTGAGCGAGCGCCTTGTCATGAGGACTTCGATGCCTTGGTCAGTGTCGCGCAGCAACAGGACGGTGGCAGCCGGCCGTGTCGCGGCAGGTTCTCGTTGGGGGTGTAAGAGTTGTTGAGGTCTGACCATGCTTGGATTATCGGGCCTAGTGCGTCTCTTGTCGCCTTCGGTTAAAGGCTTTGTTCAAACCGTGTCCGAACCGAGGATAATTCGGGCATGCGAATTCGCTTTACAAAAATGCAAGGTGCGGGCAACGATTTTGTGGTGCTCGATGAAACGCGTGCGCGTTTTAATTTCACTGCTGCCCAATACCGATTCTTGGCCGACCGACATTTTGGGGTGGGTGCCGATCAAATTCTGACGGTTCGTCCTGCGCCCAACAACGCCCTCGATTTTGAGTACGTCATTCACAACGCCGACGGTGGCGAGGTAGAGCATTGCGGCAACGGGGCGCGTTGTTTTGTGCGCTATGTCCGTGACAAAGGCTTGACCACCAAAGACCGCGTCCGCGTGAAGGTGCAGCAAGGCGAAATTGAATTGCAAATGAATCCCGATGGCCGCGTGACGGTCAACATGGGCGCTCCTATTCTCGAATTGCCCAAAGTGCCGTTCAAGTCAGAAGGCCTGAAGCATGAGTTGGTCAATGGTTGTGAAGTTTGGCAACTGCAATTGGGTGCTGCAGAAGCAAGTGCTGTGGCGCACGTGGCTGTGGTGTCTATGGGCAATCCGCATGCCGTGCAGGTGGTCGACAATGTCGACACAGCGCCCGTCCTTGCCCACGGCCCGCTCATTGAAAACCATTTTTCTTTCCCCAATCGCGTCAACGCGGGCTTTATGCAAATTGTGAGCCGCGATACCGTTCGTTTGCGTGTGTTTGAACGCGGTGCAGGCGAAACCTTGGCCTGCGGCACAGGCGCTTGCGCTGCCGTGGTGGCTGGTATTCGCATGGGCTTGCTCAACCCCAAAGTGGACGTGCAAACACATGGCGGCATGCTCACCATTGAATGGCATGGTCTTGCCAAAAACGATTTGTCGCAAGCAGTCTTCATGACTGGCCCTGCCACATCGGTGTTTGAAGGCGAGATTGACGTCCCTAACTTACCTTGATTTGAAAGACAGGCATGACTCCCACTTCTATCAATCCGATGAATCCCATCACGGAAGATGATATTGCAGATTTTTTAGCCAACACGCCTGATTTCTTTGAGCGACATGCGCAACTTTTGTCGTCGGTTCATTTGATGAGCCCCGACAACCATCGCTCTGTCAGTTTGCAAGAGCGCCAAGCGCAAATGTTGCGAGACAAAATTCGTGCCTTGGAAATGCGCATCATGGAGATGATCCGTCACGGCAACGAAAACATGATCATCACAGAGAAGTTACAAAAATGGGCTTGTGAGTTGTTGCAAACCCCAGCGGCTGAACGCGTGCCTTCTGCCTTGAAAAACATTGAAGCTCGTTTTCAAGTCCCCCAAGTGGGTGTGCGTTTGTGGGGTGTGTCAGAAGCCTATACGCATGCAGATTTCAGCCAACATGTTAGCGATGAAGTGAAGCAAGCAGCCGCTGGTTTTGTAGCGCCATTTGTAGGCGCCAGTTCTGGCGTAGAAGCAGTCCAGTGGTTGCAAGAACCTGCGCAAGCAGCATCGGTGGCTTTGTTGCCATTGCGTTTGAACAAAGACCAAGCGCCGTTTGGTTTGTTGGTTTTGGCATCGCCCGATGCGCAACGTTTCCACAGCGGCATGGGCACAGACTTTTTGGAGCACTTGGCCGAGCTGTGCAGTGCTGCTTTATCAGCTTTGCTCCCGTCTAAGAACTGAGGCCTCAAGCATGGACGTGCGCGTGGCGCGTTACTTGGACCATGTGCGTTTTGAAAAACGCCTGGCCGAGAGAACCACGACGCTTTATTCGTTAGACCTGCAAAAACTCTCCGAGTTGGCACACGCTGCCAATGTCGATTTGGCGCAAGTGCAAACCGTGCATGTGCGCCGATGGGTGGCGCAAATGCACAGCGGTGGTCGCACAGGACGCGGCATTGCCCTCATTTTGTCGGGCTGGCGCGGCTTCTACCATTGGCTGGCGCGCGAAAGCCTCATTGCGCACAATCCCGTCGAAGGTGTGCGTGCGCCTAAAGTAGCCAAACCATTGCCCAAAGCCTTGGGTGTTGACGAAGCAGTGCAATTGGCCGAGCACAACGAGGAAGCAGATGACCCTTGGCTTGAAGCGCGCGATGCGGCCATGGTGGAATTGTTGTATGGCTGTGGCTTGCGGGTGGCCGAGCTAACAGGTTTGGATGTGGTGGCCAGCACAGAAGCTTCTAAAAAAGGCCGAGGCTGGATTGATTTGCAAGGTGCTGAGGTCATGGTGCAGGGCAAGGGCGGCAAGCGCAGAACCGTGCCCTTGGGTCAAGCTGCCATCAAGGCACTTGAAGTCTGGTTGCCCTTGCGCAGTCAAGCCATGGGCATGATGACGCAATCGGTGCCGGGTTTGTCGGACGCAGCTTTGGCCTTGTTTCCTGGACGCCACGGCACACGTCTGACAGCGCAGTCGGTTTGGCAACGCTTGAAGCGCCGCAGTTTGTTGGCAGGTTTGGCCACACCTGTGCATCCGCACATGTTGCGGCATTCATTTGCCAGCCATGTGCTGCAATCCAGCAGTGATTTGCGCGCTGTGCAAGAGTTGCTGGGACACGCCAACATCAGCACCACTCAGGTTTACACGCGTTTGGATTTTCAGCATTTGGCCAAGGCCTACGATGCAGCACACCCCAGGGCAAAGCGGGGCGCGACTAGCCTTGGCATGACTCCCCAAGCCTTATCGGCTAATCCCAAAGAGAAAAAGTAATCGCAAGCGCCTGAAGGTTTTTATAGCCACCACGGTGTGACAATAGAGACATGAAAACGATCAGACTCAAAGCGGGCAAAGAGCGCTCTTTGCAACGCCAACACCCCTGGATTTTTGAATCGGCCATTGCCAAAGGCAGTGCCGATGCCGGTGAAACTGTGCGAGTGGAATCTCATGAAGGTGTCTTTTTGGCTTGGGCAGCTTTCAGTCCCACCTCGCGCATTCGCGCACGGGTTTGGAGTTTTGATGAAGCTCAACGCATTGACAACGCATTCATTGAAGCGCTGATTCACAAATCAGTGCAAGCGCGCAGTTTGTTTGACATTCAGAGCAATGGCATGCGCTTGGTGCATGGCGAGTCTGATGGTTTGCCTGGCTTGGTGGTCGATCGTTATGACGACACATTGGTGGCGCAGTTCACTTCGTGTGGCACTGAGCGCTTCAAGCAAGTGATGGCCGATGCACTGCTCAAAGCCACAGGTTTAAC
The DNA here is from genome assembly GCA_964544175.1 of uncultured Limnohabitans sp. Classification (GTDB taxonomy): domain Bacteria; phylum Pseudomonadota; class Gammaproteobacteria; order Burkholderiales; family Burkholderiaceae_C; genus Limnohabitans_A. Next base: position 33,597 of record CAZJAL010000010.1, read on the forward strand.
CAAGCTTTATGAACGATCAGACGCCAATGTGCGCTCTTTGGAAGGCTTGCCTGAAATCACGGGTTGGTTGCGGGGCGAAGGACCTACAGACATCACCTTGCAAGAACACCACTGGCAGTTGTCGCTCAACATTGCTGAGGGTCACAAAACTGGCTTTTATTTAGATCAGCGCGACAGCCGTCATCGCTTTTATCAACACACACTGTTTCGTAAATTCCAGCGTGTGCTCAATTGCTATTGCTACACGGGTGGCTTCAGCGTGGCGGCTTTGGCGGGAGGTGCTCAGCACGTCACGTCAATTGATTCTTCAGGTCCCGCCATTGAGAAAGCCAAGGGCAATGTGTTGCTCAACGGCTTTGAGATGTCGCGCACCACTTTTTTGGATGCCGATGTCAATGCGTCGCTGCGTTCTTTCATTGAGCAGGGGGTGCAGTTTGATGCCATCGTGCTCGATCCGCCTAAGTTTGCGCCTACCGCAGCGCATGCCGACAGGGCCGCGAGGGCTTACAAAGACATCAATCGTTTGGCGTTTAAGTTGTTGGCGCCAGGAGGTGAGTTGTTCACTTACTCTTGTTCAGGCGGGATCAGTGCCGATTTGTTTCACAAGATTGTGGCTTCAGCCGGCACTGATGCGGGCGTGGATGGTTACATCAGTGAGCGCTTGCAGGGGGCGCCGGATCATCCTATGACGGTTCATTTCCCTGAAGGGGAATACCTCAAAGGGTTGGTGGTGGTCAAAAAGTTGTGAGACTTTGTGTCTTTCTCACGCATGACATCCTCATCCTGCTGGGTTTTTTCTGGGGTGGGTACACTTGTCGGCTCTTTTGACGATCGACCTCTCTCTTTTGGAGTATTTTCATGGCTTTGATTCCTGCAACCATCCTGACTGGCTTTTTGGGCTCGGGCAAAACCACGCTGCTCAAGCGCGTGCTGACGGAGGCGCATGGTCAGAAAATTGCCATCATTGAGAATGAGTTTGGCGAAGAGAACATTGACAACGACATTTTGGTGTCGGACACCAATGAGCAAATCATTCAAATGAGCAACGGGTGCATTTGCTGCACCATTCGGGAAGATTTGCGGACTACTTTGCAAACCTTGGCGGCTCAAAAGCGCAAGGGTGAATTGGATTTTGACCGCGTGGTCATTGAGACAACTGGCTTGGCCGATCCTGGGCCGGTGGCGCAAACGTTTTTCATGGACGACGAGATTGCCGAGAGCTTTTTGCTCGATTCCATCCTCACTTTGGTGGATGCCAAACATGCTGCTCAGCAACTGAACGATCGCCAAGAGGCCCGTCGGCAGGTGGGGTTTGCCGATCAAATCTTCATCAGCAAGGCCGATTTGGTGTCTAAGCCAGAGTTGGAAGCGCTTCAGCACCGTTTGGCGCACATGAACCCTCGCTCACCACAGAAGGTGGTGCATTTTGGCGAAGTCTCGTTGGCCGAGGTGTTTGATTTGCGTGGGTTTAATCTGAATGCCAAGCTCGACATCGATCCCGACTTTTTGAAAGAAGACGAGCCACATGTGCATGATGAGCACTGCGGCCACGATCATGGGCATGACCATGGACACGATCACCACGACCACAATGACCATGCGCATGGCGAACATTGCAATCACCCTTCGCACCAAGGTGAAGGTCATGGGCACCATCACCACTTTGATGATGATGTGAAGAGTTTTGTCTTTAAATCGGACAAGCCCTTTGACCCCGCCAAACTGGAAGACTTCTTGGGTGCCATCGTGAATGTCTATGGCCCCCGCATGCTTCGCTACAAAGGCGTTCTGAACATGAAGGGCACCGAACGCAAGGTCATTTTCCAAGGCGTTCACCAGCTCATGGGCAGTGATTTGGGGCCTGTTTGGGCCGAAAACGAGGTCAAAGTCAGCAAAATGGTGTTCATTGGCATTGACCTGCCCAAAGACATTTTGTTGCAAGGTCTCGAGCAATGCTTGGTTTAGTTTTCTAGAAAGGGTTTTGAGGCCTTTCAGTCGCTACAATCTGCGCCCTGACGGGGTACCTTAATTGGCACCTCCATGCGCCCAGAAGGTCGAAAATATGGGTTTAGACGCAAATGAACCGATGACCACAATTCATTTGCCAATGGCTGGTGCCTGAAAAGGTGCGTAAGCCGCCACGGCTAGGAGACAGGACGTGAAAAAGCCCCTTAAAACGAGCTCAAAATCTGCAGTGAAAAAAACCAGTACCGCATCGAGTGCCAAGGCTAAATCCGCAGCACCTGCTAAAAAACTGAGCAAACCAACGCCTGCCAAACCGGTCAAATCCGTCACAGCCAAAGCCGCGTCAAAAGGAAAGCCTGTTGTGAAAAAGGCAGCGCCAAAAGTGGCCACTAAACCTGTTGCCAAGGTCGCTAAAACAGCAAGCAAAGCCACGAGCAAGCCGGTTGCAAAACCAGTCGTGAAAGCCAAGCCAGCCGCCAAAGTGGCCAGTAAAGCGCCTGTCAAAGCCGCGGTCAAAGCCAAGGCAGTTGCCAAACCTGTACAAAAAGCTGCTCCCAAGGCTGCGCCCAAGGCCGCCCCTAAGGCTGCTCCAAAACCAAGCCCAAAGGCAGCTTCAAAACCTGTCAGCAAGCAAGTTGCAAAGCCGGCAGTCAAACCTGCTTCCAAGCCTGCGGTAAAACCCCAGCCTGCTGCTAAAACAGCGACTAAACCAGCAGCCCAAGTTGTTGCCAAGCCAGCTTCAAAACCTGTTTCGACGCCCGCAGCCAAGTCCAACCCAAAGGCTGTACCTATAGCGCCTGTGAAAGCTGAACAGCCAGCCAAAGCGGCCAAGGCTGTCAAGCCTGCCAAAGCAGAAAAAGTGACCTTAGCCCCTGTCGTGGCACCCGTCACCCCACCAGTGGCGTCTGGCGACGTGCCTGCTCGCGCAGTTCGCCCGTCCGCCCGTCTTGCCCAAATTACTGTGCCATCGATGGCTCAATCGGTGGCTTCTACGGCTGCAAAAGCCAGTTATCTCCAAAACATGCCTTCTCAAGTTCTGACCCCTCCTCCTTTCGTCGCCGTTAAAAAAGATCCCAAATTGGCCAATAACTGGAAAACCAAAAAACCAGACCAACTCAGCGATGCTGAGGTCATGGCTATGTCCGACAACGACTACATGAACGACGCACAAATGGCGTTTTTCCGACTCAAATTGGTCGTCTTGAAGCAAGGTATCCTGGCCAACGCAGGCGAAACCACCGAGCATTTGCGTGAAGACACTGTGGTGGTTCCCGATCCCGCAGACCGCGCAACCATTGAAGAAGAACATGCTTTGGAATTGCGTACCCGCGATCGTGAACGCAAGCTACTGAAGAAAATCGAGCAATCTATCCAGCGAATTGACGCTGGCGATTACGGTTACTGCGATGAAACAGGCGAACCCATTGGTGTGGGCCGTTTGTTGGCGCGTCCTACAGCCAATTTGTCGCTAGAAGCCCAGCAACGACGCGAGTTGAAACAAAAAATGTTTGGCGATTGAGTTCGTTCAATTTGGTGAATCCATGAAGGCTCCTTGAGGAGCCTTTTTTTCGTCTGAACTTTTGAAGCCCAGTTCCGATTGAAAAAAATATGAAATTCATAAAAATATTTTTCAATTGGAAAAGCCTCACAAGTTACTTTCATACCAACTTCTAAGTGCCTAATTTTCAACGATTTTTTCTGGCAAAATATCATGCGAAGTCTGCTCTAAGCCCTTGATTTCATTGAAAAAAACTTGAAAACCCACTTGTGAGGGCGTGAATTCCTGATACAGTGCAAAAAAGTGCAATTAAGTGGGAGAAATGCCCATATTGCGTGTTCATTGACCAGGAATCGAGAATCAAGTGTTTCAAGGTGCATCTTCGCTAAGTTTGGACGCCAAAGGCCGCCTGTCGGTGCCTACGCGTCACCGCGAGGTTTTGAGCGCCACAGCGGGTGGTCAATTGACCATCACGAAGCACCCCCATGGTTGTTTGATGGTGTTCCCACGCACCGAGTGGGAGCGCTTTCGCGAGCGCATTGCCCAGCTTCCCATGGAAGCGCAGTGGTGGAAGCGAATTTTCCTGGGCAATGCCATGGATGTCGAAATGGATGGCACGGGCCGCGTGCTTGTGTCTCCAGAATTGCGTGCTGCTGCAGGCATTGCCAAAGACACCATTTTGTTGGGCATGGGCAACCATTTTGAGTTGTGGGACAAAGCGGCCTACGACGCGCAAGAGGCCAAGGCCATGCAGGGCGACATGCCCGATGTCTTCAAGGACTTTTCGTTCTGAGGCCTGCGTGACAACTACTTGGCAACACACCACCGTCTTGCTTGCTGAAGCGGTTGATGCATTGTTAGGCAATGCAGGCGAAACTGCCGCAAAAAATATCTACGTTGATGCTACTTTTGGTCGCGGCGGCCATTCACGTTTGATTTTGTCCCGCTTGCCAGAAGGGGCGCAGCTCATTGCTTTTGACAAAGACATCGAAGCCATTGCTGAAGCTGGCGAGATCAAAGACAGCCGTTTTTCTATTCGGCATGAAGGCTTCCGCAACCTAGGCGAACTGCCCACAGGCAGCATTGCAGGTGTGTTGATGGACCTGGGAATTAGCTCCCCCCAAATTGACAACCCCGACAGGGGTTTTTCTTTTCGTTTCGATGGCCCCTTAGACATGCGCATGGACACCACGCGCGGTCAGAGTGTGGCCGAGTGGCTGGCCACTGCCAGTGTGGATCAGATCACGGAGGTTGTGCGTGACTATGGCGAAGAACGGTTTGCTTTTCCGATTGCAAAGGCGATTGTGGCTCGCAGACAAGAGCGGGGCCCAATTTCATCCACCGCCGATTTGGCCGGGATCGTGGCTAGCACGGTCAAAACCCGCGAGCCGGGCAAGGACCCTGCAACGCGGACATTTCAGGCTCTTCGGATTTTCATCAACGCCGAGCTTGAGGAGCTTGAACAAGCGCTAGAGGCCAGCTTAGAAGTGCTGCAGCCGGGCGGTCGTTTGGTGGTGATCAGTTTCCATTCACTGGAAGATCGCATCGTGAAGCAATTCATCGCGAAGCACTCCAAAGAAGTTTATGACCGCCGTGCACCATTTGCTGTGCCGCAGGCCATGAAGCTGAAATCAGTGGAGCGCATTCGCCCCAGTGATGCAGAAGTGGCTGCCAATCCGCGTGCTCGCAGCGCCATCATGCGCGTGGCCGAAAGAACAGAGGTGCTTGCATGACACGCCTCCATGTGTTCTTGGTCATTGCCATCATTGCTTCGGCCCTGTTTTTGGTTCACAACCATCACCAGGCACGTCGCTCTTTCATGGCTTTAGAAGCAGCGACCAAAGAGGCCACACGTCTTGAATTGGAGTACGAGCGCTTGCAAGTGGAGCGTCGTGCACAGGCCTCTCCCCTGCGAATTGAACAAATTGCCAAGCAGCAATTGCAGATGCGTTTGGTCACGCCAGGCATCACGCAATATGTCAAACAGCCCGCAGAGGTAAAGCCATGAGCCGCAGTGTTCAGCTTTCATCTAGCCCTTTGCTGGCCAGCAAGACACCCGTTTGGCGCAGCAAATTGATTGTGGCTGCCATGGCCTTGGCTTTTGTGGGTTTGGCAGGTCGCGCGGCTTATGTTCAAGTGTTTGACAACGCTTTCTTCAAGCGCCAAGGCGAAGTGAGGTTTGCAAGAACCCTCACGCTTCCCGCCAATCGTGGCCGTATTTTGGATCGCAATGGTTTGATCTTGGCTTCGAGTGTGCCAGCGCCCAGTGTCTGGGCCAACCCCGAAGAAATTGACCGTTCACCGGAAGGCTTGAAACGTTTGAGCAAGTTGCTCGAAATGACGCCTGCCGAATTGGCCAAAAAATTAGAGAACGAAGACAAGACTTTTGTGTGGCTGCGCCGACAAATGGACGAGTCTGTTGTGAAAGAAATTTTGGCGCTCAACATCAAGGGCATTTCTTCCATCAAAGAATACAAGCGCCTGTATCCAGAAGGTGAGTCTGCTGCGCACATTGTGGGCTTTACCAATGTGGAAGACAAAGGTCAAGAAGGCATCGAGTTGATTTTCCAAAATCAATTGGCTGGCAAAACGGGTGCACGACGCGTCATCAAAGACCGATTGGGACGCGTGGTCGAAGACGTGGGTCAAATGACCTTGCCAGTCGATGGTGAAGATTTGCAATTGAGCATAGACAGCAAAGTGCAGTTTTTTGCTTATCAAAAACTGCGTGAGGCTGTTTTAGAAAACAAGGCCAAGGCAGGCAGCGTGGTGGTTCTGGATGCGCAAAGCGGCGAAATTTTGGCCTTGGCCAATTACCCCAGTTACTCGCCAGACAAACGCGTCAATTTGAGTGGTGAACAACTTCGAAATCGCGCACTAACCGACAGTTTCGAACCAGGCTCCACCATGAAGCCCTTTGCCATTGCGTTGGCGCTTGAAAAAGGTTTGATCAAACCTGAGACAGTGATTCAAACAGCACCAGGTCGGATCAACATTACAGGCTCTACCATCACTGACACCCACCCTTATGGTGCGCTAACAGTCAACGAGGTGATTCAAAAGTCGAGCAACGTGGGCACTGTGAAAATTGCAATGCAAATGCAGCCACGTGAAATGTGGGAGATGTTCACAGCCGTTGGCTTTGGTCAGAAGCCACAATTACCTTTCCCCGGTGTTGTGAGCGGTCGTTTGCGAGCTGCCAAAACATGGCGACCCGTAGAGCAGGCCACCATGAGTTATGGCTACGGCGTATCAGTTAGCTTGTTCCAAATGGCAAGGGCTTATACCGTCTTTGCAAGCGACGGCAAATCGATGCCTGCGACTTTGATCAAGAACGGCCAAACACCAGTCGGCGTTCCCGTGATCAGCCCAGACAACGCGCAAGCCATGCGCCATATGTTGAACATGGCCGCAGGTCCTGGCGGTACGGCCCAAAAAGCGCAAACGGTGGGTTACTCAGTTGGTGGCAAAACAGGGACGGCCCACAAGCAAGAAGGCAAGGGCTACGCCACTAAAAAATACCGCGGGTTGTTTGTTGGCATTGCCCCGATTGACAAGCCCCGCATTGTGGTGGCCGTGATGATTGATGAGCCTACCAATGGTCGCTACTACGGTGGAGACGTGGCTGCGCCAGTCTTCAGTCAAACGGTGCAGCAAAGTTTGCGTTTGTTGGGTGTGCAGCCCGACATGAGCGTCAAACCACAAATTGTGGCCAATGCGGTGGAGGAGTCGTTCTGATGCAAACTTTGCACAGCCCTGCTCAAGCCGCTCAATGGTTGCGTCAACACGTGACCGGTGTGCTTTGCACCGACAGTCGAAAGGTGCAAATGGGCGATGCATTTATCGCTTGGCCGGGTGCAGCCACAGACGGCCGGGCGTATGTGAAGTCTGCTTTGGCACGAGGTGCGGCAGCATGTTTGGTCGAAGCACAAGGCAGCGAAGCCTGGACAACAGAGTGGCACAACACCGAGCACACCCAACTGGCCACGTACTCAGGTTTGAAGGCCGATACAGGTTGGATTGCCGATGCTTATTACGAGCAACCCAGCCAGGCTTTGAAGGTTGTGGCTGTGACGGGCACCAACGGCAAAACGTCCAGTACTTGGTGGTTGGCGCAAGCGCTCAATGAATTGAACAATGCATCTCAGCCTTCGCGCTGCGCAGTTGTGGGTACTTTGGGTGTGGGCGAGCCACCTCACTTGGTCTCAACCGGCATGACCACACCCGATCCAGTTTTGTTGCAAGCGCAATTTAGAAACTTTGTGACAACGGGTGTTACGCATTGCGCCATTGAGGCCAGCTCAATTGGTATTGCAGAACAACGTTTGGCAGGAACGCGCATTCGGTTGGCGGTGTTTACCAATTTCACGCAAGATCATTTGGACTATCACGGCTCCATGGCGGCTTATTGGAAAGCCAAAGAAGATTTGTTTGCTTGGCCTGATTTGGAAGTTGCCGTTGTCAATATAGACGATGCACATGGCGCGCAATTGGCCGCCAAATTGGCCTCTGAAAAATCTTTGACGCTCTGGACTTGCTCCAGCCAAGGCCACCCCGCACGTTTGCAAGCGCTGAATTTGCAACGCACTGTCGCTGGCTTGGCTTTCGATGTCAAAGAGGCTGAACAAGTCGTGCACATTCAAACCCACTTGATGGGTGACTACAACGTAGACAACTTGCTGGGCGTGATGGCGACTTTGCGTGCGTTGGGAATTCCTTTAGACCAAGCCTTGGCGGTCTGCGCTCGTTTACAGGCTGTACCTGGGCGCATGGAAAAAGTACCCGGTATCGATGGCATTGAATTGCCTTTGACGGTGGTCGACTATGCACACACACCCGATGCAGTATTGCAGACTTTGGCCAATTTGAAACTGATTTCAGGCGCCCTGGACTCTCAACTCTGGTGCGTGTTAGGTTGTGGTGGTGATCGCGATGCTAGCAAGCGTCCTTTGATGGCGGCAGCCGCTGAATCTGTTGCCGATCATGTGGTGCTGACCAGTGACAACCCAAGGTCTGAGTCGCCAACAGCTATTTTGCAAGACATGCTGAAGGGCATGAAAGCGCCTTTGGCAGCGTATCAAGAGATTGACCGCGCCAAAGCCATTGCCCATGTGATCATGCAAGCCAATTCACGCGATGTCATTCTGATTGCCGGTAAAGGCCATGAAGACACACAAGAAATTGCGGGCGTCAAGCATGCTTTTGACGATCGTTTACATGCACACGAAGCTTTGGTGCTGCGCGCCAACCAACGCCCAGTAGAGGGGGCTCGGTCATGAACATCAGTCTGTCGCAATTGCAGGCTTGGTTGCCATCTGCTGTACTTGTACAGGGCGCCTGCTCGGCTTCGCCGTCGGTCACAGTTCAAGCCATTCGCACCGACAGCCGCAGCGTTGTAGCGGGTGATCTGTTCATCGCTTTGAAAGGCGAGACCTTTGATGGCTCGGCCTTCTTATTGCAGGCTCAAAATCAAGGGGCTGTGGCTGTCTTATTTGAGTCCTTAGATTTACAAAGCAGCGACACACAAAAGCATTTGCAAGGTGTCACCATTCCAGCTTTCTGCGTGCCGAGTACTCGTCAAGCACTGGGTGAGTTGGCGACGCAATGGCGTCGACAATTTGACCTCGCTTTGATTGGTGTAACCGGTAGCAATGGCAAAACCACCGTGACGCAAATGATTGCTTCAGTGTTGCGTGCAGATGCTTCACAGTCGTCTATGTCGACGCAGGGCAATTTGAACAACGAGATTGGTGTACCGCTGACCTTGTTCAACTTGCGTGCAGCGCACCGCCGCGCAGTCATTGAATTGGGAATGAACCACCCTGGTGAAATTGAAGTGCTTGCGCGCTATGCGCAGCCCACCATTGGCTTGGTCAACAATGCACAACGCGAACATCAAGAGTTCATGGCCACTGTAGAGGCGGTGGCGCTCGAAAATGGCGAGGTGATTCGTTCACTGCCAAATTATGGTGTGGCAGTTTTTCCGGCAGTCGACCCTTACACCAGCGTGTGGCGCAGTTTGGCTGGTAAGCGTCAGGTCATGACCTTCGGTTTTGAAGAGGGTGACGTACAAGCACATGACATTGCATGGACATTGGGTGCTTGGCAATTCAACATGGTCGCGGCTTCTCAAACACTGCCTTGCCGCTTGAACATTGCAGGTCGGCACAACGTGCTCAATGCGCTGGCCGCAACAGCTTGCGCACTGGCGGCAGGCATGCAATTGAGCGACATTGTGAAAGGGCTTGAGAATTTTGAGCCTGTGAAAGGTCGTTCCAAATCGTCTCAATGGCACATTGCAGACCACGCCTTGACCATGGTGGACGACACCTACAACGCCAATCCCGATTCGGTTCGCGCGGCCATTGATGTGTTGGCAGAGTTGCCAGCGCCGCGTTTGATGGTGTTGGGCGACATGGGTGAAGTGGGTCAACAAGGTCCTGAATTTCATGCAGAAGTTGGCGCCTATGCCAAAACTCGCGGCATTGACGCCTTGTTCACTTTGGGCAATTTGTGTGTTCACAGTAGCCACGCCTTTGCAGGTGCGCGTCATTTTGAAACCATGGAAGCATTGCAAGAGGCGGTGCTTGCCCAAATTCCGCACTTCAGCAGTGTGCTCGTTAAAGGATCTCGATTTATGAAGATGGAGCGCGTGGTGGCGTGTGTCAGTGAACAAGCTGAGTTAGCTCAAGTCAGCGAAAGTGAGGCTGTACATGTTGCTTAATTTGGCGCAGTGGTTGCAATCTTTGTCGCCCGACTGGGGATTTTTACGTGTGTTTCAATACATCACATTCCGCGCTGTGATGGCCGCATTGACATCACTCTTGATTGGTTTGGTAGCGGGGCCGGCGGTCATTCGTCATTTGGCCGCTTTGAAAATTGGCCAACCTGTGCGCGGCTACGGCATGGAAACACATTTGGCCAAGAGCGGTACACCCACCATGGGCGGTGTGTTGATTTTGTTGTCAATCGCCATCAGTACTTTGTTGTGGTTTGACTGGTCCAACCGTTTTGTTTGGATTGTCCTCATTGTGACCTTGGGCTTTGGTGCCATTGGTTGGGTTGACGATTGGCGCAAGGTGGTTAACAAAGACCCTGAGGGCATGCGCTCACGCGAGAAGTATTTTTGGCAATCGGTGATTGGCTTGCTGGCGGCGTTTTATTTGGTCTTTAGCATTTCAGAAAGCTCCAACATGCGTGTGTTGGACTTGTTTGTGACTTGGGTCATTTCTGGATTTGATGTCAACTTGCCACCGAAGGCGGGTTTGTTGGTCCCCTTCTTTAAAGAAGTGAGCTACCCCTTGGGCGTGTTTGGTTTCATGGTCATGACTTACTTGGTCATTGTGGGTTCAAGCAACGCCGTCAACTTGACCGATGGTTTGGATGGATTGGCCATCATGCCAGTGGTCATGGTGGGTTCTGCATTGGGCGTGTTTGCATACGTCACGGGCAGTTCTGTGTACGCCAAGTATTTGTTTCTTCCCTACATTCCGGGCACTGGCGAGTTGATGATTTTCTGTGCAGCCATGGCGGGTGCTGGTTTGGCTTTCTTGTGGTTCAACACCCATCCTGCACAAGTGTTCATGGGTGATGTGGGCGCACTTGCTTTGGGCGGCGCCTTGGGCACCATCGCCGTTATCGTGCGTCAAGAAATTGTGTTGGCCATCATGGGTGGCATATTTGTGGTGGAAGCTTTGTCAGTGATGCTGCAAGTGTCTTACTTCAAATACACCAAGAAGAAGTATGGCGAAGGTCGTCGTATTTTGAAGATGGCACCTTTGCACCACCACTTTGAAAAGAGTGGTTGGAAAGAAACCCAAGTGGTTGTGCGTTTTTGGATCATCACCATGCTCTTGTGCTTGGTGGGTCTGTCGACTTTGAAGTTGAGATGAGCATGAACTACCTTCAAGGTCAACACATTTTGATATTGGGGCTGGGTGCTTCTGGTTTGGCCATGGCGCGATGGTGTGCTTTTGCTGGTGCCGAAGTCACAGTGGCTGACACGCGTGACGCCCCTGCCAATTTGGAAATCTTGAAAACCGAGTTGCCATCAGCGCACTGGATTTCAGGCCCGTTTACCGCAGGTTTGGTAGAAGCCACCTCTGTTCGGGCTGTGTTTGCAAGTCCTGGCTTGGCTCCGGCGGACACTGCGCCTGTGTTGGATGCGGCCAAGAACATGGGTCTATGGACAGGTGGTGAGCTCAGCTTGTTTGTGCAGGCCTTAGAACAACTCAAAGCCACACGCGACTACGCACCAAAAGTTTTGGCCATCACGGGTACCAATGGCAAAACCACGGTCACAGCCCTTACCGGACAACTCATTGAACGTGCAGGAAAAACAGTCAAGGTGGCGGGCAACATTGGCCCCACTTTGTTGGGCACATTGCAAGCAACTTTAGATGAGCTACCTGAAGTTTGGGTGCTGGAATTGTCTAGCTTTCAACTCGACAACGCAGGACCGTTTGAGCCTGCTGCAGCCACTGTGCTGAATCTGACGCAAGACCATCTCGATTGGCATGGCAGCATGGAAGCCTACGCTGCTGCTAAAGAAAAAATCTTTGGTCAACAGACCTTGATGCTGTTAAACCGCGACGATGCGCGTGTGATGGCCATGTTGCCTGACCCCGTTCGTGCCAAATTGCAAAAACCAGTTGTTCGAGAGCACATCACCTATGGTGCCAGCATGCCTGAACGCCCTGGCGACTTTGGTTTAGAAACAGTCAACGGCATGACCTGGTTGGTGCGGGCTTTGGAGTCGGATGAAACCCGTCGCTTGCGCAAAGGTGAAGTGGAAGAAATTCACATTCAACGCTTAATGCCCGCTGACGCCTTGCGCATTCGGGGCCGACACAATGCAGTGAATGCTTTGGCAGCATTGGCTTTGGCCAGCAGCACGGGTTGCAGTTTGGCAGCCATGTTGTTTGGCCTGCGAGAATACAAAGGCGAGCCACACCGTGTTGAATCTGTGGCCATTGTGAATGACATCGAATATTTCGATGACAGCAAGGGCACCAACGTTGGCGCCACTGTGGCTGCCTTGGTCGGCTTGGGTTCTGAGCGGCGCGTGGTCGTTATTTTGGGCGGTGATGGCAAAGGTCAAGATTTCTCACCTTTGGCAGAACCTGTCGCGCGCTATACACGCGCAGTGGTCTTGATCGGACGCGATGCACCCATCATTCGTGAAGAATTGAAGTTGTGTGGTGTGCCCCTGATCGACGCCCATACTTTGCCAGAAGCGGTTCACGCTGCCAAAGATATTGCGCAATCTGGCGATGCTGTTTTGCTGTCACCGGCCTGTGCCAGTTTTGACATGTTCCGTGACTATCCCCACCGGGCACAAGTCTTTTGTCAAACCGTTGCTGAAATCGCAGAGGCTGCGGGTCAAGTGATGGAGTCTTCGCTATGAATGGCTTAATGGCTCGCTTGTCCACTTGGAGCGCTGGCTTGTTCAGTCGCGCCGGTGGCGGCGCGTCATTGCAAACGGCTTCCGACATGGGACTGCCGGTCAATTTAGGCAGCTACGACTACGCCAAAAATAATTCTGCACAAGGCAAGATTCAAAACATCGACCAAGCTTTGGTATGGGTGGTGGTGGCCTTGCTGATGTGGGGCATGGTCATGGTTTATTCGGCCAGCATTGCCATGCCAGACAACCCTAAGTTTGCGCGCTATTCCCAAACGCACTTCGTGATGCGTCACATCATTTCTATCGTGATTGGTTTTGGTGTGGCCTTGCTCGCCTTCCAAGTGCCGTTAGAGATGTGGGAAAAAAATGCGCGACCCCTGTTCATCTTGGCCTTGGTCTTGCTGGCTGCCGTGCTTTTGCCCTTCATTGGCAAAGGTGTGAACGGGGCGCGTCGTTGGATTTCTTTGGGCGTGATGAATTTTCAGCCCTCTGAATTTGCCAAGCTGGCGGTCATCATCTATGCCTCAGATTACATGGTGCGAAAGATGGAAGTGAAAGAGCGCTTCTTCCGCGCAGTGTTGCCCATGGGTGCTGCAGTTGGCTTGGCCGGTATTTTTTTGTTGGCTGAACCCGACATGGGAGCCTTCTTGGTGATTGCCATCATTGCCATGGGCATTTTGTTCTTGGGGGGTGTCAATGCCCGCATGTTCTTCTTGATTTTGGCCATCTTGGTGTTCGCATTTGCCATGATCATCGCAGCATCGCCATGGCGTCGTGAACGCATTTTTGCTTACCTCGATCCTTGGGATCCGACGCATGCGCTCGGCAAGGGCTACCAGTTGTCGCACTCTCTGATTGCCATTGGTCGAGGCGAGATATTTGGTGTTGGATTGGGCGGTAGTGTCGAAAAATTGCACTGGTTGCCAGAGGCGCACACCGATTTCTTGTTGGCTGTGATTGGCGAAGAATTTGGCTTGGTGGGCGTGATTGCCGTTATTGGCATGTTCTTATGGCTAAGCCGCCGCATCATGGTGATTGGTCGTCAAGCACTTGCCTTAGACCGCACCTTCCCTGGGTTGGTCGCACAAGGTGTGGGCATCTGGATCGGCTTTCAGTCCTTCATCAACATGGGTGTGAACTTGGGCGCATTGCCCACCAGAGGTTTGACGCTGCCCTTGATGAGCTATGGCGGATCGGCCATTTTGCTCAACATGGTGGCCATTGCCATTGTTTTGCGCATCGATGCAGAGAACAAACAAATGATGCGAGGGGGTCGCTCATGAGTCGTTGCGCTTTGATCATGGCAGGCGGTACCGGTGGCCACATATTTCCAGGATTGGCTGTGGCCGAGTCTTTGCGCGATGCAGGCTGGCGCGTGCACTGGCTGGGTGTGCCTGGCAACATGGAAAGCCAATACGTACCCCAACGCGGATTTGCATTTGAACCTGTTGAGTTTGGTGGCGTGCGCGGCAAAGGCCCACTCAGTTTGGTGTTCTTACCGCTGCGTTTGCTCAAAGCTTTTTGGCAAAGTTTGCAAGTAGTGCGTCGCGTACAACCCGATGTGGTGGTTGGCCTTGGCGGGTACATCACGTTTCCAGGGGGCATGATGTCAGTGCTTTTGGGTAAGCCCTTGGTGTTGCACGAACAAAACTCGGTGGCCGGTTTGGCCAACAAAGTGTTGGCCGGTGTGGCCGATCGAATTTTCAGCGCATTCCCCAATGTCTTGAACAAAGGCATCTGGGTGGGCAATCCTTTGCGCCCCAACTTTTTGAACAAGCCAGCGCCCGCTGTGCGCTTTGCAGGCCGCACAGGTCCATTGAAGATTTGGGTGGTGGGCGGCAGTTTAGGCGCACAGGCCTTGAACGACATCGTACCCAAAGCCTTGGCTTTGATTCCCGTGCCGCATAGGCCAGTGGTGGTTCATCAAAGTGGTGCCAAGCAGATTGATGCATTGCGAGCAAATTACAAGCAAGCTGGTGTGCAAGCCGAATTGACGCCTTTCATTGATGACACGGCGCAAGCCTTTGCCGATGCCGATCTGATCATTTGTCGATCGGGTGCCAGTACTGTGACCGAGATTGCCGCTGTCGGTGCTGCGGCCATCTATGTACCGTTTCCGTTTGCTGTAGACGATCACCAAACTACCAACGCCAATTTCTTGGTGCAACAAGGTGCGGGTTGGTTGATGCCGCAAGCGACATTAACGCCAGAATCTTTGGCGGCAAGTTTGACCCAAGTCACACGCGAAGAATTGTTGACCTGTGCTGAAAAAGCATGGGCTTTGAAGAAGACCCATGCCACCCAAGATGTGGTGGCAGCTTGCGAGGCCTTGGCCGCATGAAACACGCCATTCGTCACATCCATTTCATCGGCGTCGGCGGCGCTGGTATGAGCGGCATTGCCGAAGTTTTACTGAATTTGGGCTACACCATTTCAGGCTCTGATTTGTCAGACAGCAGCACCTTGCGCCGTTTGGCCGATTTGGGCATTCAAACCTATGTAGGTCACAGCGCAGACAATGTGCAAGGGGCCGATGCTGTGGTCACGTCTACTGCAGTTAAAGCCGACAACCCTGAAGTGTTGGTGGCTCGGGCCCGTCACATTCCTGTGGTGCCCCGCGCGGTGATGCTGGCCGAATTGATGCGCATGAAGCAAGGTGTGGCCATTGCGGGCACACACGGAAAAACCACGACCACCAGTTTGGTGGCCAGTGTGTTGGCTGAAGGTGGTCTAGATCCAACTTTTGTCATTGGGGGGCGCTTAAACAGTGCAGGCACCAATGCCAAATTGGGAACTGGCGATTACATCGTGGTAGAAGCCGATGAATCAGACGCATCTTTCCTGAATTTATTGCCTGTGATGGCTGTGGTGACCAACATCGACGCCGACCACATGGAAACCTATGGGCATGACTTTGAAAAGTTAAAAGCAGCCTTTGTCGAGTTTTTGCACCGCATGCCCTTTTACGGTACCGCTATTTTATGCAGCGATGATCCTGGCGTGCGCAGCATTCAAGATCAGTTGGCAAGACCCGTGACCACGTATGGGCTGCAAGAAGGTGCGCAAGTTAGAGCTGTCAATGTGCGCGCTGAA
This sequence comes from uncultured Limnohabitans sp., assembly GCA_964544175.1. Classification (GTDB taxonomy): domain Bacteria; phylum Pseudomonadota; class Gammaproteobacteria; order Burkholderiales; family Burkholderiaceae_C; genus Limnohabitans_A. The sequence goes on from CAZJAL010000010.1 coordinate 49,559, forward strand.
AATGGCCAAATGCACTTTACGGTTGAGCGCAGGAATGGCGTGACCTTGCCCGATCTGCAGGTGGTCCTCAATTTACCAGGTGAGCACAATGTGCTGAATGCGTTGGCGGCCATTGCAGTGGCTGTCGAACTGGGCGTAGATGATCAAGCAGTACAACGTGCTTTGACCCATTTCAAAGGTGTGGGCCGCCGCTTCCAACGTTACGGTGAAGTCAAACTACTTGAACAGCCAGGTAGCTTTACGTTGATCGATGACTATGGTCATCATCCTGTCGAGATGGCCGCCACTTTGTCAGCTGCTCGCGGCGCCTTTCCCGGTCGTCGATTGGTGCTGGCATTTCAGCCGCACCGATACAGCCGAACCCGCGATTGTTTTGAAGATTTCGTACGCGTGATCAGCCACGGTGCCGACACCGTTTTGTTGTCCGAAGTTTATGCCGCTGGCGAGGCGCCCATCGTTGCAGCCGATGGTCGATCTTTATCTCGCGCTTTGCGTGTTGCCGGTAAAATTGAGCCCGTTTTTATCGATAAAATTGAGGGCATGGCGCAGGCTATTTTTGACAATGCAAAAGACGGTGACATCGTCATTTGCATGGGTGCCGGCTCCATCGGCGCAGTCCCTGCCCAAGTACAAAAAATGGGAGGTGCGGCATGAGCCACATCGCTCAAAGTTTTGGCAAAGTAGCCGTGCTCATGGGTGGTCAGTCGGCCGAAAGAGAAATTTCTTTCATGTCCGGACAAGGCGTGCTCGATGCGCTGCGCAAGCAAGGCGTCGATGCGCATGCTTTCGATCCCGCCCAACGTGATTTGGCCGACCTCAAAAAAGAAGGTTTCCAGCGCTGCTTCATTGCCTTGCATGGACGCTTTGGCGAAGATGGCACTGTTCAAGGTGCACTCGAATTGTTGGGCATTCCCTACACCGGTTCTGGTGTGATGGCTTCCAGCATTGCCATTGACAAAACCATGACCAAGCGTGTGTGGTTGTCCGAGAATGTGCCCACGCCTCGCTACGTGCTTCTCAAGCAACACGATCTAGGCGAAAAAACTCAAACCCATGTGTTGCAAACATTGGGGCTGCCACTCATCGTCAAGCCCGCACGCGAAGGCTCTTCCATTGGCGTGGCCAAAGTGACACAGGCAAACGAATTAGCGCAGGCCTTGCAAGCAGCGGCAACCTGCGATACCGATGTGTTGTGCGAGCAGTTCATTGCAGGTGATGAAGTCACGTGCCCTGTTTTAGGTGAAGGGGACACGGCGCATGCATTGCCTGTGATTCGCATCGTGGCACCTGCTGGCAATTACGATTACCAAAACAAATACTTCACAGACGATACGCAATATCTGGTGCCATCAGGTTTGCCAGAGGCAGAAGAGAAAGCCATTCAAGCGCTTGTGGTCAAGGCCTATCAAGTGTTGGGTTGCAAAGGCTGGGGCCGTGTGGATGTCATGATTGATGCGCAAACACGTCAGCCTTATCTGCTTGAAATCAACACATCGCCTGGCATGACCAGTCATTCATTGGTGCCGATGTCGGCTCGCGCAGCAGGCATGGATTACGAAAGTTTGTGCATGCACTTGTTGGCTGATGCTGGCCTTGAGCACGCGCGTTCTGAACCGCTCAAGGTTGTTGCATGAAAAAGCCAATGACCTTGCCCATGGATGTGCGCTTGATGCAGTGGACGGCTTCATTGATGTTTGTCTTGGCATTCATCATGTGTGTTGCCAGTGGCATTGGTTGGTTGCTGCGTCACCCTGCGTTTTCAATTCAGGGCATTACGGTGCGCGGCAATGTGACACACAGCAATACGGTTACCCTGCGTGCCAATGTATTGCCCCAGCTCACAGGCAATTTCTTTACCTTGAATCTGATGCAAGCGCGGCAGGCTTTTGAGCAAATTCCTTGGATTCGTTCAGCGCTGGTGCGACGCGAGTTTCCCAATCGATTGAATGTCACGCTCGAAGAGTTTTTCCCGGTGGCCCAGTGGGCAACCGAAGGTGATGGTAAGTTTTTGAGCAAAGAAGGTACGGTTTTTGAGGTCAGTGCAGACGACGTCGATCCTGAATCTTTGCCGCTGTTAGTTGGCCCCGACTCACACGCACCATTTGTCTTAGAGATGTACAAATTTCTCAAGCCAAAGTTTGACCCAATGGACATGACGATTGACAAGTTGGAATTAAGCCAGCGTGGTAGCTGGACGCTGCAATTGGATTCAGGAGCAGTGATCGAGTTGGGTCAAGGCACACAACAAGAAATCAGTGATCGTCTTCAAGTGTTTTTCAAAACATTGACCCAAGTTGCATCGCGCTACAGCCGCACAGCAACGTCATTGTTGTCTGCAGATTTGCGCTACGAGAATGGCTATGCCTTGAGGTTGCGAGGCGTCAGTACCTTGGCGGTAGATGGGTTGAAGAAGCCCTGATCGATTGAAGATTTAGATAAGAACGGTTGAACATATGGCAAAAGAGTACAAAGATTTGGTGGTCGGTCTCGACATTGGTACGTCCAAGGTCATGGTCGTCGTTGCCGAGGTCATGCCAGGTGGTGAGTTAAAACTGGCCGGCATGGGTGTAGCGCCAGGCAACGGGTTAAAGCGTGGTGTGGTGGTCAACATTGACGCGACTGTTCAAAGTATTCAGCAAGCTTTAAAAGAAGCAGAGTTGATGGCAGATTGCAAAATTACGCGCGTCAACACGGGTATCACGGGCAGTCACATTCGCGGTCTGAACTCTAGTGGCATGGTGGCGGTCAAAGACAAAGAGGTAACGCCGGCCGATGTAGCCCGTGTAGTCGAAACAGCACGTGCCATTAACATTTCTACAGACCAACGTTTGTTGTTGGTAGCGCCTCAAGAGTTTGTGATCGATGGCCAAGATGTGAAAGAGCCTATTGGCATGAGTGGCATGCGCCTTGAAGCCAAGGTGCACATCGTGACCGGCGCGCAAAGTGCTGCAGAAAACATCATCAAGTGTGTGCGTCGTTGTGGACTTGAAGTTGATCAGTTGCTGCTCAACCCCTTGTCATCTAGCTTGGCTGTATTGACAGAAGACGAGCGCGAGTTAGGTGTGGCCTGTGTTGACATTGGTGCAGGTACCACCGACGTCGCTATTTTTACCAACGGCGCTATTCGTCACACCGCTGTCATTCCAATTGCTGGCGACCTGATCACCAGCGACATTGCCATGGCCTTGCGCACGCCCACCAAAGATGCAGAAGACATCAAAGTTGAAAGCGGTTGTGCCAAACAATTGTTGGCCGATCCTGAGGCACAAGTAGAAGTGCCTGGTTTGGGTGATCGCGCACCTCGCATGTTGTCCAAGCAAGCTTTGGCGGGCGTCATTGAGCCGCGTGTCGAAGAAATCTTCTCACTGGTTCAACAAGTCATCCGTGAATCAGGTTACGAAGAAGTTTTGTCTTCGGGCATTGTGCTGACAGGCGGTAGCGCGGTCATGCCCGGTATGGTCGAGTTAGGTGAGGACATCTTCTTGAAGCCCGTGCGCCGCGGCGTTCCCAAATACAACGGCGCGCTGTCTGACATGGTCAGCCAACCGCGCGTAGCAACCGTGATGGGCCTCATGGAAGAAGCCCGCTTGGCCCGTTTGCGTGGTTTCAAAGTTTCGCAGAAGAAGGGTTCCATGAACAACGCCTTCACTCGCTTTAAAGATTTCATCGTGGGTAACTTCTGATGGATTGGCGCAAACTTTACTTGGCAAGGGGGAGTCCACATCAGCGATGTTGAATCTCACTTCACCCCACAAAAATAAAATTTTCAAAAATCAATATTTAGGCAACTGCAACAGTTTTAGGAGAGCACCATGAGCATTGAAATGATCCAAGTCGAAGAGTTCAACCAAGGAACGCAAATCAAAGTGATCGGCGTGGGCGGTGGCGGCGGTAACGCTGTCGAGCACATGATCGAGCGCAACGTTCAAGGCGTTGAATTCATTTGCGCCAACACCGATGCACAGGCATTGGCACGCAGTGCAGCACACCGCTTTATTCAATTGGGTCACACCGGTTTGGGCGCTGGCAGCAAACCCGAAAAAGGCCGCGATGCAGCCGAAGAAGCCATTGACGACATTCGCGCAGCCATCGAAGGCGCGCACATGTTGTTCATCACAGCGGGTATGGGCGGCGGCACGGGTACAGGCGCAGCACCTGTCATTGCACGCGTTGCCAAAGAAATGGGCATCCTTACTGTGGGTGTGGTGACCAAGCCTTTCGACTTCGAAGGTGGCCGTCGCATGCAAAGCGCTGAATCTGGCTTGGCCGAACTCGAAGCCAACGTCGACTCATTGATCGTGGTGCTCAATGAAAAGTTGATGGAATTGCCAGGCGGCGAAGACATGACCCAAGACGAAGCCTTTGCGCACGCCAATGACGTGCTCAAAAACGCGGTGGGCGGTATTGCAGAAATTATCAATGTACCTGGCCACGTCAACGTCGACTTTGAAGACGTGCGCACTGTCATGGGCGAACCCGGCAAAGCCATGATGGGTACTGCTTCAGCCAGTGGCCCTGACCGTGCGCGCATTGCCTCTGAGCAAGCTGTGGCTTGCCCCTTGTTGGAAGGCATCGATTTGTCGGGTGCCAAAGGTGTGTTGGTCTTGATCAGCGCTGCCAAGGGTTCACTCAAACTCAGCGAATCTAAGCAAGCCATGAACACCATCCGTGCTTACGCTTCAGAAAGTGCGCATGTCATTTACGGAACGGCTTACGACGAGAGCTTGGGCGACGAAATTCGCGTCACGGTGGTGGCTACGGGCTTGTCTAGCCAAGGCGCACGCCGTACAGCACCTCCATTGCAAGTTCTGCGTACCGGTACCGACAACGTGCCTTTCACCATTGACACGCAAGACAGCACCATGCCTACGTTGGGCGTGCAAAGCCCAGCCTTGGGTGGTGACTATGGCCGTTTGAATACGCCTAGCGTGTGGCGTACCAACCGCACACAAGCAGCGGCCAAGGTGGACGGTATGGCCTCTGCTGGCATGGACGACATCGAAATTCCAGCCTTCTTGCGCAAGCAAGCAGACTGAAGTTCAGTCAACTGCCTCTCTCGGTGGGTCACCAAAACCCTCTTTGTGCAAGTCTGGCCTTGAAAATTTAAAATCAGGCCATGCTTGCACAACGAACCCTCAAAACTCTCACCCAAGCTGTGGGTGTGGGTTTGCACAGCGGTCAAAGGGTGGAACTCACCCTGCGGCCAGCGCCTGTCGATACAGGCATCGTATTTCGCCGCGTCGATTTGGCCGAACCCGTCGATATTCACATCAATGCACTCAGCGTCACAGACACGCGCTTGGCGTCTACCATTTCAAGCGGCCAAGCCAAGGTTCACACGGTTGAACACTTGATGTCAGCCTGCGCTGGCTTGGGCATCGACAACCTCATCATCGACATCACTGCAGAAGAAGTACCGATCTTGGATGGCTCGGCGTCTTCTTTTGTGTTTCTGCTCCAAAGCGCTGGCATTGAGCTGCAAAAAGCAGCTAAAAAATTCATCCGCGTTCTCAAAACAGTCGAAGTGCGAGAGGGGCAGGGCGAAAACGTTAAGTGGGCCAAACTAGAACCCTACGATGGCTATCGCCTGAGTTTTGAAATTGATTTTCAGCATCCTGCGGTGGACTCCACAGGCCAACAAGTGGTGTTTGACATGGGCCGCGATGTTTATGCCCGAGACATTGCGCGCGCGCGTACCTTTGGCTTTACCAAAGACGTGGAAATGTTGCGATCCAACGGTTTGGCTCTGGGTGGCGGTCTTGACAATGCCATTGTGATGGACGACTACAAAGTTTTGAACAGCGATGGTTTGCGTTACGACGATGAGTTTGTCAAACACAAAATTCTAGATGCCATGGGCGACTTGTACATCATCGGCAAACCGTTCATTGCCAGTTACACCGCCTTCCGATCAGGGCATGCCATGAACAATCAGTTGTTGAGAGCACTTCTGGATCAACCCGATGCCTATGAAATTGTCAGCTTTGACGATGTCAAAAAAGCACCGGCCGGTTTTGCACTGCCTGTGCGTGCCTGGTAATTTAAGCAGATGAATACGGCTGCTCAGTCGTCGCTACGCGACTTGCTGTCGCACCAACCCTTTGTGCGTTTTTGGTTGGCTCGTTTGGCGGGCATCTTGGCAACACAAATGCTGATGGTGGCCTTGGCGTGGCACATGTACGAAATCACGGGAAGTGCTTGGGACTTGGGTTTGGTGGGTTTGTTTCAGTTTGTACCCGCGCTCATTCTGACCCTGCCTGCAGGACAAATTGTTGACAGATTTCACAAGGTGCATATTTATGCCACCTGCATGTTGGTTCAAACGGCAGTTGCGGGCTTGCTGGTGTGGGGCACTGCAGCCGATCAAGTTACCCGTGAGTTGGTGCTTTTTATATCGGCTATTTTGGGCATGGTCAGAGCTTTTCAAATGCCCACACAACAAGCGCTAACACCGCACTTGGTTCCTGCGCATTTGCTGCAGCGCGCGGTGGCCTTGAGCTCTACTGGGGTTCAAACTGCGGTAATCAGCGGTCCTGCCTTGGGCGGTATTTTGTATGCACTGCATGTCAATGCTGTCTACGCCACATGTGCCGCATTTTTGTTCATGGCTTTTTTATTGGCGTTGTCGGTTCGTTACGACCACAAGCCTTCCAAGGTAGCTGCCGACTTGCGCAGCGTGTTGGCAGGCGCTCACTTTGTGTGGCATCACAAAGTATTGTTGGGTGCCATCGCGTTGGATTTGTTTGCCGTTTTGTTGGGAGGCGTCACGGCGCTTCTTCCTATTTACGCCAAAGACATTTTGCATACAGGGCCCGAAGGGCTGGGCCTTCTGCGTTCTTCGCCAGCCGTTGGTGCGCTGATCATGGCTGCGGCACTGACACAGTGGCCTATCGAGCGACGAGTCGGTCGGTGGATGCTGATCGCAGTGGCTGTTTTTGGCTTGGCCAATTTTGTGTTTGGCATTTCCACGCACTTTGTCTTGTCGATGTTGGCCTTGATGGTGGCAGGTGCCGCCGACAACGTCAGCGTCGTGACGCGCCTGACGCTGCTTCAGTTAGAAACACCCGAAGACATGCGTGGCCGTGTGGCTGCTGTTAATTCCATCTTCATTGGTGCATCCAATCAATTGGGTGAGTTTGAATCGGGCGCCACAGCGTCGATGTGGGGTCCGGTGGGTTCTGTGGTCTTTGGCGGTTTGGCAACGGTGGGTGTGGCCCTCGCCGCCGTCAAAGTCTTTCCCGATTTGGCCAAACGTGACCGCATGGTGGCGCCTCAATCGGGCCACTGAAATTCAATGGCTTCGGCCATCGCGGTACATGCCGTGAGTTTTGCGATTGAGCACATCCAAAGCCGCCAGCTTGTTCATAGAGGGACTGGCATGCGCATGGGTAATGGCCAAGCCCAAGGCATCGGCTGCATCGGGCCCAGGCACTGAAGGCAACTTGAGCATGCGCTTCACCATCTCTTGAATTTGCGACTTGGCTGCACGGCCATGCCCAGTGATCGCTTTCTTCATTTGCAATGCGGTGTACTCTGCCACTGTCAAATTGCAAGTGACCAAAGCCGTCACGCAACAGCCACGTGCTTGACCCAACAGCAATGTGGCCTGCGGGTTGACGTTCACAAACACAATTTCAACCGATGCTGCATTGGGTTGGTAGCGTTGGTTAATTTCTAGGATGCCGTCGTAGATCACCTTCAAGCGATTGGGTAAATTGCCTTGTTGAACTTTGTCGGTTCGAATGACGCCACTGGCCACATACGACAGCTTAGAACCCTCGACATCAATCACCCCAAAGCCAGTGGTTTGGAGACCGGGGTCAATGCCAAGAATTCTCATGGAATCTGTTTCCTGCTTTCGTTAAGGCAAGGCGACATCGTTCATGCGTGCCATGATGGTTTGCGCACGGTCACTTAGATAAGCGGATTGAGGCAACTTTTCAAAATACCGTGGGCGTGGCAGCATGACGGCTAAGCGGGCGGCTTCCCAAGCACTAAGTTGGCTTGCAGGTTTTTGAAAATAATGACGTGCTGCCGCTTCTGCCCCAAACACACCTCGGCCCCACTCAACGTGGTTGAGGTAGAGCGTCAAGATTTGAGGCTTGGACAAAAAGCTTTCTAGGGCCAAGGTGATGACCCATTCTTGGGCTTTGCGAATGAGTGTGCGTTCGCCACTGAGCATCAAGTTTTTGGCAAGTTGCTGTGTGATGGTGGAGCCGCCCACTATTTTGGGTGCAACTGCTTTACCGTTTTTTTTCTGCGCAGCTTGTGCTTCTATTTTGGCTTCAGCCTTGGCATTTTTGCGCCAGGCTTTTTCAACGGAATCCCACCAAACGCCGTTGTGGCTTTTGAAGCCACTGTCTTCAGCAGCCAAAACGGCGCGTTGAAGGTTTTTGGCAATTTGATCTGAGTCGGTCCAAGTTTGCCGCCACTTGAAAGTACCTTGGCTTTTGACAATTTGCCACGCTTGAGATCGCTCAAAAGCTGTGGAGGAAGGATCGATCAGACTCATGGAGGCGACGCGGCCTACAAAAAATAATTGCAAGATCAAAAAACCGCCCAACAGCAAGAAAAGCCATTGTTTGAGTGCATTGAAGATGTTGCGCATAAGCTGTCAGTGTACAAAGCTTGATATGGCTTGATTCGATGCCGATCAGGACTTTGCCAACAAGGCCCTCAGCTCAGCCAACACAGGTGCAGTAGGCGGCCGCACGCCGCGCCACAATTGGAATGATTCGGCTGCTTGCTCCACCAACATGCCAAGTCCATCGCGGGCTTCAGCGCCGTTGGAGCGGGCCCAATCCATGAAGCCTTGGCTAGCAGGTCCGTACATTAAATCGCAAGCCATGCCATGACGACTGAGCACACTGGCGGGCACAGGCAACTCGCCTTGCTGCAAACTGCTGCTAGAAGCATTGATCACCACATCAAAGGTTTGACTGTGAATGACTTCGTGTTGCAAATCAAAGGCCAGACAGTCAACCCCTTCTGCCAACGCCAATGCCGCATGGCGCTTGACCAGTTGGATTGCCTTGTTGTGTGTGCGGTTGGCCACATAAATATGCCGTGGCTTTTCACAAAGCAAAGGGCCAAGAACGCCGGCAGCCGCGCCGCCAGCGCCAATCAGCAGCAAACTTTTGCCTTGCAAGTGACAGCCTGCATTGCGCACCAAATCATTGACCAAGCCCAGACCGTCTGTGTTTTCACCAAAGATTTCTTGCCCGTCAAACTTCAAGGTATTGCAAGCTTGCGCCAAACTCACGCGAGGACTGCACCGGGTAGCCAATGCAGCCGCCTCGGTTTTAAAAGGCAAGGTGACGTTGCAACCTTTACCGCCTTGGGCTTGAAAGCTTTGCAAAGTTTTTGCAAAGCCATCTAAGGGTGCCAGCGTTTTGCTGTAAGTCAAAGTTTGACCCGTCAATTGTGCAAAGCGCGCATGAATCCAAGGCGATTTGCTGTGTTCAATGGGGTGGCCAAAAACGCAGTACGTGTCCATGCAAGTGTCCGTTAAGGGGTTCGCTGAACAGCGGTTGAGCGAGAGGTGGGGGTATTGGTTTGGGGTGCCAACATTTGGGTTTCGAGCTTTTCATCGCGCGCAAAGTGAAAGCGCGAAACCACCACCAGTTGATCAGCTTGGCGTTTCATGTCGGGCGTGAAAGCTTCAAAGGGCGAGGCACCTCGCACGATGGCTTGTGCTCGTTTGTCAAGCAGTGGTTTGTCGGAAGGGCTGGCAATTTCAGTGCTCAAGACACGGCCTTGCGCATCCAATGTAATCACCATGGTGAGGCTGCCATAGAGTTTTTCTCCTGCAGCTTGCGGGAAATTTTCGGTACCCGTGATTTCGATGCTGCGGCGCAATTTGTCGTAATAGCGGGCAAATGAGACCTCTTGCGTGGCGGGTCCGATGTAGCGTTTTTTAGGGCCACCTTGCAACGCCTGTGTTTGCTTTTCAATCTGCGCCAACTGACTCGAGAGTTGATGTTTGCGCTCATTCAAAGCTTCTGCTTTGCCATCGTTGTTTGTCGCAGGGCTTTGACTGTTGAGTTGCGACAACTCTTGTTGGAGTTGTTGCAAGAGACGCACTTGTTCGCTTTTGAGTGCCTCAATTTTTTTCTCAACTTGCTGAAGTTCTTGGCCACTTTGATCATTTTTGTAAGCGCTGATCGGACTGCTTTGCATGCTCAATCCAGGCACTTGCCCACCGCCCGCCAAATTAACTTGCGCCAAGGCCATGGGTGTATCGGGCGCGTTGGCGCTGCGCGAGTTGACCAAGACCACTTCTAAAGTGTTGGTGTCAAAGAGGCGATCAAAGGTAGCTGGCGCGGCCCATTTCAGGGTCAGCAAGCCTGCATGCAACAACGCCGACAGCCCCAGCGCCCAAATCAGAGTGCGATGTGAAGTGCGTGCAGAAAAAGGCAAGGTGGGCGTCGGCATTGTGCTCAATCTTCTGCAGGTGCCTCATTGATGTTCATGGCAATGGCGATGGGGCCTGAGGCGGCTTCATCCAGATCTTCCATGACTTCGTCGAGGCCCGCTTCAGCATTCTGCGTTTCGGAATTGTCAGCAATGATTTTTTCAAGCACGGTGCCGCTGACATCTAGCGCCATGGCATCTACAGTACCCAATTGCACCTTGACTTTGTCTCCACGCATTAAGCCAGATGCACCCATCACGGTGAGCATGAGTGGCAAATTGTCGGCACGCACCAACCAACTGCCCCCCGCCATTTCCTTGACCAAGCTGGCCACCACTTCGGTGATGTTTTCTTGCTGCAAGTACTGCAAAGTCCAAAAACGTTCCATGCCAGATTGGTAAGCGTTGTAGGCGGTATAGGCCGAATCAAAGGCGCTGATGATGGCAAACAGTTGCGCATCTTTGGGTTTGAAGGGCGCTGCCAACGCGGCCGTGGCACCGTGTTTGGCGCAGGCAATGATCTGCCATTGATTGACCAAATCTGTGTAGCGGCGCAGCGGCGACGTGCTCCATGCATAAGCCGGCACGCCTATGCCTGCGTGTGGCAAGGCCTTGGTGCCCATGCGTACCTTGACGCCCGGCGCCATGCTGGCTTGGCTGCGATAAATGGCAGGCACGCCTAAACTGGCAAGCCATTGGCCCCAAGTGCTGTTGGCCAAAATCATGGCTTCTGCCACGATCAGGTCAAGTGGCGCACCACGTTGGCGCACCGAAATTTGGACCGCTTCTTGACCCGTTGGGGGCGTGTCCTTGTTGTCGCGTACCAAGCGGAAGTTGTAGTCGGGGCGATTGAAGTTTTCGGGCTTGCCGCGCATCACTTCACGACCTGCTTTGAGGTGTTGCGCTAAGCGCCAGAAAAACGCCAGTTCGTTGTGTGCGATGGGCAGTTGAGGTTCGCCATCGCGTGCAGTCGGTGAGAGGTCTTCTAGCCAGGCTTTTGTGACCCACTGGTCAAGTTGATCGTGGCGCAAGTTGGCTCTGATTGGCACTCTCTCCAACTTGGTTTCGCTGTGTTGAATGCTGAGTGTGGCTTCGTCAAAGGTCACATAAAGAGACACTGCGGGGCATGCTTGGCCCTCGGCCAAGGTGTAGCTTTGCACCACCTCGTCTGGCAGCATGGTGATTTTGTAGCCAGGCATGTACACCGTGGACAAACGATTGCGACCTACGTTGTCGATGGCGCTGCTGGGATCAATGGCCAAACCTGGGGCCGCAATGTGAATGCCCACCACCACTTGGCCTGTACCCAAACCTTGCAACGACAGCGCGTCGTCGATTTCTGTGGTTTGTGAGTCGTCGATGGAATAGGCTTGCACAGGCGCCAGAGGCAATTCTTGCGCAATGACGGGCGCATCCAATTTTGGAAAGCCCGTGCCCTTGGGAAAGTTGTCAAACAAAAAGCGCTGCCAATGGAAGTCATAAGCGCTGGCAATGGCACCGGCATTTTGCAGCAAGGTGAGCGGCGCAGTTTGGCTGGTGCGACTGGCCTCGACCACCGCTTTGTACTCGGGTGCATTTTTGTCGGGGCGAAACAAAATTTTATAAAGCTGCTCTTTGATGGGTGCCGGGCATTGGCCCGCCATCAAGGCCTGTGACCAGCTTTCAATTTGTGCTTGAATTTGTTTTTTCTTTTCGATGCCGGCCAAAGCCAATTGCACGGTTTCTGCAGAGGCTTTTTTGAAACGACCTTTGCCAGCCCGTCGAAAGTAATGCGGTGCTTCGTAAAGGCGAATCAAAGCCCCGACCTGTTGTGCAGTCGAGGCATCGGCATTGAAGTACTCGCGCGCTACATCGGCAAAACCGAACTCGGTCTCGGGCGCAAACTCCCAAGCCAGGTCTAGCTCAATGCTTTGGCTGATGGTGGTGGCGTCGGCCAGCAACTGGGCCGGGGCAGGTTTGTCAAATTTCAAAAGCACGTTGGCACCTTTGACCTTGACCCGCTTGCCGCTGTCCAGTTCTACTTGTACAGAAGCTTCAGCCTCTGACATGACTCGTCCGGCAACAAACTTGCCGGCTTCTTCAAACAATAAATACATGGGTACGATTGTCCCACGCGCAGGCCTCAGGCTAGTCCTGAAGGGATTCAAATTTAAAGGGAAAGCCATTAGTTCTGCCGAAGCAAAGGATAATTGAGGCATGTCCCGCGTCATTGAAAAGCCCAGCTGGTTGTCCCGATTCCTTCATTTATTTGCAGGGTTTGACGGTCCTTTGGCCTTTGCCATCTTTATATTGGCTTGCGCCGGCATGCTCATCATGTACTCGTCCGGCTATGACCATGGCACGCGATTTGTCGATCATGGTCGCAACATGCTGATTGCCGGGGCCATCATGTTTGTGGTGGCTCAAATCCCGCCGCAGCGCCTGATGAGCTTGGCCGTGCCCATTTACACCGTCGGCGTGCTGTTGCTCATTGCAGTGGCCATTTTTGGCATTACCAAGAAGGGCGCCCGGCGATGGCTCAATGTGGGCATCGTGATTCAGCCCAGCGAAATACTCAAAATAGCCATGCCGCTCATGCTGGCCTGGTGGTTTCAAAAGCGCGAAGGTCAGTTGCGCCCCTTGGACTTTGCCGTGGCCGGCGCTTTGCTCATTGTCCCTGTCGGATTGATCATGAAACAACCCGACCTGGGAACCGCCTTGTTGGTCCTTAGCACTGGCTTGGCGGTGCTGTTTTTTGCAGGTTTGAGCTGGCGCCTCATCTTGCCGCCTGTTTTGCTGGGTCTGGTTGGCTTGGTGTTTTTGGTTGCCATGGAAACGCAGTTGTGTGCAGATGGCGTAGATTGGAAAGTGCTGCATGAGTACCAGCGGCAACGGGTTTGTACCTTGCTCGACCCTGCGCGCGACCCTTTGGGCAAAGGCTTTCACATCATTCAGGGCATGATTGCCATCGGCTCGGGTGGCTTTTGGGGCAAGGGCTTTATGCAAGGCACGCAAACCCACTTGGAATTCATACCGGAACGCACCACCGACTTTATTTTTGCGGCTTTTTCAGAAGAATTTGGCTTGCTCGGCACTTTGCTCCTCATTTCGGGCTTTTTCTTCTTGGTATTCCGAGGCTTGGTAATTGCCAAAGAAGCCCCTTCTTTGTTCACGCGCTTGCTGGCCGGTAGTGTCAGCATGATTTTCTTCACCTATGCCTTCGTCAACATGGGCATGGTCAGTGGCATTTTGCCGGTGGTGGGGGTGCCTTTGCCCTTTATCAGCTATGGCGGCACAGCCATGGTCACCCTAGGACTGGGCTTGGGCATTTTGATGTCCATTGCCAAAGCCAAGCGACTGGTTCAAACCTAAGCGCCGAAAAATCAAGGCCAGCTGTCCGCCAGTCAGCAAGGCCTTCTGAGCTTGCCTACAATGGCGACATGATTTCACGCGAACCCACCATTGAACGCTTGGCCACGGCCAGGTCTTTGTTGCTCGAGCCTTTTGGCTTGGACGAAACCCACTTGGCCAAGGCCTTGAACGCCATCAAAGCGCACAAAGTGGACGACGCCGATTTGTACTTTCAATACACCCGTGCCGAGGGCTGGAGTTTGGAAGAGGGCATTGTCAAAACGGGCAGTTTCAGTATTGACCAAGGTGTTGGCGTGCGTGCGGTGGCTGGCGAAAAAACGGCCTTTGCCTATTCAGATGACATCTCTGAGGCCTCCTTGATGGACGCTGCACAAACTGTGCGTGCCATTGCACAAGCGCATCAGAACAAAAAAGCCAAAGTGCCTGCTCGCAAAATTGCAGGCATTCGTTCGCTGTACCCCTCACTCGACCCCATGGGCACCCTCAACAGCACCGACAAAGTGCAATTGCTCGAGAAGGTAGAGCAGCTGGCGCGCGCCAAAGATCCTCGCGTGGTTCAGGTCATGGCGGGTTTGGCCAGTGAATACGATGTGGTCATGGTGGCACGTGCCGATGGCACCTTGGCTGCAGATGTACGTCCACTGGTTCGCTTGTCGGTCACGGTCATTGCCGAGCAAAACGGCCGACGTGAAGTGGGCAGTGGCGGTGGTGGTGGTCGCTTTGGCTTGGCGTATTTTGACGATGCCATGGTCAATGCGTATGTCGACGACGCTGTGCACGCAGCCCTCACCAATTTAGATGCACGACCTGCGCCTGCAGGGGTGATGACTGTCGTATTAGGCCCAGGATGGCCGGGTGTTTTGTTGCACGAAGCCATTGGTCACGGCTTGGAAGGCGACTTCAACCGCAAAGGATCCAGTGCTTTCAGCGGCATGATTGGCAAGCGCGTGGCGGCCAAAGGCGTCACAGTGTTGGATGACGGCACCATTTCTGACCGCCGCGGCTCCTTGAATGTGGACGATGAGGGCTGCCCCAGCCAGCGCAATGTGCTGATTGAAGACGGTATTTTGAAGGGCTACATCCAAGACGCCATGAATGCCCGCCTGATGGGTGTTAAGCCCACCGGCAATGGTCGCCGTGAAAGCTATGCACACATTCCCATGCCGCGCATGACCAACACCTACATGTTGGGTGGCGACAAAGCACCCGAAGAAATTGTGGCCAGCATCAAGAAAGGCTTGTACGCCACTAATTTTGGCGGTGGCCAGGTCGACATCACCAGCGGCAAGTTTGTGTTCTCTGCCAGTGAAGCTTACTGGGTTGAAAACGGCAAGATTCAATACCCTGTGAAGGGTGCCACCTTGGTGGGCAGTGGACCAGAATGTCTCAAGCAGGTCAGCATGATTGGCAATGACATGCGCCTCGATTCGGGTGTGGGCGTATGCGGCAAGGAAGGCCAAAGCGTGCCTGTGGGTGTAGGACAACCAACGCTGCGCATCGAAGGTTTGACCGTAGGCGGTACGGCCTAAGGGGTTTGTGCCTAGGTTATTTGTCAGAAAACTGTCGAAAACTTGTGCTACATTCATTTCCCATGACAACGCGCTTCAGCTTTTTTAGCTTTTATTTTGCATTCTCAGTCCTAGGCGGACGAGAGGCCAGCGCATAAGTCACTGAACCCCTCTACCAACCGCCGGACTCAACCCCCGGCGGTTTTTTTTTGCATTCACAGATTTCTCATCTTTTTTATTTTGAACAGGAGCACACGATGAACACCAAAGCCAAAGCCAATTCGGAGCCTCGTTATGCGAACCCCGCAGACCGAATGGGACAGACCGATGACGAACGCATTAAGGACATCACCGTGCTGCCGCCACCAGAACATTTGATGCGGTTCTTCCCAATCACGGGAACCGCTGTGGAATCGCTCATTTCACAAACTCGTCGCAAAATTCACAACATCATGGCAGGCAAAGACGATCGCTTGCTGGTGGTCATTGGCCCATGCTCTATTCATGATCCTGCTGCAGCCTTGGATTACGCGCGTCGCCTAAAGCCACTGCGTGACAAATACCAAGACACTTTGGAAATTGTGATGCGTGTGTATTTCGAAAAGCCACGCACCACAGTGGGGTGGAAGGGCTTGATCAACGATCCTTACTTGGACGAGAGCTTCCGCATTGACGAAGGTTTGCGCATTGCGCGTCAATTGCTGATCGAAATCAATCGCCAAGGTTTGCCTGCAGGCAGCGAGTTCTTAGACGTCATTTCACCCCAGTACATTGGCGATTTGATCAGCTGGGGTGCTATTGGCGCCCGCACCACCGAAAGCCAGGTGCACCGCGAATTGGCTTCTGGTTTGTCAGCGCCGATTGGTTTCAAAAATGGTACCGATGGCAACATCAAAATTGCCACTGACGCCATTCAAGCTGCAGAACGTGGTCACCACTTTTTGTCTGTCCATAAAAACGGTCAAGTGGCGATTGTGCAAACACAAGGCAACCCCGATTGCCACGTCATTTTGCGCGGCGGCAAAGCACCCAACTATGACGAAGCCAGTGTCAATGCAGCTTGCAAAGATTTGACGGCGGCCAAACTCAAGCCCACCCTGATGATCGATTGCAGCCATGCCAACAGCAGCAAGCAGCACGAACGACAAGTGGATGTGACGAATGACATTTCGGCGCAAATCAGCAAAGGTTCACGTCAGATTTTTGGCGTGATGGTGGAGAGTCATTTGGAGGGCGGTGCGCAAAAGTTCACGCCTGGTAAAGACGACCCTAGTGCGCTGAAATACGCACAAAGCATCACCGATGCATGCATCGGTTGGCCTGACAGTGAAAAGGTGTTGGCGACTTTGTCCAATGCTGTATTGGCACGTCGCCAAAAATAATCGCAAAGGACATGGGCCTGTTGTGCGCAGGCCCTGTCAATGCGCCCAAATTTGCTTAAGATCTAAAAGCTCAATATGTAATGGCGTCTGATCACGAACGCTTGATGGATACCGTTTCCAAAGCCTTCAAGAGCTTGTCGTGAATGCCGCCAAAACCGCCATTGCTCATGCACAACAAATGATCCCCTGCTTGTGCCTTGGCCATGACTTGCGCGACCAGTTCATCGATGTTGCTGGCCACTTGCGCTTTGGGGCCCATCTCTGCCAATGCCGCGTTGGCATCCCAATCCAAACCGCCACTGTGGCAGAAAGACAGGTCGGCTTGTTCTAAGCTCCAAGGCAGCTGAGACTTCATGGTGCCTAGCTTCATGGTGTTGCTGCGCGGCTCGAAGATGGCCAAGATGCGCTGCTTTCCAACTTGCCTGCGCAAGCCGTCGAGCGTGGTGCGGATGGCTGTGGGGTGGTGCGCAAAGTCATCGTATACCGTGACGCCTGCAACAGTGCCGCGCATTTCCATTCGGCGCTTCACATTTTGAAAACTCGACAAGGCCTTGGCAGCCATTTTGGGTGATACGCCCACATGTTCGGCTGCGGCAATGGCCGCCAATGCATTAAGTTGATTGTGGACGCCACCCAAGGCCCAGCTCACATGCGCCACTTTTTGACCTTGGTGTAAGACCTCAAAATTATCTGGCTCGCCATGCGCTGAAAAATCACTGACTGCTGCGCCAAAGCTGCGCACTTCGCTCCAACAACCTTGTGCCAATACGCGGGTCAAACTTTCTTCTAGCCCATTGACCACCAAGCGGCCGTGACCCGGTACTGTGCGAACCAAGTGTTGAAACTGTCGCTCAATGGCTTGGAGGTCTGCGAAGATGTCGGCGTGGTCAAACTCCAAATTGTTCAAAATGGCAGTGCGAGGTCGGTAGTGCACAAACTTGCTGCGCTTGTCGAAAAAGGCTGTGTCGTATTCGTCGGCTTCAATCACAAAGTAGGGGCGCGCGTGGCCAGGTACCGATTGCCCCAAGCGGGCAGACACCCCAAAGTTCAGGGGCACGCCGCCCACCAAATAACCAGGGGCAAGGCCTGCAGCTTCCAAAATCCAGGTCAGCATGGACGTGGTCGATGTTTTGCCGTGAGTGCCTGCAACGGCCAGCACATGGCGGCCTTGCAAGACATGCTCCGACAGCCACTGAGGGCCACTGGTGTATGCCGCGCCCGATTCGAGAATGGCTTCCATCAAGGGAAATTTGGGTTCACCCGAAGGCAGCCGGCTGCGGCTGACCACGTTGCCAATCACGTAAAGGTCGGGTTTGAGTTGCATTTGATCGACGCCAAAGCCTTCAATCAACTCGATCCCCAAAGCCTCCAGCTGGTCGCTCATGGGCGGGTAGACGCCTGCATCGCAGCCAGTGACGCGGTGGCCCGCTTCTCTTGCCAAGGCGGCCAAGCCCCCCATGAAGGTGCCGCAAATTCCCAATATATGTATGTGCATAGGGGGATTTTAGGCGGTGCACAATGCATGCATGGCAGACATAACGGATGAAATTGCAGCTTCAGCTGCGCAATGTGTGGTGGAGGAAGGCTTGGAGTACGGGCCGGCCAAGCGCCGAGCGCTGAAAGCACTGGGTTTGCCCCCCAAAACCCCCTTGCCCAACAACGATCAAGTTGAAGCGCAAGTGCGCGAATACATCGCGTTGTTTTGTGCGGACACCCAGCCTGCAGAGCTTCTAGCCTTGCGCCAGCACGCCCTGATGTGGATGCAGCGCTTGCAAGACTTTAGGCCTTACTTAGGCGGCGCTGTCTGGCACGGTACGGCCACGCGTTTGTCAGACATTTACCTTCAATTATTTTGTGACGATGAAAAATCTTGTGAAATTGAGCTCATCAACAAAGGTGTCGATTTCGAGGCGCGCACGGTCAATGGCTTGCATGGCGAACCCGTCGAAGCGCTGAGCATTCACAGTTATTGCAAAGAGTTGGAAGAAGAAATTGGTGTTCACCTTTTGATCTACGAATATGACGATGTGCGTGGTGCATTGAAGGCCGACGCTCAGGGGCGTGTGCCGCGTGGCGATGCTGTTGCTGTGCAAAAACTAATAGAAGCACAATCCAGTTAATTGAAATTGATGGAAAAATAATGGCTGATCAAGAAAATTTGAAGAACTTAAAGGCTGATGACATGTCGTCAGCAGAAGCCAGTATGAGTCGACGCCATTGGTTGACTGCGGGCGTGGCAGCCACGGCGGGCCTGACGGGTGCCTGGGTTGCTTGGCAAAAGTACCAACCTCATGATGTTTTGGATGAGGCCGTTCAAAACTTTTGGAACCAAGAGTTTGAGAGGCCCGAAGGGGGCACCTTGCGCTTAGAAACTTTGCGCGGCAAGCCTTTGTTGGTGAACTTCTGGGCCACCTGGTGCCCGCCCTGTATCGAGGAACTTCCGTTAATTGATGCCTTTTATCAGCAAAATCTATCTAAATCATTCCAGGTTCTTGGGCTGGCGGTCGATCAACCCAGTCAAGTCAGGCGCTACTTAACGCAAAGACCTTTGCAGTTTCCCAATGGCTTGGCAGGTTTTGTAGGCACTGAGCTTGGTAAAAGCCTTGGCAACGCCGAGGGTGTATTGCCCTACAGCCTTCTTTTTGATGCAAAAGGGAAGCTTTTAATGCAAAAAGCAGGCAAATTAGACCAAAAAGATCTAGACAGCTGGTTGCGCAAGGTCATTTAGAAACCTCTCTAAGCAGGTATTCTGTGTGCCTAAGCCCGTCGATCTTCTGGGCGTGGTCTTTCATTTTTGAAAATGAGAGCATTTGTAGCTATTTAGGCGTGTTTTTAGTGTAAATTCCACGTTTTCGACAGCAAACACAGGGGGTAACATGGATTTGCGCAAATTGAAAACCTTGATCGACTTGGTTTCCGACTCCAACGTCACAGAATTGGAAATTACGGAGGCCGAAGGCAAGGTTCGCATTGTCAAAGGTGCCGTTGCTTCTGGCACCCCAATGTTCACTCAGCAAGTGATGGTACCCGCCACCCCTCAAGCGCCAGTAAGCGTTGCGGCCCCTACTGTGGCCGAAATTGCCGAAGCTGCAGCAGTCAGTGCCGCCGCTGTTGCCGCAGAAGCGGCGGCTGCTGGCCACACTGTGAAGTCTCCCATGGTGGGCACTTTCTACAGATCGTCTAGCCCTGGCGCTGCACCTTTCGTTCAAGTGGGCGACACGGTCAAAGAGGGCGACACCCTTTGCATCATCGAAGCCATGAAGATTTTGAATGAAATCGAATCCGACAAGTCTGGCACCGTGAAGCAAATCTTGTGCGAAAACGGTCAGGCCGTTGAATACGGTCAAGCGCTTTACATCATCGAATAACCCACCAGGATTCTCATGTTCAAGAAAATTCTGGTTGCAAATCGCGGGGAAATTGCCCTGCGAATTCAACGTGCTTGTCGCGAATTGGGCATCAAAGCCGTCATGGTTTACTCTGAAGCAGACCGTGAAGCCAAGTATGTCAAGCTGGCCGAAGAAGCTGTGTGCATTGGGCCTGCTGCGTCCAACCTCAGCTACCTCAACATGCCGGCCATTATTTCAGCCGCCGAAGTGACAGATGCTGAAGCCATTCACCCTGGCTATGGTTTTCTGAGCGAAAACGCCGACTTTGCCGAGCGTGTCGAGAAAAGTGGCTTCCAATTCATTGGCCCGACACCCGAGTCCATTCGCATCATGGGCGACAAAGTGTCTGCCAAGCAAGCCATGATCAAAGCAGGCGTGCCATGTGTTCCTGGTTCTGAGGGCGAGTTGCCCGACGACCCCGTCGTGATTCGTCGCACAGCCAAAAGCATTGGTTACCCAGTCATCATCAAAGCCGCTGGCGGTGGTGGTGGTCGTGGCATGCGCGTGGTGCACACCGAAGCGGCACTCATCAATGCGGTGCAAATGACCAAAGCTGAAGCCGGTGCTGCATTTGGCAATCCAGCGGTGTACATGGAAAAGTTCTTGCAGAACCCCAGGCACATTGAAATTCAAGTACTGGCCGACAAGCACCGAAATGCTGTTTATTTGGGCGAACGCGATTGTTCTATGCAACGTCGTCACCAAAAAGTGTTGGAAGAAGCGCCAGCACCCGGCATTCCCCGCAAGCTGATCGACAAGATTGGTGATCGCTGCGTGGCTGCCTGCAAAAAAATCAATTACCGCGGTGCCGGCACCTTTGAATTTTTGTACGAAAACGGCGAGTTTTATTTCATCGAAATGAATACCCGTGTTCAGGTTGAGCACCCTGTCACAGAGTGGGTCACCGGCATTGACATTGTTAAAACGCAAATCATGGTGGCGGCTGGCGAAAAGTTGCCTTTCACCCAGCGTCAAATTGAGATTCGTGGCCATGCCATTGAATGCCGAGTGAATGCTGAAGACCCCTTCAAGTTCACACCATCACCTGGACGCATCACCACTTGGCATGCGCCTGGTGGTCCTGGCATTCGAGTCGACTCGCACATTTACAACAACTACTTTGTGCCCCCCAATTACGACTCTATGGTTGGCAAAATCATTGCCCATGGCGATACGCGTGAGCAAGCCATTGCCCGCATGCAAACGGCCTTGGGTGAAACAGTGGTCGAGGGCATCAGCACCAACATTCCACTTCACCGTGAAATCTTGCGCGATTCCAAATTCATGACCGGTGGTACCAACATTCACTACCTTGAGGAGTGGTTGCGTCGCCGCAAGATCTAAGCTATGTTTGAATTGAACTTGTTGTGCCCAGAAGCACGTGTCGATGTATTGAGTGAAGCACTTGAAGCATTGGATGCTTTGAGTGTGTCTGTCGAAGACGCCGACGCAGAAACCGAGCACGAGCAAGCTTTGTTTGGCGAGCCCGGTATGCCGCCGCCCAAAGACGGTTGGCAGCGTTCCAAAATGGTGGCCTTGTTTGCCAAAGAAGAAGACGCACAAGAAGCCGCAGTTTTATTGGCGGCACAAGACTTTTTTGAGTCCTGCCAAGTGTTGTCGATCTCAGCCGTGGCCGATCAAGACTGGGTGCGTCTCACACAATCACAATTTGCACCTGTAGAAATCACGCCCGAGTTTTGGATTGTGCCCACTTGGCACGAGCCGCCTGCGCAAGCTCGCGAGGTGATTCGTCTCGATCCTGGTCTGGCCTTTGGTACGGGCACGCATCCCACCACGCGCATGTGTTTAAGATGGATTGCAACCCATTCCGTCAAGGATCAACGCGTGTTGGACTACGGTTGCGGCTCTGGTATTTTGGCCATTGGTGCCGCCAAATTTGGAGCGAAGCACATCGATGCCGTCGACATCGATGAAGCGGCCGTGACGTCTACAGCGCTCAATGCGCAAGCCAATCAAGTTGGCTTGAACGCTGGGTTGCCAGATTTGGCCCAAGGCACCTACAACACCGTGTTGGCCAATATTCTGGCCACACCTTTGAAAGTTCTTGCGCCACTGCTTTGCAGTCATGTGCAAGCGGGCGGTAATTTGGTGTTGGCTGGCATCTTAGAGCGCCAAGAAGAAGAACTTATCCAAGCTTATGCCCCGCACCTTGCCCTGAAGGTTGCCGATCGCGAAGACGGCTGGATATTGATGACTGCTCAGGCGCACTGATTTTTTGTCATGATTCACGCAGGCCTCATCACCTGGGCACTTTTGGGTGTTTTGGGCTTGATGTTGCAAGCCAGCATGCTTTTCAAAGATGCGTTGGCCGCCTACCACCCAACACTTCGTCCCGCTTTGGTATGGCTCTGTCAGTCGACCGCCAGTTGCCAAATCACGCCTTTAAAATTAGCCGATGCTGTGGTCATCGACCATGCGTCGATCGATCAATTGCCTGTTCAGGTATTGATCGATGAAACGCTGTCATCTCCCCCTCGCTGGACATTCGAAATCCATTTGCGAAACTCAGCAGAGGTCAGTGTTGCCATGCCTTGGGTTGAACTGACCTTAACCGATGCGCAAGATCTTCCAGTGATGCGCAAGGTGATCGATTTATCCGAAGCAGATGCGCCTGCAGAGATGACGCCAGGCCAAATTTTGACTTTCAAGCAAGAACTGAGTTTGCGTGATCCACAACGCATGTTCATGGGCTATCGCTTGCTGACCTTTTATCCATGACTTTGCACTTCAAAATGCCATGAAAAAAGCCCGACGCGAATGCATCGGGCTTTGGCTTTGGCTAACGAATTAACGTTGAATCAAGGCTTGGCGGCCGATGGAAACGGCCAGGCAGCTTGAGGATTCAATGCAGTCGCGCCGGCAGCAGGGGCAGCGGGTGCTTTCGCAGCTTTCTTAGCAGCTTTTTTCGCTGGCTTTTTAGCGGCTTTTTTAGGAGCAGCTTTTTTAGCAGCTTTCTTAGCTACGGCCTTTTTAGGGGCAGCTTTTTTAGCGGCGGCTTTTTTAGGAGCAGCTTTTTTAGCAGCGGCTTTCTTAGGAGCAGCGGCTTTCTTAGCTACGGCCTTTTTAGGAGCTGCTTTTTTAGGAGCTGCTGCCTTTTTAGCGACGGCTTTCTTAGGAGCTGCTTTTTTAGGAGCTGCTGCCTTCTTAGCTACGGCCTTTTTAGGAGCTGCTTTTTTAGGAGCTGCTGCCTTCTTTGGAGCTGCCTTTTTGGGAGCAGCGGCTTTCTTCACTACGGCCTTTTTAGGGGCTGCTTTTTTTGCTGCGACTTTTTTGGGTGCCGCTTTTTTTGCAGTTGCCATGATTTTTTTCTCCTTGATCAATTAGAAAAATCAACAGAGGGAAACACTTTGCGAATGTTGGAGCCGCAAAGCGATTCAAGGCGCTGAAATTGAATCTCAACGCCTTGAATGGGGAAAAACCTCACCCCAGCGCCGCTGAGTGCGGTCGTGGTGTGAGGTTTAAACTGGATCGTCATGTGTGAAGTTTAGTCCCAAGACAGGGCACCGCCCGACTGGTATTCAATGACGCGGGTTTCGAAGAAATTGCGTTCTTTCTTCAAGTCAATCATTTCGCTCATCCATGGGAAAGGGTTCTCTTCGTTAGGGAAGAGGGCTTCCAAGCCGATTTGGGTAGCACGGCGGTTGGCGATGTAGCGCAAGTAACCTTTGAACATGGAAGCGTTGAGGCCGAGCACGCCGCGTGGCATGGTGTCTTCGGCGTAGCGGTATTCCAATTCAACGGCTTTCATGAACAACTCATTGATTTCGGCTTTGAATTCTGCCGTCCACAACTGGGGGTTTTCGAGTTTGATCTGGTTGATCAAGTCGATGCCGAAGTTGCAGTGCATCGATTCGTCGCGCAGGATGTACTGATACTGCTCGGCTGCACCGGTCATCTTGTTTTGACGACCCAAAGCCAAAATTTGTGTGAAGCCCACGTAGAAGAACAAGCCTTCCATGAGGCAAGCAAACACGATCAGTGACTTCAAGAGGGTTTGGTCAGTTTCCTGAGTACCTGTTTTGAAGTGCGGGTCCATGATGGCGTGAATGAACGGAATCAGGAACTCGTCTTTGTCGCGGATGGACTGAACTTCGTTGTAGGCGTTGAAGATTTCGCTTTCGTCCAGACCCAAGGACTCAGTGATGTACTGATAAGCGTGGGTGTGAATGGCTTCTTCAAACGCTTGGCGTAACAAGAACTGACGGCACTCGGGTGCCGTGATGTGACGGTAAGTACCCAAGGTGATGTTGTTGGCAGCCAATGAGTCGGCTGTGACAAAGAAACCCAGGTTGCGCTTGACCAAACGTCGTTCGTCTTCTGTCAGACCGTTGGGGTCTTTCCAGAGTGCGATGTCGCGGGTCATGTTAACTTCTTGCGGCATCCAGTGGTTGGCGCAAGTGGCGAGGTATTTTTCCCAGGCCCATTTGTATTTGAAGGGCACCAACTGATTGACGTCGGTTTGGCCATTGATGATGCGTTTGTCAGCCGCATTGACGCGTTTACCGGCGCCCAATGCGCTTGTTGGCGCTGGCTGAGCTGCATGAGTTGCAGCTGTCATGATCGGTGAAGGCGTTGCTGTGATGGTGTTCACAGCAGAAGCACCGGCTGAGAATGAAGACAGATCAACGAAGCGGTCGGCAGATGGACCACTTGGGGGAAAGCTTGGCATTGCAGGTTGCAACGCAGGTTTAGAAGAATCGTCCCAGGACAACATAGAAATTTCCAATGAGTGAATTATGAAAGCTTGCGGACGAATTGCAAAGCAATGTTTTGAAATGAAATGAAATCACGCGAAGAAGTGTTGTGCTTTTGCATCGTCTTGAATTGTAATGAATTGCAAATTTCTTCGTCGTGATTTTTCGAAATAACTATTTAGATTTTTGGAAATTAAAAAGTTATTGGCAGGCTTCGCAACCAACATCATCGATGGCAGTGAACTTCACATCGGTAGCAGGCACTGCAGAGAACTGTGAAGGTGCAGAAGCAGATGATGCAGAAGCACCGCCAGCTGTAGAACCAGAAGACACAGCGTTCATTTGATTGTTAGACACAGTCGATTTCTCGGCGTGTGTGGCGCTGATGGTGCGCAGGTAGTAAGTGGTTTTCAGGCCGCGCAACCAAGCCAACTTGTAAGTGTCATCAAGCTTCTTGCCAGACGCGCCCGACATGTAAATGTTGAGCGACTGTGCTTGGTCAATCCATTTTTGGCGACGTGCTGCAGCTTCCACAATCCAAGTGGTTTCCACTTCAAAAGCGGTAGCGTACAAGGCCTTGATTTCTTGTGGCACACGGTCGATGGGGCGCAATGAGCCGTCGAAGTGTTTCAAGTCCATGACCATGACATCGTCCCACAGACCCAGGCGCTTCAAGTCGCGCACCAAGTAGCTGTTGATGATGGTGAATTCGCCAGACAAGTTGGACTTGACGGACAAATTGCCAAAGCAAGGCTCGATACAAGCGTCCACACCAATGATGTTGGAGATGGTGGCAGTAGGCGCAATGGCCACGCAATTAGAGTTGCGCATGCCGTCTTTGGCAATCTTCTTGCGCAAAGCATCCCAGTCCATGGTGCTGCTGCGGTCGACTTCAACATAACCACCGCGGGCTTGTTGCAGCATGTCCAAAGTGTCCAATGGCAAGATGCCTTGGTCCCACAAAGAACCTTTGTAGCTAGAGTACTTGCCGCGCTCGGCTGCCAACTCGGTAGACGCCCAGTAAGCGTAGTAGCAGATAGCTTCCATGGAGGTGTCGGCAAATTGCACGGCATCTTGGGAAGCGTAAGGCACTCGCATTTGGTACAGCGCATCTTGGAAACCCATGAGGCCCAAGCCCACAGGACGGTGACGCATATTAGAGTCACGCGCTTTTTTGACGGCGTAGTAGTTG
>CAZJAL010000011.1:0-73425 GCA_964544175.1 uncultured Limnohabitans sp.
GCTACCGTCAGGACCTAAACCTGGTGCGTCTACCAATTTCGCCACCCGCGCGGGTCCCATCCATATGGGTTGAATCGGTCAACCTTCTATTTTAACCATGGAAGTGAAGACTTCTGAGAAGAAGTCCCCATATCCTTGAGCAGGCCTTGAAGACCTCATGGCTTTAGGGCTTTAAAGCTGATTAATGAGCTTTTGCCGGCGGCGATACCCTGAACCATGCCGCGTACATGGCGGGCAATGCCAAAAGCGTCAGTGCCGTTGCCACAATCAAGCCGCCCATGATGGCCACCGCCATGGGTCCCCAAAACACGCTTCGTGACAAGGGAATCATGGCCAAGACGGCGGCAGCGGCTGTTAGTACGATGGGGCGCAACCGCCTGACGGCAGACTCCACAATGGCCTCCCATGCAGGCACGCCAGCAGCCCTGTCTTGCTCAATTTGGTCAATCAGAATGACCGAATTGCGCTGAATCATGCCCATTAATGCAATAACGCCCAACAAGGCGACAAACCCAAAGGGCCGGTCAAGAACCAGTAAAGCGCCAGCTACACCGGCCATACCCAGGGGGCCAGTAAGGAACACCAACATGGCACGGCTAAAGCTTTGTAGCTGCAACATCAACAAAGTGAAGGTCACAAACAACATGAGTGGCATGCCGGCAGCTATCGACGCAGAACCTTTGGAACTTTCTTCCACGGCACCCGCCACTTCGATGCGATAGGCGCCATCGCCCGCCGTTTTCCAAGAAGCTTCCAACTTTTTCAATTCGGGCAGCAACTGGCTGGTAACGGTGGCACCTTGGACGCCTTCAATCAAATCTGCGTTGACTGTGATGGCGTAGTCACGCCCTTCACGCCACATCACGCCAGGCTCCCAATTGAACACCGGCTTGGCAATTTGCAACAAGGGAATTGACTTGCCCGATGCGGTGGGCACATAAGCGCCAGCCAAATCGGTAATGGCATCGCGTTCTGACTGCGGTTGACGAAACACGATGTCGATCAATTTATCGCCATCGCGGTACTGCCCCACCGTAGAGCCAGAGGCCATGGTACGTGAGGCCTGAGCAATTGATTGGCTGGTCACACCCAATGCACGTGCCTTTGCTTGATCAACTTCTAGTCGGATGACCTTGATCGATTCATTCCAGTTGTCGTTGACGCCACGCGTATTGCTGTTGGCGCGCATGGCCGCTTTGACTTCATCGGCTTTTAAACGCAAAGCAGCAGGGTCATCTCCCACCACACGAAACTGCACAGGATAAGGAACAGGCGGTCCATTGGGCAGCAGCTTAACGCGCCCTCGGACCTCTGGAAATTCAGTGGCCAGCAATTCTGGCAATTTGATGCGCAGCGACTCACGAACCTTCAAATCTTTCGGGATCACGATCAATTGCGATACGTTGGTTTGTGGAAATACCTGATCGAGTGGCAGATAGAAACGCGGCACACCCGAACCCACCCAAGTGCTGACAGAGTTGACGCCCTTTTCTGCCATCAACCGTTTTTCAATTCGTTTGGCCACCTCGTCACTGGCCGCAAAACTAGACCCCTCAGGCAACCAGAGATCTACCATGATTTCTGGACGACTTGAGTCCGGGAAGAACTGCTGCTGCACCTTTCCCATGCCCACAATGCCCAAGGCGAACAAGACCAAGGTAATGGCAATGGTTTTCCATTTATTGAACACACACCACGTAACTGCACGACGGAAAGCGTTGTAAAACGGTGTGTCAAACATTTCATGAATGACTGCATCGTCTGACGCAGCAACATGAGGTGGCACTTTCAAGAGCAAGGTGCCGAGGTAAGGCACAAAATAAACCGACGCCACCCAACTGATGAGCAACGCAATGACGGTCACTGCAAAGATGGCAAAGGTGTATTCACCCGTCATGGACTTGGCCAAACCAATCGGCAAAAATCCAGCCGCAGTGATCAAGGTGCCCGTCAACATGGGCATGGCCGTGAGTTCGTAAGCAAAGGTGGCGGCACGCACTTTGTCGTAGCCCTCTTCCATTTTGCGAACCATCATTTCAACCGCAATGATGGCGTCGTCTACCAGCAAACCTAGCGCAATGATGAGCGAACCCAGCGAAATTTTGTGCAGACCAATGTGAAAGTAATCCATGGCCAAAAACGTGACGGCCAAGACCAATGGAATGGTGATGCCCACCACCAAACCTGGACGAATGTCCAAGGTCCAACGCCGCCACAAGGGGTGAACGCCAGGTCGTTTGTGCAAACCCAATGCCAGAAAACTCACAGCCAACACAATGGCAACCGCTTCAACCAAGGTCTGGAGAAATTCGTTCACAGACTTTGAAACAGCCTGCGGCTGATCTTGAACTTGGATTAACTTCACCCCAGCAGGCAAACCCGCCTCAATGTCTTGCGCACTCAACTTAAGGGCCTTGCCCAATTGAATGATGTCGCCTCCCTTGGCCATAGAAACACCCAAGCCAATCACTTGCTCACCGTTGTGTCGAACTTTGACCAAAGGTGGATCGATGTAGTCTTGTTTGATGTTACCTAAATCACCCAACTTAAGTTGTTGACCAGAGGCGCCACGGATAGGCATTTGCCGGAGAGCCTCTAGGCTGTTGAACTGGCCATTGACGCGAAGCTGAATGGCGTCCTTGGGCAAGTTCAAAGTGCCTGCAGATTCGACTGCGTTTTGTTGACCCAACTGCGCAATCACAGCGCCCATGTCGAGGCCCATGGCTGCCAATTTCTTTTGAGAAATTTCAACAAAGACTTTTTCGTCTTGGACACCAAACAACTCAACCTTGGCGACGTCTTGAACCCGCAGAATCTTTTGACGTACTTCGTCAGCAAACTTTTTCACCTCTGCCGGTGTGAATCCATCGGCTTGCAAGGCGTAGATCACACCGTAAACATCGCCAAAATCGTCCACAAAGAAGGGCCCCAACACACCCGCAGGCAAGGTGCCACGCATGTCGCCAATTTTCTTTCGCACGGTGTACCAAACATTGGCCACTTCGGCAGGTTTGGAGTAGTCTTTGATTTGGAAAATGATTTGTGCTTCGCCAGGCTTGGAGTAGCTTCGAATCTTGTCTGCGTAAGGCACTTCTTGAAGCGTACGCTCTAACTTATCAGTCACTTGCTCAGCGACTTGCTGGGCAGTTGCACCTGGCCAGTAGGCACGTACCACCATCACACGAAATGTGAAGGGTGGATCTTCATCTTGGCCTAAGTTGAAAAAAGCAAAGACGCCCAAGAGCATCAAAACCAGCATCAAGTATCGGGTCAGCGCAGGATGGTCCAGCGCCCATTTGGACAGGTTAAAGCCTGCTTTAGGTTCGGTGCGCATGGTTTATTTTCCTGCTGCAGGCGCGCTGGCGTCAGGCTTGTAAATGGTCACTTTTTGGCCTTGCGACAAAACATGCACACCCGCACTGACAATTTGCTGGCCAGGTTTTAAACCTGAAGCAATGACCACGTCGTTGCCGTCTGCTGTGGCAACTTCCACCACTTGCGAAACAACTGTGCTGGACGCAGCATCAAACACCCACACAGCCGTTTTTTGGCCGTCTTGCCTCAAGGCACTGGTAGGCACTTTGATGACGTTGGGTTGGCTGCCCGCGAGTTGAGGGGCATTCACATTCAGCGTGACGCCAAGCGGCAAGGCTTCGGCTTTTTCCAAACCAAGTTTGACTGTGAACGTGCGTGTGAGGGGGTCGGCACTGGCGCCGACTTCTCGAACTTGACCTTGCAAAGTTTGCTGTCCATTGCCCCAAATTGCGGTCATTTTTTGACCTATTTTGATTCGACTCACCACTTGCTCGGGCACTGCAAAGACGGCATCTCGGGGGCCATCATGGGCCAAACGCAACACTGGCTGCCCGGCAGACACCACTTGGCCAATTTCTGCTTCGGTGCTGGTAACGACGCCAGAATTACTGGCCACCAGCTTCGAATAGGAGGCTTGATTGTTTTGTGATTGCGCTAAGGCTAACGCTTGATCAAGGGTGGCTTGCGCTGCTTTGAGGGTGGCCGCGCGACGCTCTAGTTCAGCTGCGCTAATGAAGTTTTGCGCCAGCAATGCTTCGTAGCGCTTGTAATCTGCCGCCGCCAAATCGCGCTGGGAACGCGCGCCAATGACTTGTGCTTGTGCAGCTTGGGCTGCCAATGCATAGTCTTGAACATCGATTTCAGACAAGACTTGCCCCGCTTGAACACGTTGACCTGGCTCCGCTTGCCTTTGGACAATTTTGCCGCCAACTCGAAATCCCAAACGGCTTTCTACACGCGCCTTCACCTCTGCGGCATATTGCCCTTGAACGTTCAAATCAGATGCACCCACTGTGGTCAACTTGACGGAGCGAACTGGTTCGGGCGCGTCTTTTTTGGGACTGCAGGCACTCAACAGCATCACTGAAGACATGGCGCAAACAAGCCATAAGGAAGGACCACTGTTGAAATTGTTTGGGATCATGGCTGGCCTCAGTTGGCGCAGATCGTGAGTTGACATGGGTAAATCCAAATTAATGACTGACTGGTTAGTAATCTAGGGTAATCCATGATGAATGTCAAGCGAAAATGCAGTGATTCATGTCGACACATTCAACAGGGCTAAACCCATTACCCGTGACCCACCCAGAAAATTTTCCGGTGGCCTCTTGGCTTTGCCCTCCAGCCTTGCGGCCTGCCATTGCCGCCATCTATGCCTTTGCCAGGGCAGCTGACGACATTGCCGACGAAGGCGAATTGACAGCAGATGAAAGGCTGAGCCAACTTCAGGCCTTTAGGGAAGCGCTTCACAACTCGGATGCAGGCTTGAGGTTTCATGCTGACATCTTTGTGCCATTGCATCGCATCATTTTGGAAAAAGCTTTACCCCTTGAATTGCTCGATGATTTGCTTAAAGCCTTCGAGCAAGATGTGGCGGCCAGTGCCCATGGCAAGACCTACCCCAGCACAGCGGCTTTGCTTGAATATTGCAATTTGTCCGCCAATCCAGTGGGTCGATTGCTTTTGCATCTGTATGGTGTCAACAACGCGGCTGCACTGACGCAAAGCGATGCCATTTGCAGCGCGCTACAGCTGATCAATTTTTGGCAGGATCTTAGCGAGGACATTCCCCGCGGCAGGTTCTATTTGCCACAAGATTTGTTGGAACAACTTCCACCCGATACTTTGATTGAAACGCTCTGCCTGCATGCTCATGGCTTGATGATGGCTGGTGCACCCTTGGTTCATCAAGTGCCTGGTCGCGCCGGTTGGGAGCTGCGCTTGGTCGTGCAAGGCGGCTTGCGTATTTTGGAAAAAGTTCGCAACTTAGGACCCCAAGCCCTGCAAGTTAGGCCACGTTTGCGCGCATGGGATGTACCCATCATGTTGTGGCGCTGCCTTTGGATGAGTCCCAGACAGTGGGAGAATGACGCCCTATGACACCCCAAGAGTACGTTCAACAAAAGGCCGCCAGTTCTGGCAGTAGCTTTTATTACGCCTTTTTGTTTTTGCCTGCCGAACGCCGTGCAGCCATCACTGCCTTCTATGCCTTTTGCCGAGAAGTTGACGATGTGGTCGACGAAATATCCGACCCCAGTGTGGCGCAGAGCACATTGGCTTGGTGGCAAAAAGAAGTGCAACAAGCCTTTGCAGGCCATCCCACTCACCCCGTCATGCACGCGTTGATGCCACATGTGAAAGTCTACGACATTGAGGCACATCACTTGTTGTCTGTGATTGACGGTTGTCAGATGGACCTGACACAGACACGCTACTTGGACTTTGCCGGTTTGCAACGCTATTGCCACTTGGTTGCCGGCGTGGTGGGCGAAGTCGCTGCCAAAATTTTTGGGCAAACAGACGCCGCCACCACCCTTTATGCGCACAAATTGGGACTCGCTTTTCAATTGACCAACATTTTGCGCGACGTGGGCGAGGACGCCATGCGAGGCCGTATTTACTTGCCCATCGATGAACTCAAGCAATTTGATGTCAAAGCACAAGACCTGATGCAAAGACAGTATTCAGATCGCTTTACTGCCCTCATGAAATTTCAAGCTGCTCGAGCGCATAGCCTGTATGACGAAGCAATGTCCTTGCTGCCTGCTGCCGACAAACGCACCCAAAAACCCGGCCTCATGATGGCCAGCATTTACAGAACCTTGCTGCGCGAAATTGAGGCTGACAATTTTCAAGTACTGCACCAACGCGTCTCCCTCACGCCACTGCGCAAGCTATGGCTGGCATGGAAAGTTCAAGCGCTGGGGCGGCTTTGACGCAAGCCCTCAAAATTGCAGTGATCGGTGGTGGATGGGCAGGCTTGGCTGCCGCCATCACCGCCGTTGAGCTGGGGCACAAGGTCACTTTGTTGGAGGCCAGCCGCCATTGGGGAGGACGCGCACGATCTTTTTCTTTGCCGGCCCAACAGCTACCGGCGCTCGACAATGGCCAACACATTCTGATTGGCGCGTACCGACAAAGCCTGGCCTTGATGCGCACGGTTGGGGTAGACGTCAACAAAGCGCTGTGGCGCTTGCCATTGAATTTAAAGGATGCAAAGGGTGAAGGACTGGCCCTGCCGCCCCTGCCCTTCCCATTCAATTTGGTGGGCGGCATTGCATTTGCCAAGGGCTGGCACATTCGTGACAAATGGTCAATGCTTGCAACAGCATTCAAGTGGCAACGCATGCACTTTGAATGCGATGCTGCAAGCACAGTCCATGACCTGTGCAAGGGCCTCTCCCCCCGCGTGTGGCGCGATTTGATTGAACCGCTTTGCGTCTCAGCTTTGAACACGCCGGCACATCAAGCCAGTGGCGCTGTTTTCTTGCGTGTTTTGAAAGACGCGGTCTTTGGCCCCCACGGTAGTGCTGATCTTTTATTGCCTAGGCAAGACTTGGGAGAAATCTTTCCGCATGCGGCTGTTCGTTGGCTTGAAAACCATCAAGCCATTTGCAAATTAGGCGTACGCGTTGAGCAGTTGACTTTGAACCCCAATGAGCCAACACGTTGGCAGCTTGCGGAAAGTACTTTCGACCATGTTGTGTTGGCCACGCCGGCCTGGGAGGCGGCAACTTTGCTTGCGCCCTTTAACCCAGCTTGGTCTGCTCTTGCAAGAGCCTTGGTGCACGAGCCTATTGCAACGGTCTATGTTCAGGCAAGTGCGGCGTTTCAATTGCCTCAACCCATGTTGGCACTGCAATCCAACATCAACGCACCTGCTCAATTTGTATTTGACCGCGGCCAAATGATGACGACTCACAAAACACCAGGCTTGCTGGCTTTTGTGGTCAGTGCCGCACAAGAAAGTAAGCAAGCGCTGGAAGCCAAAGTGCTGCATCAAGCACACGATTTGATGCGTACCTTGAATTCTGAATTAAGCGACAGCACTGATTTGAAATTGGTCCAAACTGTGATTGAAAAGCGTGCCACTTTTGCATGCACACCCCAGTTGAATCGGCCCAGTGCAAATCCTTTTGTAGGCCTTTCTGTGTGTGGCGATTATGTGGCTGGCCCCTATCCCGCCACCTTAGAAGGTGCTGTGATGTCTGGTTGCGAAGCAGTTCGAATGATTTGATACACGGCTATTCTCACAGGCCAGCCAACGTGCATTTGTTTTATTAAGCCAACTTGCGAGATGCCGCGAAGCTAGGACGACCGACGCAAGCGTCAAGCCACTTTTGCACCGCCGGAAACTCCGCCATCAACACTGACGAGGACTTAGCCCACACCAAGACACTGGCCACACAGACATCGGCTACGGTAAATCGCTGCCCTGCCAAATACGCAGCATCTTTTGTCGCTTGCGCATCAAGGTGTGCTTGAAGCACGCGACAAGGCACTCGCAATCTTTGCTCTGCCGCATCGGCCAACTCAGGCTTGCGCTGATCTACGGGCATCACCAGACGGTGCATCAAAACGGTCAAGGCGTCTTTCTCAACTTCTGTAACGGTCCAAAAACTCCAGCGCAGTGCATCCGCTTCTTCTTGCGCGTTGGCAGGTGCAATCGATTGGCCATCGGGCGTGCCGTGAACCTTGGCCAGATACAGCGCACATGCCATGCTTTCCCAAACGGTGACGGTGCCTTCTGGGCGATGGTCCTCAATGACGGGAATATGGCCATTGGGGTTGAGGGCCAAAAATTCGGAGGTGCGTGTTGCGCCACCTTGATACGGCACCGGAATATGCTCAAAATTCAAACCCAACTCTGCAGCAACCCAAAGGGGCCTGACGGCGCGAGATGCGCCGATGCCATAAATTTTTAAGCTCATGTATTTCTCCGTTGGTATCAATGGGGCCAAGACTCACACAGTTCTTTTAAACTGATCACGGTGAACGGTGCCGGATGTACGTCGTGAGTCCACAGTTTTTCTTCACGATTGACCCAGACCGCTTGCAGGCCAGCGCGTTGGGCGGCCAAAACGTCTAAATGAGGGTCGTCGCCAATGTGCAGCACTTCTTCTGGCAAAACCCCCAGAGCGTCTGCACCCGCATAAAACATTTTGGGATCGGGTTTGCCAACACCTAAATTGATGGGGTTAAAGGCCGCCTCGAAGTAAGCCTCAAGACCCACTTTGCGAATGTCCGCGTTGCCATTGGACAAAGCCACCAAGGGGTACTTGGCTTTCAAAAACTGCAGGGCTGGCAAGGCGTCTTCAAAAAAAACAACCTTTTGTCTGGCTTCAAAAAAAACCTCAAATGCCGGTTCGGCCAAATTAGGGTCCTCCCCAGCTCTTTGCAGCAGCACACGAATGGCCTCCCGACGCAAAGCAGACAAGTCATTGCCAAGGTCTGGCCGCAAGGCGGGCATTTCTTCCCGGATTTGCCTTTGATACCCTGGAACGGCACATAAAGGGATGGTGAGGGGCGCTTTTTCAGCCAGCCATTGGGCCAAAGTCTCCTCGGCACGGCCTATGGTGGGCCAAACGGGCCATAAAGTGTCATCTAAATCTAGGGAGATGGCTTTAATTTTTGAAAAGTCGATCATGGTGCGAGAGAATAACGCATGGCTTTTCAAAAAGAACCCCCTTTTCAACACGGTCAAGCTGCAAAAACAGCTGTTCTGTACTGCAACCTCGGCACCCCTGCTGAACCTTCCGCTCCTGCGCTGCGTCAATATTTGGCTCAGTTTTTGGGTGATGCGCGTGTCGTCGAAATTCCCAAAGCCATTTGGTGGCTCATTTTGCACGGCATCATTTTGCGGGTGCGCCCAGCCAAATCGGCTGCCAAATACGCCAGCATATGGACCACAGAAGGCTCACCGCTTCGCGTCTGGACCGAAAAGCAAGCGCAAGGTTTGGCTGAAAAACTCAAGCAACGCGGACACCATGTCTTGGTGAAATATGCCATGACCTATGGTCAGCCCAGCATTGCCTCGCAAATTGACACCCTCAGACAAGAAGGTGCCACCCGCATTTTGTTGGTTCCCGCATACCCTCAATACAGTGGTACTACCACAGCGCCCGTCTTTGATTCGGTCTATCGTTGGGGCCTGAAAACACGCAATCTGCCAGAGTTTCGATTTGTCAATCGCTACCACGATGACGATGGCTACATTCAAGCATTGGCCAACCGCATCCAAAGCCATTGGGCTGCCAACGGCAAAGCCGAACAATTGGTCATGAGCTTTCACGGTGTGCCCGAGCGCACATTGCAATTGGGCGACCCCTACCACTGCGAATGCTACAAAACGGGTCGCTTGTTGGCTGAAAAATTGGGCCTAGATAAAACCCAATACAAAGTCACCTTCCAATCGCGTTTTGGCAAAGCCAAGTGGCTTGAACCCTACACAGAGCCAACTCTGATTGCCATGGCGCAAGCCGGTACGCAAAGTGTCGATGTGGTGTGCCCAGGGTTTACAGGCGATTGTTTAGAAACGCTTGAAGAAATCAGCATGGAAGCGCGTGAAGCCTTCTTGCACGCAGGCGGTAAAACCTTCAGCTACATTCCATGCTTAAACGATGAGCCCACATGGATCGATGCATTGGCGAGCATCTGTGAACAGCATCTACAGGGTTGGCCCACGCTTGCAAAAGATGTGAATGTACAAGCTGCATCGGCTACCCAAACAAGAGAGCTGGCCTTGGCTTTAGGCGCAAAAGAGTGAGCTCAAGCGGCGGCTTTTAAGAGGCCCAGCTTGACCAGATCGCGTCTGACCTGCGTTGGCTCATCAAAACGGATGCCTGTCCAACCATGCACATGGGCGGCATCAATGTTGTGCTGCACATCGTCAATGAAAATGGTGTCTTTACCCGACACCCCAAAGCGCTGGTTTGCACTTTGAAAAATAGGCAACTGTGGCTTAATTTGTTGAACACGCGCAGAAAAAATACCATCTGAAAAATGTCGGAAAAATTCGTGAGCGCGTTCAAGATGATCTGCATAGCCCGCCGGCATATTGGACAAGAAGTAAAGGGGATGCCCTTCGGCTTTCAAATCCGAAATGATGTCGACTGTGCCACTTTGGGGCACCATGTGCGGTGGGATGCTGGCAATCAGCAAATGCATATCGGCCTCTGAAATACCAACGCGCTTTGAAATTTTGGCGGCCAGCGCATTGGGCTCAATCAGGCCTAAATCAAACTGCGCCCAGTCACTCAAAGGATTAAAGCTTTCGAAAATTTGATCCGCCATTTTTTGAGCAGCGACTTCATTGGGTGCGCGCTCTGGAAAAATATCTTGCAACAACTCCAAAGGCTTCCATTTAAAAACCACCCCACCTAAATCAAACACAATGGCCATAAATTACTTTCAACAATTAAGAACGTGAAACAACAGATACACCGCGTCCAGAGAGCGACAAGCCTAACGTCATACCTAAATTCCAGTCTTGCGATAAATCTGAAGTCACGACAAATAATGGACCCAGCATTGTGTCAAACGTCAGCTCAAGGGTGCTGCCCAAATACGCTTTCTTCTGTAAGACACCGGTGAGTGATGCACCTAGCTCAGGCAACACCGTCCAGGCTTCTGGCCGAATGGCTGCGGTCACTGCACCGGCCTTCACTTGTTGCTGCGCTTGAAAATCCAAAGGGCCTACACGCACCCGCCCTTGCGCATTGGCCACCCCCTGAAACAACATGGCTTCGCCCATGAAACCCGCTACAAATTCTGACACGGGTCGTTCGTACAAATCTTCAGGGCTGCCGGCTTGCGCAATGGTGCCTGCTTCCATCACGATGATTTGATCGCTGACTGCCAAGGCTTCGCTTTGGTCGTGCGTAACGTAAGCAACCGTAAGGCCCAAGCGTTGCTGCAAACTGCGAATTTCGTCGCGCATCGAACGCCGCAAGCGCGCGTCCAAATTGGACAAAGGCTCATCAAACAACAACACCGAAGGTTCGAGCACCAAGGCCCGAGCCACGGCCACACGCTGTTGCTGCCCCCCAGACAATTCGCTGGGCAGCCGATTGTCGAAGTCTTTCAAGCCTACGTTTGACAGCGCCACATGTGCACGCTCTGTGGCCTCTGTTGCAGACACACCGCTGACCTTGAGGCCATAACGCACATTGTCGATCACCGACATGTGTGGAAACAAGGCATAGCTTTGAAACACCATGCTGACATTGCGCTCGGCTGGGCCCAATTGCGTGACGTCTTGGCCATCTATCAAAATTTGACCACTGCTGACCGTTTCCAATCCTGCGATCATTCGCAAGGTGGTGGTCTTGCCACAGCCGGAGGGACCAAGCAAAGTGGTGAGCGAGCCCTTGGGCACCACAAAATTGATGCCTTTAACCACCAAAGGGGCCTTGCCTTCACCATAACGCTTGGTTACTTGACGAAACTCGATGCCCGCAAATGCGGGTTTTGAAACAGTGGTCATGTTGACACTTTCATTTCTCTGCGACCTAGCTCGCGCTGACCGACCCAGCGTTGAATCACCACAGTCATGAAGCCCATGAGGACCATCAACACGGTGCAATAAGCAAGGGCAACACCATAGTCGCCATTGCCTACTCGACCGATGATGTAGGTGGTGGCCAGTTCGTACTTGGCAGTGACCAAGAAAATCACAGCAGAGACGGTGGTCATGGACCTGACAAAGCTGTAAATGAGCGCCGCCACCAAAGCGGGCTTCAGCAAGGGCAAGATAACCTCTCGAATGGTCGTGAGGGTACTTGCGCGCAACATCACAGAGGCCTCATCAAGCGAGCGATCGAGTTGTTTGAAGGCAGCCGTTCCCGCTCGCACACCGACTGGTAAATTGCGAAAAATAAAACAAAGCACAATGACCAAGCCCGTACCAGTGAGCTCGACAGGCGGCACATTGAAAGCCAAGATATAACTCACACCGAGCACCGTACCGGGTATGGCAAAAGTGAGCAGTGCCGCAAATTCAAATGCATTTTTACCTTTGAACTCGGTGCGCGCCAGCAACCATGCCATGAGCAAACCTAGGCCTGCACACACGGGAGCTGCTATGGCCGACAAACTCAAAGTGTTGAATAACGAGTTCCATGCAGTACCTGCCCAAACCCAACCAAACTCTCCCCACTGCACATCGAAAGCAGTTTTAAAGTGATTCAAGGTGAAGGTGTAATCGCGCCCCCATGTTTGAACAAAACCACCTGCAAAAGCAAACACATAAACTACCAAGGTGAAGGCCAACCATGGCCCTGCAATGCCGCGGCAAACATTGAGAACAGCGGGAGGTAAATGAAGAGGAATTCCCGCATCGCCTTTTCCAGAAACAGTGGTGAACTGCGCGCCGCTCAAAACTTGGCGTTGAATGACAAAGACGGCCAATGCAAAAGTTGTGAGCACCAATGACAAAGCAGCAGCCATGCCTGGATCTATGGCGGCGCCAACAATGGCGAAGAATATTTCAGTAGAAAGAACTGAGAACTGACCTCCCAAAATGATGGGGTTGCCAAAGTCCGCCATGCTTTCGATGAAGCCCACCAAAAAGGCGTTGGCCAGCCCTGGTTTTAAGAGAGGCAAGGTAATGTGCCAAAAGGTTTGCATGCGTGTAGCACGCAATGTTTGTGAAGCCTCTTCTAGGGAAGGACTTACGCCCTGAACCACCCCTCGCATGATCATGAACGCGATAGGTGTGAAGGCAAACATTTGGGCCAGCCAAATGCCAAACGCACCATAAAACCACCGCGTGGGCGGAATGCCAAATGCCCATTCCAAAGCTTGATTCACCAGACCTGAACGGCCAAACAACAAGATCAATCCCAAGCCCACCACAAAGGGAGGTGTGATGATGGGCATGAGTGCCAAAGCGTTTAGCGGTTTGCCAAGACGAGTGCCACTGCGCTCCGCCCATAGCGCAATAAGTGTGCCTAGCACAGTGGTACCGGCTGCTGTGGCCAAAGCCAAGCCAAGGGTGTTCCACGCAACACCGCAATGCTTGCCACCACTGAAGCAACTCAGACTCCAAATGCGCGGAGTGCCAATGCGGCTCCACAGGGCTGACAAGCTGAGATCACCCGCCTCTGAATAAAAGCCAGAAACCAAGGATCGGCTAACCGGGTACACCACAAACAAAATGAGCAAGACCACGCTCACCACCACAGCGCTGGCGATAAACACGTCACCTCTGCAATAACCCCAGCGAGCCAAGCCAGCGCCCAACATGATGGTGAGCGACAACAAAACCCCAGCAGCGCCCCACCCCATGCCGTACTGACCTTGGGCCAAGGGGCCTGCCCATTGCTCCAAAAACTCAAATGCCCAACCAACGGCGCCAATGGCAAAACCACTGACAGCCAAACCCAACAAACCCAATAAAGCACCCCCAACCAAAAAGAAGCCTTGCCGCTTAGGGTGTTGAGCAACTGGCGTGATGATTCCAACCAGGCAAACCATGAGCCCAGCAAAACCAAACCACAACCAAGGGCGACCGTGGTGCAGCGTCTGAATCAGGGCACTGGCGGTTTCAGGCGAGCCCCACACAAGCGGAAGCGCTTGCACCAGAGTGCTTTGCTGAAGGAAATACCACGGCAATAAGCCAAAACTCAGAAGGCCCAAAAGGGCCCACAAAGTTAAAGCTCGCTGCGTGCGCAGCGCAGCATTCATTATTGCGGCAAGCTGTTAACTTCTTTTTCCCAACGCTGAATCAAGCGTCGGCGTTCAGCGGTTTGACCATACTTGGCATAGTCATAGCTGATAAGCTTGATTTTTTTGAAATCTGGCACGCGTGGATCCACTTTGGTTTCTTTGTGTGAAGGCAGTTGAAATTGCAGAGTAGCAGCGCCTAGGGCCTGGGCTGATGGCGTCAGAGCCCACTCGTAAAACTGTTTGGCAGCAGTCATGTTCCGCGCACCTTTGACAATCGACATTGAGCCGATTTCTGCACCAGTGCCATCTGCTGGTGTGATG
The DNA here is from genome assembly GCA_964544175.1 of uncultured Limnohabitans sp. Lineage (GTDB taxonomy): Bacteria > Pseudomonadota > Gammaproteobacteria > Burkholderiales > Burkholderiaceae_C > Limnohabitans_A. The sequence continues at coordinate 14,305 of CAZJAL010000011.1, forward strand.
GTTTCAATGGGAAAACCTTGCGCTTTTTCACCTGGGCCATCGTGCACAAAACTGATAGAGACAGTGGTTTCACCGCGCGCAACAGCTTTGATAGGACCTGTTCCCGAACGTGTGTAGGCACCTATGTTTTTATGCAACTTTTTCAAATAATCAAAGGCTTGATCTTCGCCCATCAATTGCACCAAGGTGGCAATCATGGTGTAAGCCGTGCCACTAGAAGCCGGATTGGCCGATTGGATCTCACCTTTGTATTCGGGCTTGAGCAAGTCATTCCAAGTTTTAGGAATGCCTAATTTTTTCTTGGCCAACAACTCGGTGTTGTAGCCAAAACCCAAAGGGCCCGAATAAATTCCCACTGTTTTGTAGCCCGATTGCTTGGCTTGCTGTTGGGCCCAATCATGCAACTTGGGCAAGGTGGGCGACTTGTACTCGAGTGTGAGATTTTGCTCGGCTGCTTGCAAGTGAGGGTCGCCCGTGCCGCCAAACCAGACATCGGTTTTAGGATTGGCTTTTTCAGCCATGATTTGCGCAATGGCTTCGCCAGAGCCTTTCATGGTCATGTTGACCTTCACGCCTTGGCTCTTTTCGAAGGTGACGGCAATCATGCTGCACCATGCCGCTTGGGCCGAACAAATGACATTGACTTCGTTGCTTTGGGCAATGGCCGCAGTACTGGCCATCAAACCAGAGGCAGACAAAGTCACAGCCAGTTGGGTGACTCGTTTAAGTTGTAATTTTTTCATGATGAAACTCTCAAAATTAAGTGGGGAAATAATGTGTAAATTTAAGAAAGACGGCAAGAGGGAAAATCCTCATTTGAACCAATTTGGCCATGCCGATTATCAGGATGCGTGTTGAGCCTTGGCGCGTAAACGGCCAACGATGCCAGTTGGAAAGTAATAAACCGACAAGACAAACAACAAGCCAAGCCAAAGCAACCACCGATCGGGCGACAAGAGCGATGCCAACAAGGGCCAATCGGCCACGGCCTCGCTTGCTAATCGGAGTAAATCTTGCAAATAACTTTGGGCCCAAAGAAACAAGACAGCACCTAAGGCTGAACCGTAAATGGTGCCCATGCCGCCAATCACCACAATCAGCAAAACGTCCATCATGATTTCGAAGCTGAGCGAAGTGTCTGGGCCGTTATATCGCAGCCAAATGGCCAACATCACACCGGCCATACAAGCAAACAAAGCAGACAACACGCTAGACAGCGTACGGTAAACCACCACCCGGTAGCCGATGGCTTCCGCCCTGAACTCGTTCTCACGAATGGCTTGGAGCACTCGCCCAAAAGGTGAGTTCACAATTCGCAGAAGCATCAAAAATTGAATCAAGGCTGCCGCAAACAACAGGTAGTAGCACAACAGACGACCATCTAAATGAACGCCCCAGAAAGGCGTGTCGCTGAACTCGGTGCTGGGCGACAGTAAAGCGGGTAATTTGAAACTCAAACCGTCTTCGCCACCGGTCCATTCAGACAATTGCGAAGCCAAGGTTTGAAACGCAGCGGCCACAGCCAAAGTGATCATGGCAAAAAAGATTGCTCGAACGCGCAAAGAAAACAGACCGATGAGCAAAGCCAAGAGCAATGTCAGAAGCAAGGCCAATGCAATGCCCAAGCCAAGTGAAGTCCAAGATGCGCCCCAATGATTGGATGACATGGCGACACCATAGGCACCTATGCCAAAAAACATGGTGTGGGCAAAACTGACGATGCCGGTATATCCCAACAACAAATCAAAACTGGCCACCAACACAATGAAGACCAATATTTTGGCAGCCACTGACAAAGCCTTCACACCTGGAAACAAAAATGGCGCAAAGGCCAAACCCAGTAGCAAGGCGGCCAACATCCAGGCCAGCCAAGTACTGCGAGGCAGATCATTTGACAACAAGCGTTTCAACATAAGCAAATGTTTTCTTTGAGCTCAACGATTGGCTACGGGATAAACACCTTGAGGCCGCCACAACAACACAGCCGCCATGAGGGCGATGTTGGAAAACAAGGCCAGCTTGGGCAACAAGAAGCCGGTGTAATTGGCCATCAAGCCCACCAACAAAGCGCCAATCAGTGCACCGCCCGTAGAGCCTAAGCCGCCCATGATGATCACAATGAAAATGAGCACATTCACTTGTGCCCCAATTTGTGGCACCACATTTTGCTGATACAGGCCCCACATCACACCGCCCAAGCCCGCCAAGCCACTGCCCACCACAAAGACACCCACAAAAAGCCTGCGGATTTTGTAACCCAGCGACTCGACCATTTCGCGGTCTTGTACACCCGCACGAATGAGCAAACCAAGCTTGGTGCGACTCAAGGTCCATGCTTGCAATCCAAACACCAGCAAACCGACCACAACCGCCATCAATCGGTACTTTTCAAGGGAGGCATCACCCCAGAGCAATGAACCGCGCATGGCTTCAGGCAAGGGCAATGCAATTTGCAGCGGCCCCCAAATCACTTTGATGATTTCCTCACCAATGATCATGCCGCCCATGGTGATCAAAATTTGTTTGAGATGTTGGCCATACACCGGACGAACGATGTAGCGCTCAAAAGCCAAGCCAATGGCAGCGGCTGCCATCATGGCCACAGTCATGGCAGCCCCCACTGCGACCAAGTTGCGCCAAAGCTCTTGTGATTGCGTCCAGTCGGCCATACCTGCCAACACACTGGTGGCCACAAACGCCCCCAAGGCAATGAACACACCATGGCCAAAATTGAGCACGTCCATCAAACCAAACACCAACGTAAGGCCCGAGGCCATGATGAAAATGATCATGCCCATGGCCAAACCCGCCACACTCAAGGTGAGCCATGTGTCAAACGAGCCCACAAAGGGCAATGCCGCGAATGCCAAGACTGGCACCAACAACAAGGGCTTGATGTCCAAATTACTTTTGAAATTGATCGTCACAATGACAAGCCCAACAAAGATTGCTGCAGAGCGGGGTTGGCACTGAGTGCCGCCATGCTGCCCGAATGAATGATGCGACCGTTGTCCATCACGGCCACACTGTCACCCAACGCTTGAGCGAAATGAATGTTTTGTTCTACCAACAAAATGGTCACGCCACTGGCTTTCATTTTTTGAAATGCATCAATCATGTTTTGAACGATGGCAGGCGCTAGGCCTTTGCTGGGTTCATCCACAATGAGCAAGTCGCGCGGCTCGACCATGGCACGCGCCACTGCCAACATTTGTTTTTGGCCGCCAGACAGCTTGCCGGCAGGGTGATGCCAAAATTTTTCGACGGCAGGAAACATGGCGTAAATCCATGTCAAACGGTCTGAATCCATTTGTTGCGCACGGGATGCATTGCGCGCTGCTAACAGCATATTTTCTTCGACGGTCAGGTCTGCAAAGATACCCATGTTCTCTGGCACATAGGCAATGTTAAGTGCTGCAATGTCGGGGGTACGCATCTGCGTGATGTCGCAGCCGTTAAAGTGAATCTGTCCTTGCGAGGCTTGCCACAAACCCATGATGGTTCTGAGCGTGGTGGTTTTGCCTGCGCCATTGCGCCCAAGCAACAACGTCAGTTCACCGCGGGGTATTTGCAAATCGACACCGTGCAAGATGTGATAAGCACCAATGTGCGTGTGCACGTCTTTCATCTCGAGCAAAACCGAGCTAGGCAACATCAAGTGCCCTCCTCAGTGGTTTGCGAAATTACCTCTTTTTGAGATGAAGGTTTGGCACCCAAATAGGCTTCTTGTACGACGGATGAGGCCATGACTTCGGAAGGTTGACCATCGGCCACCAACTGGCCGTTGTGCAACACAATGATGCGATCTGCCAACTCGCGAACCACATCCATTTTGTGTTCAACCAACAGAATGGTTTTGGTTTTATCGCTTTTCAATTGTCGAATGAGGTTCAAGATAACTGGCGCTTCGTCATGACTCATGCCGGCAGTTGGTTCGTCGAACATGTAAACCGAGGGCTTGAGTGCCATCAGCAATGCCACTTCTAGTTTTCTTTGGTCACCATGGGGCAAACTGGCCACTGGGGCTTCGGCTTGGGACAACATGGCCACTTGCGCCAAGATGTCTTGGGCTTGTGTTGTGAGCTTGGCGTGATCTTGCCAAATTGACCATAGATTGAGGCCACGCATGTGCGCGCCTGATTCTGTGGCTTGCACGGCAAGTCGAACGTTTTCAAGTACCGTTAAGTTGGGAAACAAGTTGGTCAACTGAAACGCACGGCCCAAGCCAGCACGTGTTCTTGCTGAAGCACTTAAACCCGTCAGTTCACGACCGTGCAAGAGCACGCGGCCTTCGCTGGCCGGTAGTTGACCAGAGATCAGGTTGAAATAGGTTGTTTTGCCAGCACCATTGGGGCCCACAATGGCCGTCAAGGTGCCTGGCTCAAAACGACAAGAAACCGCATTGACCGCCACATGCCCGCCGAAGCGGACTGTGAGCTCATGCGTTTGTAAAACGCCCAACTGACGTCACCTTAGCGCTTGTTGCGAATTGGAACATTCATTTCTTCAGGTTTGATTTCGCGAATCAACTCTGGCACACCCCACGCAAAAGCAGGGTCTACTTTAATTTTAAAGTGGTACATGCTTTGCATAGCTTGGTGATCTTCTTTGCGGAAAGTCATCTTGCCTTTGGGGGTGTCAAAGCTCATGCCCTCCATGGCGGTGATCAATGTGTTGGCATCGGTATTGCCATTGGTTTTCTTCAAAGCAGTGACCAAGGCCATGGCAGATGCAAAGCCACCTGCCGTGAAAAAATCAGGCGGTGATTTGAACTGCGTGTAGTGACGTGCCACCATAGCGTCGTTGACTGTATTTTTGGGCATGCCAAAGTAATAGTAAGCAGCACCTTCCATGCCTGGGAATTGCTTGTAGGCAACCATGGCTGGAAGAATGTTGCCGCCCGTGGCAATTTCAATGCCATAACGCTTCAAGTCCATGTCGGCAATTTTGAAAGGATTGCCGCCTGCCCAGATGATGAAAATGATTTTGCGACCAGGCTGTGATTTGAGCTTGTCAATCAAGCGCTGCGCACCTGCCGTGAAATCGGTGGTGGCTGGCGGCAGGTATTCTTCGTGAACCAGCTTGGCTGTTTTTAATGACTCACGAAACGCCTTGACGCCATCACGGCCAAATGCAGAATCTTGCGCCAAAGTGGCAATGGTGTAGCCAGCTTTGTCCAAAGCCACGGCGTTGGAAATAGCGTCTTGGCTGCTGTTGCGTCCAGTGCGGAAGATGTATTTGTTCCACTTATCGCCCGTGATGGAATCGGCCACGGCGGGCTCGACCAGCAAAATCTTTTTGTACTCTTCGGCCACTGGCAACATGGCCAATGCGACGGGTGAAGCCGTAGGACCCACAGCAATGTCGACTTTGTCATCGCCATAAGCGGCGGCTAACAAATTCTTGCCTAAATCGGGCTTGCCTTGGTCATCTTTCTCGATCACCACCAACTTGCGACCGCCTACTTGCATGGTGCCACCTGTGGCGTAATCCAAACCCATCATCAAACCCACTTGCGTTTGCTTGCCGTAGGCCTCTAAAGGACCGGTCTTGCTGTAAATGTGTGCAATTTTCAAATCCTTGGCCTGGGCCATGGCCAGGGGCGCGGCAGACAAAGCGGCGACACCCGTCACAGCAGAAACCAGGATGGGAAGAACAAAACGACGTTGCATCAGCATCTCCAAAAAAGTTGGCATAAAATCCTCAAATTGAATACCTAAATATTCACATTTGAACCTCAAAATGCCCTGCAAATTACAGGGCTAATTTCGATCATAACCCTCTTAGTAGCCCAAACAACAAAAACAAAGCTGAAAGGGAAGTACGTTTGCAAATAGAAGGTGCTCCCACACAACAAGTGCTTGAGCGCGTGCTAGTATTGAATACAACTTACAGTTTTATTGAATAATTTTTACAAATACAAAAGAATATATAGGGTTCCCCTGCTATGTATTTTTGTGTTGATAAGCGCACTGCCGCTTTATTCCAACGCAAAAGATCCTGAATTTGGCCTGATTGCACAGCCGTCCGTTTTTTCTGTCGTGTCTCCCCTGCTACCCCTTCTTTTGCAGAAGGTCACAGCCGAACATCCTCAGGTCCAAAGTCAAATCCAGAACTTACAAGCGGCTGGCATGGACATCAAGGTCACGCAGCAAGCATATTGGCCAACACCCTCCATCTCAATAGAACGCGTACAAACGCAATCGCTTGATCTAGCCTACACAGGCACACCTCAGGTTCTAAGCTTCAGGCTCCAACAGCCCCTTTGGACAGGCGGCAGACTCACGGCTCAGTCCAACAAGGCGATCGCCACACAAGCCATCGAACATGCACGCCTGATCGAAATTCAACAAGGCTTGGCTTTGAAAACGCTTCAAGCCTGGACAGAGTTGGTCATGGCGCAGCGCCAGCAACAAATATTGGAAAAAAGTGAAACAGTGCAAATGCAACTGCTTCAGAAAATAACGCGCCGCGCTCAACAAGGCTTGTCGCCACTGAATGAAGTGAACTATGCCAACTTGCGCTTGGTGCAAGTCCGTCAAGATCGGTTCAATGCTTTGCAGCAAGAAAACCAAGCTTGGATCCGCTTGACGCAATGGGTGCCAGAGGCCAAAAACTTGGGTCAAACGCTGATTCATCCAAACATCCATCTACAAGCAGTGAATGAACTCGCCTTGACGCAAGCTTTGCCGCACTGGGAAGCCATCAGCCTGGACAACTCGCCTTTGATCCGTCGTCTTGAACGCGTTGCGCAACTGCAATTGGCCGAGGTGGCCGAAAAACGCTCAGCCTTGCACCCAGAAGTTTTTGTTCGCGCAGAACATCAACGTGGCAACTACACCTACGCCAACATGCCCAACACCAACCGGGTCTTTGTAGGACTCAGTGCCAGTACGGGTGCAGGCCTTGGTTTGGCGTACCAGCTGGCAGCTTTGCAAAACAAACACAGTGGCAGCTTGCAAGAAATTGTGGCGGCTCGCAGAAGTGTGTTGGAAGCCGTTCAAACCGATTTTTTGAATGCCAATGCAAGGCAAAGCAAGTCGGAGATGCTGCTTCTCAACCTAGAGTCTTCCCAAGAAATTCAAGACGCTTGGGAGCGTCAATTTATCAATGGCAAGAAAACTTGGATCGATGTGATGAATGCTGCCCGAGAAACTTCGCAGGCTGAACTGGCCATCATCGAAAACGAGATGGCTTGGCTGCAAAGCATTGGACGATTGCACCTTCAAGCGCATGGCACATCTTCGTGGGCTTGGCAGGCTGCGCCATGAATTCACTGCAAGCTGCTCTGCAACGTTTGGCGCAACTGCAACGCCAAAGTTTGGACAAGCATGCGTTGATCGCTTGCATCGACAAAGCGCAAGCTCCGTCAGCGCAAAAAACGTTGCAACTTTTAAAGTCGCAAATGAATTGGAAATCTGTGCAATGGCTTAACAATGCCAGCATCGATCCATCCCAGTTGCCATGCCTCGCCGTCGACCATGAAGGCACTTGGCGTGTTCTCAAAAGCTACAACAGTCAATCGCAATGGGTGCTGGAGTCGGCAGAGGGCGAATCAACGCAACATCACTTAAGTTCTTTGGCTTTGGTCAAGGTCGATTTCAGGATACCCTTTGAGCGATCCAACAGCCCCGTCTGGCACTTGATCAAACTGGAAATTCAAAAGCATCGAAGTACCTTGATCGATGCCAGCCTGAACGGCGTCATGTTGAATTTTGTAGCGCTGGGCATTTCCTTTTACAGCATGCAAATCTACGACCGCGTGGTACCCACAGGTGCCAGCGCCACCTTATGGGTTTTGAGTTTGGGCGTGCTGATTGCCATTGCGTTTGAATGGTTGGCGCGTCGATTGCGATCCGATTTGAACGAAAAAATCATCGAAGCGGTCGACCAGCGTTTGGGACGTGACGTGTTCATGCGACTGCTTCAAGTTCGAATGGACAAATTGCCCACCAGCGTGGGCAGCCTGGCAGGCCAAATCAAGGCCTATGAAAGTGTGCGCGCATTTTTAACGGGGTCGGCCACGCAAATGCTGATCGACGCTCCTTTTGCCTTGGTGTTCACCTTCGCCTTGTGGACCATGGCGGGCTGGCTGGCCCTGATCCCTGCGGTGTTTTTGTTGTTGTCCCTGATGGTCGGTTTGCAAGGTCTGCATGAAATAGAAAAGCGCAGTCACCAAGTGGCGTTGGCCAACATGCGAAAAACAGGCCTGCTGGTAGAGGCCATTGAAGGCGCAGAAACCTTGAAGTCAGGACAAGGGGGTTGGCGTCAACTCAGTTTGTGGCAGAACATTTCGGATACAGCGCGCGGCGAAGAAATGCGCTTGCGCAGAATCAGCGAATCAGCCCAACACCACCTGCAAGCCCTGCAGCAAATTGCCTATGTGGTGTTGGTGGCATCGGGTGCACTGATGATTTCCAGAGGCGAGCTCAGCATGGGCAGCCTCATTGCGTGCTCCATTTTGTCCAACCGCATCCTGCAGCCTATTGCGGCCTTGCCTTCTCAACTCATTCAATGGGGACATTGCCAATCGGCACTTCAAGGCCTCGACCAACTCTGGCAACTGCCTGACGACCATCATGGTCAAACACCTGTGGTTTTGGATGCGGTGCAGGGCAATTACACCCTTAAAGAAGTGATGTATGGGTACGGGCAACAAGCCGCCCTGAAAGTGAACACGCTACAAATCCGCAACGGAGAAAAAATTGGTATCTTAGGACCGATCGGTGCGGGCAAAACGACCTTGTTGCGTTTGCTCAGCGGCATGTACAAACCGCAAGTGGGTGGCATCACCCTCGATGGCGTCGATTTGGCGTTCATTGCCAAACCATTGCTGGCAGAGCAACTTGGCTATCTGCAGCAAGAGGGTCGCTTGTTTGAGGGCACGCTACGCGACAACTTGTTGGTAGGCATGACAGATCCTGGTGACGACATTCTGAATGGCGTGGCACATCAAACCGGACTTCATCATGCTGTATTGGCCAACCACCCCATGGGCTTTGACTTACCGATCCAAGAAGGTGGCCATGGCTTGTCGGGTGGACAGCGCCAGCTGGTTAATTTGACGCGCGTTTTTTTAAGGCGTCCGCGCATTTGGTTGATGGACGAGCCCACAGCTGCCATGGACCGTCAACTGGCCGATCACGTAACACGAGCTCTTCAACAAGCCCTTCGACCTCAAGACACCTTGGTTTTGGTCACCCACAAACCGGAAATGCTAACCCTGGTCGATCGCTTGGTCGTCATTGCCAAACACGAGGTTTTGCTGGATGGCCCCAAAGAGCAAGTGCTCAGACAACTTCAAGCATGAACACACAAGATTCCAAGTCTCACCGGCCCTTCTTTGAAGCTTGGCTCACGCGTTGGCAACAACTCACAGGCACGCGATTGCTCCTTTTAGGTTTGCTGAGCTTTTTAACCTGGGCAAGCTTGTCGCACATGGACCAAACTGTGCGAAGTAACGGGCAAGTGATTGCCGTCTCGCGCAATCAAATCATCCAAGCGGCTGATGGTGGGGTGTTGACCAAATTACTGGTGACAGAAGGTCAGCAAGTGCATGCAGGTCAAGCACTTGCCTTGCTTGAAACCACGCGCGCTGAAGCCAGTTACCAAGAAGTTAAATCCAAGCTGAGCGCATTGAACGCTGCTTTGGCCAGGGCTAACGCAGAGGCCTCAGGTCAGGCTCTGGCGTTTAACATAAATGACGCTGCAAGTAGCGCCTTTCAATTAAGCCAAACGCAAGTCTTTGCGCAAAAAAAACAAGGCCACTTGGATGAATTGAAACTTCTAAGGGCCAGCTTAGAAATTTCTGAAGACGAATTGCGCATGAGCCAATCGCTTTTGAAAACAGGCGATGCCAGCCAATTGGAGTTGATGCGCGCGCAACGTCAGGTGCATGAAACGCAAGGCCGCATTGCCAGCGTCCAAAACAAATATTTGCAAGATGCCAAGCAAGATGTGATTCGCTTGCAGGAAGACATATCTGCCAACCAATTCAAGCTGGACGAACGCCAAAGTTTGTTGGACCACAGTGTGCTCACAACGCCAGTAGATGGCGTTGTCAAATTCATGCGCATCAACACAGTGGGGGGCGTTTTGCGCGCAGGCGATGAGCTGATGCACATTTCGCCCAGCACAGGTGGCTACATTGTCGAAGCCAAAATCAATCCGAGTGACATTGGTGAACTGCGCATCGGTCAGCCCGTGAGTTTGAAGTTGGACGCCTTCGATTACAGCGTGTATGGCATGCTGAATGGCACCCTCAGCTACATCAGTTCGGATACTTTAACCGACAGCAATGCCTCTGGTGCCACACAAGCCTTTTACCGTGTGCAGGTGCAAATAGATCCCAACATTACTTCTGAGTCGGTTCACACGCTTGGCAGTGCGGCATTTTTGTCGAACCATGCCTCCCATCCCTTGCGCCTGAGTGACCTCAAGCCAGGCATGACAACCACTCTTGACATTCGAACTCGCTCCAGGTCGGTCCTTCAGTACCTTGCCAAACCTGTCCAAAAAGCATTCTCCGGCGCACTGCATGAGCGGTAAATTAGCATGATCAAAAACGTTCAACTTCAAGCCACCACGCCCGATGGTCGCGTACAAACCATTCAACTGGCCAAGTTGAACACGGTCCCCGATGCAGCCTCTCCAGTCATCAAGCCTCTGCTTGTCAAAACACAGCCAGGCTATGAATACAAACTCATCGACAAAGAAGCAGGCGGTCACCTCAAAGGGCAAAAGCTGCTTCGTTCCCAAAAGAACCTTCAAGTCTTGGTGGACGATCAAGTAGCACTGGAGTTGCAAGATTATTTTGCAGCGAGCAACTCCCCTGTACCCAACGCACCCGTTTACAAACTTCAAAATCAAGCTTGCGAAGAAGTTCAGGTCACAGCGTATTTGCCCAGGGAAGCACTTGAAGTCCCAGAAAGTTTGGTTTGGACCGAGCGCGATGATGTTCTCGAGTGCAAGGTGGCCTTGCTCAATCCAGGCAGTGCATTGGCCTTTTTTCCAGCAGCACCGGCTGTCGCCAGCATTGGTTTGACAGAGATTTCAGGGGCTGTACTGGGCGTGATTGCCTTGAGTGGCGGCGGGAAAGACACGCCTGTCACACCCACCCCAACCCCACCACCGCCTGCTCCACCGCCAGCAATCCCCCCGCTCACCATCACATCCATGGCGCTGACCAGTGCTTCGGGCGAGATGAACCATCGATTGAACGCTGGTGACACGCTTACAGCCACTGTTTCGTTCAGCGGGGTTGTGAACTTAGACACACGCAGTGGCAGCCCTACACTTCATTTAGTCATTGGTACACAAACTGTAGAAGCACGTTATGTTTCGGGATCGGGCACCAACGCACTGCTCTTTGTCACCAGTATCGTAAAAGACCAGACCGACCTGGATGGTGTGGCCATTGCAAGCAACGCACTGCAGTTGAATGGCGCAAGCCTTCAAGACGCCCTAGGCAGAGCCACCCTCAACACGGCAAGTGCAGTTCTGAGCAACCCTTTGCACTTGGTGGACACCACGGCTCCCATCGCCAAACTAGAGGCAGGCTCGCTTACCCTGACGCAAACACAGTCAGGTACCCTCCAAGTTCAAAGCAATGAACTGGGCAAAGCATATGTGGTGCCTAGCACCAGCATCATTCTCAGCTTGAGTGATTTGGAGAATCTCAGCCCGCTTGTTTCCAAAAGTGTGGCCATTGACATCGTCCAAAGCAACACACCCCTTTCATTGAGCGGCCTGCCTGCAGCTGTCTACCATCTCTACGCCGTTGACTTGGCAGGAAATGTGTCGGTTCGCAGCGCTGAATCCTTTGAGGTCAAGGTAGATCCACCACCACCACCACCACCACCACCTCCTCCTCCTCCTCCTCCTCCTCCTCCTCCTCCTCCTCCTCTACCGGATCCTGACCCAGCACCACCCCCGCCTCCCCCGCCACCAACACCGCCTTCAGATACCACGCCGCCCAATCTCACGTCCATTGTTCTGAGCAGCGCCACAGGTGCTGTGAACCGCACCTTGAATGCCGGAGATACCCTCAGCGCTACCGTCAGCTTTGACGATGAGGTCACACTCAATGCGACGGGTGGCTCACCGACGCTCGCTATGCAAATTGGCAGCAGCATGGTGCAGGCCGCGTACGTGTCGGGCACTGGCACCCTTACTTGGGTTTTCACGGCCACCATCGTGGCAGGCCTCAACGACACCGACGGCGTGTCATTGCCACTCAACGCCTTGACCCTCAACGGTGCCATCTTGTCCGACGCCGCCGGCAATGCCTGTGTCATCACCAGTGCGGCAGTCATGGCCAACCCGCTGTTTTTAGTGGACACCACCGTACCCACTGTGATCATCACTTCCGACATTGGCGTGTTGAAAGCGGGTGATACCGCCAACATCACGTTCACATTGTCAGAGGATACTGGCAACAGTTTTGCATGGGATGGCAGCGTGGGGGATGTCGTTGTGACCGGCGGCACGTTGAGCGCACTCACAGGCACGGGCCTCACGCGCACGGCTGTGTTCACACCCAGCGCCAATTTGGCCAGCGGCAGTGCCAGCATCACCGTTACTGCCAACAGTTACCAAGATGCTGCTGGCAATAACGGAATCGTCGGCGTCTCATCGAATCTCAGTCTTGACAACCTTGCACCCAGCATCGCAAGTCTTGCCCTCAGCAGTGCCACTGGCGCTGTGGCCAGCCCGCTGGATGCCACTGTCAAACTGCTCAATACCGCCGACACCCTTAGCGCCACTGTCACCTTCAATGAAGTGGTCACGCTCAACACCAGCGCAGGCTCGCCCACGCTAGCCTTAATGATTGGCAGCAGCACGGTACAAGCGACTTATGTGTCGGGTTCAGGCACAAGCGCTTTGGTGTTTAGCACCACCATTGCCAGCGGCCAAACCGACATCGATGGTGTTGCCATTGCCGACAACGCACTCAGCTTGAACGGTGCCACCTTGAAAGACAACGCTGACAACACCGGCGTCATCTCTTCTGTCGCAGTGGCCAATAACCCGCTGTATTTGGTCGATACCACTGCGCCAACCGTCAGCATCACCTCAGATGTGGCCACCTTGAAATCGGGTGAAGTCGCAAGCATCACATTCACCTTCAGCGAAGACCCTGGCAACAGTTTTGTCTGGGCGTCCAATGCGGGCGACGTGGTGGTCAGTGGTGGCACGTTAAGCAACATCAGCGGTACTGGCATAACGCGCACAGCCACGTTCACGCCCACCGCCAATGTGGTGTCAGGCACGGCCAACATATCTGTCAATTCAGGTACTTATACCGATGCCGCAGGCAACACAGGCAGCGCTGGCACCACACCTTTACTCACCTATGCAACGTCCACACCCATCGTCAGCCAGTTGGGCCTGAGTAGCGCCACGGGTGCGGTCAACAACTTGCTTAATGCGGGCGATGTGATTTTTGCCAAAGTGGTATTCAGCGAAGCCATTGTGCTCAATGCCACAGGGGGGTCACCCACTTTGAGTCTGATGATTGGAAGCACCGTCGTTCAAGCGGCCTATGCGTCAGGCAGCGGCACCTCCGACTTTGTGTTCAGTTACACCCTCTTGGCAGGGCAAGAGGATGCCAATGGCATTGCTATTCCCTCGACCGCCCTCACCTTCAATGGCAGCACTTTAAAAAGTGTGCCGGGTAACAGCGTCACGCTGGGCAATGCCAGTGTGGCCGACAACATCTTGTACCCCGTTGACACGACAGCACCCAGCGTGGTCATCACCTCTTCCGTTGCAACATTGAAGAGCGGCGAAACCAGCTTGATTTGTTTCACGTTTTCTGAAGACCCCGAGACAAGCTTTTCTCTGGCAGATGTCACCGTAACCGGCGGCACCTTGAGCGCGCTGACAAGCTTGGGCAACGTGCGTCGCAGTACTTTCACGCCCACCGCCAATTTAGGCAGTGGCACTGCAAGCATCACCGTAGCCGACTTCAGCTACACCGATACGGCCGGCAACTTGGGTACAGCAGGGACCACCCCCAGCATCAGCATTGACACTTTGGCGCCCAGCATCAGCAGCGTGGCATTGAGCGGTTCAACGGGCAAGCTCAACAACACACTCAACGCCGGTGACACTTTGAGTGTGACGGCCACTTTCAGCGACGTCATTAACTTGAACACAGATGGTGGATTACCAACTTTTAAATTGAGTGTTGGCGCCAGCACTGTCTATGCCACCTATGTATCGGGCGCAGGCACCAATGCCTTGGTCTTTACCACGACCATCGCCAGTGATCAAACCGATACCGATGGCGTCTCCATCCCGGTCAATGCCTTGCTGTTGAATGGCGCCACCCTCAAAGATGCCAGTGGCAACACCAGTAGCATTGGCTTGTTGGCCGTGACCAGCAATGCCGCATTCATGGTAGACACCACATCACCCACTGTGGCCATCACTTCAGATATTTCGACACTCACAGCAGGTACCACTGCCACCATCACCTTCACGTTTTCTGAAGATCCAAACACCAGCTTTGCGTGGGATGGCACATCGGGAGATGTGGTGATAACAGGCGGCAGTTTGAGTGCCATCAATGGCACAGGCTTCACTCGCACAGCCGTGTTCACACCCAGTACCAACCAAGGCAGTGGAACGGCCAGCATTACAGTCACTGGTAACAGCTACCAAGATGTTGCTGGCAACAATGGCGCTGCAGGCACCACACCCACGCTCAATTTAGATACCCTGGCACCCACCATCACCACCCTTGCGCTGACTGGCTCAACAGGTGGCTTGACCAGTGCGTCAGACGCCACCATCTACAACTTGAATGCGAGCGACACGCTCAGTGCCACCATCACCTTCAATGACGTGATCACGGTCAGCACCTCGGGAGGCACGCCTTATTTGGTGCTCAATGTAGGGGGCACTTCTGTCCAAGCGGCCTACGTTTCGGGTTCGGGCAGCAACGCCTTGGTGTTCACCGCCACAGTGGCCAGCGGACAGAACGACAGCAATGGCGTGGCCATTGGCGCAGACGCATTGAACCTCAATGGCGGCACTTTGAAAGATGCTTCGGGCAACAACAGCACACTCACGTCTATCGCAGTCACAGACAACGTCCATTATTTGGTGGACACCACGCGCCCCACAGCAGCTGTGAGCAGCAGCACCAGCGATTTGATCTCTGGACAAACCGCTACCATCACCTTCACCTTCAGTGAAGACACAGGCAGCAGCTTTGTGTGGAACGCCACCAGTGGCGACTTGGTGGTGACCGGTGGCACATTGAGCGCCCTTAGCGCGACTGGCAATCCACTGACGCGCACAGCGATGCTCACCCCCACATCTGGGGTCAGTGCAGGCACGGCCAATGTAGCCATTGCGCTCAACAGCTACACCGATGCGGCTGGCAACATCGGCCAAGAGGCATCAGCAGGCGTAACTGACAAATCAGCAGACATCAGTGTCAACACCACCACAACCACAGTGGCCAGCGTGGCCTTGCTCAGCGCAACAGGCGTTCAAAACAGTATGTTAAACCAAAGCGACGTGGTGTCGGTCGCTGTCAATTTCACGGAGGCCGTTTTCTTGAATGCCAACGTGGGTACACCCAGCCTTGACCTCACCATTGGCAGCACTGTGGTCAGCGCGCAATATGTTTGGGGCGCCGGCACCGCTCAGCTGGTTTTCAACTACAACATTTTGAATGGCCAAACCGATGTCAACGGCATTGCCATCAATACCAATAGCCTGAGTTTGAATGGCAAAGTCCTCACCGACATTGCGGGCAACACACCCACCCTGACCTTTACCGCCGTGTCTGACAACGCCAACTATTTGGTCGACACCACAGCACCAATCGTGGTGAATATCAGCAGCAGTCGCAGCACTTTCTTGAGTGGCGAAACAGCGCTCATCACCTTCACCTTCAGTGAAGACCCAGGCAGCACTTTCACATGGAACGGCAGTGCCGGCGATGTGAGCCTAGTGAACGGCACACTGTCTGCCCTCTCAGGCACAGGCCTCACGCGCACCGCCACATTTTTGCCAACACAAGGTTTGACGGGCGGTAGCGCCAGCATCACCGTCAACAACGATTTGTTCACCGACAGTGCCGGCAACTTGGGTGCAGGCAACACGCTGGGCAGTTTGGTGGTCAACACCTCCCCTGCCACCTTGATGGATGTGCAAATTACCAGCGCTGTAGGCGTGCAAAATAACGCCCTAAACGCAGGCGATGTGGTGACTGTGACTGCGCACTTTTCTGAAGCGCAAACACTCAACACGGCCTCAGGCTCGCCCACTGTGGCTTTGCAAATTGGCGGCAGCACGGTCAATGCCAACTATGCGTCTGGTGCAGGTACCACAGACTTGTTGTTCACCTACACCATTCTTGCAGGTCAGACCGATGCCAATGGCATTGCCTTGAATGCTGATTCACTGTCCTTGAACGGCAGCACTTTAAAAGACCCGCGCACCAACACCACCACGATCAGCGTGCCGGCGACTGCCGACAACAGTAGCTTTACAGTTGACACCACCGCGCCGTTTTTAAGCATCACGTCCAATGTAGGCCAACTCAAAGTGGGCGAAACGGCCGACATCACCTTCACCTTCAGCGAAAATCCGGGCAACACGTTTGAGTGGAATAGCACTACGGGCGATGTGACACTCAGCAATGGCACCTTGAGCGCCATTTCGGGCACTGGCGTTACGCGCACCGCGGTGTTCACCCCGACGCCTAGTTCGAACGCAGGCACAGCCGGCATTTCTGTGAGTGCCGGTACTTATCAAGATGCTGCTGGCAACAACGGCAGCGCTGGCGGCACGCCCAGCCTCACCCTTGACACCCTGGCGCCCACCATTTCAAGCATTGCACTCAGCAGTTCAACCGGCATTCTCAACGCTTATCTGAACGAAGGTGACACCGCCACCGTCAGCGTTAGCTTCAACGAAGTCGTCAATTTGAATCTTGCGGGCGGCTCACCCACGCTTGCCTTGCTGGTGGGAAGCAGCATCGTGCAGGCAAGCTATGTGTCGGGCGCAGGCAGCAGCACGCTGGTGTTCACGACCTCCATTGCGGCAGGGCAAAACGATGTCGATGGCATTGCCATAGCACTCAATGCGCTCAGCTTGAATGGCGCTGTGCTCACGGATGCCAGCGGCAACACATCGACACCCACCTCTGCCGCCGTGAGCAGCAACAACCTGTACATGGTTGACACGCTTGCCCCTGCCGTGTCTCTGGCCTTCAATGTGGCTTCGCTGAAAGTAGGCGAAACGGCCACCCTCTCCGTCACAGCCAACGACAAAACAGGCACCAGCTTCACTTGGAATGGCACTGCAGGCGATTTAACCGTCACTGGCGGCACACTCGGCGCCCTCAGCCCCTTTGTACTAAGTGGCGCCAACTATGTCAGCACTGCAACTTTCACGCCCACAGCTGGCAGCACAGTAGCCGGAGTCGTGTCAACAGCCGCGGCTGTCTACACCGACTTGGCTGGCAACCCAGGCCAAGTAGGCAGCAGTGCCAGCGTGTCCATCGACACAGGTGTGCCGACCCTCTCCAGCATGAACATCACTGGCGCCAGCGGCAAGGTGAGCAACATTTTGAATGCGGATGATGTGGTCCAAATCACAGCCATCTTCAGTGAAGCTGTCACCGTCAATGCCACAGGTGGCAACCCCAAGGTGGTTTTGAACATTGGCGGCGCCAGCAACTCGGCCACCTATATTTCCGGCTCTGGCACCACCGATTTATTGTTCAACTACACGGTTGCGGCAGGCGAGAACGATGCAAATGGTTTGAGCTATGCCGTCAATGCCTTGATACTGAATGGCGGCTCTATCAAAGACAACGCTGGCAACAACGCAGTGCTCACCGCCATTGCCCGACCAGACAACCTTGCCTACAAAGTAGACACCACCGCTCCCACGGTGAGCATCTCGAGTGATAAATCAAAGTTATTGATTGGCCAAACCGCCAACATCACGTTCTCGTTTTCTGAAGATCCAGGCAGTACCTTTGTTTGGGATAGCAGCGCAGGCGACATCACGCTCAGCAACGGCACCTTGAGTGCCATCAGTGGCACAGGGCTCACACGTACCGCCATCTTCACACCCACCGCCAATTTGGCCAGCGGCAATGCCAGCATTGCGGTAACTGCAGGCAGCTACAACGATTTAGCCGGTAATGCAGGCACACTGGGCAGCACACCGAGCATTTCAATAGACACCTTGGGACTGAGCATTTCTTCTGTACAGTTACCCAACACTAACTCGGTGACAGTCAAAGCGGGTGAAGAAATTGTCGCGTTTCTTTTTTACCCAGAACGAGCCATGGTTGATACAAGCAATGGCTTGCCTACAGTTGATTTGCTCATTGGCAGTACTGTTGTCAAGGCCAGCTTTACGACTGACACAGATGAACTTCGAAAAAGGTTCATCTACACAGTTTTACCTGGTCAAACAGATACCGATGGCGTAAGCCTTGTGGCCAATTCATTGGCATTGAATGGTGCAACCATTCAAGACCGCTCTGGCAACACTGCCAGCCCGCTTTTTTCAGGTCTGATCAATTCGGGGGCAAAGGTCGACACAACGCCCCCCAGTCTCACCATTACAAGCAACAAATTAAGTTTGAAATCAGGCGAAACGGCCACCATCACCTTCACCTTCAGTGAAAATCCGAGCAGTACATTTGTTTGGGATGGCTCAACAGGTGACATCAGTGTTTCTGGCGGCACATTGGGCGCGATCAGCGGTACTGGACTGACACGGACTGCTACTTTTACACCAACAGCCAATACAGCCAGCAGCAATGCCAGCATCACGGTGACGGCCAACAGCTACCAAGACGTGCCGGGTAACAATGGCAGCGCAGGCACATCACCTGCCATCAGCATTGACACGGTTGCGCCTTCTGTGGCCATTACGTCCAATGTCTCTGCCGTCAAAGCGGGCGGTACCGCCAGCATCACCTTCACCTTCAGTGAGGATCCCGGTAACAGTTTTGCATGGAATGGCACAACGGGTGATGTGGCCGTGACAGGCGGCACACTGGGTGCTGTCAGTGGTACAGGACTCACGCGCACGGCAGTTTTTACACCCACCGCCAATTTGACCAGTGGCAATGCGAGTATCACTGTCACGGCACTTAGCTATCAAGACACTGCAGGCAATTTGGGTACAGCGGGTACCACGCCCAGCATTAGCATTGACACCATTGCACCAACCGTTACAGGACGGGCCAATTCAAGCAACCTCATTGCCGGTCAAACCACACGGGTTTATTTCACTTTCAGTGAAGACCCAGGAACCAGCTTCACGTGGGATGGCAGCGTTGGCGATTTGACTGTGACAGGCGCAGGTACCGTGGCACTCAGCACCGTTCTAAGCCAACAAGTGGGTGTCATGCGAGGCTTTGATTTCACGCCACCCGCCAACGTCAATGCGGGCACGACCACCGTCTCCGTCAAGAATGTCAGCTATCAAGATGCTGCGGGCAATTTGGGTTCTGCCAGCGGCACAGTCTCGATCAGCTACGACACAGCCGTACCCACGGTGGTCATTACATCCAACTTGTCGACCGTGGGCATGGGCCAAACCGCCAACATCACTTTCACTTTCAGTAAAGACCCTGGCAGCACCTTTGCTTGGGATGGCACCACCGGCGATGTAGTGGTAACACAAGGCACGCTCAGCGCCATTTCTGGTACAGGTCTGACGCGCACAGCGGTATACACACCCTTTGCAGACACAGCCTTGGTTGCGGCCAGCATCACAGTGACAGCCGGCAGCTACAGAGATACCGCTGGCAATGTCGGTCTTGAGGGCAACTCTCCCACCCTCAACGTCAATACCTTCAAAAACGCCATTTACTTGGACGACATTGCCAACAACATTGGTGGGTACGCCATCGAAGCGCCTAACACGGGTTCGTACTTTGGCTTTGCGGTCAGCTTGGCTGGCGACTTCAATGGCGATGGGTATGGCGATGTGGTGATGGGCGCACCGCTCAACACCTTTACCGACACCGCCTTGCGCACCCAAGGTGGCGGTGTCGTTTTGTATGAAGGCGGTCAGAACACCAGCCTGGTGCCCAAAGGTTACAGTGGTTCAGGTCAGGTCAATGGCCACTACTACACCTACAGCGTCAACAAGGGATGGCTGGGCTTCTCGGTGGCCGGTGTGGGTGATATGAACAACGACGGCCTGGCCGACCTGTTGATTGGCATGCCGCAGGATGCCGCCAGCACCAACCCAGGTGGCGCCTTCTTGGTCTACGGAAAAGCGAATTCAACGACAGGCAGTTTGGCGGAATACCAAAAGGACATTTCGGCATTGGGCGCCACACCCGATGCACTCAGCATTACCAGCACGTTTGACACGGCTGGTTTTTCAGTCAGCAGCGCAGGCGATGTTAACGGTGACGGCTGGGTCGACATGATCATCAGTGCCCACTTCCAAGTGGTCTCGGGTTTGGTAGGCAACACCGGCAAAACCTATGTCGTTTATGGCAGCGCGGCTTTATCAGCATTGCAAACTATATCGCTGGGCAGTGTGGGCGGCAGTGTGCCGGGCTTTGTGATTTCCGGCTGGAAAGCCGGCGAGGAAAGCGGCACCTCGGTCAGCAGCGCAGGCGACTTCAATGGCGACGGCAAAGCCGACTTGCTGGTTAGCGCGTATTTCAACGATACGGCCGGTACCAATGCGGGCATGACCTATGTGGTGTTGGGTAAATCAGGCAACGTGGGTGTTGACCTTGAAAACATCAAGAACAACTTGGGTGGTTTTGCGATTAAGGGTGAAAACATCTCTGATTTCAGCGGCGTTTCGGTGAGCAGTGGTGGCGACATCAATGGCGATGGCTTTGGTGACATCATCATTGGCGCCGTCATTGGTGGCTCGGCCAATGCCAATCCTTACAGCGGCAAAACCTATGTGGTCTTTGGCAGAAACACTGCCAATGCCACCATCGACTTAGCTCAAGTTGCTGCAGGTGTAGGTGGTTTTGCCATTGTGTCCAATACCGATGACGAGCAAAGCGGTCACAGCGTCAGCAGCGCTGGCGACATCAATGGCGACGGCTTGGCAGACATTATTTTAGGTGCGCCCTTTAAAACCGAAAGTGGTGGCGTTAACACCGGCCACAGTTTTGTGGTGTATGGAAAATCCAGCACCACGCAAGTTAACTTAACAGACGTTGGCAACAACATTGGCGGCTTTGCCATCATTGGGCAAGGTGCCCAAGATTTGAGTGGTTACTCGGTGGGCGCTGCGGGCGATGTCAACGGCGATGGCTTGGCCGATTTGATTGTGGGTGCACATGGGTACGATGCAGCTCACAGCAATGTTCTAACAGGTCGCTCTTACATCATCTTTGGCAGCAAGACTGGCGCATTTGCAGCCGGCAGTGCGGTTGACAATACAGGTACCAACGCCAACGACACCCTCACCTCTACCGGCGCTCAAACATTGGCGGGCGGCAGCAACTCTGCTGGCATGGGCAACGACACCTTCACCTCCAACGGCGCAGACGTGCTCTTGGGCGGCATGGGCAAAGACACCTTCGTTTTGAACCAAACCACCATCACGGCACTTCAAAGTAATTTTGGCGCAGGTGGCAACACGACTCAATTGGCCAAGATCGATGGGGGTGCGGCCATTGACACCTTACGCTTGGGCGGCACAAGCACCCTCAATTTGAATCTGTCCTTGATCAGCAATACTTCCGCGGGAAACATTGAAGGCAGTAGCAGAATCAACAGCATTGAACGCATTGATTTGCTCACCAACACTGGCGCCAACGAATTGACCATCCGTGTGGCCGATGTACTCGACATGGCGGGCAGCAACTGGGCCAACTTAAGCGCCCTGGACAGCCAAGGCGCAGGCGGCTGGAGCCCTGCAACGGGCGGTTCAACAGGCATCAATGCCAGCGTGATGAACTACCACCAAGTGGCTGTGACGGGCGGCAGCAACGACAAAATCAGCACCACTGGCTGGACCTTGAACACCACAGGCAACGTACTGGACAGCGCAGGGATAAACTACAGCGTTTACACCGCCACCAGTGGTGCGCCTGCCATGTTGTTGGTGCAACAGGACATTCAGCGCAGCAGCATATTGTGATGCATTGCAGCTGAATGACTGTGTTCTGAGAAGGTCAAGGTGCAGCGCGCTGCATCGAGGCCTTTAGCGTGGCATTCAAAGAATCCAAGGCATCAGCGTAATGTGCCCGTGTGGTTTTGGACAAGCCTGGTTTGGCGTTAGCCTTTTCAAGCATAACGACCAGTTGACGTGCGTTCTCACGCATGATGCTCCGCGCATCGGCTGGCCATGGACCAGCAGGCTTCACCAAAACGTCGATCATGCGGCGCAATTGCTCGCGCTGCAAGTTGCGGCGAATTAGACTGGTTTCTTGGCCAGTTTTGGCTTCAGACCAAATGGCATCTTGCAGCGTGTCATAGACATCCGCCAAGCCCAAGGTTTCTTTGGGATCGTTCACCTTCATGCCTACTTCTGCCAAGCGAGTAGCCACAGCAGGTGAGTAAACATGGTCCAGAATTTCCTTTTGAACACCGGCTACCAAACGCGCCACGGAGGTTTGCATGCTGCCGTCTGCTTGCGTTCTTTCGAAACGATCGGTTGCCAAACGTGCAATGAACTCAGGTTTCAATTTAAAGCTGTCTGTGCCAAAGAAATCTTTGGTGATCAATGCCAATGCTTCTTTTTGCTTGGCAGCGCCAACTGGCTCAAACACTGCGTTCTTACTACCGGCACGTTCGCGCCGAATGTGCACACCACCAATGTATTTGGCAGCTAAGGGTGCAACCCGGTTGAGTTGATTGAAGCCACTGCGGAAGCTTCGCGTCAGGCGCTCATAGCTTTCACCCGTTGCCAAATTCATGTTTTGCAAACGGTCCCACAATTCGCGAGACAACTTCATGCGAAGCTTGTAATAGGCCAAAGGGTCTGAGCCCAAGTCAAAGCGATTGACCAGTGGGTCGACACCGCCCATGTTGCCGTAGCCTGCGTCTTCGTCGGAATCGTATTGCAACTCAGGCTGACTGGCCTTGGACAATATTTGTGCAAGGCCCTGCTCTTCTTGACCAGCTGCAAATTGTTTGTAACCAAACTCGACAGCCCAATAGTCGTATGCGCCCAAAGTGGACATCACATACTCACCTTGTTTTTCACCCTTGGGTGAAATGTTGAAGGGGTTGTAGTCCATGACCGAGGACGCCACACCATTTTGTTTGGTGAAGTTAGGATCTTGAATTTTCTTCAGGTCATAAATGGTGGAAGCCCGAAAATTGTGACGCAAGCCAATGGTGTGCCCCACCTCATGCATGATCACATCTTTCAAATAGGCTTTGGCCAAGGCGTCAGCCTCTGGACTATCAAGTTCTAAGCCGCGAACCTCCAACAAATCTAAGGCGTAATGCAACTCTTGCGCGGCATCTGCCGCATGCTCACACATTTCACCATCTGCGCCACGGACGCGGCCCAAATCTTCAATGACGGATCTGCGAGCGCCACGCGTAAAGACATCAGACATGCCAATGTCGGCATCTAATATTTCGCCAGTACGAGGATCGGCATGCGAAGGGCCAATGGCAAAGCCAACATCTGCGCCTGTGAACCACCTGACAGACGCATGCTTGGCATCCATGTTGTTGAAGTCATCATTGGCCTGTTGCTGCTTGACCACCAAGGCGTTTTTGAAACCAGCTTTTTCAAAGGCTTTATTCCATTCCAGAACACCCTGTGCAACTGTCTCACGGTATTTCTCTGGAATGTTTTTGTCCAGCCAATACACAATGGGCTCTTTGGGTTCTGACACCTCTGCTGCTGGGTCTTTCTTTTCAAGGCGCCAACGCTTGACCAAATGAGATTTGGGTTTGATATTTAAATCGGTGGTGTAGTCAGTGCGAGGCACAGTAAAGAAACCCACCCGCTCGTCTGCCACACGAACCTGCATAGGCTCAGGCAAAGGCATGAAACTGTAAAAGAACGACACAAAAAGGCTGCGCGGATCGGGCGTAGTGCTGGGTGGTGGAGGGGTTGGCACCGGTGAGGGCATCATGGGTGGTGCAGATAACCTAGGCACCCCAAAGTGTGCTCTAACCTCTAGGCCCGTCAATGTGCTTGTGTTTTTTGTGGCGGAGAAAGATGTGTTGCGGGTGTCCAAACTGAAAGGCATGCGATAAGACGCTTCCAATCGGGTTTGATAACCAGGAATATCAGTGAACAACAATGCGTTGGCCTCGATCAATATAGATTTAGTTTCTGGGTGAGGGGCCGCCACCACCGCAGCACTGCTCATTAAGCTGTCAGAAAAAGACTCGGACACAAACTGCGCTTGGGGTGTGCCCTCTTTGGCAAAAAACTGCGTGTTCTTGGCAATCAACTGAACCTGATTACCAATCTTGTGAAACTCGACCAACTTTGAACCGCCCATCTGGCTGCCATACAAGCCGCGTTCGCCAACAGAGCGCGGTATGTTGTAAGAGAAGAAGAACGGCTTACCAAATTGCGAGGGAAGGATTTCAATCCAAACTTTTTCGTCCTTTTGATGCAAAGTGAAATACCCAGGAATGGGTTTGGCATCCCTCAAAATATCTTTCATGGGTCGCAAAGCGCCCGGCGCTGCTGGCGGTGTAGCACTGGCTGCGGGTGCGGGTGCGGCAGGAGATTGCGCGTTGACGGTGGTCCAAGTGATCAAACCCAAGCAGGCTGCAGAAAGCCATGTCCGATTAAAAGCGTTTGATTTCAGTGCAAGTCGAGCCATGAGAATTCCAAATTGAATTTGTACAGAGATGGGCTTGATTTTAGAGAGCGCCTGATTGGGGTTAACACCAAGCCCTCGTGGTCTTAGGGTTAAGTCTTGAAATATCAGAAAATACAAGCATGTCTTCACTTATTTTGATCAACCCGCATGCAGCAGGTGGGCGCGCCTTGAAGTTGCTACCTAACATTCAAGCGTGGTGTGAAACGCATGCCAATAACACTTCTCAACAGCGCATTGCGGTGCCAGAAACGATTGCTTCAGCCCTTACAGTTTTGTCAAACTTACCCGCCAAATCACGTGTTGTGGTCGTCGGTGGCGATGGCACCTTGCATCAAATGCTGCCTGGTTTGCTCCAGGGGGGGCATGAAGTTGGCTTGGTCCCTTACGGCAGCGGCAATGATTGCGCTCGGGCCTGGGGTCTGCAGCGCATGTCTTGGCAAGAAGCTTTGGCGTTTGCCATGACTGGCCAAGCGCAAGGGATTGACATAGGTCGGGTTGAACTGAATCAAAGCAGATCCATTTACTTTCACTCTAGCTTGGCCGTCGGCTTTGATGCATCGGTGGGCAACAGAGCACTGGCAGGGCCCAAGTATTTGCGCGGACTGCCTCGATATTTATTGGCCACTTTGAGAGAGCTTCACAATTTGCGCAATTGGCCTCTGCATGTTCAAGCAGATGGCCATCTTGTGCATGAGGGCGTTTGCTTGTTGGCTTCTAGCTTGAACACCTCTACTTACGGTGCCGGCATGCCGGCAGTACCCCATGCGTTGATTGACGACGGCCATTTAAACTTGTTGCTGGCTTCGCAATTTAATCGTCTACAAACTTTGTTGATGTTGCCACGTTTACTGACGGGCACACATTTGAGTCACGCCAGAATAAAGTGCACGCCATTCAAATCGGCATTGATCAAAAGCGCTGCCAATGTACCAGTTTCTGCAGATGGCGAATCACTTGGCGATGCGCGCGACATCAAATTACAAGTGATGCCTCAAGCCCTGCAAGTTGTCAAAAAATAGTGCAAATTGCAAGGCTTAAAGTGACATTGCCTTAATCGATCTTGATGCCAGCCTTGTTAATGATGGCACCCCACTTGCGCGATTCGCTGTCAATGAAACCCTTGAAGTTTGATGCAGTGCCACCCTCCAAAATCAAACCTTGTTTGAGCATGTTCTGTCTAAACGCTGGATCGGCCATGGCAGCATTGACATCGGCATTGATGCGTTGAACGATGTCGGGCGATGTGCCTGCAGGCGCAAACAAACCGTTCCATGCCAATGCATCAAATCCTGCATAACCTGACTCGGCTACGGTAGGCAAGTCGGGTCGTGAGGGCAAGCGCTGAGGGCTGGTCACTGCCAACAATTTCAAACGTCCGCCTTGTACCAAGGACAAGAGTGCAGGCTCGACTGCTAATAGGGCTTGTGTTTCGTTTTGCGCAACCGACAAGGCCGCTGGTGGCGAACCTGTGAAGGGCACATGCGTGGCTTCAAATCCAGCAGTGGTTTTGAGCAATTCCATCGACAAGTGCGATGAACTACCCTGCCCCACCGATGCATAGCTCACTTTGTCACCTTGAGTTTTGGCCCAAGCCACAAACTCTTTGAAGTTTTGCGCAGGATGAGCAGCAGGCACGGCCAGGACGTTGGGCTGCGATGTGGTCAAGATGATAGGCATCAAATCTTTGGCCGGGTCGTATGGCATTTTCTTGAACATGAACGGACCAAACGCGATGGGGCCATTGAAGCCAATACCCAAGGTGTAACCATCGGGCGCAGATTTGGCCACGAGATCCATGCCGATGGTGCCGCCAGCGCCGGGTTTGTTTTCGACCACGAGGGGCTGGCTCCATCGGGCTTTAAGAGTTTCGGACATACCGCGAACGATGACGTCCAACGAACTGCCAGCAGGTGCTGGCACGATGACCTTGACAGGCTTGGTGGGCCATGTACTTTGTGCTGATGCAGTCATTGCAGTCATCGCAAGAGCTGTAGCGCCGAGAATGCCTTTGATCAAGTGACGTCTTTTGCTGAATTGCATGCTTGTATCTCCTATGTGGGTTAGATCATACTGAATTGGGGTTGGCCAACATTTAATTTGAGCCCAACTTCACGTTGCCAGTAAAAAAACTGAACCCTGCTCCCAACACAACCCGCTCCAAAATATTCTTTGCAGGTGTGCCTAAGCCTCCGCATGCCTTGGAAACATGCGAAGCGTCCAGCTGGTCCAACGCGTCCAAACCTATGTTGATGCCCAACAAAGGCAACAAATATCCGCCGCCAGTCAGCAACAGCAAGCTCGGTGTTGCAATGGAACGCGTCAGCTTGATGTCGTCATGCAGTGGCGCCAACTCAAACGACCGCTGACATGCGGCTGCCTGATATTGAGGGTCTTGCGGGCTGATGCTGTCGGCCATGCTGCGCGTATGGCTGGCGCAGCCTGAAAGACTGAGCCCCCAAACGACGAAGAGCGAAAGCCAAAGACGTGTCATTTAGCTTGCGGCTGAAAACCAGCCTCACCCATTTGCCACAGCATAAAAGACTGCAAATCTGCCGTGCGCTGCATCGCTTGATCAGCACCTGAGCCAGATCCATGTCCGGCTTGGTAGTCGAGTCGCAGTAAAACAGCTTGTTGACCTTTTTGTGCATCGGCAATGCGCGATGCAAACTTCAAGCTCTGCCAAACATCTACTCGCGAATCGTTCACGCCATGCATCAGCATGGTGGCCGGGTAACGAACGCCATCTTTCACAGCATGATAAGCACTGTTTCGCAGCAAAGCATGAAACTCTGCTTCCACCTTAACGGAGCCATACTCTGGAATGTTGGCCACACCATTGGCGCGCTGCTCTGAGCGAACCATGTCCAACACGGGCACAGAGGGTACAGCGGCTGCAAATAAATCTGGCCGTTCCGTGATCGCGCGTCCCACAAATACGCCCCCAGCACTGCCACCATAAATGCCCAACTTAGAAGAACTTGTGTAGCCATTGGCAATCAACCATTCGGCCGCCGCAATACCATCCTTCCAAGTGTTGTACTTGCTGGTCTTGTGACCCGCCATGTGCCACTGGCTGCCCAGCGCACCGCCGCCACGGACATGCGCAAATGCATAAATACCGCCCCGCTCTACCCAGGTGATCACACCCGTACTGCGGCCGGGTTCTTCTGTGGTGCCATATGCGCCATAGCCATACAAAATGGTGGGATTCTGGCCATTGAGCACCGCGTCGGCGCGCATGATGATGGAGACCGGCACCTTAACACCGTCGTGGCTAGGCACCATGACCTCGCGCGCCACAATGTCTACTTTCTGAACGGGCTCCACAGGGGGTGCCAAAAGCAAACGTTCAAATTGGCCTGTGCTGGCAGCATAAACATAGCGGCGCAAGGCTTGCGTCCAACTGCTGATGGCAACCACCAACTCAGAGTGATCTGGGCTGCCTATGACATTGACGTTGCCCTCTAAGGGAAGTGTTAATTTTTGAACATCATGACCGCCAGCGCGCATACTTGCTGAAATTCTAAGTAGCGCCGTATTGACGCCTTCGCGCCGAGTGACGTACAAAGCATCTTTGGCCACACTGATTGATCGCAACACACCCTCAGTTTCAGGGACCAAAGTTTCAGCTTGCGACAAGTTGAGCTGGGGTACTTTGAGCTTCAACACTTTGAATCTTGGCGCATTCAAAGCACTGCGCACATACACATGACCATGCCCAATGTCGACTTCGCGCACATCGTCAGATTGTTTAAAAACTTCGCGCCATTGCGCTTTGCCTGACAACACGTCGTCCATCTTTGCCACATACATGGCCAATCGACGGTCTACACCAAAGTAAACCACCATGGCAGCCAAGTCTGATCCGGGCACCTCAGCGATGCCCCCCGTCGCAAACGATGGCAGCTTGAGTTGCGGGTACATCGATGCGTTGAAAATCAAATGATCTGGATTCGGTTGCTTCAAGTCCAAGTAATAACGCCCTGTGTCGGCAAAGCGTTCGGTGGACTTCATGGTTTCATAGCCCGGACGCAAACGCGAGAAGAACAAACCAGATCCGTTTTCGCGCCAACTGACACCCGCAAAACGAATGCGATCAATGGGCGGCAATACTTCTTTACCCGTCGCCACATCAATCACGTAAAGATTTCCAATTTCGGAGCCCGATGAGTGCATGCCATAAGCCAACAATTTGCCATCGGGTGAAGGGTAAAAACTTTGAACCGCGTGAGGCTTGCCTTTTTCTTTGGTGATCAATTCTGGATCGACCAGCAATTTTTCTTCACCCCTCAAACCATCGCGCCAAACCAACTTAGCTTGCGACTGACCTTGAGGGCGCATCAAATAAAACCAGCGATTGCCTGCTGTTCTATGAATGCTTGAAACAACGGTGCCACCCACTGCATCTTTTTCTTTGAGGGTGTTAAAAATAGTTTGGCGTCCCGGCAAACGATTCAGAATGGCATCGGCCGCGTCAGCTTGTCCACGCATCCAAGTAACGACAGCAGGGTCTTTGACCTGCTCAAGAAATCGATAGGGATCGTCCACTTTGGTTCCCCAGTGAACGTCTTGAACATTTTGAATGGGCAGAGGTGGGGGCACGTCGACGCCTGCAAATCGATAGGCCGATGTTTGAGCGTTGCTAGACATTGCCAGCAACATCGCCAGCAAACCACCTGACCAAAAAAATTTGCGCATGCCTCAAGCTCCTCAGAATTTGCTTTGGATGATAACTTGAGTTAATTGGGGTCAGATCAACATTAACGATGGGTGGGTTAAGCATGCATTTGGCTTAAAGCCTTGGGCAGACTGGGTATCTCTTTAGCGCGACATGGCCCCCAAAATCCTCGCCTCCAACTGCCTGGCCTCCTCCGTCTTAAACCCAGAGTGCACAAACAGCACCTCCCCCTCTGGACTCACCAGCATCGAAGTCGGCATGGTTTTGATGGCCAAAGTTTTGGCCGACAAACCTTGCGGGTCATAAGCAATCGTAAATTGAGCAGGCGTGTGCGCCAAAAACCTGTCTGCGTCAGCACGCTTAGCATCCACATTGACGGCCACCACCTTGAGACCTTTGGGCCCTAACTTAGCCTGCAAAGAATTCATCCAAGGAAAAGACTGGCGGCAAGGCCCGCACCAAGAGGCCCAATAGTCGATATAGACAAACTGGCCCTTAGCTGACTGCACCTCGCTCAAACCCAAAGCCGGCAGAGGCTTGCCAGCTTCTACGGCATGGGCATTGCCGACCAGCAGTACCAGACTTAACATTGCAACGATCAATAACTTCATTTTCATCATCTTCAGTTTAAACGGACGTGAACAGCAGGTGAGACCATTTTTGATTGGTACCACATTGCAGGACTCATTGACGCATATGAACTTTGCCCGTGTAATCCATGGCCAAGAAATCAAAACCTGTGGCCTGTAAAAACGCCAGGCCCTTTTCTTCCATCAACATGGCCATGGTGCTGGTGCACCCGGCCACCACAGTGGCAGGCGCCGT
This sequence comes from uncultured Limnohabitans sp., assembly GCA_964544175.1. Classification (GTDB taxonomy): domain Bacteria; phylum Pseudomonadota; class Gammaproteobacteria; order Burkholderiales; family Burkholderiaceae_C; genus Limnohabitans_A. The sequence goes on from CAZJAL010000011.1 coordinate 44,586, forward strand.
CACACTGACTGAACGCCAATACGTCACTGGCCAACCCGTCAACGGATTGATCACATGGCAATAGCGTTGCCCATCCAATTCAAAATAACGCTCGTAGTCACCACTGGTGGCCAAGCCTCCTTGCATCATGGGTAACGTGGCGATCACTTGACTGGAGTGCCTGGGGTCTTGAATGCCAATCATCCAAGGCTCACCCGTTGGCTTTGGCCCGAGAAAACGCATGTCACCAGCCAAGTTCACATGGCCACTTTTCACGCCCTGCGCTTGTAGGACTTGCGCTGCTCTGTCTGCAGCGTACTCTTTACCAAACCCACCCAAATCAATTTCCATTCCGATATCGGGCAAGAAAACACTTTGATTTTGCAGCTGCACTTTATGCCAACCCACTTTGGCGAGCACAGCAGTTATATTTTCTTTAGGGGGCAAAACTGCCAATTGAAAGTTCCATACTTGTCGCAATACACCCGATGTGATGTCAAACATGCCGCCACTTTGTTCATGCAACTTTGCGGCGTACTGCAACAAGGCCCAGGTTTCGTCATCACAAGCCACTGGCGCCACGCCTGCTTGCTGATTGACATGGGAAACAACCGAGTCAGCGATATATCGTGAGTATTTACGTTCAATGCGGATCACTTCGCTGATGGCCATCTGCGCCAAGCGTTGCGCATCTTTGTCGCTACTGGACGCCAGCACCACTTCACAGGCACTGCCCATGGCCCTGAAAGGAAACCGTTGAACAGACAAACTTGTATCTGTGCGCGACATCAAAATGAATGCGTAATGCCCACTTGAATGCTGCGCGCATAAAAAGGCGCCAGCCCCTGACTGCCCACACCCGTGAATTTCCAAGCAGCCTTCTGTCCGTATTGTTCTAACTTCACATCCACAGCAGTGTCAACGCTCAATTGGCGGGTGACCTTTAGGCCCATGGTGACTGCACCAAATGCACTCAGTCGTTGGTCTTCAGAGAAATGCAAGGCGTTGGGTGAAGGGCTGGGTGGAAACGGCGCAATGCGCGGATCAACTTCCACATAAAAACGCGCTGCATTTTGCGAGTACAAACGCAACTGCGGCGCCACACGCCACTCACTGCCCAAACGTTGCACCCATTCAGCATCTAGGGTGTGTGAGCGAATGCCCCACGTGTCGGTGTAAAACCGATAGGCCAGGCGAGACGTGCCATTGAAGGCAGAAACATGGTGATTCCATCGTGCCTGAAAAGTTTGATGCTCACGGTCTGTAGGGCGCTCGTCGTAAATTTTGTAGGGATCTGAAAAATAACCACGACCACTGTAATGTCCCACGTTCAGTTGCACAACGTCGTTCATGCTGACCACTTGGGTTACACCCAACAACCAATCGGAACCTCGCTTTTTTTCGTTGGCAACAATTTGGTTGGCTGGATTGATCACATCGTGCTGAATGGCAACACCCGCGGTCCATGTGGTGTTTTTGTCCTCACTGTCTTGCGTTGCCAACAACGAGACCGCTCTAGAGATGTAATCATTTTCGCCTGAATGACTCAAACCAAGCGCCAATTTGCCATTGAGGAGATAGCGGGTAAGTGATGTATCAACGGCACGTCTAAAGTCTTGCAGTTTTGACAATGACTGGGTGTGGTAAGCGGGGGACGCACCAGAGATACTGTCGGTCACAAGGGTTCCCGACAAAGACCATTGGCCATTCAATGGCAGCAGAACACTGGTGGCTGTAGCCTTAACACGCACACGGTCATCATAGGCAGAAGCACCCGATTGGCTGTCTGTCCATGCAACAGACTGCCCCGAATTACCGGTCACTTGCTGACGCTCTTTGTAGTTCAGATATTTGAAACTGAGCGTGCCTTTTTCTGGCGCGGTTTCGGCTTGGGCACTCAACATGATGCAGGGCAAAGCCATTGCAGCACCCAGAAGGGCCGCACCCAAATCTGACAGCTTTTCGTTTTGCTTAATTACAGCCACATCCACCTCCGCCGATCGAAGAGCCACCCGAGGATGCTTCTTTACTGGTGTAAGTGTGTTCTTTGTAACCCCGCTCGAGGGGGTCGTCGTCAAAGGTCATTTCGGGCAATGCCAACGTGCCCTTTTGCCATGCTTCTACTGGCTGAATGATTGCACAGCCTTGCACAGCCAACAACACCATCAGAGCCATCACTCGGGCAAGCATGCAAGCCTTTCGATTCTGAAATTAATTGGGGTCAGATTAACATTAATTTAAAAAAGCAGCTACGTCTTACTTGCCAAACAACTTGGCCACATGCTGCCAACCGCGCAACAAGAATCCAGCACGTTCTACATCGACTTGGGCCACCAAAGGCGCTTCGCCAACAGGCTTACCGTTAAAGCTTGCCACCACCTTGCCCACTACTGCACCTTTGGCCAATGGCGCCTCAAGGCCCGACTTGATCTCTATCGCTGTTTGAACTTGCTGACCACGAGGAACCGTCAACATCCATGGTGCAGCAAGCACTGCTGGTACCGTATCCGCTTTGCCAAAGCCGACCTTGACAGGACCCACCACTGAATTGACTTGGATGGGGGTTACTTTCTCAAAGCTATTGAAGCCCCAACCGAGCATGGACCTGGTTTCATCAGCGCGTGCTTTGGCACTGTTGGCATTGAGGACGACAGTGATCAGGCGCATGCCGTTGCGCACCGATGAAGTGACCAAGCAATATCCCGCTTCTTGCGTATGACCTGTTTTTAAGCCATCCACAGTTGGATCTGTGTAGAGCAATGCATTGCGATTGCCTTGCTTGATGCCGTTGTATTTGAAATCTCGCTCAGCGTAAATGGCGTAATAGTCTGCGCTGTTGCGAATGATGGCGCGAGCTAGTATGGCAAGATCGCGTGCAGAAGATTTGTGCGCAGGGTCAGGAAGGCCTGTGGGGTTGACGAAATTTGTGTTCGTCATGCCCAGTCGCTTTGCCTCTGCATTCATCAACTTGGCGAACCCTTCTTCCGAGCCAGCCATGTGCTCAGCAATGGCTTTCGAAGCATCATTGCCGGATTGAACAATGATGCCCCTCAAGATATCGATCACTGTGGCTTGACTGTTCAAAGGCAAATACATACAAGATTCGGAACTTGTACCTCTGCACCAAGCGTTCTGACTGACTGAGACCAGATCTGTTGGCTTCAGTTTGCCGGAGCCCAAGGCCTGCTCTACCAAGAAGCTTGTCATCATTTTGGTTAGCGAAGCGGGTGGCATTGCTTCGTCCACATTGGCTGAGGCAAGCAACTCACCAGAATCAAAGTCCATCAACAACCACGCCTTGGCCGCCAGTGCAGGTGGGTTTGGCGCCAAGGATTGCTGCGCAGGCAGCGGCGGCATTGCATTACCAGGTGCCTCTACTTTTTTCTGTACAACGCGCTTGGTCGTTTGCTGTTTGGCGGCAAAGGTGGCCGAGCTGGCAAACACAGCTGCCAACGCAATGGCACAAATGAAGGTGAATTTGGAGGATGTATTTTTTTTCATGGCATTTAACAAAAAAGCCCCTCGAGAGGGGCTTCTTATTGTTGTACTTGGCGGAAACGGAGGGATTCGAACCCTCGATGAGGCTCTACACCCCATACTCCCTTAGCAGGGGAGCACCTTCGGCCACTCGGTCACGTTTCCAGCACTCGAAAATTATATCAGGCTTGGTCGAGGTCGAAAGCCTTGTGCAAGGCACGAACGGCCAATTCCATGTATTTCTCATCAATCACCACAGAGGTTTTGATCTCTGAGGTCGAAATCATCTGAATGTTGATGCCCTCTTCGCTCAATGCGCGGAACATTTTGCTGGCAATGCCCACATGGCTGCGCATGCCAATGCCCACAATGGACACTTTGCAGATTTTGGCATCGCCACTGACTTCGCTTGCTCCGAGTGCTGGCAACACTTTGTCCTTGAGCAGATCCATGGTGCGAGCATAGTCATTGCGGTGCACAGTGAAGCTGAAATCGGTCTTACCGTCTTTGCTGAGGTTTTGAATGATCACGTCAACTTCAATGTTGGCGTCGGCCACTGCGCCCAAAATTTGATAGGCAATGCCTGGCTTATCGGGCACGCCCAACACAGAAATTTTGGCTTCATCGCGGTTAAAGGCAATGCCGGAGACTACGGCTTGTTCCATTTTTTCGTCTTCCTCAAAAGTGATCAGCGTGCCAGATTTGGCTTCTTCAATGATGTCAATGTCCCAGGGTGTGAAGCTAGACAACACACGCATAGGCACTTTGTATTTGCCAGCAAATTCGACAGAGCGAATTTGCAAAACTTTAGAACCGAGGGATGCCATTTCTAACATCTCTTCAAAGCTCACTGTGGTCAAACGACGGGCCTCCGGTACCACGCGGGGGTCGGTGGTGTAAACGCCATCTACGTCGGTATAGATCAAGCACTCGTCGGCTTTCATGGCCGCAGCCACAGCCACTGCAGAAGTGTCAGAACCGCCGCGGCCCAATGTGGTGATGTTGCCATCGGGGTCCACGCCTTGGAAGCCAGTGACGATGACCACGCGACCAGCGGCCAAATCTTTGCGAACGCGAGCGTCATCAATCGATTCGATGCGGGCTTTGGTAAAAGCGCTGTTGGTCTTAATAGGCACTTGCCAGCCAGCATAGCTAACCGATTCCATGCCCTCAGATTGCAAGGCAATGGCAAGCAATGCTGATGATGCTTGTTCGCCCGTGGAGGCCAACATGTCGAGTTCGCGGTCGTAGGCCGAATTGGTTTTTGCAGGCGCCAATTCTTTGGCCAAGCCTAGCAATCGATTGGTTTCGCCGCTCATGGCGCTGGGCACCACCACCATTTGGTGGCCAGCCCTTGCCCATTTGGCGACGCGTTTGGCCACATTTCGAATTCGCTCTGTAGAGCCCATCGAAGTGCCGCCGTATTTGTGAACGATCAGTGCCATTTTGAAAAGTTAATAAAGGGAAATTTCAGCAAAACCCAACGATTGTACCCGGGAGAACCCTGATTTTCTGGGCTTGATTAGAGGCTAGCCCTCAGTAGACCACGTGAGAACTGGGCCTTCACGGCGCACATACCCCCGCCCCACCTTCAAATGAACTTGATGTCCGCGCGTGGTGCAGGCTGTAATTTGTGACAGCAATTGGACCAATTGCGCGGTACTGGGCGTGGTTTGATGATGCACTTTCAGCCAATGGCGCAATACCAAAGGCTGTCTGGCTGAACTCAACGCCTGCAAGGCCTTGATGCTGGGACAGCCAGCCTCCAAAACTTCCGGTAAAACAGCGACTGCAAGCTCATCCAAAATTTCTTGGGCCTCAGCAGCATGTGCAGCGCTGCGCGCAAAGGTTTCTCGAAATTGTGGAAATGCCCGCTCAAGCACTGGCAGCAACTGAGCGCGAATTCGGTTTCGGGTCAATTGTTCATCTTGATTGGTGGGATCTTCCACCCAAGGCACTTGCGCCTGCGTCAGGTAATCACGCAACTTGGTGCCTGGCACCTTCAAAAAGGGACGGTGCCATTTCAGGCCTTGATGCAACCATTGCGCCGGCATACTGGCAAGGCCTGGCAATCCAGCACCTCGAGAGAGCGCGAGTAACAAAGTTTCAACTTGATCATCAGCATGCTGCGCCACAGCGATATCTGTCACATCCTGCAAATCTGGATGCGTACGAACAGCCTCGCCGATCGCACCATAACGGGCGCGTCTGGCGGCGTCTTCTGGACTCTGCCCTGCTTCATGTTTGGCGTTGACTTTGCATTGCACCAAGGGCACATGCAACTGATGACACGTTTGCTGGCAATGCTTTGCAAAATGATCGGCAGCCTCTTGCAAGCCGTGATGTATGTGGATGGCCCTTACCTGCCCAGGCCACCGCTGAACACAGGCCAACAGCAAGGCTGTGGAGTCGGCACCACCGCTGAAAGCGACGGCGATGGGCAAGGACGGCTGAAAACTGGGAGGCAGCAGACCCGCGCCTCTTGCAGAATTATTTGCTAGCTTATTTACTAGCTTATTTACTTGCTTTTGTGTCGGTGAAACGGCCATAGCTTTGCAAACGCTCATAGCGACGATCGACCAATTCTTTGGGTTTCAAGTCGATCACTTGGCGCCATGCATCACCCAAAGCACGCTTGAGGAAAGCAGCCATTTGAGCATGGTCGCGGTGCGCACCGCCCACCGGCTCGTTCACAATTTTGTCGATCAAATTCAGAGCTTTCAATCGATGGGCTGTGATGCCCAAGGCCTCCGCCGCTTCTTCAGCCTTCTCGGATGTTTTCCACAAAATGGAAGCGCAACCTTCAGGGCTGATGACTGAATAAACAGCGTACTGCAACATGAGAACTGAATCAGCCACGGAAATGGCCAAAGCACCACCCGAGCCACCCTCACCAATGATGGTGGTGATGATGGGAACTTCGAGCTGGGCCATTTCAAAAATGTTGCGACCAATGGCTTCAGACTGGCTACGCTCTTCGGCATCAATGCCAGGGTAGGCACCTGGCGTATCCACAAAAGTGAACACTGGCAGTTTGAATTTTTCTGCCGTCTTCATGAGGCGCAATGCTTTTCGGTAGCCCTCGGGCTTGCTCATACCAAAGTTGCGCTGCGTGCGCTCTTTGGTGTCGCGGCCTTTTTGATGGCCCAAGACCATGCAAGGCGAACCATTGAATCGTGCCAAACCGCCCACAATGGACAAGTCGTCGGCAAAGTGGCGATCACCGTGCATTTCCACAAAGTCTGTGAAAATTTCACGGATGTAATCCATGGTGTAAGGACGCTCAGGGTGACGGGCAATTTTGGTAATTTGCCAGGACGTGAGGTCTGAATAAATGTCTTTGGTCAGTTGTTGGCTCTTTTTGCTGAGCTGGTCAATTTCTTCCGAAATGTCGACGGCTGACTCGCTTTGCACGTAGCGAAGTTCTTCAATTTTGCCTTCAAGTTCCGCGACGGGTTGCTCAAAGTCTAGGAATGTGCGTTTGGCCAAAATGGGCCTCCTTTATCAATCTCAATACTCAACCGGTAAAGGGTCGAGCGACCGCCAAATATACCAAGTTGCAACAGTACTGTAGGGTTGCCAGGCTTGGGCCACTTCGCGAGCGTCGCTGCGGCTGACCGGTTCGCCTGAAAAATAGTTCTTGCTGATGCCATTGATCAATCCGACATCATCCAGCGGCAAGACGTTGGGACGCATGAGATGGAAGATCAAAAACATCTCGGCCGTCCATCGGCCAATGCCCCGAATGGCGACCAATTCGGCAATGATGGCCTCATCGTCCATGCTTTGCCATTCTTTGACATGCACCGTTTTGCCATGAAAGTGCAAAGCCAAGTCAACCAGGTACTCGACTTTGCGGGCCGACAAACCAGCCGCACGCATGTCGTCTACTTTGAGCTTTAACACGCCTGCTGGCGTGATTTTTTTGCTTAAGGCTGCAAACTTGTTCCAAACCGATTGCGCTGCCTTGACCGAAATTTGTTGGCCCACAATGCTGCGAGCCAAGGTCACAAACGCATCACCGCGCGACACCAAACACGCATCGCCAAACTGAGGAATAAGCCGCTTCATGACCCTGTCTTTTTTAGACAAGTGCGCACACGCTGCTTTCCAATACTCTGGCGTCATGACCTCATCAATTTTGCTCATTGCGAAGCTTCCCAAGTGGTGCCGGCTGCAGAATCCTTAAGAACAATGCCTTGCTCGAGCAAGAGCTTGCGAATGCGGTCGGCTTCAGCAAAGTTTTTGGCGGCCTTGGCATCGGCTCGGGCTTGAATGTGAACCTGAATAGCGGCTTCATCGAGGCCTGCACCAGCCTGCAAATAAGTCACCGGATCGGTTTGCAAAAGTCCCAAAAGTCCGCCCAGTGACTTTAAAAGGCCCGATTGCTCTGAAGACTTGCTGCGATTGACCTCTCCCGCCAAATCGAACAGCACGGCCACGGCTTCAGGGGTGCCAAAGTCTTCGTCCATGGCCGCCTTGAAGCGTGCCGCATAGGGGTTGGCCCAATCGATTTGGACATCAGCAGGTTCAACCGCCTGCAAGGCTGTGTAAAGACGCTTTAAACCACCACGGGCATCGTTCAAATGCACGTCAGAGTAATTGAGGGGCGTGCGATAGTGGCTGCGCACCAAGAAGAATCTCACAGTTTCGGCATCAAAGGCTTTGAGTACTTCGCGGATGGTGAAAAAGTTGCCCAAGCTTTTGGACATTTTTTCGTTGTCAACGTTGATAAAGCCGTTGTGCATCCAAAACTTTGCAAACTGCTGTCCAGTTGCGCCTTCGCTTTGGGCAATTTCGTTTTCATGGTGCGGAAACTGAAGGTCTGCACCGCCCGCATGAATGTCGAAGCTGTTGCCCAGCATTTGACAGGCCATGGCCGAACACTCAATGTGCCATCCAGGCCGACCTGGGCCAAAAGCGCTGTCCCATTTCACATCGGCTGGCTCTGACGCTTTAGCACCTTTCCACAGCACAAAATCGAGCGGATCGTCTTTGCCATCGAGCACGGCCACGCGCTCACCTGCATGCAATTCGTCGAGAGATTTGCCAGACAGTTTGCCGTAGCCAGGAAACTTGCGTACGGCGTAGTTCACATCGCCCTGAGCCGTGCGATAAGCCAGGCCTTTTGCTTCGAGGGTGCCAATCATGCTGAGCATTTGGGGCACAAACTCGGTAGCGCGAGGCTCGGCCGTGGGGCGTGCGATGCCCAGTGCGTCAAAGTCGGCATGCATGGCGTCAATCATGCGGTCTGTGAGCGCGCGAATGGTTTCACCGTTTTCTACAGCACGCTTGATGATTTTGTCGTCAATGTCGGTGATGTTGCGAATGTGCGTCACCTTGAAACCACTTGCTTTGAGCCAACGCTGCACCACATCAAAGGCCACATTGGAGCGCGCGTGCCCAACATGGCACAAGTCATAGACGGTCATACCGCAGACGTACATGCGCACATGTCCGGCCTCAAGAGGCGAAAAATCGGTCACGGCGCGGGAGAGCGTGTTGTAAATGCGCAAGCTCATGGATAACTGTTTTTGTTGTTAGGGTGCAAAAAGGGGCCGCGGCCCCATTGATGTTGTAAGGGCTGCCTGAACGCAAGGCCTCCGTTACAATTTGCCTCAGTATAAAGCCCAAATTAGTTGCTGACAAAGCTTCATTTGAGCACCTTGCCGTCACTCTTTCGTCACCAAACAGTCACCTTTTGCCTCAGCCAAGCCGCTCAATATGCCAATTCAAAGGGTTTTGACCCGCTTTTTCCCACTCCTTCTCTGCTTTTTCAGCAGCGTCTCGTGGGCAAACGTTGGCCTCGAGTTGGAAGAGTTGATTCTCAACAAGCAGTGGTCTCAGGCTCAACAACGCCTACAAGCTGCTGTTCAGCAAAATCCCAAAGCTGCGGAGTCACCCCAATGGCGACTTTTCTCCAGTCAGGTTTTGGCTGGACAAGGCAAAGGGCAAGAAGCCATAGACCAGTTGCAAGCACTGACGCAAGAGTTTCCGGAATTGCCAGAGCCCTACAACAATTTGGGCGTTTTGTTGGCCGCCAAGGGCCAGTTCGATGAGGCCATCAAAGCCCTTCAAATGGCCATCCAGGCCCGACCTCATTACAAAATTGCGCTGCAAAACTTAGGCGATTTATACTCCGCACTGGCCCAAAGAGCCTATCACCAAGCCCAAAGTGCAGGTGCCAACGGCCTGTTGCCTTTGCCCGGCCCCACTGCAGAAACTACCACCCTGACCAACACGCGTACTTTGCGATAAAGACATGACACCTCTCTTTTTTCGACGCCATTTTTTCAAGCACCTTGCGGCGCTTGCTTGGCTTTCAGCTTGTATGGTCTCTGGCGTTGTCAATGCACAAGAAGCACCCAAACTCAAAATTAGCACCAACATGGGCGACATCATGGTGGAAGTCTATCCAGACAAAGCGCCAAAAACAGTTGCCAACTTTTTGCAGTACGTCAAGGACAAACACTACGACGGCACCATCTTTCACCGCGTCATTCCCAACTTCATGATTCAAGGCGGTGGCTACGATGCGCAATACAAAGAGCGCAGCACTCGCCCGCCCGTCCAGCATGAAGGCCGCCAAGCCATGGCCGCGGGTCTTAAGAACCAAACGGGTTATTTGGCCATGGCCCGAACCAATGACCCCCAGTCAGCCACGGCGCAGTTTTTCATCAACACCGTCGACAATGCTTTCTTAGATCCGACGCCCATTCCCGATGGCGACCCAGTCAAACGTTTTGAATACCGCGGTCAGGTCTATGAAAATGTGCCGAGAGAGAACTTGCTCAATGCCTTACAACTTTTCGGTTATACGGTTTTTGGCAAAGTTACCTCAGGCATGGATGTTGTGAATAAAATCAGAACTACCCCAACCGGTATGGGCGGACCGTTTAGAACAGACGTTCCCAAATCAACCGTAACCATTCTTTCAATCACTTTGGTGCAATAAAAATGAGCAACCCTCAAGTAGAACTCCACATCGCCGGCAAAGGCGTCATCCTCATTGAACTCGATGCCGACAAAGCACCCTTGAGCGCTGAGAACTTTTTGCACTATGTAAACAAAGGTCATTACGACAACACCATTTTTCACCGTGTCATTCCTGGCTTCATGGTGCAAGGTGGTGGTTTTACGCCCGACATGCAGCAAAAGCAATCTGATGCAGCCATTCAAAATGAAGCCAACAATGGCTTGAAAAACGTCAAGTACACATTGGCCATGGCACGCACACAAGCGCCCCACTCTGCCACTGCACAGTTCTTTATCAACACGGCCGACAACGAATTCTTGAACCACACGGCGCCTTCTCTGCAAGGATGGGGCTACGCTGTGTTTGGTCACGTCGTGTCTGGCACCGAAATTGTGGATGCCATTGAAGGCGTTAAAACCGGCCGCAGCGGCTTCCATGACGACGTGCCCACAGAAGCTGTGATCATTGAAAAGGCCGTTGCGCTCTAAAGCCTACAACAGTTCATTTTCATGACCGCAACCGTGTTGCCAATTCAGGTCATTGAAGCACCTGAGAGTTGGCGCACGGTTGATTTCATTTCAGACCTGCATTTGCAGGAAAAGGACACCGAAACTTTCAAAGTTTGGCGAGATTACATGGCCAGCACCTCTGCCGATGCTGTGTTCATTTTGGGTGATCTGTTTGAAGTTTGGGTGGGCGACGACGCTGCCCAAAAACACGTTTTTTTAAAGCAATGCGCCGCTGTCTTGAAAGACTGTGCCAGCAAACGGCATGTGGCCTTTATGCGGGGCAACCGCGACTTTTTAGTAGGCTCTGATTTTTTAAACGCGTGCCAAGTGCAAGATTTGCAAGATCCCATGGTGCTGCGTTTTGCCAAACAAAACTGGCTCTTGTCGCATGGCGACGAAGCTTGCCTAGATGATGTCAATTACCAAGCTTTTAGGCGCATGGTTCGGCAAGCAGATTGGCAACAAAATTTTCTAGCCAAGCCATTGCCTGAACGTGAAGCCATTGCGCTTCATTTAAGAACGCAAAGCCAACAGCACAAAAGCGATCCAAACTCTGTTTATGCCGATGTCGATCTGGGCTGGGCCCTTGCGGCCTTGAAAAAAACTGATTGCACTTGTTTGCTGCATGGACATACACACCAACCTGCAGACCATGTTTTGGCCGGCGAGGGTCAGTTGCAGCGACGTGTTCTAAGCGACTGGGATGTACAAAGCACAAAACCTCGCGCAGAGGTTTTGCGTTGGCATTCAACAGGACAAGTTGAAAGACTTAATTTGTTAACCTAAGCTTTGTATGTGTTGAGCTTAAGTCGTCATCGACGCAGCAAGTTCTTCAATGCATTTTGCAAACGGCGCGCCACTTTGGCATCATGGGCAGAAGATAAAACCGCCGTGACATCCAAGGCCCAAGTTTCCTGAGGTCCCGGTTGATTTTTACGCGTCAGCAATTGCAACTGCAAGGCTCGACGTTCGTTCAAATTCTCTGCAGGTGTTGGTATTTCAGCGGCCATTTCCAAACGCAAAATGGCTTCGCCCGCTGAGGCTGTAGGCGCTTTTGTCACAGCTTGCGACCAAGCGGCGCGCGCAGCAGCATTAACGTTCCTGCCCAAGTCTTGTGCTGAAGGCACCAAGTCGGCTTGGCGCTTTTCCCAAGCATCTAAAAGATGTGTCAACGACTCGCCGTGCGCTTGTGCAGCCAATTTGCGCAAGGCCATTTCGGCATGCTCTTTGGCATCGCGTTGAGCTCTGAAAGCGGCATCACTCAAACGAGGGCCACGATCTTCGCGTTCAAATCGATCGCCGCGATCTGCACGTTCAAAACGGTTACCGGCTTTGTCGCCACGCGGTGCACCTTTGCCCTCACGGCGATCGCCGGGTCGCCCTGCAGGAGCAGGCACCGATTTCTTTTGGCCAGGACGGTCATCACCGCGCATGGCAACCAAGGGTCGGGCCGGTTTAGGCGCTTCTACGGGTTTGGCTGTTGGCACCTCTGCATCGGGTGCAGCCTCAACTTCGGCTGTTGTGTCCTCAGGTGCCGCGGGCGCATCATCTGTCGCTGGCTGGGCAGCGTCGGCGACTGATGCCGCTGCTGCCGCAGGAGCCTCCGTTTGTGCAGCCACAGCTTGGGCTTGCCCTTTAATGGCCGCATCCAAAGCAGCCATTGCAGCTTTGATTTTTTGCACATCGCCAGAAGCGTTGGCCGCTTTCAATGCGTTGGACGCATCAAGCACCAAACGATCGTGCGCCGACATGGGTGCCGCAGACGTGCTCTCGCGAGCGTTGGTTTTTCGACTAAAGGCTTCGTCCAATGGTTTGCGGAAAGCTTCCCACATTTTTTGCTCGATGCGGCGGTCCATTGGAACGCTTTGCGCTTCAGTTTGCCAATTGTGTTGCAGGGCTTTGACTGCATCAACTCTCAAAACGGGTGACGCACCCAACTGCTCTGCTTCGGCAATGAGTGCTTGACGACGGGCCGTGCTGGCTTTTTGAGCTGCTTCCAAAGGCGCAGCGGCAGCATGTAAAGCTTGCTTCCAAAGCGGTTGCAATTCAGCAAATGTTTTTTCACTGAGGTGCCCTGCATTGCGCCAGCGATCGCCAAACTGATGCAAAGCACGGAGGTGCGCACGCCAGTCTGCATTTTGGGCATTGGCTTCGCCCCATGCTTTGACTTCTTCAATGAGCGCCAAGCGTTGCGCTCGGTGCTCGGAGGCATCGTGCTTGACTTTTTCTAACCAAGTTTGAACAACTTTGTAGGCGTTGTTGCAAGCAGCGTCAAAGCGTTTCCACAAAGCATGGTTGGGCAGCCCGCCTTGATCTGCTTGCTTCCACTCTTCGCGCAATTGACGCAAAGCTTCTTGCATCTTGCGACCACCCAACACAGGTTCAAAGGTGAATACTTCCGGGGTCTCTTGCGACGCTTGAGTGACAGGCTCTAATGGCTCTGTAGGAACTGCTTGCTGGGCTGAAGCTTCTTGGACTGCAACTTCTGAGTCTGGTGCAGCTTGTGCAGCTTGTGCAGCTTTCTCTGTTGTACCCTCGGTTTTGACCGGCACTTTTTTGAACAATGCTTCGGCTTTGACAACCAAGGCCATGCGTGATTGATCTGCAACAAAACGCTGCCAGCCAGCGGTATCGCCAGCAGCAACGAGGGCCTCATGAACTTTAGCATCCATGTTGGTGTCCATGTTGCGACCATGATCCTTCAGCGCTTGGCGCAATGCCAGCAAATTGGCTTCGCTGGTCTCGGCAGCCAACAAGGTCATGGCGCCAGTGATCACTTGGCCAGCTGCCTCACGTAGAGCCAGTCGCTGCGCTGGGTCCATTTTTGTATTGCTAACTTTGGGCGTCTTTGCTGCTTTGTTTTCTGGGCTTGGTGCATCGCCGCCTTGGCCTGCGCCCAATTCGGCTGCGGCCGCCGTTGAAGTTGCACTTGAGTTGGATGCCTCTGCAGTGGGACCTGAAGTGGCGGTGGGTTGCCCGCCTCGCGCGATGCGAAGCTCTTCAGCCCACACAGGCACTGACGGCAAGGGCTGGCTAACGTCATCTCGTGCATTTTTGCCTTGAAGCAAGGCCGCCTCAAACGCTTCCCATACGCTGCTCAATTGGTGGCGCGATGCTTCCAACTGAGGCGGAAATTTCAAATCGACACTTTGCCAGGCCGCGTCTTCTGTCAACGCATGAGCTTGCTGCTGCCAATTGCCAACATCAGCCTGCAACACCTCGTTTGCAGCATCAGCCTCCTTGAGGCTTTTGGTAGACAGCACTTCAATGCGCTGCGTGAGCAACACCGCAGTTTCGCGTTGCACCATCACTTGGTGCTGCAAATCTTCAACCGCTTTGATTTTTTCAGTCAGTTGGGTTTTGAAACTGGCCAGTGGTTCGCGCGACAAGGGCGCTCCTGCTTTTGCGGCATCGCGTTGCCATGCCATGGCATCGGCAATGTTCAGACGTGTCGCTGTGAGCATGGCTTCAGCGCGTTGTGCCCATTCAGTGGCCAACACGTCTTGACCTTGCGATCGCTTTAACTCATCTAATTTTTCACGCAAAACTTTGGCTGCACCTTTGTCGCGTGTTGAAATTTCTTTGTAGACAAGCTGCAGGTCTTCTTGCGAAGGCTCGGTCAACAACCAATCGCGCAACTTGGCTGCACGTTCACCTGATGTTTGAGCCACAAATGCGCCTCCCGTCAAGGTGTCAAGTGCTTGAACGTCGGGGGTCTTGGGGGAGGGATGGGTCACAGTCACAACACAAAAAGATAAAAAAGCTATTTTCACCGAGGAAGGCTTCTTGCAATATGCCAAAAGCATCTATTTTTGATTTTTTTTATAATTCGAAGTTCGGCCACTTTAAGGCAAACATTGACCACCCTTACTTTTCAGGAAACTGCCAGCCTTTGGACAGGCCGCATTTGGCGCGGACTGAAAACATTCGTGGCCGATATTTCACGAGGCTTTGTCAATATTTCGCATCATAGTTTTGCCCTTTTGGGTTTGCTGGCTGTGTTGTTGGCAATGTTGGCTTTGGCGCGTCCTGAAATCAGAACCCAGACGGTCCAAAACATTCAGGGCTGGCTTTTCACCCGATTGCACATTTCTGACGAAGAAGATGAGCGCCAGCAAGTCTTGTTGAGAAGTCTGGCGGCCCCTTCAACAGATTTAGATGCCAAGCAATTGGCCTTGGTGCAGGCCATTAAAAGCAAATACCGCATCGCCCCAACCCCTCTCAATGCTTTGGTATTGGAGGTGTACGACTTGGCCAACCGTGGCAATTTAGACCCCACCTTGATTTTGGCGGTGATTGGGGTTGAATCCAACTACAACCCGTTTGCCAGTAGCCCAACAGGCGCCAAAGGACTGATGCAAGTCTTGCCAGACGTACACTCTGAGCAATTTGCGCCATTCGGCGGGCCCATGGCTATTTTTGATCCTAAAACCAATATTCGCATTGGGGTCAAAATTTTGAAAGAAAGCATCGATTCCACTGGCAGCTTGGTGGAAGGTTTGCGACTTTACAAGGCAGGCGAAGATTCCGTCTCCCAAGAATCAGAGTACATCGCGCGCGTCTTGGCCGAACAAAGTCGGCTTCAAGAAGCTATCAACCCTGCCCTGCCTCAGGCTGCCTCCGCCGCTCAATCCAGCAAAAACCTTCCCGCTAAACCATCCCAATAAGCCTTGTCTCGGCTACACTTGCAAGGTACGCAACTGGCGATAGGAGCCTGGTATTCGCAAACTACTGCGAGCCAACTCTGACGTGGAAATGGGTGGGCTTGATCCCTTCCTCAACCACTGGGGAGCGTGCACCTTGTGCTGGTGTGTGGGTTCAAGGTTTCAGCCGTTCGCCTGGGCAGCCCGTGCAGCGTTGAGGCTTATTTTGCCCAGCCCCGCAAGGAACCATCAATTGAAGGCCTGCCATGTATTCAAGAAACATTCTGATTGAACAAACCGATCCCGAAATTTTTGCTGCCATCCAGGCAGAAAACGCCCGTCAAGAGCATCACATTGAGCTGATCGCCAGCGAGAACTATGCGTCCCCCGCTGTCATGGCCGCCCAAGGCTCACAGTTGACCAACAAATACGCAGAAGGCTACCCTGGCAAGCGCTACTACGGCGGCTGCGAATACGTCGACGTCGCTGAGCAGTTGGCCATCGACCGCATCAAACAAATTTTTGGCGCAGAAGCCGCTAATGTCCAACCCCATTGCGGCGCGTCTGCCAACGAAGCCGTGTTCTTGGCTTTCTTGAAACCAGGCGACACCATCATGGGCATGAGCTTGGCCGAAGGCGGCCACCTGACACACGGCATGCCTCTGAACATGAGCGGCAAGTGGTTCAATGTGGTCAGCTACGGTCTCGATGCCAACGAAGCCATCGACTACGACGCCATGGAAAAGAAGGCGCACGAAACCAAACCCAAGCTGATCATTGCCGGCGCTTCCGCCTACAGCTTGCACATTGACTTTGCACGCTTTGCCAAAGTGGCCAAAGACGTTGGCGCCATTTTCTTGGTCGACATGGCGCACTATGCCGGCCTCATTGCTGCCGGCGTGTACCCCAACCCTGTGCCCCACGCCGATGTGGTCACTTCCACCACGCACAAGAGCTTGCGCGGCCCTCGCGGCGGCATCATCTTGATGAAGTCAGAGCACGAAAAAGCCATCAACAGCGCCATCTTCCCAGGCCTCCAAGGCGGCCCCCTCATGCACGTCATCGCAGCCAAGGCGGTGGCCTTCAAAGAAGCCATGGCACCTGAGTTCAAGGCGTACCAGCAACAAGTGATCAAGAACGCTCAAATCATTGCCGAGACGCTGACACAACGCGGACTTCGCATTGTGAGCGGCGGCACGCAAAGCCACGTGATGTTGGTCGACCTGCGCTCCAAAGGCATTACCGGCAAAGTGGCCGAAGCAGCCTTGGGTCAAGCGCACATGACCATCAACAAAAACTCCATTCCCAACGACCCCGAAAAGCCCATGGTTACCAGCGGCGTGCGCATTGGCACACCGGCCATGACCACACGTGGTTTCAAAGATGAAGAAGCGCGCATCACGGCACACCTCATTGCCGACGTACTCGACAACCCCACAGGCTCTGCCAACATTGAAGCCGTTCGCGCCAAGGTCAATGCCTTGACCGCACGTTTCCCTGTTTACAAATGAAGTGTCCCTTCTGCAGCCATACCGACACCCAAGTGGTGGAAACACGTTTGGCTGAAGATGGCGATCTGATTCGCCGCCGTCGCCAATGCGCGGCGTGCGAAAAACGTTTCACCACCTACGAGCGGCCAGAAGTCAACTTTCCGGCCATCGTCAAAAAAGATGGTCGGCGCATCGAGTACGAACGCGTTAAGTTGCGAGCCAGTATGAATTTGGCCTTGCGCAAACGCCCTGTCAGCACAGAGCAGGTCGACTCTGCCATTGAACGCATTGAAGAAAAACTGCTCAACTTGGCACAGCGCGAAATTGCTTCCAACAAAATTGGCGAGTTAGTCATGCGCGAGCTTAAAAAGCTCGATAAAGTGGCCTATGTTCGATTCGCCAGTGTTTACCGCAGCTTTGAAGACATTGATGACTTCAAACTACTGGTTGACGAAGTCAGTAAATAAATTAAGCTTTACCAAGCTGCCAATCTGCTCGGCAATTTAGTCTGCGCAATCGCTGATGGTGGTTTTCTCTAAACGCGGCCGCCCCACTGCATTCACAACCACGCGCCATCCCCTTGCCTCTTGAGTTTGGCGCTGGCATACCGTCAGGGTACCTGCTTGGAATGCCCCGTTCAAAGCCAAGCTGCGACCACTGGCACCAAAGGACACAAATCGACTGACCGTCACATTGCCACTGACGGACACATCTGCATGAACGGC
The DNA here is from genome assembly GCA_964544175.1 of uncultured Limnohabitans sp. GTDB lineage: Bacteria > Pseudomonadota > Gammaproteobacteria > Burkholderiales > Burkholderiaceae_C > Limnohabitans_A. The sequence continues at coordinate 62,385 of CAZJAL010000011.1, forward strand.
TGCCTGTTGTTGCAAGCGTCCTTCATTGACATCCCATGTGCCGTTGTTGTTATCGTCCTCAAACATTAACCAGCCTTGTCGCCACACATTAAGCCCATTGGCATTGGCATTGGCATTGGCATTGGCATTGGCATTGGCATTGGAATCCGTATTGCCATCGCTGGTCACATGACAGCGCATGGGCAGCAAGCTATCTGGAGGGCTGGCGGCAGCAGCACACAAAGTGACTCTCTTTTCTAATCGCATGGCCTGCGTTCTGGCGCTTAAGACTGCGCTGTGCAAGGCTTCTGCCGTGCTTTGAAGCCTGGCACTGGTTCGCAAACTTTGCATGGCCGAAGCGACCATACCACCCAACAAGGCCAAAATAAACAAGACAAACAATGTGTCAATAAGGCTGTGGCCTTGACTGCGAATGGAAGAACTCATACACAGATGATGCGCAATCTGCAGAACAATGTTCCTTGCATTTGACTTGTCTGCAAGTCAATGTGTACCAGGTGAGCGGCACATCGCAGATGCTACAAGCATGAACTCCGCAAAGCAATTTCAAACTCAAGGCTTCACGCTCATTGAGTCATTGGTCAGTGTGTCGCTCTTGGGTATCTTGATGGGCGTCGCGCTGCCCAGTCTAGAGCGGCATTGGCAACAAGTGCGCCGACAAGATGCCCAGAGCGCGTTGGGGCAATTGCATTTGCGTCAATCGCAGTGGCGTGGCTTGCATTCGCAATATGCAGCAAGCTTGGTCGAATTGTCGTGGCCAAGCAATGTATCCACAAGCGGTCATTACATTATTTCTTTGCAAAACGTCACGGCACAAAGTTTTGAACTAAAGGCCACCCCAATTGGGTTGCAAGCGCGCGACACTGATTGCCAAAGCATGCATTTGCAGCAACGCCCAGATGGTGCTGTAAGCCGCACCAGCAACCTAGAAACCAACACCGACACAGCCAGGTGCTGGACATGGTGAACCTGCTCATAGGTTTGGCCATGGGTTTGAGCATCCTCAGCGCTGCTGGCAGTTGGGCAGCTTTGCAGTGGCAAAGCGATCGCCTCATTGTGCAGCGAAGTCAAGCCCAACAGAGTATTCGTGCAATTTTGGACACGCTGGTGCATGACATTCGCCGCGCCCAATTTCAGGTGTCGCCTGAAGACTTTCAAATGGGTTCGCACCAAATTTTGTTCAGCGTTAACCGCAATGACAATGCGCAACGGGACAACAACGAATGCAGTGGTTTTCGATTGAATGGCAATACACTGCAAACGCAAACATCTTGCCAGCCTATTGTCTGGACAAACCTCAACGACACTCGAAATATACAGATCACCTCACTGACATTTCTTTGGGCTTGTGACCATAGCAACACCAGTCTCGGCGATCTCATTCAAATTGAGTTGACCAGCCAGACAGATCATGAGCACGGCACCAGTAAATGGCAGCGCCATGTCCGCCTTCGCAATGTGCACAACCGCTTTCGCCCCACTTCTGTGATATGCACCAACAAGGTTTAGCCACGCTTTGGGCCTGCACCCTATTGCTCTTACTCACCAGTCTTTGGGGTTGGTTAGGCTTGCAAGCTGTCAACGCAGAAAGCAAACGAGGATCTCAGCAAATGCATGCGGCACAAGCCTTGGCCAATGCAGAAGCTATCCTAGAAACTGCAGTTGCGCACTTGGCACAGGTTTATGGATCTCAGGCCATCGCTACCGATTTACAAATTTGGTCGTCTGCATCTGCAGACATCTGCCCGGCGGACAAATCCCCACCGCAATGGCAATGCGCGCGGTGGGTCCCTGATGACTTGCCAATGCCTGAATGGACCGATTTAGAAAAAACTTTCGTTCGCTTGGTTCGTGATGTGCGCAATGCGCCTCATCGCATCCAAGTCAGCGTAGATGCAACCCTGAATAACTTGCAGCCAGGCGCAGGCAGTCGCGCCACAGTCCAGCAAAGTTTGTACGTTCCAATCAGTACTTCTTTGCGCAACAACACAGATGCAGGTCAACTGACCAGCTTGGTTCTGAACGAGCAAGCCCTCACAGAGGCACAGCCGCATTGCATTACCAATGCTTGGCAAACTGTGTTTGGACAACTCACACCCCAACAACTTGAGCATCTGTCTTATCTTCAATCGCGCAACGGTCTAGGTTCAACAACGCTGCCAACTCGCACGGTGTATTGGATTGACAGCCCAGAAGTTTGGACACAAAGTTTGGGCGCTCGCACATCGCCTGTTGTTTTGGTATTTTCTGAAGCCGCCTGTGCCCTTCGGTGCCCCTCCTTGGCTACCCACACGCAAGTGGTTGGCACAGTATTTTTTCAGAACCAATGCCAAGCACACACCATGCAAAACTGGCGGACGGGTAGCATCGTTGGCCGATTGGGAATAGAGTCGCAAATCGACTCAGATTTGTCGATGTCTCTGCTGAATAGCCTCAGTGGTCTAAGTGGTCTGAGCACCCTTCAGCACTTTGCAAATTCGCAGGGCGCATTTAATTTTGAATGGCCTGTGAACATCAATGCATCTGTGGTGCAACGCGTCGCTGGCTCCTGGAAAAATGCGGGCTACTGACAGGGGCTTCACGCTTTTGGAAGCACTGGTGGCCAGCGCTTTGTTGGCCTTTGGATTGTCAGGGGCCATCCGTTTAAGCTTGGCAAGCCTGGCCGCTACGCAAGCCAATCGTAATCTCGACATGGCAAGTGCCTTGGCCCAAGACCTTGCCGAATGCTGGGGACTTCAAACCTCCCAATGTCAAAACATGTTCATTCAAAGCACTTCTTTGCAACCCTTTTCGGCCAATCCCCATCTGACATTCGTACGCACATGGCAAGTGCACAGCATTCCCCTTCAAGGTATGCCGGCCGAGCACTTACAGGAACTGCAAATATCTGTCTCTTGGCAAGAAGGCAGCAAGCAACCCAAAATTCAATGGCGACAACGCCGCGCCAACACGCCGCTTTGGGTCGGCCTTTAAGTTATCGTATCCTTGCACCTATGGAAGCCGACGTAACTCACCCCCATCAGCCCAGCCCGCACATGCAGCAGGCTTTGGATTTGGCTGCGCAAGCCCTGCGCATCACTTCACCCAATCCACGTGTTGGCTGCATCATTGTGGATGCTCAGGGTAGGGTCTTGGGACAGGGCCATACACAACGCGCAGGCGGTCCGCACGCCGAAATCATGGCCTTGCAAGATGCCGCTGCCAAAGGCTACTCTGTCGAAGGTGCCACAGCCTATGTCACGTTAGAGCCCTGTTCGCACCACGGCAAAACTGGCCCCTGTTGCGATGCGTTGGTCCAAGCCAAACTGGGAAAAGTGGTAGCGGCACTGACCGATCCCAATCCGCAAGTTGCAGGACAAGGCTTTGATCGACTGCGCGCTGCAGGCATACAAGTCTTCATTGGCGATGGCGCCGAACAGGCTGAGGCACAAAATCCTGGTTTTTTAAGCCGCATGACCCGCCAAAAACCTTGGGTGCGCATGAAAATTGCTGCCTCGCTTGACGGTCAAACCGCTCTGAGCAATGGCAAAAGCCAGTGGATCACTGGCCCCGAGGCACGCGCAGATGGCCACGCATGGCGAGCACGCGCTTGCGCCATCTTGACCGGTATCGGTACTGTTTTAGAGGACGACCCACTTTTGGACTTGCGGCTTTGTGCGTCACTAGAAAACCCTCCCCGCTTGCCACATCTGGTCATTGTGGACAGCCGCTTAGAAACCCCCACCACTGCCAAGTTGTTTCAGCATTCAGCCGCAGATGCCGTGTCGCCAAGACAAGTTTGGATCTATGCCGCCATCCACGATGTCGACAGAATCGCAGCGCTCGAAGCCAAAGGCGCCAAAGTCACCTTACTGCCCAACCCGCAGGGCAAAGTCGATCTGCAAGCCTTGCTAAGCGATTTGGCTCGCAGAGAAGTCAACGAATTGCACGTTGAAGCGGGCCACAAACTCAATGGTTCACTCATTCGTGAAGCTTGTGTTGACGAGTTCTTGGTCTATCTGGCGCCTCAAATATTGGGGCTGGGTCAAGGCATGGCCAACCTGGGGCCCCTCGAGGACTTGTCACAAAGCTTGGCACTCCGTTTCACAGAAACACAATTAATCGGTAAAGATTTGCGGGTTTTAGCCAGGGTACAGGCCTAAACGGCCCCAATCCCTGCGAAAATACAGCCCATGTTTACCGGAATCATCACCGGCGTGGGGCGTATCGCCGCCCTCCACGACCTGGGCAGCTCTTTAAGCCATGGCAAGCGACTCACTCTTGAGGTGCCCGCGGGCTACCTGGATGACGTTGGCCTGGGCGACAGCATTGCCATCAACGGCGCTTGCATGACGGTTACGTCATTTGACCTTTCAGCCCATCAGTTCACCATTGACGTTTCTGCCGAATCACTCGACAAAACTTGCGGCTTGAACCAGCTTGGAAAAGTCAACCTTGAAAAAGCCTTGCGTGCGCACGACCGTTTGGGCGGACACATTGTGTCGGGCCACGTCGATGGCATTGGCCACGTGACGTACTTTGCACAAGTGGGCGAAAGCTGGGAGCTGCGCATTCAATCGCCTGCAGGCATGGGCAAGTACCTCGCTTACAAAGGCTCGATTACTGTCAATGGTGTCAGCCTCACGGTCAACAAAGTAGCCGATACCGAAGCCGGCTGCGAATTCAGCATCAACCTCATCCCCCACACCGTGGACAACACAGCACTGGGTACCTTGCAACAAGGCAGTGCTGTGAATTTAGAAATCGATTTGATTGCACGTTATGTTGAGCGCATGCTCAACAACGAGGCCTCAGCCAACTCCGCTGCATCAGCCCTTCTGGCTGGCAAGCATTCTTGAAAGAAGTGACATGACGACGAATTCTGGCCGTCCATTGACGCCTGTAGAAATTTCTCCTGTAGAAGACATCGTCGCTGACTTGCGCGCGGGTCGCATTGTCATCATGGTTGACGACGAAGACCGCGAAAACGAAGGCGACCTGCTTATTGCATCCGACCACGTTAGCGCAGAAGCCATCAACTTCATGGCGCGCTATGGCCGTGGCCTGATTTGCCTTACGCTGACGCGCGAACGCTGCGAACACCTGAAGCTGCCGCCCATGGCTGCCAGCAATGGCACGGTTTACAGCACCGCTTTTACAGTCTCAATTGAAGCCGCCGAAGGTGTTACCACGGGCATCTCTGCCGCAGACCGCGCACTAACCGTCAAGGCGGCCGTGGCGCCCACCGCCACCGCCAAAGACTTGGTTCAACCTGGTCACATATTTCCTTTACAAGCGGTTGACGGCGGCGTTTTGATGCGCGCGGGTCACACAGAAGCGGGTTGCGACTTGGGCACCATGGCCGGATGCAGTCCCTCCTCGGTGATTTGCGAAATCATGAAAGACGACGGCACCATGGCTCGCCTGCCCGACTTGCAAATTTTTGCAGCCGAGCACGGCCTCAAAATTGGCACCATCGCCGATCTCATTGAGTACCGCAGCCGCACCGAGTCTTTGGTTGAAAAAGTCGGCACGCGCACCCTGCAAACAGCCCATGGCGAGTTCACTGTGCATGCCTTCAAAGACAAGCCCAGCCAATCCTTGCACTTGGCACTGGTCAAGGGCAAGTGGTCTGCCGATGCAGAAGTGCCCGTCCGCGTTCATGAGCCTCTCTCGGTTTTTGACGTTTTGGAAGTTGGTCGTCAGATGCACTCATGGAGTTTGGAAAACAGCTTGAACTACATCAACAAGCAAGGTCATGGTGTGGCAGTGCTGCTCAATTGTGGCGAAAGTGCAGACCAATTGTTGGCTCAGTTTGAAGGGCGCGCTCGCTCAGCACAAGCACCGAACAGAAGCAAAATGGACTTGCGCACTTACGGCGTCGGCATTCAAATTGTTCGCGAGTGTGGCGTTCAAAAAATGAAATTGATGGGCCAACCCCGACGCATGCCCAGCATGGCGGGCTATGGCGTTGAAGTCACTGGTTACATCCCTAAGGAATAAGTATGCAAGGCGCAGACAAAGGCATTGAACAAGAATTAGACGGCTTGGGACTGCACATCGGTATCGTCCAAGCCCGTTTTAACGAAGGCATCACCAACGCATTGGCTGTGGCTTGCATTCGTGAACTCGAAGAACTAGGCGTCCATGACATCGATCATGTGTTGGTCCCCGGTGCCTTGGAGGTCCCCATTGCATTGCAAGCCATGGCCGAGCGCGGCGAATACGACGCGTTGATCGCATTAGGTTGCATCATTCGAGGCGAAACCTACCACTTCGAATTGGTGGCCAACGAATCTGGCGCAGGCGTCAGCCGCATTGCCCTCGATTACAACGTGCCCATTGCCAATGCCATTCTGACCACCGAGAACCTAGAGCAAGCCATTGCCCGTCAGACTGAAAAAGGACGCGATGCTGCACGTGTCGCCGTTGAAATGGCCATGCTGCTGGAAGACTTGGCAGTGGGCGATGAAGACTTGGATGACGAGGAATTGGCATGAGCGAACTACAAGACGCTTCGGCAGGCGACCAGCAACCCAGCGCAGGCAAGCCTTCTGGACGCAAGCCAGGCAAATCGGCCAGCAAGTCAGCTCGCAGCCGTGCACGCGAGTTCGCGTTGCAAGCCTTGTATCAAGTTATCGTCGGCAAGAACGAGGCATCTGACATTGATGTCTTCACGCGCGACTTGTCGGGTTTTCACAAAGCCGATTCTGCACATTACGATGCCTTGCTGTACGGCTGTGCCGAACAAGCTGTCGAACTCGACAAAATGATCTTGCCTTTGCTCGATCGCAGCATGGCCGAAATCTCGCCTATCGAGCGCGCCGCGATGTGGATTGGCGCCTATGAGATGAAGCACTGCCTCGATGTGCCATGGCGCGTAAGCTTGAACGAATGCATTGAACTGGCCAAAGAGTTTGGCGGCACCGATGGCCACAAATATGTAAACGCTGTGCTGGAAGGTTTAGCACCACAATTGCGCCCTCACGAAGTTCAAGCCGACCGCCAGGCTGGCCGCGCACGCGCATGACACAGGGCTTCGTTTTTCCCATTCGCATTTACTGGGAAGACACCGACGCCGGTGGCATTGTTTTCTACGCCAACTACCTCAAGTTCTTTGAACGCGCCCGAACCGAGTGGCTTCGTTCTTTGGGCATTCAGCAGCAAGCCCTCAAAGCGGAAAGCGGCGGCATGTTTGTGGTCAGTGAAACGCAAATCAAATACTTTTCGCCCGCGCGCTTAGATGACTTGCTAGAAGTCACTGCGCGCACAGCCGAAGCCGGACGCGCCAGCATGGTCTTGGCGCAGCAAGCTTGGCTAACAGTCGACGGTGAGCGTCAATTATTGGCCGAAGGTACCATCCGCATTGGATGGGTCGACAGTCAAACCCTGAAACCTGGCCGCATTCCGGCCACCATTTTGGAAGCACTTCAATGAACCAAGACATGTCCATCATTCAACTCGTGTTGCATGCCAGTTTTGTTGTGCAATTGGTCATGCTGATCTTGATGGCCATCTCGATTGCCAGTTGGGCCGCCATTGTGCGCAAGCTCACTGCCATCAAACGCATACAGTCCTTGAACGAAGAGTTTGAGCAAAACTTTTGGTCAGGCACCAGCTTGAACGATTTGTTTTCTGCAGCGGTTCAAAATTCAAAATTGGCAGGCCCCATGGAACGTATTTTTGCCAGCGGCATGCGCGAGTATCAAAAGCTGCGTGAGCGACGCATCAGCGATCCTGGCACTTTGCTGGACGGTGCACGCCGAGCCATGCGCGCCAGCTTCCAACGCGAGATGGATGTGGCCGAAGCCCAATTGTCTTTCTTAGCGTCAGTGGGTTCAGTCTCGCCCTATGTTGGCTTGTTTGGCACAGTTTGGGGCATCATGCACGCTTTTACGGGTTTGGCCAGCATGCAGCAAGTCACTTTGGCCACCGTCGCGCCGGGCATTGCCGAGGCTTTGGTGGCCACCGCCATTGGCTTGTTCTCGGCCATCCCTGCTGTGGTGGCCTACAACCGATTTGCACGCGACATCGATCGCATTGCCATCAAATTAGAAACCTTCATTGAAGAGTTCTCCAACATTCTGCAAAGAAGTTTGGGCGGCTCGACGGGTGCGTCAGGCTCGGTGCCAACTGGCTCTGGCTTGAGCGCGTCGGGTCACTGATCTTCGGGGAGCACACACATGCCTGCTGTTTCTTCTCGCGGCCGCGGACGGCGCACCATCAATGAAATCAACATGGTGCCCTTCATCGATGTGATGCTGGTGTTGTTGATTATTTTCATGGTCACAGCGCCCATGATCACCCCCAGCATGGTGGACTTGCCCAGTGTAGGCAAGGCTGCCAAACAACCGGATCAAGTCATTCAAATTGTGGTGCAAAAAGACGACAGCCTTGAGATGCTGAACGACAGCAAAACTCAAAAGATCAATTTGGACAGCTTGGCCAACAGTGTTCGCGTTGCACAAACGGGTCAGGCCAATTCGGCAGTGGTGATCAGTGCCGATCGAAATGTGAAATATGAGACGGTGGTCAAGGTCATGGACACCTTGCAGCGTGCTGGCATACAACGCGTTGGCTTGTCTGTACAACTTGCCCCTTGATTTTTGGCTGCCAATTTAACCGCTGCCCAAACGCATGAACACCATTGCACACAACGAGTTTGCGCCGCCACCCACAGGTGGATTTGGTCGCTCTTTGTCGTTTGCTTTGTTCATGCATTTGTTGCTCTTGGCGGCGATCACTTGGGGTGTCCATTGGAAAACCGAGCCCAATACGTTGTCTGCATCAGCAGAGCTGTGGTCGGCCGTTCCTGCTGAGGCTGCTCCGGCTGCCAACGAACCCGAGCCAATGCCACCAGAGCCCGTTCAGAAGGTCGAACCTAAACCGGAGCCAAAGCCAGAACCCAAGCCTGCGCCTCCCAAAGTGAATGATGCTGCTGAGCGAGAGGCGGCTGACATTGCCCTGAAAAAAGAAAAAGAGAAGAAGAAAATAGAAGAAAAGAAAGCGGCTGATTTGGAAAAGAAAAAGAAACTTGAAAAAGAGAAATTAGAAAAAGAAAAAGCCAAAGAGAAAGAAAAAGAGAAGGCCAAGGAACTCGAGAAGAAGAAAAAAGAAGAGGCTACGGCAAAGGTCAAAGAGGATGCCAAAAAAGCCGCCGCTGATGAAAAACGCGCCGCTGCGCTGCGCAATGAAAACTTGAAACGCATGCAAGGCATGGCTGGAGCCTCCGGCGATGAAAACGCCAAAGGCACCGCTCTCAAATCATCGGGTCCTTCTGCCAGTTATGCGGGTCGTATTCGTGCGCGGATCAAGCCCAACATCACTTTCACGGAGGATGTGGCGGGCAATCCTAAGGCCGAAGTAGAAGTGCGGACATCGCCAGATGGCACTATTTTGAACCGCAAACTTTTGTCCAGCAGTGGCAACAAGTCATGGGATGAAGCCGTCCTGAAAGCCATCGACAAAACCGTCACCCTCCCCCGCGACGAAGATGGCCGCGTACCACCCGTACTTGAAATAAGCTTCCGCCCCAAAGATTAAATTTCGTAGACGATCTCTGCTTTGCCTTGATCGGCTTGGGCAATCCAGCTTGAGAGGGCTGCGTCGCTTGGGAAGAATTTGGCTTGTTCACCTAAAGACAGTTCTGCAGAAGCTGCCACGTTGTCTGCTTTGCGCTCTAGCTTTAAGCGCACAGTGAGGCCTCTGAATAACTCGCCCTGCTCTGTCACCTCTCTTTGAGGCGGGAAAGCCTTGACCAGTTTGGCCACTTCAGGCGCTCTGCCATTCACTGCCACGCGCAAGAACTTGCCGAAGCGGCAACGCGCAGACGGTAAATCCCAGACTTGTTGTATCGACAAACGATAACCACCCGAGAATCTGTCGGCCTGCATCTTGGCCATCACAATCACCAACTCATCGTCTTTGAGCAAATGACGGTTGGCATTGATCATGGCCTCGTCGGCGGTAGCTTCCATCACCGCGCTCTTGTCATCCAACTTAAAGATGGCCAGCTTGCCACGTTGGCCATTGATGATGCGCAAGTCGCTCACAATACCGGCCAACAGTTGTGGCTCACGACTGTCAATCAGGTCATCAATTTTGCGCTTGGCAAACAAGCGAACTTCGCGTTCTACCGCATCAAACAGATGGCCTGACAAATAAAAACCAACCGCGGTTTTTTCGTTGGTCAGCTGTTCTTTGACACCCCACGGCAACATGTCCACCAAATCAGGTTCTTGCGTGCTGGAGCCGTGGGCATCGTCGCCCATCATGTCAAACAGGCCGCCCTGATTGGCATTGGCTGCCGTGGCCGTAGAAAATTCAAACGCCCGATCAATAGAAGCTGCCAAGGCTGCGCGATTGCGTTGCAGTGAATCAAAGGCGCCGGCCTTGACCAAGGCCTCGACGGTTCGTTTGTTAAGTCGAGTACGATCAACGCGCACGCAGAAATCAAACAAGCTGGTGAAGGGCCCGCCCTCTTCGCGCGCTTTCACAATGGCTTCAATGGCTTGCTGACCAGTGCCTTTGATGGCGCCCAAACCATATCGAATCACTTTGTCCGACACTGGTTCAAAGCGGTGCGTGCCGCGATTGACGTCGGGCGGATCGAAGGTCATGCCAAACTTCAAAGCATCTTCAAACAAGACCTTGAGTTTGTCGGTGTCGTCCATTTCCATGGTCATGTTGGCGCAGAAAAACTCCGCCGTGAAATGGACCTTGAGCCAACCCGTGTGATACGCCAACAAGGAATACGCTGCGGCGTGTGATTTGTTAAAACCGTAGCCCGCAAACTTTTCCATCAAGTCGAACACTTCATCAGCCTTGGTCTCAGACAAACCATTGGCTTCTGCGCCCTTGCGGAAGATGGCGCGGTGCTCGGCCATCTCTTCGGCTTTTTTCTTACCCATGGCGCGGCGCAACAAGTCGGCGCCGCCCAAACTGTAGCCACCCAAGACCTGCGCGGTTTGCATCACCTGCTCTTGGTACACCATGATGCCGTAGGTTTCCGACAGCATCTGCGCCACCATGGGATGCGGGTACTCAATCTCTTCACGCCCAT
>CAZJAL010000012.1:0-72940 GCA_964544175.1 uncultured Limnohabitans sp.
AGATAGTAAGCACCGTTGGTGTGGACTTGAACCAGCGTCCGCTACGCACCACCATACATAAGGGCTCGGAAACTCTCCGAGCCCTTTTTCTTGGTCCTATTCCCCGCGTGGCGAGGGGCTTCGACCTTGAGTGCTGCGGATGGCATGCGGCCAAAACGCTCGAAATTTCCTGATTTCTTGGCCAGAGTCGTCTCTATTCTCTGTTTGGCCTGCGGGTAGGCGCAGTTGTAGCTCTAGCAAAATCAACAGCTTACGCGCGCTGGTTCGTTGTCAACCTTGGTCACCAGTTACGGTTGGCTTCAAAAAACGCGTGTATTGAGGGAGATCTTCAGGCTTAAAGCGGAGTGCCACCTGGCACCTAGTTCGTGACCATCTTCCGCGTTTCAGTGGATTGGATGACTAATTAAATTGAAGCTTTTGCGGACTACATTACGCTATGTATCTTCACTATTGCGAAGCCTATGACTGATGCCTCCAAAGCGAAAGGAAGGGATTTCGCGAAATTCTTAGAGTCACTTCCCGAGGACGTTCGGGCGCGTAGCAACGAGGAAAATTTGCGTGCAGCAGAAGCCGAGCATCAAAGTTTCCGTGAGCATTTTGGCAACGGCGTTTGCTATCTTTGCAAGAAGCCCCTCACATCATTTAGCAAAAAAACGCCCTGTCCGCATTGGCTTCTAAAGCCCAAAGGCTTCAAAAAGAATGATCTTCCCGCCATCGCGCATCGTTACGGATTTTTCCAAATTCAGAGTTTTCTCCGCTGGATTGCAAATCAAGAAAGCTTCGCCAGAAACATCAACGATCTTCCCGATGAGGGCAGTGGAAGCAAACTGTTTGAGGTAACGATCAAGTACAAAAATCTCGAGTGGTCGTTCTCCTGTGCTGAATCTGATTATCAAGGGCATGCCACATCACAGCATGCGAAGCATCAGCACTACCATTTTCAAATGCGCATTGATCAAAGGCCGTTTATCAACTACAACGATTTTCACGTTTCTTTCAGTGAAATGGACGTTATGAATATCGAAGCTATGCGCGCATTACCAGGCATGGTTAAGCAACGGTTCTCCTTTGGCGAGGGAATGAAAGATGTGCTAAACGATGAAACTGTTGATCACATCGTAAATGCAACAGTGCCAGGACGTGCTAGTGACGAAGCACCGTTCAAGATTGACACTATTGCAATGGCTGAAGAAGGCAAGACCATAAGTGGCGACGATCTTTATGAGCTCATTCAAGAGGCCAAGGCGAAGAATGTTACGGTAGCGAGTCTCATGCATAAGTTGCCGAATGCAAAAGCCCGAGTCATTGTTACCCCTGGGCCTGGGGTGGTTGAACTGGCTCTACGGACAGGGCGTAGAAAAGATGCATAACCTGCCGTCCACTTGCCGTTGAGCAATCAACCTGCTCAATGCTGGTGATGAACTCGTTAGAAAGCGAAATTTATGGTCTTGCGCATAGAACGTCGGATGCTTTACATCCCAGTCCTTCACATTGACACGAATCTCATCAACGCCAGGCAAAAACTTGATGCGGTGAATCAACTCGAACGGTGGTACGCGGACGAGGTCATTCTCATAAACATTTCATCGGTCGCCCACGGTGAGGCACAAGCTGATGGAGATCAACGCCGTACGAAGAAAGCCAACCAGCAAATTTTTACTGCCACAACTCCTGTCGGGAAGGGTGATCCGGTGTTCAAGCAAGTTCAAGACGCACTGTTCCCGCAAGGGCTACGCGATGAGAATCAGCGCAACGATGTAAAAATCGTGTGTGAGGCTGTGAAGTACAACGCTATCCTTGTTACATCAGATGGAGCGTCAAGATCGCAACCTGGTGGCATTTTGGGCAATCGTCATCGTCTCAGCAATCTGCTTCAGATCATGTCGCCCGAAGAGTCGGTCGCGTTTGTTCGCTCGAAAATTCGCGAGCGTGATGAATTCAACGAACAATTTGTCAAAAAGTTCGGTGGTGAACTTCCATATTGGGCGGGCAAAGTCTGAACCGCCGTCTAATGCTTCGACACAACCGACGGCTAAAAACGGGCTTCGCCCGCATTCGTCTGCTGCTGGACTTCAACGTGGGACGATAGGCAGCATCTTCACTTTTGCAGATCACGCATCAAACCCCACCACTATTTCCCGCTGCGACAACCAATCCGTCGGCAGCGGATTGCGTTGAAACCACAACAGGCTCATGCACCGGGGCTGCTGCCCGGCCAGGATGCTCTTGATGATGGCGGGTTCCAGCAGTGTGAGACGCAGCAGCTCATTGACCGTCGAATGGTGAAGGCCTTCACGCTGCGCGATATCACTGCCGCTGGCGACTACGCCATCGTCAAGCAACTGTTGCCAATAAAAGGCTCGCGTCAGCGCCACCATCAAGGGTTGGTCATGCTGAACTGCAGCTTTGCTAGCCGTTTCCGATTGGCCATCAGGACGCACGATGACCTTGCTGCCGCCACGCTTTCTGATTTTCAAAGGGATGACCGTTGATAACTTGATACTACTGCCAGCTTGGTGTTCACGGGTTATGGGCGCACCTGTGGCGCTCACCTTGAGTTTCATTGCGGCTCCTCCATTTGCAAATCTTGTTCTAACTCCTGTTACTCCGCGCCGATGGTGCCTGGCAGAAATTCAGAGGCCAATTGATCCCAACCCAAGTCACGCCAAATGATTTCTAGCTCACCATCGGCAATCAGCACGCGCTCAATCAGCAACTGCGCGATTCGGCATTGCTCCGCTGGAAACAGCTCACGCCACAGACTGGCTAGGTTGCGCATGGGCAGCACGACTTGCGGTTCGGTAATGTCTAGTCGGATCTGTCGAACCCGATCCCACACTCCCTGCACGACATGAGGTGCTGACAGAGCATCCATGATTTGTTGCGTTACCAATTCTTCAATGGGTATGGCCGGAAGCGGCCCATACTTGCAGGCCCAGGCCCCTAAGCGGCGGTATTTGACAGGTGTGTAGTAGCGGTATACCTTGCCCTTTTTGACCGTATAGCTTGGGGCCAATCGTTCACCATCAGGCGTGAACAGAAGGCCACGCAAAAGCACTGGTTCTTGCTGTCGATCAAGCGTGTCCCACCGCCGCTCATTTCTGTCGGTGGCGATCAATGCATGCACCGCATCCCATTGACCCTGAGTTACGATGGGCTGATGCTGACCGGGGTGACTCTGGCCCTTGTGCATGATCTCACCAAGGTACATCCGGTTGTGCAACATTTTGTAAAGGGTCTGCTTGGTGAAGGACTTGCCGCCCTTGGTTTTCAGGCCTTCGGCTGCGTAGACTTTAACCATCAGCGTGGCCGAACGCATGGCCACAAAATCATCAAAGATACGGCGCACCAGATTTGCCTCTGGCTCGTTAATAACCAGCTTGCGCTCATGGACTTCGTAGCCCAGTGACAGCGGGCCACCCATCCACATCCCCTTTGCCTTGCTGGCGGCAATCTTGTCGCGAATGCGTTCGCCCGTTACCTCACGCTCGAATTGGGCAAAGGACAACAGGACATTAAGCATCAACCGCCCCATCGAGGTGGCCGAATTGATCTGTTGCGTGACTGCACTGAAGCTGACACGGTGACGGTCGAACACATCGACCATGCGCGCGAAATCTGCAAGGGATCGTGAGAGCCGATCGATTTTGTAAACGACCACGATGTCCACTTTGCCGGCATTGATGTCTGCCATCAAACGTTTGAGAGCGGGTCGGTCCATATTGCCACCGGAGAAGCCGCCATCATCGTAATCATCAGCCACGGCAATCCAGCCCTCGTGGCTCTGGCTCTTGATGAAAGCGTGGCCTGCTTCCTTCTGCGCATCAATGGAGTTGAACGATTGATCAAGGCGTTCGTCAGACGACACGCGGCAATACACCGCGCAACGTTTGGGTGATACAAGCACAGGCGCATTCATTACTCACCGTCCTTGCTGCTACGCAAACCGAAGAATTTCGGCCCATTCCACTGGGTGCCTGTGATGTGCCTTGCCGCTGCTGACAGGCTTCGAAACACCTGCCCGTTCAACTCAAACAGACCATCTGGTGTGACGGTCACTCGAAATTCGCGTTCATCCCATTCACGGATCAGCGAGGTTCCGGGCATCAGTAGCGTTTGTGCACTACGCCCATGAGAGCTCTTGATCTTGGAATGCTTGGCACCGGACTCGACCAGCATCTTGCGCACATTGTTGGGCAATGCGCCGTAGGCCAGTTCCTGAATTCGATATGTCAATCGCGATTCCACATAGCTGCGGTTCCGGTGACTGGGTCGACGCGCAAAGTGTGCATCCCACAGCGCCCATAGGTCGGCCATTGGCATCGAGGGAAGCGTTGCTAATTGCGCACGCACGGTTGCGGTTTTGGGGTCCGCCATTTCAGTCCTCCCAAATCTGCTCGCCATCGATCGTGACCCACAGGCGAGCGTCATCAACGGTGGCCATCTCGTGAACGGTCAGACCTGTGGTTTGGTTGCGCCCCACTTTGCCAGTGTTGCGGTATGTTTGACCATCATGTTGGAGGCGTGTTGGGCCTGTGGCATCAAACTCTATGGACACGAGCATGACGCCGCGTGAGCGGTTGTTGGTGTCGGTCACCGTTGCGGTGAGATTTTTTTGGGTCATATTTTTAATCCTTTTTGAGAGGGGTTTGCGGACCTGTATGAACGCTTCATTGCAGGCATAAGACAAGCGCAAACTCCGCTTTGTTTCAATCTGTCGCTTTGTTCTGACTGAATTGGCAGAAATGACTTGACTGCTGGTTACGGTTGCAATAGATCTGTCGCAATGTCCTCAGAATCTGCACTTTCCCAGTTTTGTCCGCTCTGAAGGGTTTGTGGCTCCCCTGTGCGCTTATCTACTGCTTTCATGAAATGGGCGGTGCTGTCCCAGAGTCCGACCACGATGTCTGTATCTTTCTCGCCCTCGGGCAAAAGCCAGCCTGTGATGCCGTGCGGAATTTTGAGAAAGTCCTCCACAGAATTGATCAACATCACTTGGCGTTCGGAGCACCGGTCCGCAAGTTGGAGCAACCGGGGTGGGATACTGGGAAAGTTTTCGCGACTCCAAATGGGCAGCCAAACCAAAGTGCGACCCTCAGTCATCCATTGCTGGACTCGCTGCTTCATTTCGTTGTTGGCGTTGCCAATCCATTGATTTTCATTGTTTGATTCACTCACGGTGTTCTCCATATTTGTTGCCGACTTGCGCGTTGCTTGTTGTGGTGGTTGATAAGTGCAAATTTCTAATGGGTGCAATGCGCCATAGAGCACCCTCTCGGCTGTGTCCGAGATGACTTATTTCGATGCCCTTGGCCCGGTAGGCCGGCGCTACTCTTCGTAACTGATCCGCCAGACCTTTGGGTGAGCGTGGCCAGTTGCCACGGTCAGAGATGTTTTGGTTGTTGAGAAGCTCATAGAGCTGACCGGCTGTGCCCTTCCAATTCCAAGGATCAATACGGTCTTCAAAATATTTATCCAACACCTGTGCGACGATATTGCTCTCCAATGCCCGATCAATGCCTGCTCGAATCAGTTCGGCGTAATGACGCTGGAAGTCACCAGGTGCAAATCCCAGCGCACGTGATACGGCTTCGCCAAATCGTTCGAAATCAGCCATGCGCTGCTTGTGGGTGAGCTTGACCGTGGGCAGGATGCGCAGTGCTTGAACGAACAGATCCATCAGTGCACCAAAGACAAATGGACGATCCAGCTCCCAGGCTGCAGAGGTGTCTGCATCATCTTTTCGTGAC
This sequence comes from uncultured Limnohabitans sp., assembly GCA_964544175.1. Classification (GTDB taxonomy): domain Bacteria; phylum Pseudomonadota; class Gammaproteobacteria; order Burkholderiales; family Burkholderiaceae_C; genus Limnohabitans_A. Next base: position 5,751 of record CAZJAL010000012.1, read on the forward strand.
TCGGATGGAATGGTTGGCATGTCCACATGAATCACGCGATCAATCAGGTCAGGGCGAGTGGCTACAACAGCAATGCCGTTGAGCACCACGGGACGCTTGGTCTCCATGACATGTTCTTCGCCATTGGTGTAGAGCTGTCGCGCAGCGAATCCACCGCCGGTGGCCAGCGTGCAAAAAGCATCTTGCTGCTCTGCGGTGAGACCAGAGAGGTTTTCGTAACTCACCAGCCAGTTGTTGGCGGCTGCCACAAAAATGTCTTCAACAGATTTAGGTCGACCGCGCAGCATGACCTTGTTGGGGTCGACCAGGCTGCGTAGGACAGATTGCGTCGTGGACTTGGCGGAGCCCTGTTCACCCACCAGCTCTAATACGGGAAATGGCGTGTCAGGACGGAAGCTGTCAAGTAGCCAGGTCAACACCATCACACGACGGTCTGCAGGAATATTGGCATGCTGCCAGAGCAGTCCAATGTCGCCACCTCCCACTGCTTGAGGGAGAGGACGCATGGATTGGGTGCGGGTAAAGAACGCAGGCGATGGCTCAATGACCTGCCAGCCACTGGGTGTCACCCACACTGCCTGCCATTGTTCATTGCAAAGATCGATCAGGTACCCAAGATCCTTTTTAGCGGCACGCACATGGGTGGTGATTTCCTCACCATCGTTGATTCCAGCTGCCGCGATGGTGGCCAGCGCAGCCTTTAAGGCCATGTCTGGTACGCCCGATTGCTTGGCACGCCAATAGGCGGAGCGAAGCCAGTCCTCGAAGCCACTGGAATAAATACGCCAGACCTCTTTGCGTCCTGGCATTGGAATCACAGCGACAGCAAGGCGATCTTCATCGTGTTTAAGGTCACATTTCTGGCGGGCGAGTTCAACCAATTCGTCGATGGCTGATGGTTCCCTTTCACCGCATGGAAGTTCATCGCGCACCTGTTGGTCCAGTGTCGTGATCGAACAGCCCCGGTTGGTCACCTTGGCTGCATGGCGCAGGCGCAAGTAGGTGGGCATGTCAGAGGTTTTAAGAACCGAGAATGCCAAGATGACAGGGGCTTCGGCCAGTACGCCAACATCGTCCTTGAGGCGAATCAGCGCAGCTTCGATGACCCCAACCGGATCGGTGGTTGGGTCCAACTCAACGTCGGATTTCAGCTCAAACGATGACGCGTTGACTTCATCGCCAGTTGGCTTTTGTGTTTCCTCGGGGTTTAACAATAGGGAGCCATCGTCACCAACATCACCACCGTCACAATCCGCATCATCGGGAAGATGGGTTGTGTGATGTTGGTGAGGGTTGTGACGATGCTCGTCTATTGTTTGAGCATCGCTAAAAGAGGGATGGTTCATAACACCTCCCGATCTTTCAGATCCGATGTGCGCGCAATGCGCCGACTGTTGGCGTCTAGCCAGTTGATTACATCGGATTTGCGATATCGCACGCTGCGACCAATCTTGGTCAGAATAGGGCCGCCGCCGTTGGTGGCTGTCCATTCGAGCCAGCCGACGGTGTAACCCATTCCGGCGGCGGCGGTCTTGCGGTCGAGTAGTGCTTCTTGAGGTGCGCGCCAGAAATCGCCGCGCAATTCGGCAACGCTAGGTTCTATGGGAGTTCGGACCCGTTTGGGCATGTCAGCATTCCTTTCGGTTTATTTGGGAATGCCGTGATGCTGCCGATGTCAGTTCATGCTGTCAGGAGAATTCAGGAAACAAATCTGAAGTTCAGTTATGGTGCTCACACCCTGTGGATCTTGATCTCAGGACCGAACATTTTTAGGGCCTGCGCGATCTTCTTATGCAACGCATAGACACCACGCATGTTGTCAGGCATGAACTCTGTGGCCGTCTCAATCACGGCTTTGCCGATGGCGTCCGAATTGGGTCTCTCGCCTGTGCGGTATTTGGCCGACGACTGAGCGAGCAGGGTGGCCATTAACGCCAATGCCTTGAGGCTGTTCATTTCAGCTGCATCGCTGCCATCGGGCAGAACTGGTTGACGGGCCTCATCAAACAAAAATGGCGGCTGATCCTCGAACGGCAATTGTTCAAACCAACGGCGCAGGCTGGCCTTGTTGATGACAAGACGGTTTTTCTCAAGCAATTCGTCGATAGGAGCGCCCTTGAACACTTGTCCACGGGCGTTGACGATGCCCAGGTCCTCATACTCCAAGCGTTCAGAGCGCAAGGCCGCAACCAATGCCGCACGTTTGGCACTCATGCATTGGGTTTCGAAGTTAAGGCTGGCGAGCTCGGCAGGCTCGACTCCACACCACAGGGCAATGGCGTCATCGATGCGGATGTGGTCAGCCAAGTCCCAGTAGCGCAGGCAGTTGGTGGGTGAGGTGGTTTTATGCATATAAATACTGGATAAAACAACAGTATATTAAATTCCAAGCCACCACTCAGATATATACGGGCGATCAATTCACACGGTCTTGGTCATCCCTAGGCATGCCAAAGTTCAAATGTTTGCCAAATTTTGTGCAACCCTATTTTTTCAAGATACTAACAATAGGAGTCAACCGTCACCTTCATCAGGACCATCACAGTATTGACCGAATGTGATGGTTGTGACGGTCGTGAAGGTCACCACTTAACAGCAACCTTTGGTGAAGACAACTACATTACCCAATGAATATGTTCAGGGGGAGGGGGTATGAATCTCTACGATCCATCGGTGGCGATGCGTGCGCTTGCCCAAATTTTTACGCGTGCAAATTGAAGCAAGGGGGGTATCCAGAAAGTTGAGACTCTTTTGGCAAGGGTGTGAGTTGAGTTCACCCCCCCAATTGCAGGCACTGCAACTGATAATTTCTGGGTCCTTCCTCGCCAAGTTCCTATGCGGGGGGCAAAGGCCCGAGATTTCGCCACCGGTAGCCCTGAATTCCGGGTTTGCAGTTCGCACCGGGTTTGCAGTAAATTTATTTCTGCAGTTGTGCCACACTGATAAACTGTCGACTCATAGCAACCGGATATAAAGAATGAAGCGCTGCGTAGTCGGAATTCGTCGACCTGGTGGGCGGGACGGACCTGTCACGGGTAAGGAAGTGCCGATGATTTGGTTTCCTTCAATGGCCACAATGGCTGCGGTGCTGTCTGAAGACAACCAGGCTTTGTTACGGATTATTTCTGAAAGGCGACCTAAATCGTTGACGGGACTGGCTGAGCTCACAGGTCGCCAGGTGCCAAACTTGTCTCGCACTTTGCGGATGATGGAAGGCTATGGCTTAGTGGCATTGAAAAAAAATGTTCGCGAAATTGAGCCCATCGCATTAGCGACTAGTTTCAAAATTTTGATCAACTGAAAGATGTCGCGATGAAGGGATCTGCAATGCGAGATGTCGTGATTACCGAAGCGGATACCTGCCGCGAATTCGTCACCCCTCGACTAGTGGAAGCTGGCTGGGGAGCGGCCCCGCATTCCATTGGCGAGCAGCGCAGCTTCACCAATGGCCGCATCATCGTGGCCGGTGGCAAGATTCGCCGTGGCATACAAAAGCGCGCCGACTACCTGTTGTATTACCGTCGGGACTATCCCCTTGCTGTAGTCGAAGCCAAGGAAATCGGACTGCCTGCTGAAACCGGTGTACAGCAAGCACGCGAGTATGCTGAGATTCTCGGCCTGAAGTTTGCCTACGCCACCAACGGCCACCGCATCATCGAAATCGATTACACCCTCGGAACCGAGCGCGAGGTGGATCGCTACGCTACGCCAGAAGAGTTGTTTGCCCGGTTGACGGGAAGCACGCAGTTGCCCACGGATTCATCGTCCCATTTGTTGGAACCATTTAATCTCGTTTCAGGCAAGGTGCCGCGCTATTACCAGCAAATCGCGATCAATCGAGTCATCGAATCGGTTCTGCTGGGTCAAAAACGCATCCTTGCCACATTGGCCACAGGCACCGGCAAGACCTGCGTGGCATTCCAGATCTGCTGGAAGTTGTGGAACAGCCGCTGGAACCGAACCGGTGAATACCGTCGCCCCAAGATCCTGTTCCTGGCTGACCGCAACATCCTGGTTGATGACCCAATGGCGAAAATGTTTGCGCCTTTCGGTGATGCTCGGCACAAGATTGCGGGCGGCGATACCAGTCAAAGTCGGGATATGTACTTCGGCATCTATCAGGCGCTGACCACCGCCAATTCAGATGTATTCCGCCAGTACCGTCCAGATTTCTTTGATCTCATCATCATTGACGAATGCCATCGTGGCTCCAGTCGGGATGAAAGTGCGTGGCGTGCAGTGCTGGATTATTTCGAACCTGCTGTGCAGTTTGGCATGACAGCCACCCCGCTGCGTGAGGAGTCGCGCGACAGCTATGAATACTTCGGTAACCCGATCTACACCTACAGCCTGCGCCAAGGTATCGAGGACGGCTTCCTGGCACCGTATCGCGTGCATCGCGTCATCACTACGGTCGATGCCGTAGGCTGGCGACCCAGCAAGGATGAGCTGGATCGTTATGGGCGCGAAGTGCCTGATGACGAATACCAGACCAAGGACTTCGAGCGTGTTGTGGCGCTGCGCTCACGCACACGGGCAATGGCCCGTCACCTGACTGATCTGCTCAAAGGTACTGACCGCTTTGCCAAGACACTGGTGTTCTGTGTGGATCAGGAACACGCCGCCGAAATGCGGCAGGAACTGATTAACCTTAACAGTGATCTGGTCAAGCAGTACCCCAACTACGTCTGCCGAGTCACCGCCGATGAGGGTGCGATTGGCCTAACTCATCTGTCGCACTTCCAAGACGTGGACAAGCCCGCGCCGGTCATCCTCACAACCTCTCAATTGCTGACCACCGGCGTTGACGCCGAGATGGTCAAGAATGTGGTGCTGGCCCGTGTGGTGGGCTCACGCTCCGAATTCAAGCAAATCGTCGGTCGTGGCACGCGGCTGAAGGTGGATTACGGTAAAGAGTATTTCAACATCATCGACTTCACCGGCACTGCCACGCAGCACTTTGCAGACCCAGATTTCGATGGTGATCCTGCGCGCATCGAAGAAGTAACGGTCGATGAATCGGGCGAGGTCGTCGAAACCACCGCAGACGAAGTGCCCGGCGTGGCTGAGCCCAAGGCGGAGTATGTGGTCGAAACGGAACAGGGCGATGAAGCTGGTGGCAACGGCGAAATCATCACGGAACCACCGGTGGAACCGCGCAAGTTTTACATCGACGGCGGCGAGGTCGAAGTGATTGGTCATCTGGTCTATGACCTCGACACCGACGGCAAAAAGCTGCAGGTGGTCAAGTACACCGAATACTCAGGCCGTGCCGTACGCACCCTCTACCCGACGCGCGAAGCGCTGCAATCGGCATGGGCCGATCCCGACACCCGCGTCGAGGTACTGCGCGAGCTGACCGAGCGCGGCATCAGTTTTGAGGAACTGGCAGCCAGCAGCGAACAGCCCGATGCCGATCCGTTCGATCTGTTGTGCCATCTGGGTTGGAATGCGCCGCTGCTCACGCGTCGCCAGCGTGCGGAAGCTGCCAAAAGTCAGGCCCAAGACTTGTTCGCACAACATGGCGAGACCGCCCGCGAAATCCTCTCGCTGCTGCTCGACCGTTATGTTGAGCGCGGCATTTTGCAATTCAATGCGCTGTCCGAGCTGATGAAGGTGCAACCCTTCGATCGCTACGGCAGTCCTTCCGAAATCGCCACCCGTCACTTCGGTGGTGTACGTGGCATGAAGGACGCTGTATCCCAGCTTCAGACAGCGCTCTATCAATAACGAAATAACGAGAAACGCACTCCATGGCCAAATCTGCCAACACCGGTGAGAAAAAGACCCGCGCACCACGCAAAGCCAAAACGCCACTCACCACGCGTGAAAACCTGTCTGCGCTGATCGGTACCGCCCGCAAGATCCTCCGTAAAGACAAGGGCCTCAACGGTGACGTGGACCGCTTGCCGCTGCTCACTTGGGTGATGTTCCTCAAGTTTCTCGACGATCTTGAATTCGTGCATGAGGAAGAAGCTGAGCTCGACGGCAAACGCTATCAGCCCATCATCGAGTTACCTTATCGCTGGCGCGACTGGGCTTCTCGCGAAGATGGCATCACCGGCGATGAATTACTGGCTTTCATCAGCCAGGAAATCACCGTGCGCGCTGATGGCAGTACCGGCAAAGGCCTGTTCGCCTATCTGCGCGGTTTGGCAGGCGAAGGCGAAAAGGGTAGCCAGCGTGAAGTCATTGCCAACGTGTTCAAGGGCGTGCAAAACCGAATGGTCAGTGGCTACCTGTTGCGTGACATCATCAACAAGATCAACGGCATCCACTTCTCGGCCAGCGAAGAAATCCACACGCTCTCGCACCTGTATGAGTCGATGCTGCGCGAAATGCGCGATGCAGCTGGCGACGCAGGAGAGTTCTATACGCCGCGCCCGGTCGTGCGCTTTATGGTGCAGGTGAGTGATCCGCGCTTGGGTGAAACGGTGCTGGATCCTGCGTGTGGCACGGGCGGCTTTCTGGTCGAAGCCTACGACCACATCGCTCCGCGGGTGAGTGCTCCAGATCAGCGGCGCAGCCTGCAACATGACACGCTTTACGGTCAGGAGGCCAAGCCGTTGCCTTACATGTTGGCTCAGATGAACCTATTGCTGCACGGACTGGAAGCACCGCAAATTGCTTATGGCAATACGCTGGATCGGCGGATCAACGAAATCGGTCATAGCGAGCGCGTGGACGTCATTCTCACCAACCCACCATTTGGCGGTGAAGAAGAAGTCGGTATCAAGGCCAACTTCCCGCCCAATATGCAGACTGCGGAAACCGCGCTGCTGTTCCTGCAATACATCATGCGCAAGCTGCGCGTGGCCGGGGCCCCTGTGCCAGGTGGCAAAGCGGCCGAGCGCGGTGGCCGTGCGGCAGTGGTCGTGCCCAACGGCACCTTGTTTGGTGATGGCATCAGTGCCGTCATCAAAGAAGAGATGCTTAAGGAGTTCAAGCTCCACACTATCGTGCGTTTGCCCCAAGGTGTGTTCGCTCCGTACACCGACATTCCGGCCAACCTGCTGTTCTTCGAACGCGGTGGCCCCACTGACACCATCTGGTATTACGAACTGCCGCTGCCTGAAGGTCGCAAGAAATACAGCAAGACCGCGCCACTTCAGTTTGAGGAATTCGCACAAGCATCAGCGTGGTGGAACAACCGAGAGGAAGGCCCGCAGGCTTGGAAAGTGGACTTCGCCGCCAAACGTGAAGCCGCTGTCGCTGCCGCCACGCCCCACTGGCAGCGGGCAGAAAGCGAGCGTAATTCCGCCATCGGCTTGGGCAAACCCATTCGAGAGTTGGAGCAAGCCATCCAGGCCGCAGCTAACGGCCAGAAGACCGAGCTGCAAGACCGTTTGAAGGCACTCAAGTCGGAGCAATCCGCTCACGAGCAAAACGCCAAATCTGCCCAGTCCGAGGGTGATGCCCTGTATTGGCCGATTTACAACCTCGATCTCAAGAACCCCCATGCTAAGGCCGGGCTGGAACATGCAGATCCGAAGGACCTGATTGCTTCCATGCGCAGCCACGAGGCTGAGGTGATGCGTCTCCTGGGGGAGATCGAGGCGCTGGTTGCTGAGGTGCATGCATGACCGACCGCACCACACCTACCGTGCCGGACCAAGTCGGCTACACGGCCGTTCACACCGACATTGTCACTCTGCTGGAGTCGGCCCGCAGCGCTGCCGCGCGCAGCGTCAATGCGCTGATGACTGCTAGCTATTGGGAAATTGGTCGTCGCATTGTCGAGTTTGAACAGGGCGGGCAGGAACGAGCCAAGTATGGGAAAGCCCTGCTGAAGCGTTTGTCCGTTGACCTTTCGGCCCGCTTCGGTCGCGGTTTTGGAGTGGATTCTCTCGAATCCATGCGGCTGTTCTACAAGACCTACCCTCCCGAGAGAATTTCCGAATCACTGATTCGGAAATTGCCGCCGGGGCTGCAAGCTCCGAAATCTGAACCAGTGGTTCGGAATTTCGATCTGAACCAACTGGCTCAAGCATTCCCCCTTTCCTGGACTCACTACATTCATTTGATGCGTCGCCCCCGCTCCGCCGAAGAACGGGATTTCTACGAAGCCGAAGCCCTGCGCGGCGGCTGGAGCGTGCGCCAGCTCGACCGCCAAATAGGCAGCCAGTTCTACACCCGGGCCCTGCTGTCGAAAAACAAAAGCACCATGCTGGAAAAGGGCAGCTACCCTCTACCCGGCGATGCGCTCACTCCGGATGAAGCAATCAAAGACCCGTATGTCCTTGAATTTCTGAATCTCAAGGACGAATACTCCGAGTCCGATCTTGAGGGCGCACTGATCCACCGTTTGGAAGATTTCCTGCTGGAGCTTGGCAGCGACTTCACTTTTGTCGGTCGCCAGCGACGGCTGCGCATCGACGAAAGCTGGTTTCGTGTGGACCTGCTGTTCTTCCACCGCCGCCTGCGCTGCCTGGTCATCATTGATCTGAAGCTGGGCGAACTCAGTCATGCCGATGTCGGCCAGATGCACATGTACTGCAACTATGCCCGCGAACACTGGACGCTGCCTGATGAAAACCCGCCTGTGGGTCTGATCCTGTGCGCCCGCTCCAAGTCAGCGTTGGCGCGCTACGCATTGGACGGCCTGCCCAACAAGATCATGGCAACCCAATATCAGACCGTACTGCCGGATGTGAAGCTGCTTGAAGCCGAGCTGGAGAAAACGCAGCGCGAGCTTGAAGCGCGTCGGATTGCACGGGATGACGCTGCGGAGGGTGGCGAATGAACGCGTGGCCTAAAGTAGCCTTGGGCGACTTGTTTAATATTGAAAAGGGGAAAATCGGGATCATGGCGGCGACGCCAGGTGAATTTCCTTTGGTCACCACCGGCGAAAATTTCGCCTCGCACTTCGAACCGCACTTCTCGGGAGATGCGGTTTGCATTCCCTTGATATCCGCAACGGGTCATGGTCACGCGAGCCTGAAACGCTTGCATCACATCAAGGGTGAATTTGCGGTCGGTTCAATCCTTTGTGCTTGCGTCAACCGTGCGCCGGAACACGTAATGGCACGTTACGCCTACTTCTACCTGAGCGCCTGCATGGACACCTTGCTGATCCCTCTGATGCAAGGCACTGCCAACATGTCCATGAGAGTGGCCGACATTGTTGGAGTTGAAATCCCGCTCCCTCCGTTGCCCGAACAACAAGCCCTTGTCGCCCGCCTCGACGGGCTGGCCGAGAAAACCCGGCAGCTCGAAGCGCATCTGGATGCTGTCGAGCGCGACGCCGAACACCTGCTGGCGCTGCGTTTCCGCGATGCCATTGCCGATGCGCCGATGCGACCGATGGCAGAAATCGCACCACTGGTGCGTCGAGAGCAATCCATTGATCTCAACGGCAGCTATCCGGAACTTGGGATCCGTTCCTTCGGTAAAGGCACCTTCCACAAGCCCCCACTGTCTGGTGGCGACGTCGGTACCAAGCGCCTGTACCGGATCGAACCCGGCGATCTGCTGTTCTCCAACGTATTCGCTTGGGAAGGTGCGATTGCCATCGCGCAGCCGGACGATGCAGGCCGCTTCGGCTCCCACCGATTCATCACCTGCCAGGCCAGCGCAGAACTGACCACCGCTGAATTCCTGCGCTACTACTTCTTGACCGACGACGGAATGCTCAAGATCGGGGAGGCATCACCCGGTGGGGCTGGCCGTAACCGCACGCTCGGATTGGAAAAGCTGATGGCCATCGAAGTGCCCACGCCCTCACTGGCAGTGCAGCAAACCTTTGACTGTCTGCAAGCTGAAATTGCAGCACTCAAGGCAAAACACACCGCCATCCGCGAAGCCAACGCCAGGCTGCTGCCTGCAACGCTGGAGCGGGTGTTTGCCGGAGAGCATTGAGTGCAGTTCGTCACCCACGGCCCGGACATCCCGGATGCGCTCCTGCAGGCGCATGAGGAAGGCCGCGTGGTGTTTTTCTGCGGGGCAGGCATTTCCTATCCCGCAGGTCTAAAAGGCTTCGATTGGCTAGTTGATGAGATTTATCGTCTGTGCGGTACGAGAAGAAAGCGGCTGGAAGAAAAGGCATTCCAGAACAAGCAGTTCGACACCACATTGAATCTGCTTGAGGATCGCTTACCTGGCGGACGTCCCGGCTTGGCAATGCGCAAATCCTTAGCGAAAGCGCTGAAGCCCAATCTGCGCAAGAAGGGCGCTATCGATACGCATTCGGCGCTCCTCACCTTGGGACGCGGCAGAGATGGTGCGTTGCGCCTTGTAACCACCAACTTCGACCGAGTGTTTTACAAGGCGTCCAAAAGCGCGGGCCAAGTGATCCAAGCATATAGCGCACCAATGTTGCCGATACCCAAGAACAGTCGCTGGAATGGACTGGTCTTCCTTCACGGACTACTACCCGACAAACCAGACGACACCGCACTGAATCGTCTCGTTGTTACGAGTGGCGACTTTGGCCTGGCCTACCTCACTGAACGCTGGGCAGCTCGTTTTGTGAGTGAGCTGTTTCGCAACTATGTCGTCTGCTTCGTGGGCTACAGCATCAATGATCCGGTGCTACGCTACATGATGGATGCACTAGCCGCTGATCGCATGCTTGGAGAAAGCACGCCACAAGCATGGGCATTTGGAGACTGTCTGCCCGGAGGTGAAATTGAGGCTGCCGAAGAGTGGGAAGCCAAAGGAGTCTCGCCGATCCTTTACAGCAATTCGACGGGCTCCCATAGTGCATTGCATCAAACCTTATCGGCGTGGGCCGCAACCTATCGCGATGGCGTTCTTGGTAAAGAACAAGTCGTTGTTCGCCATGCTCTGGCGCAACCATCTGCCAGCACGAAACAAGATGATTTCGTGGGCCGAGTGCTGTGGGCACTGTCTCACAAATCAGGGCTTCCAGCCAAACGGTTTGCCGATTTCAATCCCGTTCCTTCACTGGACTGGCTGCTGGAGCCCTTCGCGCATGAACACTTTGGGCACGGCGATCTGTCTCGCTTTGGCGTGCAGCCCCGTAGCGAAGTGGACAACAAGCTGCGCTTCAGCCTGATTCGGCGGCCCGCGCCCTACGACCGCGCACCGCCGATGCTGCTTGCCTCCGGCGGCATCACTGGCAGCCAGTGGGATGACGTGATGTTCCATCTGGCTCGCTGGCTGGTGCGCCACCTGGATGACCCAAGGCTGGTCATCTGGATTGCGGAGCGTGGTGGGCAGTTGCATGATCGTTGGCCGTGGCTGATCGAACACGAGCTGGATCGCTTTGCTTCATTGGAACGTGAGGGAAAAACCTCCGAGCTTGATGAAATCCGCTTACACGCACCCAAGGCCATTCCTAGCCCACTGATGCGCACCTTGTGGCGCCTGCTGCTCAGCGGCCGGGTGAAATCGCCGTGGCACGATCGCGATCTGTATCGCTGGAAAGGTCGACTGAAGCGGGAAGGATTGACCGCCACATTGCGATTGGAATTGCGTGAGTTGCTCGCACCCAAGGTTGTCTTGAAGAAGCCGTTTCGCTGGGGTGAAGACGATTCGGGCAGCGCTGACGAACCCACACGAATCAAGCAATTGGTGGACTGGGAACTCGCGCTCGCCGCTGATCACGTGCATTCAACCCTGAGCGACCTTGCCGACGAGCCTTGGAAGTCTGCTTCGCCACACCTGTTGGAAGATTTTCAGCAGTTATTGCGTGATGCGCTGGACCTGCTGCGTGAGTTGGGCGAGGCTGACGACCGCAGCGACCGATCACACTGGGATCTGCCGTCCATAACGCCCCACTGGCAGAACCGGGGATTCCGGGACTGGGTGAGCCTGATCGAATTGCTGCGCGATGCATGGCTTGCGGTTCGTACCTACGACAATGCGCGTGCGACACGCATCGCGCAGAATTGGTTTGAACTGCCGTACCCCACCTTCAAACGTCTTGCCCTGTTTGCTGCCAGTCAGGATGGTTGCATCCCACCCGAGCAGTGGGTGAATCGGTTGTTGGCCGACGATGCGTGGTGGTTGTGGTCCACAGATACGGGGCGGGAGGTTTTCAGGCTTCTCGTCCTGCAGGGGCGGCATTTGACGGGAAGCACACAAGTAATCCTGGAGGCAGCCATCTTGGCTGGCCCTCCGCGCGAGATGTATCGAGACGACCTAGAAGCAGATCAGTGGCAAGACTTGGTGGCCCGCTCCGTCTGGCTGTATCTGGCTAAGCTCAACACATCAGACTGCGTGCTGGGGGCGTCTGCAGAGGCACGATTGGCGGAAATTTCCAATACCTACCCACAATGGCAACTGGCGCCGAACGAGCGTGACGAGTTCTCGCACTGGATGAGTGGCACCGGCGATCCGGGCTACGAGGATAGCCGGGATGTCGACATTGCACCCCGCAAGCGGCAGGAGCTGAAGCAATGGCTCAACAAGCCGCCGCCCGAACAGAGGCCTTTCTACGAAGACACATGGCTTGACGTTTGCCGCACGCGCTTCTTTCACAGTCTGTTCGCGTTATGTGATCTCGCACGCGATGGCGTGTGGCCTGCCGGCCGATGGCGCGAGGCACTACAGGTATGGGGCGAAGAAAGTATGGTGTTGCGCTCCTGGCGATTCGCCGCACCGCTGGTGCAGACCATGCCCGATGCCGTACTCCAGGAGATTGACCACGCTGTCACCAGGTGGATCGAATGCGTATCCAAGTCGATCAACCGCCATGAGGACATCCTGCTGAATCTTTGCTGTCGCGTGCTGGCCTTGCCGCTGGAAGCAGGCTCAGGGTCTCGCATCATCCGCAATGGCGTCGAAACCTACGACCCCGTTGGTTCTGCAATCAATCACCCCATTGGGCATATCACGCAAGCGCTGATAAATCTTTGGTTCAAACAGAACCCGAACGACAACGATCTGCTTCCTGCTGAATTGAAGCCCGTTTTCACCACACTGTGCGATGCGCAGATAGATCGATTTCGCCACGGCCGGGTGTTGATGGGTTCGCGGTTGATCGCATTTTTCCGCATAGATCGCCCTTGGACAGAACAGAACCTGCTGCCGTTGTTCGGCTGGAGCAATCCCGTTGAAGCCAAGGCTGTGTGGGAAGGCTTCCTCTGGTCGCCGCGCTTGTACCAGCCATTACTTACATCCTTCAAGTCGCAGTTTTTGGACAGTGCAAACCACTATGCCGATCTTGGTGAGCACCGCCAGCAATTCTCGACATTTCTGACCTACGCGGCTTTGGGCCCGACCGAGGGATACACCGTGGAGGAGTTCCGGTCTGCGATTGGCTCACTTCCACAAGAAGGCCTCGAAGAATCAGCGCAAGCGCTCTCCCAAGCGGTTGAAGGTGCAGCTGATCAGCGTGAGGAGTATTGGAAAAACCGTGCCCAACCGTTCTGGCAACACATCTGGCCAAAATCCCGTGACCTAGCCACCCGACGAATCGCCGAGTCTCTGACTCGTCTGGTGATTGCCGCCCGAGGTGAATTGCCAGCCGCTTTGGCTGCGGTGCAAGACTGGCTGCAACCGATTGAGCATCTGGACTACGTTGTGCATCTGCTTCACGATTCAGGTTTGTGCAGCAGATACCCAGCGGATGCATTGAGCTTGCTGAATGCGGTGATTGCCGACCAGCAGTGGGGGCCTCGGGAGTTGGGACAATGTCTGGATCAAATTGTGCAGACCGCGCCAAACTTTGCGCAGGATGCCCGTTACCAGCGGCTCAGAGAGTATTCACGAAGGCGGGATAGCTGATTCGAATGCCTAATAATTTGCGGCAATCATAGGGCGGATAAACCCTTCAAAAATTCGAGAGGCAAGTTCTGTGTGACTAAAGTTAAATCGAGTTGTTGGATTTGTGGCGCGGGTGCTATATCTGGGGAACACATCCCGAAATCCGCTACTTTGAAAGACGTTTTCGGTGATGTATCACAGGCCAAACCACTTTTTCACAGTAGCAAGAAGCGGCTAAATCGTCAGCTTCAGAGTATCAATAGCACGCATGTCAAATTTCGCGTCCTGTGCAGCGCCTGCAACACCGGACTCACTCAACCATTTGATTGGGCGTGGGATCAACTGTGGCACTACCTCTCAACAAATGAGTTGACACTAAAGACGGGGATGTGGATTCATCGTTCTCATATTTTTCCCCAAAAATCAGCTGTAAAAATGATTGATTTACATCTGTATGCTGTGAAATTAATGGGGTGCATCTCTGCCTTTTACGGCTTGAAGATCGATATGGATGGATTGGCAAATGCGATCAGGCAGAGAAAGCCATACCCTTGGGTGTTTTTCGGTGTTGGCAAGCGCATGTGGCTGACTAAAGTAAAACTGGCGGGACCGTCTGATCTGAACATTGTTCACGATAAAGTCACTGGTGAGTGTGTTTTCGCAGTGTTTTTTCTTGCAATAGCCGGGTGGGAATTTCAGGTTATTTACGCAGCGCCAGGGCAATTGCGTGACGGTATGAGAAATTGCTGGAATCCAGTATCAACGCGCTCTACCCGGAGGTTGAAACTGAAGAGGTTTCAAGTTGAATAAGGCGCTGAGTGCCAAGCACGATTACTGTGCGATAGGCCACCGATTAGGGGCGATGTTAGGGATTAATGGATCCATAAGCGTTTCAAAATTTCAGCGATTCCCTATTGATTACGCATTCACCCGCATTTGTGCTCATTGGCGCAACAAGCTAGTCTGAACAAAGTCAACTGTCCGCCACCAGATGCAAATAAAAAGCCGCTAGGTTTCATCGCCTAGCGGCTTTTTTCTATTGACTTGCCCAATTCATTGAGCTCATCCAAAAATAGCCACGTTCTGGCGCGCCATCGCAACAGGCTGACCATCGGCACTCCAAATGACAATCTCATGGGATGAATAGCCGTTTTGAGATGTGTCAGCCCTGGCTTTAGCCAACCACCAACCGTTGGTCGAGAACGGACGGTCATCCAAAATGTCGATCGACCAAGTCATGGTGCTAAAGGGCATCATTTCCTTGGACAACACCAGCGATGGGGGTGGCAGCGCATCGGCCAGTGCTAATAAGCGCACTAAGCTGGACTCATCTCCTGCATCACGATGACGCAGCCAAATGGTCATTTCCGGTTTTGCATTGGGCGTTCTGGGCAGGGCGCCGCCTGCAAATTTGGCCTCAAAGTGTTTGGCAAATGTGGGGGCTTCTGGTGAGTCGAAGAAACTGATGCAATCTTGAGGCAATGCCACTTTAGGCATAGGCAGCGCTTGGTAGTTGTGCGAAGAAGCTCGGCCCGTACCAAAACACAAGGTGGAGCGAACGGCCATGCCGCTGTCACCCACCATGTCGGCACACACCATGGTGGTGGACTTGCCGGTTCGCAGCACTTGGGCCGTCAGGTTCAAGTTGCCCGATGCGGGTCCCACAAAGCAAAACTGAGCAGAGCGCAGAGGTGGCAAATTTTCTATGCTGCGTTGCGTTGCCTCTAAACACAAAGACGCAGATAGACCTCCGTATGTGGTCCGTCCTTGTAACCAATCAGGAGGCAGAACGATGCTGTGGCCTTCTGCATTTTTTTGAAGGCTGGCGATTAAGGCTGAAAAAGGTGTCATTTTGATTTCAATGCTTTCATGACTTGTTCAATGCGGTCTTGTCCCCAATACATGTCATTGCCAATGAAGAATGTTGGGGCACCAAATACACCCCGCTCTACGGCGCGCAGGGTGACTTCTTTCAATTTGTCTTTGGTGGCTTGTTCATTGGCCATGGCCAGCACAGAAGCAGGATCAAACCCAGCGCGGCTCAAGACATCACCCACCACAGCGGGCTCATTCAGGTTGAGTCCTTCCACCCAAATGCCGCGGTAAATGCAGTCCATGAAGCGCTGAAATGCTTCGGCACTTTGCATTTGCAATGCTGTGGCGCCACGCATCAAGGTGGTGGTGATGATGGGGAAATGATGGTTCATGACCAAGGGCACACCGTATTCATCCGCAAAGCGTTTCATATCAATGAACACATAGCGACCTTTGGCAGGCACCGTCATGGGAGACGCATTGCCCGTGGCTTGAAACACACCCCCTAACAACATGGGGTACATCACTGCTTGTGCGCCTGTTTCTGAAGTAATTCTGGGCAATTGGGTATGTGCCAAGTAGGAAGCCAAGCTACCGAAGTCAAAATAAAAGTCGAACTGTTGCGCCATGGTTGTCTCCGTTTATTGATTCGTTTAAAACTTTTCCATGTAAGGGCGCATGTCTAATTCATGCGTCCATGCATCGCGGGGTTGTTGATGCAACATCCAATTAGCATCGGCAATGTGATCGGGATTCAAAATACCATCTTGGTCCTTCAGTGCATACCTTTCTGGGAACATGGTTCGAATGAACTCTGTGTCGATGGCACCATCAATGATGGTGTGGGCCACATGCACGCCCATAGGGCCTAACTCTCGCGCCATGCACTGCGCCAAAGAACGCAGTGCCATCTTGCCCCCCGAGAATCCAGCGAAATGAGAGCTGCCACGCAAAGAGGCGGTAGCGCCGGTAAAAATGATGGTGCCCTTATGCGTTGCGCCTAGCGCACCTTCTGCATTTGGTCGTTGAACCATTCGTTTGGCCACTTCGCGCCCCACCAGAAAGCCGGCCAAGGTGCACATCTCCCACATCTTGGTGTAGCGCCGAGCAGTTTCGGTCAAGATGCTCATTGGGGAATTGGCACCAATGTTGAAGACCATCACTTCAATTGGACCTAGGGTCGATTCGATGTGCTCGATCAACGCAATGACCTCCTCCTCTTGCCGAGCATCGGAAGCAAAGCCATGCGCAATGCCACCCGCTTCTTGAATTTGCGCAATCAATGGTTGAAGCTTGTCCAAACTTCGACGCGTGGCACACACGGTGTAACCCTCACGTGCAAAGCGTTTGGCTACAGCGCCGCCTGTTGCATCTCCCGCCCCAATGACCAGGCACACTTTTTGGGTTGTCATGGTTGATCTTTCTTTGTTGTATCGAACAGTATTTCGCAACCTGTACCACTCAAAATATCGTTGAGTTTCTGCTTAACATCAGAGGTCAATTTAGCATGCGCTTGCCGCAATGTTTCAAGGCATTTGGCCTGATAGGGAAACACCGGCTGAGACCATTTCTTGCCGTCAATGGTAGTTTCAAAATCGGCTTGCCCGTTCGCAACGGCTTTTGCGTTGGCCATCAAAAATGGGGCGTACACACGCCCAACTTCATTCAACAGTTCACCCAAGTGCGATTGAATGTCAGAGGCACTGAGCCATTGGTCATGGGTATGGCCCGATAAATCGTCCATTCGGTCTATCCAAGCCCTCAGCCTTAATGAATGTTGCGCTGCATATTGAGCCGGGGTTGGGTCTACCAACACCAGTTGCGTCAGTTGGCCATACAGTGCGAAGTCGGAAGCCCCTGGCCTTGACCCCATCACAAAACCACGGCGCTGAACAATCCGATCCATGATGCCCACCAAGCGCTGATAACTGGACTCGATCACAGGCGCCGTTAAATCACTTGAGCCCACAACATACAAGCGTGAAATTTGTCGGTCCGCAAAAGCTTGACTGCTTTGTTTGGCTCGCTCAGTGTCCAGTAGCAAGTCTTGCCAGAAGGCCAACAAGGGGCCGGCATGCGCCGCGTCAGCAGCGTAATGCCATCGGTAGTGAAACATGGCCTTGGTCAGCCACTCGTCGGCAAAATCCTCAATCAGGCGATCCATGAACCCAAGCAAAGGGTCGGTGGGCACGGCGCGACGTTCCGCATATTCAAGCTCTAAACGCTGAATGATGGGTGTGGAATCGACCATGGCTTCCTTGCCATTGCTGGAGGGAAAGTAAAAGGTCGGTAAGAGTTTGACTTTGGGTGGTGGGTAGCCCTTGGGCGGATCGAAGTGAGAGCCCCACATCGTGAGGTGAGGAATACGGCGGTATCGCAACAAGGCCAACATCTTGCGTGTGTAGGGTGAGCCAGGGGGGCCCAATACTTCGATGTGCTGCATCGCAGTGCCTCCAAAATCAATGTCGTGTGATTCTAGAGGGGGTCAAAGCACGCCAGCAGTTGCCTAGGCGACTGCGGTGCTTTACCGATAAGAACTAGAGATGGGTATCTTCGTATTCGGGCAAATACCTTACTTCGGGCTGTGCCTTCCCACATTTCTGATAATGACGGTTCACACACTCAAGCCCATATGTCGCTCAGCTCAACCCTTGCCAATGTTCAAGGCCAGTCCCAAGGTTCAGACTGGTGCTGGCATTTGAAACGCAATGTGTCGATGGGGCCCGCGCAATTTGCTCGGCTGTTGGCTGGTTTGAGCCTCATCACCTTGCTCATTGGTTCCGCCTTTTATTGGGTGGGCGCATCTTTCATCTTGCCCTTCTCCATCATAGAAGTGGCGGCCCTTCTCATCGCCTTTTTCTACCACGCCATCCATGCCAATGACTACGAAAAATTGGTTTTGTCAGAGGGCACCATTCACATTGAAAGCAAGATTGGTTTCAAAACTACCCAAGTTGTATTGGTGCGGTCTTTAACCCGTGTTGACAAAGAGTTGCACAAGAACGCCCTGATTCAGTTGCGGCAAGGCCAGCAGGCAACTTTTTTTGGTCGATTTGTTCATGCCAATTTGAGGCCATTGTTGGCTCAAAAAATTTCAGATCGCATGTTGGCACCCTTTAATTTCTAAGCACCATGACACTTCTAAAACTCACGGCTGAAGCTGCTTTGCAGCAAATGGCAAAACTGCCCCAATGGAACTTAGAGGCTGCATCGCAGGCCATCAAGTCAAAGCCTTAAATCCAAAAACTTAAATCGCTTTCACGCGTCCCCTCGCCACGTGCAGTTTTTTCAGGCTGTCCATCAATCGGTGATGCCTGTCTAAGCCTTCCAGCTTCATACTGGTGGGTGTCAAGCCATAGAAACGCACACTGCCATTGACCGATCCCAGCACAGCATCCATGCGCTCATTGCCAAACATGCGCCTGAAATTGTGCTCATAATTTTCAATGGCCAGTTCTGAGTCCAAGGTCACTTCAAGCACCACATTCAAGGCTTGATAAAACAGTTTGCGCGCCACGGTATTGTCGTTGTATTGCAAGAACGCACCCACCAAATCTTGCGCGGCATCCCACTGCTTCAAAGCTAAGTTGATCAGCAACTTCAACTCCAGCACGGTGAGTTGGCCCCAGACCGTGTTCTCATCAAACTCAATGCCAATAAGGGTGGCAATGTCGGCGTATTCGTCTAGCTCGTTGTTTTCCAAACGATTGAGCAATGCAGCCAAACTGGCATCGTTTAATTGATGCAGGTTCAGAATGTCTTCACGGAACAGCAACGCTTTGTTCGTGTTGTCCCAAATCAAATCTTCCATGGGATAGATTTCAGAATAGCCCGGCACCAAAATGCGACAAGCGATGGCGCCCAGTTGGTCGTGCACCGCTGTGTAAACCTCTTTGCCCATGTCGGCCAAGATGGTCATCAAGTTGGCAGCTTCATCGGCATTGGCGGTGCTGCCCTGGCCTGCAAAGTTCCATTCCACAAATTCGTAATCGGCCTTAGCACTGAAAAACCGCCACGACACAATGCCGCTGGAATCAATGAAGTGCTCTACAAAGTTGTAGGGCTCGGTGACCGCGTGGCTCTCAAAGGTGGGCGGTGGCAAATCGTTCAGACCTTCAAAGCTTCGGCCTTGCAATAGTTCTGTGAGGCTACGCTCTAGCGCCACTTCTAAACTGGGGTGCGCGCCAAAAGATGCAAACACACCACCCGTTCGTGGGTTCATCAAGGTCACGCACATCACTGGGTACTTGCCGCCCAAAGAGGCGTCCTTAACCAGCACCGGAAATCCCTGCGCCTCCAAGCCTTCAATACCCGCCACGATGCTGGGGTACTTTGCCAGCACTTCGGCAGGCACATCAGGCAAACAAATTTCACCTTCCAAGATGTCACGCTTCACCGCGCGTTCAAAGATTTCTGACAGGCATTGCACCTGGGCTTCTGCCAAAGTGTTGCCCGCGCTCATGCCATTGCTCACAAACAAGTTTTCAACCAAGTTGGTGGGGAAGTACACCACCTTCTGGTCTGATTGACGCACAAAGGGCAAAGCGCAGATGCCTCGCGCCACATTGCCCGAATTGGTGTCAATCAAGTTCGAGCCCTTCAGCTCGCCATCGGGGTTATAAATTTCCAAGCAATACGGGTCCAAAATTTCTTTGGGCAGCGCATCCTTTTTGCCAGGTTTGAACCACTTCTCATTGGGGTAATGCACATACTCGGCATTGGCCAGGTCTTCGCCCCAAAACGCGCCAGCATAAAAGTGGTTGTTGTTCAGGCGCTCAATGTATTCACCCAAGGCCGAAGCCAACGCGCTTTCTTTGGTAGCGCCTTTGCCATTGGTAAAACACATGGGCGAGTGCGCATCGCGAATGTGCAGTGACCACACATTGGGAATGATGTTGCGCCAGGAGGCAATTTCAATCTTGATGCCCAAGCCGGCCAAGATGCCTGACATGTTGGCAATGGTTTGCTCCAAGGGCAAGTCTTTGCCCAAAATGAAGGTGCTGCTTTCGGCGCCAGGCTTGAGGCTGAGCAAAGCTTGTGCGTCTTCGTCCAAGTTGGCCACTTCTTCAATGACAAACTCAGGGCCTTCTTGCACCACTTTTTTAACGGTGCAACGCTCAATGGAATTCAAGATGCCGCGGCGATCGACTTCAGAAATGTCAGGCGGCAACTGCACCTGAATTTTAAAAATCTGCGCGTAGCGGTTTTCGGGATCAACAATGTTGTTTTGAGAGAGGCGAATGTGTTCAGTGGAAATGTTGCGGGTATCGCAATACAACTTCACAAAGTAAGCAGCACACAAAGCGGACGATGCCAGAAAGTAGTCGAATGGACCAGGGGCAGAGCCATCGCCTTTGTAGCGAATGGGCTGGTCTGCAATAACCGTGAAGTCGTCAAACTTGGCTTCTAGGCGAAGTTTGTCGAGAAAGTTGACTTTGATTTCCATAGGGAGAAAGGCATTGGCAGCGAAGGCGCTTGTCTGTACATATGAAGAACAAGAGCGAGCTTTCGCCTCCATGCGGAGAGACAGTATAGGCAACTGGAACTGCTAAGCTGCCCATAAAATCCGCTTAATAAGTATGCTTACTATATTGACAAAAATTAATAAGTACAGTTATTATTTATGCCGTTGCCTCTAAAGGCCCCTGTTTTTGCACAGTTTTGAGAGAAAAGAGATGCAGTTCTACAAAAATGGTTTCCGTGGCGGCAGCCCAGACATCAAACAAGCAGCCCCCAACCGGCGTAACCGCGGGACTAACGAACCTCTGCCCGAGAAGGTCGATGTCTTGATTTCTGGCACCGGTCCCGCTGGCCTTTGTTTGGCCGCCCAACTGGCCCAGTTCCCCGAGATTGACACCATGATTGTGGAGCGCATGCCCGCCAACATCATCAAGGGCAAGGCCGACGGCATCAACACGCGCACCATGGAAATGTTCCAGGCCTTTGGCTTTGCCGACAAGGTCAAACGCGAAACCTACTGGGTCAATCAAACGGCTTTCTGGATGCCTGATCCCGCCAACCCAGAGCACATCAAACGCGTGGGCCGAGTGCAAGACGTGGCGGATGACAGCTCAGAAATGCCGCACATCTTGATCAACCAAGCCCGCCTGCACGAGTTGTTTTTAGAAGTGATGCAGAACTCTCCCTCGCGTTTATCCCCAGACTACGGTTGGGAGGTATTGAGTTTGACCGTCGATCCCACCACTGAAGACCATCCAGTGACCGTGGTCCTCAAAGATTCAAGCGGCTTAAATTGGGGCGCTACAAAAACTGTCCGCGCTAACTATGTGGTGGGCTGCGACGGTGCGCACTCCTCTGTGCGCAAAGCCATTGGCGGCGTGCTGCATGGCGATGCTGCGCACCAAGCCTGGGGCGTGATGGACATTTTGGCCAACACCGATTTTCCAGACATCCGTCAAAAGTGTTTGATCTCATCGGCTAGCGAAGGCAACATTTTGGTTTTACCGCGTGAAGGCGGCTATGTGTTCCGCATGTATGTGGAGCTAGACAAACTGCGCCCCGACGAAAAAGCGGCGCAGAAAAAATTCACGCAAGACGACATGATTGCCGCAGCCAATCGCATCATCAAACCTTACTCACTGGATGTGAAAGAGGTGGTGTGGTGGTCTATTTATGACATTGGCCACAGCCTGACCGACAAGTTTGACGATGTAGGTGACGCAGCCGATCGTAATCCCCACGTGTTTGTAGCCGGTGACGCCTGCCACACCCATTCACCCAAAGCCGGTCAAGGTATGAACGTGTCGATGCAAGACACCTTCAACCTGGGCTGGAAAATGGTTCACGTTTTGCAAGGACGCGCCCATCCAAGCTTGCTACGCAGCTATTCGTTCGAGCGTTTGGCCGAGGCCAAGCGCTTGGTCGACACCGACCACAAGTGGTCGCGTGTGATGTCAGCGCCAACGACGCAAGCAGAGCGCGATGGCACAGAAGAGCCGCGCATCATTCGCCAGTTCAAAGAGAACTTAGAGTTCACAGGCGGCACGGCTGTCAAATACGACAAGTCATATTTGTTTGCCGACAGCCCGCACCAAGCATTGGCCACAGGAGAGGAAATCGGCAGACGCTTTCACTCGGCTCCCGTGGTTCGCGTATCCGATGCCAAGCAAATGCAATTGGGCCATGTGGCCGAGGCCGATGCACGTTGGCGCATTTATGCCTTTGCAGGTAAGGCAGATTCAGCCAGCGCTGGCTCGGCCATTCACAAGTTAGCCGATTGGCTAGAAACCGATGCCAATTCGCCTGTGGTGAAGCACACACGCCAAGGTGAAGACGTTGATGCCATCATCGACTTCCGTGCAGTGTTTCAGCAAACCTTTGACGAGCTGGCCTATGAACAAATGCCATCCTTGCTTAAGCCCAAGACGGGCAAGCTTGCATTGCAAGACCACGGCAAAGTTTTTTGCGTCGACCACAAAGGTCTGGGCGACATCTTTGACATGCGCGGTATCAATCGCGACAAGGGTTGCATGATTGTGGTTAGGCCCGATCAGTATGTGGCCCATGTGTTGCCATTGGATGGCTTTGAAGACTTGTCTGTTTATTTTGCGGGTGTTCTCCGTTAAACCATCAAGCGCTAAACTCATTGGATGAACACAGCGGATCCAAACTTACCTACTGAAGCACCTGCCGCTGTTAGCTTTTGGCAGGCTTTGAAGTTCTGGATCAAACTGGGCTTCATCAGCTTTGGTGGGCCTGCTGGCCAAATTGCCATCATGCACGAAGAGCTGGTGGTGCGCAGGCGTTGGCTGTCAGAAAAGCGTTTTTTGCATGCGCTGAATTACTGCATGGTCTTGCCTGGACCTGAGGCGCAACAACTGGCCACTTACATCGGTTGGTTGATGCACAAAACGCGTGGTGGTATTGCAGCGGGCGTCTTGTTTGTATTGCCCTCGCTGTTCATGCTGATTGGTTTATCTTGGCTCTACATTGCGTTTGGCCACGTATCATGGGTGGCGGGTTTGTTTTATGGCATCAAGCCAGCCGTCACAGCCATCGTGGTGCAAGCTGCGCATCGCATTGGTTCAAGGGCATTGAAGAATAACTTTTTGATGGCCATTGCAGCTGCAAGCTTTGTAGCGATCTTTGCACTGAACGTGCCCTTCCCTTTCATCGTCTTGGCAGCAGCAGTCATTGGCTTTGTGGGAGGGCGCATGTCACCGGATTCATTTGCCACAGGTGGTGGGCATGCCAGTGTCACAACATCTCTAAACCCAGCGTTGCTTGACGATGACACACCCACACCTTCCCATGCTGTGTTCACTTGGAAGCGTTTGCTGAAGGTTTTATTGGCAGGTGTCGTTTTGTGGTGTGTGCCCATGGTTTTACTGTCTGTGCAATACGGCTGGGATCACACCCTCACGCAAATGAGTTGGTTCTTTACCAAGGCTGCACTCCTCACATTTGGCGGCGCATATGCCGTGCTGCCTTACGTGTACCAAGGCGCGGTAGAACAGTTTGGCTGGGTCACTGCCACCCAAATGATCGATGGCTTGGCCTTGGGCGAAACCACCCCAGGACCGCTCATCATGGTGGTGGCCTTTGTTGGCTTTGTAGGCGGCTATGTCAAAGCTGTGTTGGGGCCAGACAGTTTGTTTTTGGCAGGTGCATTGGCAGCCACAGTGGTCACTTGGTTCACGTTCCTGCCTTCCTTTATTTTCATCTTGGCAGGTGGCCCATTTGTTGAGAGCACACACAACGATTTGAAATTCACGGCACCACTGACTGCCATTACGGCTGCGGTGGTGGGGGTCATTTTGAATTTGGCCTTGTTCTTTGGTTATCACACACTTTGGCCAAAGGGCTTTGGCGATGTGATGGATGTGCCATCTGCGCTCATTGCCTTGGGCGCTGCCATTGCCTTATTTAAATACAAGCGCAATGTGATGCATGTGATTGTCGTGTGCGGTTTAGTGGGCATGGCTGTCCATGCCCTTCAGCTTTAAAGCAGATCACCCAACGGGCTTAACCGACCTAACCCCGCTTCAAATAAACTTTGACAAAGCTGGTTTTGAGTTTGTCCGCTTGCACAGGCAAAGCTTCTGATTTGCCTTCTTTGGCCATGGCATACAAGGCATCTAATTGTGTACGGATGGCTTGAATCTCTGCATCATTGGCCTCGGCTTCAATGGCCTGCAACTTGGCATGGACCTGCTCATACAAAGCTACTGTTTTGGCCGCATCTTTGGCATTGCCAGAGTCAAGCATGAGTTCCATGGCATCGTGAAAATCTACCAAGGCCACCGACAACATAGAAAAGCCATTGCGCTTGAATTGTTCTTGAAAAACGGGGCGAACTTTTTCTAAATCTAAGTGCGCTTGTTTTAAATCGCCAGATTTAACAGCATCTTTAACGCCCATCATCATGCCTTGCACCTGCGCCAGGTCGGCAACAAATCGGGTGTCACTTCGCAATGCATAGGGACGGTATTCGCTGTATTTGTTTTGAAACTTTTCAAAAGCAGGCACCCATTGATCGTAGTTGGCAACGGCTTTTTCGCGCTCGCCCTTACCTGTGAGAAACAAGGTTTGCTTGTAAAAATGGTTCATGGCATTGAAGTCTTCCAAGAATATTTTTCTTGAAAAAACAGCGCTGGCGTAACTGCCGCCCACCACAGCACCCAACAAAGCTAAAACAGCCACAACACGCACCCAAATTGCGGGCATGCGGCTGCAAGACGCTGCACTGGGGCCTACACCAATTACTTTGTAAATAGGGCAAAAGCTACTGACCCCAGTGACAAGCATGACCGCGCCTGCCAAGTAAGCCAGCATTTGAGGCACGCCACTCAACCAGAAGAAGCCGGCCTCTAACAGCACGATCGCCAGCAAGAGGCGAAGAAAACGATCGATTGGCAAAATGTTTTTCATGAAGTACCTCGTATTAAGTGTTGCTCTCAGTGTGGCGCTTCGCAACCAAAATCAAATGACATAGATCAAGGCAAACACTTATTTGAATTCAACAAAATCAATAAATTCAAGTCTTTACAAACGCACCCTGGTTGAGATATATTCTGACCAATCTAGTTAGATTTATTATTGGGGGGGCTCTATGCAAATGTGGCAAATGCAAGAAGCGAAAGCTCGCCTGTCTGAAGTCGTCAAATGTGCCGAGACCATCGGCCCTCAAAAAATCACAGTGCACGGCCAACCGGTAGCCGTGGTCATCTCCCATGCCATGTACGAGAAATTGACGGGCAATGAACAGTCATTGGTCAAATTCATGCGCTCATCACCCTTGTATGCCATGGAAGATGTGCCCCTTGAAAGAGACCAAAGCCCCACACGCAAGGTGTCGCTTTGAGCTACTTAATTGATACCAACGTCCTTTCTGAATTGCGCCGCAAAACACCCGATGCCAATGTGATGAAATGGGTCAACAGCAGGCCTGCCACATCTCTGTATTTGAGTGTGCTAACTTTGGGCGAGTTGCGCAAAGGCATTGACAATTTGGCCGATGCAAAACGCAGACTTAAATTAGTGGACTGGCTCGAAACCGAATTGCCATTGTTTTTTGCAGGAAGAATTCTTGCCATTGACCAAGGTGTTGCAGATCACTGGGGGCGTTTACTGGCCGTTGCCGGTAGACCTTTGCCAGCCATTGATAGCCTGTTGGGCGCTACCGCTGCACACCACGGTTTAACCATGGTGACACGTAATAGCAAAGATTTTGATAACCTAGGGCTAGAAGTCCTTAACCCCTGGAACGATTGAACAAGCATGACCAAAGAATTTGACATCGTGGTGCACGGCGCTACTGGCTTTACGGGCCGCCTCATTGCAGAGTATTTGTTAACCCGCGCCGACACTGGCCTCACATGGGCCATGGGCGGCCGCAGCCTAGACAAACTGCAATCCGTACGCGATGAAATCGGTGCGCCTGCCTCTACTCCGCTGGTGGTCATTGAAAGCAGCGACGAAGCGTCTTTGAAATCGCTCATGTCGCGCACTCGCTTGGTCATTTCTGCCGTGGGTCCTTATCAGCTGTACGGCAACGAATTGGTCAAAGCCTGCGCCGAATCGGGCGTGGACTATGTCGACTTGTGCGGCGAGCCCGCATGGATGCGCCACGTGATTGACAAACACCAAGCCACTGCAGAAAAAAGCGGTGCCCGCTTGGTCTTCTCTTGTGGTTTCGACTCTAGCCCCTTCGACCTTGGCGTGTTCATGGCGCAAGACGAAATGACCAAACGCTTTGGCAAGCCAGCGCCGCGTGTGCGTGGTCGTGTGCGCAAAATGAAAGGCACTTTCTCTGGCGGTACCGCAGCCAGCTTCAAAGCCACCATGGCTGCAGCAGCCACGCAACCCGGCGTGATCGACTTGCTCAAAAACCCTTTCTCGCTCACACCCGGTTTTGAAGGCCCTAAACAGCCCACAGGCCACAAGCCCATGTTGGACGAAGTGATGGGCGTATGGGTTGCACCTTTCATCATGGCCACCATCAATACCCGCAATGTGCACCGCTCCAACTTTTTGTTGAATCATGTTTGGGGCTCAGACTTTGTATATGACGAAATGATCGTCACAGGCCCCGGTGAAAAAGGCGAAGCCATTGCCAACGCCATTGCGCAAGACAAGAGCATGAGCGAAGACAAACTCAAACCCGGTGAAGGCCCATCCAAGGCCGAGCGCGAAGCAGGCAGCTACGATGTGTTGTTCATTGCCACCAACGAGCAAGGCCAGTCCGTGCAAGTGGGCGTGAAGGGCGACCGCGATCCTGGATACGGCAGCACCTCCAAGATGATTGCAGAAGCCGCCATCTGTTTGTTGAAAGATGCTGCCGCCACAAAGGGTGGCTTCTGGACGCCTGCTTCAGCCATGGGCCACGCGCTGATTGCCCGTTTGCAGTCGCATGCAGGCCTCACGTTTAGCGTGGAGTAAAGCCAGAGTGAGAGGTGCGCGTGCCAAGTTCACGCGCATTATTTCAAGGATGCAGCTCTAGCGCTGCCGGCAAATAGCCCTTCAAACTGTGCACGCCATTGGCAAACAAGATGGCATTGACCGTGGCTTGCGCCGTGGCCTCCGCCGCCATCACGGTAAGCAGCATCATGTCTGCAGGCGATGTTTCTGCACAGGTGGCCATGGCAAACAAGGTGTCACCATCCAGAGTGGTGTGAGCAGGCCTTATGCTCCTAGCAAAACCATCGTGCGAACTCATGGCCAATCGCTTAGCCTGCGCTTTGTTCAAAGTGGCATTGGTGGCCACCACCCCAATAGTGGTGTTGGTGCCAGCCATAGGCGCTGCCGCACTTTGACCCGCTAGCAAGGCTTGCTGTGTGTTCAACAGCTTGGTGCCATCAGCGGTGCGCGCCCCTGCCAACACTTGGCCTGTCAAAGGATCGATCACGTCGCCCACGGCATTGCAAGCCACCATGGCCCCCACTTGCCAAGGCCCCACTCGCACCAAGGCATGGCCTATGCCGCCCTTCATGGCGCGGTTGAGGCCAAACAACTTACCCACCACTGCACCTGCACCCGCTCCCACATTGCCAGACATGGGCGGCACCATTGACCGCAGGGCGGTGGCGGACAAGGGCTTTTGATACAGCGCTTCTTCACAAGCGGCATGGCCTGCAGCGGCGTCAGGCCGAATTTTGGGATTGTCGCCCTCGCGCACCATGGGCAAGTCAAACAACACAGCAGCAGGCACGATAGGCACACAACCATGACCCGTTTGAAAACCCATGTTGTGCTCGTCTAACCAGCGCATCACGCCACTGGCGGCATCCAAACCAAAGGCACTCCCCCCTGACAACAACACGGCATGGACCTTGTCGACCAAATTGCCAGGGTCTAGCAAATCGGTTTCGCGTGTGCCGGGGGCCGCACCTCGAACGTCAACACCGCCCACGGCACCTTGTGGCGCAAGCACCACCGAACAGCCCGTGAGTCGTTGGTTAGATGTAAAGTGCCCAACATGCAAGCCCGCAATATCGGCAATGCTGCCGTAATGCGGATTGGCTCGTTCACTCAATCGGGTGATTACAATGTTCTGAGATGACATTTGAACGCCTTTTATCAATGTACCCATCCGTTCATGCCAAGATGGCCGACAGATCGCAAACCCTCAAGTTGCAAGGATAACGCGTGTCGTCATTTGTGCTCCAACGCTTGCTCAGTTTTTTCGTCACATTGGCGGTCACCTCGGTAGTTGTGTTCGGGGTGCTGGAATGGTTGCCGGGCAATGCAGCGCAAGTGATTCTGGGAGAAACAGCCACGCCCGAATCCTTGGCGGCCATGGAAGAAAAACTAGGGCTTAACCAACCAGCTCTCACGCGTTATTTGCAATGGACTGGCGGTTTGTTGCAAGGCCAATCAGGTATAAGCATTTCTTACGATACGCCCACTGCCGCACTCATGCTAGAGCGCATGCATGTCACGCTGCCATTGGCCGTGATGGCCATGAGCATCACAATTTTGATGGCCCTGTGCCTAGGGCTCTACGCAGCTTCCAAACAAAACACCGTCGGTGATCTGGGCGTGATGACGCTAAGTCAAATTGGTTTGGCCTTGCCTAATTTTTGGCTGGCTATTTTGCTGATCTTGCTGTTTGCCGTTCAACTGCAATGGGTGAGTGCTGGCGGCTTTCCAGGATGGTCTGAAGAAGACGGCGGCGGCTTGTTGGCGGGAATCACTGCGCTTGTTTTGCCAGCTTTGGCATTGGCCGCTGTGCAGACGGCCATTCTCACCCGCGTTACGCGCTCGGCCGTGATTGAAGCCATGTCCGAAGACTATGTGCGCACAGCACGGGCCAAAGGCTTGTCCAAACAACAAGTACTGTGGGGCCATGTCCTGCGCAATGCCATGATTCCTGTGGTCACTGTGATGGGCTTGCAATTTGGCAACCTCATTACCAGCGCCATCGTGATTGAGAATGTCTTTGTGTTGCCAGGGATTGGCCGCTTGATTTTTCAAGCCATTGCCAACCGCGATTTGATCGTGGTACGTGATGTCGTCATGCTTTTGTCGGCCATGGTCATTTTGATCAATTTTTTAATTGACCTGCTCTACGCGTGGATCGACCCACGCTTGAAATCGGGTGGGGCTTCGACATGAAGCGCGCTTTTAAACATCCAAGTTTTGTAGCCGGCACGATATTGGTGACGCTGCTGGTGCTCAGCGCCATCACGTCCTTGTTTTGGTCACCCTACTCAGTGGGTGACATTGACATTCCAAACAAGTTGGCCAAAGCCAGTGCACAGCATTGGTTTGGCACCGACAGCCTAGGCCGTGACATTGCGTCGCTGTTGTTGGTGGGCAGCCAAAACTCTTTGCTGGTGGGCTTCATTGCGGTGGGCATTGGTTTGGGATTGGGTGTGCCGCTGGGTCTATTGGCCTCAGCCAACCGTGGCTGGACGGAGGAAGTCGTGATGCGCACAGCAGACTTTACGTTTGCGTTTCCTGCCTTGCTGTCTGCCATTTTGCTCACGTCCATTTACGGACCTGGGTTGGTGGTCAGCATCACGGCCATTGGCATTTTCAACATTCCAGTGTTTGCACGCATCACGCGCGGTGCAGCCAATGCAGTGTGGTCGCGAGATTACACCTTGGCCGCCAGAGCAGCAGGCAAAACCAAATGGGCCATCACCTGGGAGCATGTGCTGCCCAATGTGGCCAGCGTTCTCATCGTGCAAGCCACCGTGCAATTTGCCATTGCCATCTTGGCCGAAGCCGCCTTGTCGTATTTGGGCCTGGGGACCCAGCCGCCTAACCCCAGTTGGGGCCGCATGCTCAACGAAGCGCAATCGCAAATGTTCCAAGCACCCATGTTGGCGGTCTATCCAGGCGTAGCCATTGCTTTAGCGGTTTTGGGACTCAACCTGATGGGCGACGGTTTGCGCGACTTGCTCGATCCCCGTTTGTCGAGGACGCGGTAAGCACGTCGTATGAACATGTCCAGCCACACCCAACCCTTGCTGTCTGTTCGCGATTTGCGCGTGTCATTGCAAACTTCACACGGCTTCGTAGAAGCATTGAGGGGTGTCACTTTTGAAATGCAACGCGGCGACACCTTAGGTTTGATTGGTGAGAGTGGCTGCGGCAAATCACTTACCGCTTTGGCCGTGATGGGATTGCTACCCGAACGCGCGCAAGTGTCCGGCACCATTGAATTGAACGGCGCCGATCTGACGCGGATGAACGAAGCCGATTTGTGCAACATGCGCGGCGCCCGTATGGCCATGATTTTTCAAGAGCCCATGACGGCGCTCAATCCTTTGCATCCAATTTGGAAACAAATTGCCGAGCCACTGCAGTTGCACCAAGGCATTGATCAGAAGACCGCCAAAGCGCGTGCCCTTGAATTGTTAGAGCGTGTGCAACTACCGCGTGCACGTGAACGACTTGATGCTTACCCGCACCAGCTGTCGGGTGGCCAGCGTCAACGGGTGATGATTTCGATTGCCCTGGCGTGTCAACCCGACATCCTCATTGCTGATGAACCCACCACAGCACTAGATGTCACAGTACAAAAAGAAGTGCTGAACTTGATTCGCCAGTTGGTAGCCGAGGATGGCATGGGTTTACTGCTGATCAGTCACGATTTAGGCCTCATGCGCGACCAAGTACAACGCGTGATGGTGATGTATGGCGGCGCAGTGGTTGAGAGTGGCCATACAGAAGCTTTGTTTGAAAAACGCGCCCACCCTTACACACAGGGTTTGTTTGCGGCGAGACCGCAATTAGGCTTGAAACGCGGTACGAGGTTGCAAACCATTCCAGGCAATGTGCCTGAAATTTTCAACTGGCCGAGGGGTTGTGCCTTTGCAGATCGTTGCTCTTTTGTAGAGGACAGTTGCCGTCAGTCCTTGCCGCAACTTGAACGTGTTCCACCGACAAGTGAACACTGGGTGCGCTGCCCCAAATGGCAAAGCTTGGAGGCCAACGCATGAGCACAGCACGCCCCCTGCTGTTAGACGTTCAACAGCTTAGCCAACAGTACAGTTTGCCCAAGCCTTCTTTGTTTGCCAAAGCGGGGCATGTTCAAGCTTTGAGCAATGTGAGCTTTCAACTTATTGCTGGCAAAAGTTTGGGTATTGTGGGCGAGTCGGGTTCTGGCAAATCGACGCTGGCCCGTTTGGTCATGGCCCTCGAAAAACCCACGCAAGGCAAGGTCGTTTTCAAAGGGCAAGACCTCCTGGCCTTGTCACAGGCGCAACTGAGATCGGCGCGCAGCGACTTTCAAATGGTCTTTCAAGACCCCTATGGCTCGCTCGACCCACGTCAAAAAATCTTAAAAATTGTGGCTGAACCCCTGCACAGCACGGTACACGGTGCAACAGGCCAATCGCTCAAACCATCTGAAATGAAAGAAAGAGCGGTACTGGCCCTGACCGAAGTCGGCTTGCG
This sequence comes from uncultured Limnohabitans sp., assembly GCA_964544175.1. GTDB lineage: Bacteria > Pseudomonadota > Gammaproteobacteria > Burkholderiales > Burkholderiaceae_C > Limnohabitans_A. The sequence goes on from CAZJAL010000012.1 coordinate 37,605, forward strand.
GGCCTCTGACCTCGACAAGTACCCCCATGAATTTTCCGGGGGGCAACGTCAGCGCATTGCCATTGCACGGGCTTTGATCACACGTCCATCCTTGATTGTGGCCGACGAACCCGTCAGTGCTTTGGATGTGTCGGTGCAGGCACAAGTGTTGAACCTCATGATGGACCTGCAAGATCGACTGGGTTTGAGCTACCTGTTTGTCAGCCACGATCTTGCAGTTGTCAACTTGATGTGCGACGATGTGATTGTTTTACAGCACGGCAACGTGGTGGAAGCAGGCACGTCAGAAGCCATTTTTCAAAACGCGCAGCATCCCTACACCCAAGCATTGCTGGCAGCCATACCTGGCCATGCCAATTGAATATTTCGACTTTCTGCCTAATTTTTGATGAAGGAGTTTTTCATGTCACAAGCACCTCGTTCAACGCGTCGTCAACTGGGCCAATTCGGTCTGGCTGTGGTGGCAGCCACCAGCATGATGTTGGTTAATCCTGCTGCAATGGCGCAGTCCAAAAAAGACAGCGCGGTCATTGGCATGATTTTGGAACCCACTAGCTTAGATCCCACGGCCGCGCCAGCCGCAGCCATTGGCGAAGTGGTGCACTACAACATCTTAGAGGGCCTTACCAAAATCAATGTCGATGGCTCTGTCACGCCCTTGTTGGCCGAGAGCTGGACCATGGATGCCGACGGCAAAGCTTTCACCTTCAAATTGCGCAAAGGCGTCAAGTTCCAAGACGGCTCTGCCTTTGATTCTGCCGCCGTCAAGTTCAGCTTCGAGCGCGCCAAAGGCGAGAAGAGCACCAACAAAGCCAAAGGCGCTGTGTTCAACAACATTGCGCACATCTCGACCCCCGATGCGCATACTGTGGTGTTGGTGCTCACCAACCCCGACGGTAACTTCTTGTTCCGCATGGGCGAGAACACTGCCGTTATCTTGCACCCTAACTCTGCAGACTCAGCCGCAACCAAGCCCGTTGGTACGGGCCCCTACAAATTAGAAAACTGGGCCAAAGGCACAGCCGTCACCTTGACCAAATGGGATGGCTATCGCGATGCGGCCAATGTCAAGCTCAAGAAAGTCACGTTCCGTTTCATCAACGATTCATCGGCACAAGTAGCTGCCTTGTTGGCTGGCGACATAGATGGCATGCCGCGCTTCCAATCGCCTCAAAGCCTGAAGCAATTCCAAACCGACAAGCGTTTTATGGTCGAGTTGGGCAGCACTGCCGGCAAGGGCATCATGACCATCAACAACAAAAAGAAGCCGTTTGACGACGTGCGCGTGCGTCGTGCTTTGTCACACGCCATCGACAAAAAAGCTTTCATTGATGGCGTGTTCGAAGGTTTGGCCAAGCCCATCGGCAGCCACATGGCGCCTACTGATGCAGGCTATGTTGACCTCACCGGCCAATACGCTTTCGATCCAGAAAAAGCCAAAGCCTTGCTCAAAGAAGCTGGCGTTCAAACACCTTTGAATGTGACCCTCACATTGCCGCCCCCACCCTACGCTCGCAAAGGCGGTGAAATTTTGGCTGCACAGTTGGCCAAGGTGGGCATCGTGGCCAAAATTGAAAATGTCGAATGGGCACAGTGGCTCGGTGGTACGTTCAAAGGCAACTTTGACCTCACTGTCATCAACCACGTTGAACCGCTCGATTACATGGCCTATGCCAATCCCAATTACTACTGGGGCTACGACAGCAAAGCCTTCCGTGACTTGGCTGCCAAACACTCTTCCACCACAGGCGCAAAAGATCGCACCAAGCTGTTTGGCGACATGCAGCGCATGATTGCCAACGATGCCGTCAATGTGTTTTTGTTCAATGCCACCAACACCGCGGTTTACAAAAAAGGCTTGAAGGGTTTGTGGTCTAGCTCACCCATTTTTGCCAATGACATGGCGGCTGTTTCCTGGAATTGATACATGAAGATATTGGTGACGGGTGGCGCCGGCTATATTGGCAGCCACACCTGTGTTCAGTTGATCGAAAAAGGCTGGCAACCTGTCATCTTAGATTCTCTGGTCAATTCAAAGGCCAGTGTTCTTGACCGCATAGCGCACATCACAAAGCATCGCCCGCCCTTCATCGTGGGTGATGTACGTGATGCCAGCTTGATTGAAAAAATCCTTGTTGAACACAAGATCGAAGCTGTGATTCACTTCGCTGGCTTGAAGGCTGTAGGCGAGTCGGTGTCTCAACCGCTTCGCTATTACGACAAGAATGTGCACGGCAGTGTGGTGCTGATGCAAGCCATGCAGAAGTGCGGCGTCAAAACATTGGTGTTCAGCTCTTCGGCTACCGTCTATGGCAACTCGTCTGCGCCGCCATGGAACGAGCAGGTCCCTACCTCGCCCGCCAATCCATATGGCAGAAGTAAGCTCATGGTCGATCAAATCATGGCCGATTTGACGTTAGCAGATCCTACGTGTTCAATGACTTCATTGCGCTATTTCAATCCGGTGGGTGCGCATCCCAGCGGGCAGATGGGCGAAGACCCGCAAGGCATTCCCAACAACCTCATGCCCTTCTTGTCTCAAGTGGCCGTAGGGCGGCGTGAGTCCTTGCACATTTATGGCAACGACTACGACACCCCCGATGGCACAGGCGTTCGTGACTACATCCATGTCAGTGATTTGGCCAACGGACACATTGCTGCTTTGGCTTACGCTCATGGTTGCGCAGGTCACCATGTATTCAACCTAGGAAGCGGTCAAGGCCATAGTGTTTTAGACATGCTGAATGCATTTGGCAAAGCCTGTGGCCGCCAATTACCGCACACCTTAGCACCGCGCAGACCTGGCGATTTAGCCGCCTATTGGGCAGATCCCTCGCACGCACTTAGCACCCTAGGATGGCACGCCGAAAAAACCATTGATGACATGTGCCAAGACACATGGCGCTGGCAATCGCAAAATCCAAACGGCTATCCCTGAGTCGAACAGCCTACCGCACAGCGATCACTGATCAACTTAAACCCTGCAAGTTGAACCGCGAATGATCAAATCGGTATTGACAACCTCAGGGTCAGAGTGACCTTCGCTGAACACGTGCATGAGGTTTTTAACCAGGGCTGCACCGGCCAAATCCATCGGTTGGCGAATGGTGGTCAGTGGAGGGTACGTATGCTCAGCCATGCCAATGTCGTCATAACCAACCACACTCACATCTTGCGGAATTCTGAGCCCGGCTTGTGTGATGGCACCCATGGCCGTAATGGCCAACAAGTCACTGGCTGCAAACAGCGCATCAAAGCTCAGTTTCTGTTGCAAGAAAGCCTTGATGTCTTCTCGGGCTTCGGCAACCGTGAAGGGCGAAGGAATGTAAAGCTCAGGCGCAATGGGCACCTTGTTCAATTCATGGGCTTGTAAATAACCTGCATAGCGCTGCTGTGTTTCTGTGGCGTGCTTGTCACCCATGAACACAATTCTGCGTCGGCCCAAACTCAGCAAATGATTGGCGGCCAAAAAGCCTCCATTGAAATTGTCACCACCCACGGTGCAATACAACTGACGTGGCAGCTGGCCGCCCCACACCACAAATGGAATTTGTCTGCGCGCCAACTCGTTGAGTTTCTCGTGCTGGCCCCACTGTCCCACCACAATCAGGCCTCCCACGCGACCCGATTCGTACAGTTGCGCCAAGTCTTCTAAGTGTTCTGCTGAAATGCGAGAGAACAGCAGATCAAAATTTTGCTTGGTCAATTGATCAGCAAGATGACCCAGCATGGTCATGAAGAAAGGATCCGTCACATCTTGACGAATTTGATCTTGATAAGGAATGACCACGCCAATGGTTCGGTTCTCACCCGAGCGCAAGTTTTTAGCACTCAAGTTGATGGTGTAACTGAGCGACTTGGCCAAGTCTGTAATGCGTTGGCGAGTTTCTTCGTTGATCAAAGAACTGCCATTCAAAGCGCGCGACACCGTTGAGGTTGACACACCCGCCATTCTGGCAATGTCGACCATCTGGATCTTCTTGTTGTCTGCGTCTGCTTTGGCCATGGATCTGACGTCAATTTCTTTGGTAATGCTCGCAAGTATAAGAAATGAATGCAATCGTTTGAAAAAGTCTAATTTCCCTGAAACAAACGTGGTTTTAGCGGCATCACTCTAGGGAAAACACTTAAGCACTGACTTTTTTGAAAATAAATCAATGACTTAGATCATCCACGGCCAGCTTTAGATGTCCCCAAACGCTTCAAAACAACAAACTGGCATTGCAAACGTTTGCAATTTTTCAGAGAATTGCCTCATTCGGGATTGCAAAGAAGTATCCATTCTCGAATTTTATTGAAAATAATCAATAAATTCATACACTTAAACAGTTATATATTTTTTCTGGAGACTTTTGATGTCCAAACGAATGAATGCAATCGTTCCCAATGCAGTTGCATTGGCCTGCGCCTTGACCGTTGCCCACATGGGCAGTGCCTGGGCACAAACAACCGCCAACAACGACACCTTGAAGTTGGATGAATTGGTTGTGACTGGTACCGCCTCTGGCGCCAGCAAAATGAAACAATCCAACTCCATTTCAACCGTGGGCGTGGATCAAATTTTGCAAGCACAACCCACCAACGCTTCCGACATCTTGCGCACCATTCCAGGTGTTCGCGCCGAGTCTAGCGGCGGTGGTGGTAACGCCAACGTGACCGTTCGTGGCTTGCCCATCTCTGCCGGCGGCGCACGTTATGTGCAATTCCAAGAAGATGGTTTGCCCGTTTTGATGTTCGGTGACGTCGCTTTTGCTACACCCGACATGTTCTTGCGCGCCGATGGCAGCCTTGAGCGCCTTGAAGTGGTTCGTGGTGGTTCTGCTTCCACATTGGGCACCAACGCACCCGGCGGTATCATCAACTTCATCTCCAAAACTGGTGAAGAGCCAGGCGGTTCTGTGGGCATCACCACAGGTTTGGGTTACGACGAAAAGCGCTTCGACTTTGACTACAGCGGCAAATTGAGCGACAAGACACGCTTCTTTGTGGGCGGCTACACCAACATGGGTCAAGGCCCCCGCAATGCACCTGCCAACGGCGTGCAAGGTCATCAGATCAAAGCCAACATCACACAAGACCTTGCCAATGGCTTTGTGCGTTTGAACTTCAAAACATTGGACGACAAATCACCTTTGTTCATGCCAGCGCCTGTCAGCATCAAGAACGGCGTGTTGAGCGAGTTGCCAGGCATTGACCCCCGCAAAGCGACTTTCTACTCACCCTACTGGGTTGCAGACGCAACACTGTCAAAGAACAACACAATGGTCAACTCCAATGTGAACGACGGTTTGCGCGTGAAGAGCGATTCATTTGGTCTGGAAACTGAATTGAAATTGTCTGGTGGCTGGAAACTGACTGAAAAGTTCCGCACCTCTGAAAACAGCGGCCGCTTCATCAGCATTTTCCCTGGCGACGATGTGGCCAACGCTGCTTCAGGCACCAAGTTCGCAACTGGCCCCAAGAAAGGTCAAGCCTACAACGGCAAGTCTTTCACAGCCACCGTGTTCAACACATCCATGGATGACATGGATTCTACGACCAACGACGTCAAATTGAGCAAGACATTTGCACAAGCCGATGGTTCTAAGATCACCACCACAGCAGGTTTGTTTGTGAACGTGCAAAAAGTGGCACTGACTTGGAACTTCAACCAGTACTTGATGGAAGCCACAGACAACAACCCAGCGTTGTTGGCCAATGCAAAAACCAATTCTTATGGCGCCATTGACTTGGGCACCAATGTTTGGGGTGGTTGCTGCACACGCTCTATTGACGGCACATACCGCACCACATCTCCCTACGCTGTATTGGGCTGGGAAAAAGGTGCTTTGAGCTTGGACGGTAGCTTGCGCTCTGACCAACAAGTGGCCACAGGTTCATACAACCAAGCTTCAGACAACCAGTTCAAGCCTGAGAACACACAAGCCATCAACTACACCAAGAACTTCAACTCTTATTCTTTCGGTGGTAACTACCAGTTGGACAAAGACACTGCCTTGTTTGCTCGCGTTAGCCAAGGTGCAGCCTTCAATGCAGACCGCATCATGTTCGATCCTAAGAAAATGCCTTTGGATGGTTCAGGTGTTGTGCCTATCAATGAAGTGAAGCAAGTTGAAGGTGGTGTGAAGTTGCGCAATGGCAACCTCAGCACATTCGTAACTTTGTTCAACGCCAAAACTGACGAAAGCAACTACGATGCAACCACACAAAAGAGCTCTTCCAACAAGTACGATGCCACGGGTGTAGAAGTTGAAGCAGGTTACAAAATGGGCGCCTTCCGCATCAACGGCGGTGTGACTGTGACCAACGCCAAAATCGTTGCCAGCGGTCTGACACCTAACCGTCAAGCCAAAGTGGTGTATCAGTTGAGCCCAACCTATGTTTTGGGTGATGCCACCATCGGTGCAGCCATCGTAGGTACCTCAAGCTCTAAAGACGCACAAGGCTCTGGCTATGACGTGACATTGCCTGCCTACACTGTAGTCAACGCATTTGCCAACTTCAACGTCGGCAAAAACGCAGTGGCCACATTGGGTGTGAACAACCTGACCAACACACTGGGCTACACTGAAAGCAACGACGGCCGCATGGCAGCTCGTGCAATCAACGGTCGCTCTGTGAAAGCCGGTCTGAAGTACAACTTCTAATTTGAGGTTTGGGCTGCCGACTTCGGTCGGCAGCCTTTTTTTTGCTTTTCTATGTCTCTCACACTTTCTCCGATGCCTGAAAAGTCAGTGCAAGCACCCACACCACAAGTGTCGGCCTGGCGCAAAGCATTGATGCATGCGTCTCCCGACCGAGCAGACGAATTGGCAAAGCGTGTTGCCAAGCAATTACCGACACTTCATAACCGTTTAAGCAGAACCTATGGCGAAGGTGTCCATGTCGAAGAGTTAACCGAGCAATTGCTCAAGGCCGCTGTCAACATCGCTTTACAACGTCCCCAAGACTTATGGGATTTAGATTTATTCCGTCAGGCACAACCACATTGGCATCAACAAGGCGCTGTGGGTTACACCGCTTACGCAGATCATTTCGCAGGCAACTTGCGAGGTGTGGTTGAGCGCATTGATTACTTGAAGTCACTGGGCGTGACATATTTGCATCTGTTGCCATTTTTCAAAGCAGCTGAAGGCCCCAACGATGGTGGCTTTGCAGTCGCCAATTTCGAACTTGTTGAACCACGACTGGGCACGCAGACAGATTTGCAATTTTTGACTGAATCGCTGCGAGGTGCAGGCATCAGTCTGTGCAGCGACTTTGTTCTGAACCACGTGGCTCACGATCACGAATGGGCAGTACAAGCTCGCAATGGCAATCCAGATTTTCAGAATTTTTTCTGCTTGGCACACTCTCAAGATGAGGTCGATGCTTGGGAAAAAAACTTGCCCCAAATTTTTCCAGATACAGCACCGGGCAATTTCACTTACCAACCCAGCTTGAAAGCTTGGACGTGGACCACGTTCTACCCCTATCAGTGGGATTTGAACTATGCCAACCCCAAAGTCTTTTTAGAAGTGGTCAGTGCCATGATGCGCGTGGCCAACTTAGGTGTTGAGGCATTTCGCTTGGACTCCACCGGCTTCTTGTGGAAACGTCAAGGCACCAATTGTCAAAACCAACCCGAAGTCCATTGGCTCTTGCAGGCGATGCGCTCACTCATGGAGATTGCCTGCCCAGGCGTTCTCATGAAAGCCGAAGCCATCATGCCAACGCATCAGCTGCCGCCTTATTTTGGCATGGGCGAAACGCCAGGCCCCGAGTGTCATTTGGCCTATCATTCCAGCATGATGGCCGCCAGCTGGGTGGCTTTGGCAGAAGAGAATGTCAGCATCCTCAACGCGGTCATCGAAAAGACACCCGCCGTACCCACCGGCAGTTCTTGGTTGACCTATGTGCGATGCCACGACGACATTGGCTGGAATGTTCTGAAACCTGAAGTTGAGTCTTTGGGCGATGCGCAACATCAACGTTTACTACAAGCTTCACATTTTTTTGCTGGCTTGACGACCAACAGCTATGCACAAGGTGCGTCGTTCCAAACAACTGATTTAAAAACAGCCCACGGCACCAACGGCATGGCCTCTGCACTGGTGGGCATGTCGTCCGCAAGCAACGCAGAAGAACTTCACACAGCAGTCGATCGCTTGATCCTTCTTCAAAGCTTGTCCTTCTTCACTGGCGGCTTGCCGCTGCTCTACATGGGCGATGAGCTGGGCCTTGGCAACACCTCGGACGAAATTCTTCTGGCGCGCCAAGGACCCGATGGTCGCGAATTGCATCGACCTGTTTGGCAGGAGGCGCATGCTCAATTGCGAAACCAGAAAGGTACGGTGCAACACCGGATTTTTAGTACTTTACAGTCCTTGGCACAACTGCGCCAACAACTTGACGCCTTTCACAATGACACCTCTGTCACCTTAATGAAGACAGAACTTGCCACCGTTCTTGGACTGCAACGCGGTAGAGACTTGACTGGCCTTTTCAACTTCTCAAAGCAGGCTGTCACACAAGAGCTTGCACCAGGACAAACCATTGCATTAAAACCATTTGGCTTCGTTTGGCTTCAAACAAATGCTGACAAAACACTACGCATCTTGATTGACTGATTCATTGGCCATTGATTGGACACCGCATGACCGCCCTTAAACCGCATCTCTCGCTTTGGCAAATTCTGCAAATGAATTTTGGCTTCTTCGGAATTCAATACAGCTTTGGTTTGCAGCAAGCCAACATGAGTCCCATTTACCAGTACTTGGGTGCCGACGAGGCCAGCCTGCCCCTCCTTTGGTTGGCAGGACCCGTCACGGGTCTGTTGGTTCAGCCCTTGGTGGGCGCGATGAGCGATCGTACCTTGAGCAGATGGGGACGACGTACGCCCTACTTTTTAATTGGCGCGTTGCTCTGCAGCATTTGCTTGTTGTTCATGCCCTTCAGCCCTGCGTTGTGGTTTGCGGCCAGCTTGCTTTGGATTTTGGATGCTGCCAACAACGTCACAATGGAGCCCTACCGTGCATACGTCAGTGATCGATTGAACAAAGATCAGCATGCCATGGGGTTTTTAACGCAAAGCGCCTTCACGGGCTTGGCACAAACCTTTGCATATTTAACTCCCACTCTTTTGTTCTTGATTGGCATCGACAAGGATGCCGTCAACAGTAGCAACATTCCACATCTGACGGTCATCGCTTTCATGATCGGCGCGGTGTTCTCTATTACCACGGTAGCTTGGTCGGTCAAATCGACGCCTGAGTTGCCGCTGACAGAGGAAGAGGTTGCCCACATCAAATCGCAAAAGACAGGCTTCAAGGCCACGCTTGCAGAAATTGCAGATGCCATTCGAAACATGCCCACCACCATGCGTCAGCTTTGGTGGATGAAATTGTTTCAGTGGTACGCCATGATGTGCTATTGGATTTACATCGTGCCCGCTCTGGCCTTGTCGATGTTTGGCACACGTGACCCCAACACGCCAGAGTTCAGAGACGCCAGCCTTTTGAATGGTCAGATTGGTGGCTTCTACAATTTCGTTGCCTTCATTGCGGCCTTTGCATTGATGCCACTGATTCGAAAGTGGGGACCGAAATACGTTCACGCTGTGTGCCTCAGCTTGGCAGGCATCAGCATGATCATGCTGCCCTCTGTTCAACAAACTTGGATGCTGTTTATACCCATGGTAGGTGTTGGTTTGGCTTGGGCCAGCATCATGGGCAACCCCTATATTTTGTTGGCAGGCAGCATCCCAAAAGAGAGGGCTGGCGTTTACATGGGCATTTTCAACATGTTCATTGTCTTGCCCATGATCATTCAAATGATCACGTTGCCCTTTATCTATACACACTGGCTGGGTAGCAACCCAAGCAATGTCATTGTGTTGGCCGGCGCCTTGTTGTGCATTGCGTCTCTGTTAACTTTGCGAATTCAAGAAAACAAGCCTTGACGCTTTTCAAGCATTCTTAAAACTGAAGGGCGCTCTTGGCAAACTGCTAGGGCGGCCAGCCAATTGGTCGGCCAGCAGTTCGGCAGAACCTGCAGCAAAGGTAAGCCCCAAAGTGCCGTGCCCAATGTTGGCGTAAACATTGTCAAACGCAGTTTGGTCGATGATGGGGCGACCTGAGGGTGTTGCGGGTCGAAGGCCTGCCCAAGTTTGCACTTTGGTGTAATCGCCCGCGTTCGGAAAATTGTCGCGCGCTTGCGCAATCAGCGCTGCCATGCGAGGCGCTTCGATGTCTCGATTTTCTCGTCCAAGGTCGACCATGCCCGCGACACGCAGTCGGTGACCTAGCTTGGCAAACACAATTTTGTGGTGGCTGTCCGTGATGGAAACGGAAGGTGCAATGCCATGCTCGCAATCTAAGGTGATCGAAAAACCTTTCAAGCCCAGCAAGGGTGCATGGGTGTCAAAGTTTTTCAACAAGTCTCGACTGCTCAAGCCTGCGGCAACCACAAAAAAGTCGGCCTTGAATTCTTCAACATCGGATATCGCATCTGGGCTGCCAAGGGCTGCATTTTGCGACTTGAGCTTCAAGGCTACGCAGCGGCGTCCCTCCTGAATTGCACCGGTAATGCGTGTGTCATATCGCAAAGCACCGCCGCGAGAAACTATCAAGCGCTCCAAATACATGCACAAGCCATGGCTGTCGACCACATCTTCTGAAGGGGTGTAGATGCCGCCAACCAATTTATGTTGCATGGCGGCCAATGCGGGCTCTTGATCGACACATTCAGCAGCAGACAAAACATATTGTTCACAGCCAACGTCCAAACTTCGCTGATAGGCCACTTGTGCTGCCGCCGATGTCAGCGCTGCAGAGTCTCGAAACACCACCAACTTTCCGTTGGTGCGGTAATCCAAGCCTGTAGCAGTGGCCCAGCTTGCAGGGGCATCAGCCAGCCAAGTTCTTAAAACACGCCGCGACAAATAGCCCAAGTCCAATAAATCTCGCGTCGTTTGATGGGCCTTGGCTGTGGTGCAGTGCGACGCAAAGCGCAAACCCCAACGCAAAAATGTGGGTGACAAAGATGGATGGATGCGCAAGGGGCCATCTTTTTGCAGAAGCCATTTGGGCAAATGGGTCAGGGCCGATGGTTCGGCCAAGGGTGCGACATAGCTATAGGACAATTGCGCACCATTGGCATAACTGGTGACCAGCCCAGGGGCTGCACCTTCTTCAAGCACACTCACTTGCCAGCCGTCTTGCACCAAACGCCACGCCGTGGACAGGCCCACGATACCTGCGCCAATGATGCATACGTGTTTAGTTTGCGGATTCATACTTTGGCATCGTACTGTTTTCCGTGAGCCAACAATTCTGGTGTGCCAATGAGTTGGTTCAACTCATCAAAATTGAGCATCTGGTCGCGCCAAGGTGTTGTGGTTTGGTGCGCAAGCAGACTGCCGTAGTAACCTTGCAAGGTATGCGCCACAGCCCGAGCCGTGCCCCCGGGAAAAATCACAATTTTGAAACCACGATCACCCAACTCTGTGGCACTTTGAATGGGCGTTTGTCCGCCCTCCACCATGTTGGCCAACAATGGAATGCGGTGCGCAAACTGTTTGCAAGCACGATCCATCTGTTCAGGACTGCGCAAGGCTTCAATGAACAAAGCATCCACGCCGCAGGCCAAATAGGCTTCTGCACGGTCTAAGGCAGCATCGATTCCTTCAACCGCCAAGGCATCTGTGCGCGCCAAAATTAAAGTGTTGCTGCTATGACGTGCATCCAATGCCGCTTTCAACTTGCCCTGCATTTCAGCCACGGGCACCACGCCTTTGCCATCCAAATGTCCACACCGCTTGGGAAAGGTTTGATCTTCAATTTGAATCATGGCCGCACCCGCACGTTCAAAATCGCGCACCGTGCGCTGTGTATTGAGCGCGTTGCCAAAGCCAGTATCAGCATCCACGATCACGGGCACCTTGATGCGATCGGTAATGTGCGCCAAGGTTTGCGCCACTTCGGTGGCTGTGGTGAGGCCAATGTCAGACCGGCCCAAGCGGGTGTAGGCAATCGACGCACCCGACAAATACAAGGCTTCAAAGCCGGCCTGCTCAGCGATCAAAGCACTGAAAGCATCGTAAATGCCGGGGGCTAACAGCGCCGTGGGCTGCTGTAGTCTCAGTGCCAAATTGAGGGTGGAAGTAGGTGTGGCTGTGGCTTTGGAAGTCATCTTGTTTTCTCCGAAAATTTTTGTACAACAGCCTGTGCCGCAATGTGGCCACCTGCAATGGCACTGAGCAATCCATTGCCCGACAGATAGCCCCACACTTCAGCACCTGAGACACCTCGTGCAGCGCCACCTGCAGCATACAAATTGGGTAAGGTCTCGCCATTGGGCTTGAGCACTTGGCAATGGGCGTTGATGTTCAACCCACCTTGCGTATGAAACAAAGCACCGGTGACCTTGATGGCATGAAAGGGGCCAAGCAAAGGTCTTTTGAAGGTACGGCCCCAAGCGTCTGCTGCAGTGTTCGAATTGACTGCTGTCAAAGTTTTTTCAAGCGACTCAACAGGGCAACCGATGATATCGGCCAAAGACGCCACATCAGCGGCCGACTTCACAGCACCCGCAGCTTGCGCAGCCACAAAGTCTGGAAAGTCTTGCGCAAAGTGCAGAAGTGGGTTGTCGAAGACATTCCAAGCATGGCCCTCCGGCTGATTCAAAACCTGAACAGCAGCCTCGGAGTAGCCTTGGGTTTCATCGTGAAAACGTTCACCCATTGCATTGATTTGTACGCCGCCTTCCATCATGAGCGCCCATGAAATGAGGCTACCCTGAGGAATGGACCAAGAACCATGGCCTTGGTAGGCGCCCATGTCTGCCAAGGCGGCACCCAACTGCAAACCCCAAGCCACGGCACTGCCATCGTTGCCCACATGACCTGCGTACTGCGCATCTTTCATAGCGGGCAAGTGTTGCTTCACCATGTCGACATTGCCACCAAAACCGTTGCAGGCCAAGATGACCGCATCGCACAACAACTGGCAGATGCTGCCATCGGGTTGTGAATAACTCAGACTCTGAATTTTCCCTGCGCTGTCGGCATGAAGTGCCGTCACATGCGCTTGTGTGAGAACCACCACGCCAGCCGCATCGGCCGCTGCACGCAGACGGGTCATCAAACCTTCACCAGTTTTTTCAGGCACGGCATGCATGCGGTGCACGCTGTGACCTGGATACAAAAACTGATCGAGCAATTGCCAAGGGATGTGGTGGTGGGTTTCCAGCGCGTCCATGGCCGGGCCAATGGCTTCGCTATAAGCCTTGACCAAGGCAGGGGCCGCTTGACCATGCGCTTTGTGTTGAATGTCTTGAGCAAACAGCTCTGGGCTGTCTTCAACTTTCGATGCTTTTTGCACCCGGGTTGAAGGCGCTGGCACAAAGCCAGACGACAAAGCGGTAGAGCCCGCTGGCACCGCATCGCGTTCGAGCACGACACACTCAATGCCTTGCCTGTGCAAAGCCAGTGCGGCTGTCAGCCCGCAAGCACCTGCGCCAACAATGGCCACCGGTGTGTGAATGGTTTCTTCAGAGGGGTTCATTTAACGTTCATGTGACGTTTATGCCAAGCTGCTGACAAATTCGCTGCAAGTCGTCACTTTGCCAATCGAGGCCAAGTCGGCCAAGGAGGCTTGATGCAAGGCATCGCTGAACGCGGCGCAGCCATCGCTCAAGACCACCACGTTGTAATCGCGCAAGTGGGCATCGCGTGCGGTACTGGCCACGCCGCCGTTGGTCACAATGCCGCACACCACCACGTTTTCAATGCCCGCTTTGCGGAGCACCCAATCGAGTTGGGTGTTGAAAAAAGCAGAATATGCCACTTTGCAGACTACCAAGTCCACGCAGTCTTTTAGTTCTGGCACATTGGCTTGACCCACACTGCCAGGCGCAAAATCGCCTTTGCGTAAGAAGGGCCGCTTTTCCAACAAGTGCGGCGACACCATCGGTTCGCCTTTGGCATTGGGCCACAAGGTAAATTGGCTGGCCGCTACATAGCCCCCTTGTGCTTTCAAAGCTTGGGCCACGGGTGCTACGCGCGCAGGCAACAACATGGCTTCTGCACTGACGGTGTTGCCACGCGCATAAGCGCCTTGAGGCGACAAGAAGTCGTTTTGCAAATCCACAATGATCAGAACCGTGCTGGCTGCGGTGATCTTTGAATGCTGAGCCATGGTGATGCTTCCTCTATTGATTGCGTATTGGAATCAAACTTTCGCAGTGACCAGCAAATTGCCCATGGCATCGACCTTGGCTTCAAAGCCTGGCTCCAACCACACAGTGGTATCGGCCTGCTCCAAAATGGCAGGACCATTGACTTGGGCGCCAATAGGCAATTCCAAACGGGCATAGCGCTGAGCATCCCACCACTGACCCTGGTGGTACACACGCTGCACGCCCAAAGGCTGCGTGCTGCCGGCACCCACAGGCGCCAGCACCGACAAGTCAAATTTAGGACGACGGCCAATACGGGCATAGCGCAGATTCATGACGCGAATCACAGGGCCTTCAAGCACACGGCCAAAGGCGTTTTGATACGCCCCTGTGAATGCTTGGCGCAAACCCTCCGCTGACAACTGAGAACGTTGCACGTTCACTTGCAGTGTGTGGGTTTGGCCGGTAAACAGCATGTCGAGTGCGATGTTTTCATCTACCGCGACAAAGCGCACGCCAGCAGAATCAAGGCGTGCTTGGCACGCCTCTGCCAATTGATCGATGCGCGACAAGACCTCTGCGAAATTCACATCGCTCAAGGCCTGATTCAATGTTTGCACAGCGTCATGGCGCATGTCGGCCATCACGCAACCCAAGGCAGATGTCACGCCAGGATAGCGTGGCACGATGCCTGTGGCCACGCCCACTTCGCGCATCATGGCGCACACATGCAGACCACCACCGCCGCCAAAAGGCATGTAAGCAAACTGTCTTGGATCGTGACCTTTTTCAATGGACACCACGCGCACAGCACCCGCCATCTTGGCATTGGCCACTGTCAAAATGGCTTCGGCTGCTTCCAAAGTGCTCAGACCCAAAGGCTCTGCCACATGCTTTTGAATGGCCTGCTCAGACAGGTCAGCGCGCAAGGCTTGCAGCAAACCACCGCCTAAAGGACGGTCGGCGGCAATGCGGCCTAAAAACACATTGGCATCGGTCACGGTAGGACGTGTGTTGCCACGATCGTAGCAAGCTGGGCCTGGCACACTGCCAGCCGACTCGGGTCCCACTTGCAACATGCCACTGGCATCCACGGAAGCAATGGAACCACCGCCAGCGCCAATGGTTTCAATTTGAATCATGGGCGAGCGCACCACCAAGCCAAACTCAATGGACGTTTGCGCCGCCAAGGCCGCTTCGCCTTGCGCCACCAAGGACACATCAAACGAGGTGCCGCCCATGTCGCCCGTCATCACATTGGGATAACCGGCTGCACGCGCAATGGCGGCACACGCCATCACGCCAGCAGCAGGCCCAGACAAAGCCGTGCGAACAGGAACATCACAAGCCGTTTGACGCGACATCACGCCGCCATTGCTTTGCACAATCAACAATTCGCCTTCAAAGCCCTGCCCGCGCAAATCAGATTCCAAACGCGTCAAATAACTGCCCACCACCGGCTGCAAAGCCGCATTCAACGTCGCTGTAGAGCAGCGCTCAAACTCGCGAATTTCGGGCAAGACTTCGCTGGCGGCCGTCACGTGAGGATTGGGCCACATGGCGCGTACGGCGGCCACGGCGGCTTGCTCGTTGGCCATGTTGGCATAAGCGTTGATGAAGAACACACACACGGCCTCACAACCTGCATCAAGCAAAGCTTGCGCTTGCGCTTTCACTTGGTCAATGTCGACCGGCGTATGAATTTGACCATCGGCCAACACGCGCTCGTCCACTTCCAAACGCAAGGCGCGCGGCACGATGGGTGTGAAGCTGCCGCGCAAACCCCAAGTTTGAGGCCGATCACGGCGGCGCATTTCCAAAACATCGCGAAAACCGCGCGTGGTGATGATGCCCGTGCGCGCCACTTTACGCTCAAGCAAAGCATTGGTTCCCACTGTGGTGCCATGCACAATGCTGGCCACGCCAGAAGCAGAACCATCGTCTGAAATTTTCTGAATGCCATTCATAAAACCGCGCGCTTCTTCGCCGCGCGTTGAAGGCACTTTCACAATGCGTGCAGTACCCGTTTGCTCATCAAGCACAAACAAATCAGTGAATGTGCCGCCCACATCCACACCCACCACCCAGCGTTTCTGGCTCATGATTTTTCCTTTGAAACGTAGGCTTCTTCAATGTCTTTGGCGCGCGCTTCTGCGCTTCGATCGCTGGGCTTGCCCCAACCGCCGCCGCCCGGTGTTTGTAAACGCACGCGCTCGCCTTTCTTCAACCGAATGCCCAGCATCTTAGAAACCATGGGCGGTGTTTTCCAGACGCCGTCGTTTTCGTACTCAAACACATTGGGCAAGGCAGGCTGTCCACCCGCAATGCCTTTGGGCGAGGCTTTGCCGCGCTCTCCAAAAATAAAGGCTTCGGCCGAATCTTCTAATAATTCAATTTCGTAGACGGCACCCAAGCCACCGCGGTGTTGGCCATCGCCCCCTGAATTGGCGCGCAAAGCCCATTGCGTAAATCGCACAGGGTAAGCCGCTTCCAAAATTTCCAAAGGGGGAATGGTGGCGGTAGAAATAGGCGCATTGCTGTGCGACAAACCATCGGCGTCAGAATGACCGCCGTGGCCACCGCCAAAAAAGCTGAACATCACCCAGCGTTGGCCTTTGCGTTTTTCATCGGTGCGATGGCCTGCAATCGACAACGCATTGATGGTGCCGTAAGCGTGTGCCACTGCGCGCTTAGGATCTGCCAATGCCGTGGCACTGAAGATCACATCGATCATGCGCAAAATGGTTTCGGTATAACCGCCCACGGGCCGTGGGCGTTCTGCACTGATCACCAAGCGATCGGGCAAGATGAAATCGACGGCATCGAGCACACCAGCATTGGCTGGCACATCGGGGAACACGTGTTTCAAAGCCACATAGCAAGCCGCTACTGCGGTCGCTTTGGAAATGTTCACGGGGCCGGCACACTGCGCAGACGTGCGAGAAAAATCCAATGTCAAACGATCGCCCTTAACGGTCATGTCCAAGGCAATGGTAAGAGGTGTGTCCACCACACCATCGTTGTCCAGCACATCTTCAAAGCTGTAGCAGCCATCGGGCAAGCTGCTGATGTGCGAGCGCATCAAGCGCACGGCGCGGGATCGCAACTCCACCATGGCTTGCGCTACTTTGGCATCGCCATATTCATCCAGCAAACCATTCAAGCGCTTGGCGCCCAACTCAAGCGCGGCGAGTTGACCATTCAGGTCACCCCAGAGGCTGTCGGGCAAGCGGGTGTTGGCGCGCAAAATAGCCAATACGTCTTCGTCCAACACACCTGCACGCAAAATGCGCACCGGCGGAATTTGCACAGCCTCTTGCCAGCATTCAGTGGCGGCAGGGTTGTAGTTACCAGGCACCGCGCCGCCCACATCGTGCCAATGCGCGGCTGACGCCAAGAAACAAAACAATTGGCCATTGCGAAAAAACGGACGTACCAATTTGAAATCGTTGGCGTGTGTGCCACCTTCATACGGATCGTTGAACAACCAAATATCACCATCCTGCATGCCACCGCGCGTCGCAGCTGCTTTGGCCGCAGCACGGACTGCAAAGGCCATCGCGCCCACAAACACGGGCAAGCCAGATTTGCCTTGAACCAAGGTATCGCCAGATACGCCGTCGTAAATGCCATGACACGCATCGTGCGCTTCGGCAATGATGGGGTTGAAGGCGCTGCGATAGAGCGTGGCGTCCATCTCATCGGCCACTTGCTCTAAACGACCCTTCAAGACTGCCAACGTAACGGGGTCCAGGGCAGAAGGGCTTTGAGACTTAGGCTCACTCATTGGAATTCCATTCATTTCGAAAAATTGTGACTGGCATGTTGGCTTATTTAACCTGGATGGCTTGCACCTGCTGTAAAGCCATGCGCTGCTTCAAGACATTCACCAAACCACCCGCATTCACCATGTCCATCAAAAAAGAAGGGACAGGTGCACAGGTCAATGCGCGTCCTGAAGACGTCACGATTTGGGGTTTGGTTCCTTCGTAGGTCAGTTGCACTTGCTCGTTTTCTTGCAGGCTTTCGGCCTCGGGGCACGTTAGCAACAACAATCCCAAATTAAAGGCGTTTCTAAAAAACAAGCCACTGTAGGAGGGTGCGATGACAGCAGCAACGCCCAAGTGCTTCAAAGCACCTGCAGCTTGCTCCCTGGAAGAGCCAATACCAAAATTAGGACCCGCCACCAGCACATCACCCGGCTTAACTTCATTTGCAAAATCTTTGCGGTGCACTTCCATGCAGTGCGCCGCAATCACCTCAATGCCGTGCTTCATGTAGGCGCCTGGCGCCAAGGCATCGGTGTCCACATTGCCACCGACGCGCCAAACTTTGTGCGTCTTTGCCCCTTCAAGACTCATGACAACACCTCACGCACATCTGAAATATTGCCTGTGACTGCAGCTGCAGCCACTGACCATGGGGAGGCCAAATACACTTGCACGCTAGCAGGACCCATGCGGCCTTGGAAATTTCGCGCGGTACTTGAAATAACCGTAGCGCCTTCTTCAAACGTTCCACCGTAGCCAGCACATGCACCGCAGGCATTAGGCAACACACTGGCCCCAGCGTCTGTCAAAATTTGCATCACACCTTCGCGCGTAGCCTGCGCTTGATCGCGTGCGCTGGCAGGGGCTACCAACAATTGCATACCTGCTGCCACCTTGCGACCTTTTAAAACTTCTGCCGCAGCTCGCAGATCGGCCAACTTGGCGCCGGTGCATGCGCCGATGTAAGCCACCGTAGGTTTGATGCCAGAAAAAGCCGCTACGGCTTGCGTATTTTCTGGACTGTGTGGTGCGGCCACTTGCGGGCTAAGTTGGGTCGCATCGAACTCAAAGCGCTGGCACTCGGCGTCATCATCGGTTTGAAAAAAATGACTGGCTGCTATTTGCGCATCCGTCACCCCAACCGATTTCAAATACTGCGTGGTGACCTCATCGGCTGCAATTAGACCTACTTGCGCACCCATTTCCGCGCTCATGTTGGACAAAGTCATGCGCTCTTGCATGCCCAAGCCGCGCACAGTGTCGCCTGCAAATTCAACAGCTTGGTAATTGCCACCGTTCATGCCGAACTTGCCAATCATGTGCAGCATCATGTCTTTGGCACAGACGCCTTTTTGCAGCGCGCCTGACCACACCATCCGCAGGGATTGAGGCACTTGCACCCAAATTTCACCTGTGGCCACCACACCCAACATTTCAGTCGCACCTATGCCAAACATGTAGGTGCCAAAAGCCCCACCTGTGGGCGAATGAGAGTCTCCCCCCACACAAAAGTAACCCGGCTTTAAATGGCCGCGCTCGGGCAAGACAACGTGACAAATACCTTCAGAGTCAATCACATGGGGGAGTTGCCACTCTTTGGCTACATCACGTGTGATTTGAATGATTTTTTTTGAATCAGCATCTTGGGCGGGTACGTAATGGTCTAGCACCAAGACAACTTTATTGCGGTCCCAAATTTGCGCGCCTATGTCGGCCAACATCGGCTTTAGACGTCGGGGTCCCGATGAGTCGTGAAACATCGCCAAGTCGACCTGGCAGGTCAAAACCTCGCCAACACTGACATGTGAGCGACCTGCAGCACGCGCAATTAATTTTTGCGCCAAAGTGGCATGGGTGCTTGAAGAAGATTGATCTGACATGTGCATCTCCATCGACACTTACATGCCCAAATAGGCTTGACGCAATGTGTCACTGGCCAACAATTCGGCAGGTTTGCCACTGAAGCGAATGGCACCGTTTTCCATCACATACGCACGATCCGCAATCTCCAGCGATTGGCCCACGTTTTGCTCGACCAGCAACACGGCCAAACCATTGGCTTTTAATTGACCAATTAAGCTGAACATTTCTTCAACCAACAGGGGCGACAAGCCCAAAGAAGGTTCATCCAAAATCAGAAGTTGGGGCTCAGCCATCAAGCCCCGACCAATGGCCAACATTTGTTGCTCGCCGCCACTCAAGGTGCCAGCCAGTTGTTTTTCTCTTTCACGCAGACGTGGAAAAATACCAAAGATTTTTTCCAAATTTGCTTCACGTCGTTCTCGACCGCGCGTAAAGGCGCCCAAAGACAAATTTTCCAAAACATTCAAGTTGGGAAAAACTTTGCGGCCCTCAGGCACATGAATCAAACCGGCTTGCACCACTTTGCGTGAATGCCATCCGGTGATGTCTTGTCCTTCAAACGTCACATGACCACTGCGGGCCTTAACCAAACCGCTCAACACCCCGTTCAAAGTGGTCTTACCAGCACCGTTGCTGCCCAGCAAAGCGACGGTTTCGCCAGCATTGACTGTGAGGTCGACACCCCGCAACACTTCCACAGCGCCATAGCCTGCACGCAGTTGTGACACATTCAGAATTTCGGTCATGCGGATACCTCAGCTTGGCGCAAGCGAGCCGCTGTGCCGTGTCCCAAATAAGCTTCAATCACTTGAGGGTGACGGGTCACTTCTGATGGCGAACCCTGGGCAATCAATTGACCTTGCGCAAGCACCCACACATGTTCTGCCAAACTCATGACGGCTTGCATCACGTGTTCAATCATCAGCACCGTGACGCCAGATGCTGCAATTGCGCGCACGACTGGAATCATCTCGGCAATTTCTTGCGGATTCAAGCCAGCCAGCACCTCATCCAACAACAGTAATTCTGGGGCTGTGGCCAGTGCACGAGCCAACTCCAAGCGTTTGCGTCCCGCCACTGTCAAATCACTGGCCAGTTTATCGAGCTGATCGGCCAAGCCCACGCGCTGCGCCACAAGCTCTGCGGTGGCCAAGGCTTGTTCACGCGATGCGGTGTGCAAATGCGCACCCACTGCAATGTTCTCTCTAACGGTTTGTGCCGCAAAGGGTTGCACAATTTGAAAGGTGCGTGTCATGCCCAGTTTGGCATTCAAGTGCGGCGCCTGCCCTGTGATGTCTTGCCCCTTGAAAACGACGCGGCCCGAATCTGGTGTTAAGAAGCCAGACAACAAGGCAAACAAAGTGGTTTTACCGGCACCGTTGGGCCCGATTAACGCGGTCAAAGAACCTTGAGGCACTTCAAGGCTAACGTTTTGTACCGCCTTTAAGCCTCCAAAAGATCGGCTGACGCCCTGCACTTCTAACAAGGCATTTGGCTTAGTCATAACGCCTCCATGATTTTGGCAAGTAAGCATTCAAACCAGCAATACCGCGCGGCAAGAACATCACAATCACAATGAGGACTGCACCATAAATGACCATGTTGATGCCTGGCATTTGACCAAACAAATTACGGGTCAGGTCTGCCAAAACATGCAATGCCAAGGCACCTAAAACTGGCCCCCATAAGGTACCCATGCCGCCCACAATGGCGCCTACCAAAGCTTCCACTGAAGTATGCGAGCCAAAGCCAATGCTTGGGTCAATGTACTGAAAAACTTGAACATAAAAAGCACCGGCCGAGCCCATCAAGGCACCCGACAAGACGGTGGCCCACGTTTTCACGTGGAAGGGATTGACACCAACGGCTCTTGCAGCGTCTTCGTTGTCACGAACGGCTTGTAAATAAGCACCAAACCGAGAGTTTCGCAAATACGCAGTGACGCACAGCGCCAAAGTGACCAAGCCCAAAACCAGCCACACAAAACCTGCACGAGAGCCAAATTGCATATTGGTCCAAGACTCATTCAAGGGCAGCATCAAGCCCACGCCCGCGCCTGTGAACGGCACCGACAGCGAGACAATTCGAAACACTTCGGCAAAGGCCAAGGTGACCAATGCAAAGTAAGAGCCCTTCAGTCCATACCTGAAAGAAAGCGCTCCCACCCATGCGCCAACCAAGCCTGCGGCCAACATAGCCCCGGGCAAGGCCATCCAAGGATTCCATCCCCAAGAAATTTGCGCAATGGATTGAAAATAAGCACCGGTGCCAAAGAACAAAGCGTGGCCAAATGAAAACTGACCACCAAATCCGCCCAACACGTTCCATGCTTGCGCAATCAAACAGGCAAACAAGGCCATCATCACAAAGTTCAGCGCCACGCCCGAAGTGGTAAGCACGGGAATCATGGCGACAACCCAAACAAACAGACCAATGCTGATCAAGTCTTTGAACAATTTATTCATGGTGCACGCTCATGCCTTTGCTCCAAAAAAGCCCTGAGGCCTTAACAACAACACGGCAATGAAAATCACAAAGATACCAACTTGCCCCAGAGACTCACCCAAAAACAAACCACCAAAGGACTCCACAACGCCGATCAGCAGCCCCCCCAGCAACGCACCCGCAAAACTGCCCATGCCACCCAGCACAACGACGGTGAAGGCCACCAACACAAAGCCGTTGCCAACTTGGGGGTTGACGTAATAGGCGGGCAGCAAGAAGCATGCGGCGGCGCCCAAGCAAGCAAGCCCCAAACCAAAGCACATGGCATAGACGTGTTCCACATCGATGCCCATCAAACGCGCGCCTTGTTTTTCTTTGGCCACAGCACGGATGGCACGGCCTAAGTCGGTCCGCTGCAAAATCAAAATCAACAAGGCAGACACAACCAAGGCGCCAGCAAATGCCACCAACTTGGGTACCGACACCATTACTTGAACAGCTTCAGGTCCAATGGCCACAGTGCTCAAGGTATAGGGTGTGTCGATGGTGCGCGTGTCCGATTTGAAAAACAACAAAGCCAAGTTTTCCATCACAATGGACAAACCCAAGGTCACCAGCAAGATGTTTTCATCTTTGCCATGACTGGCCCGGTTGATGATCAAACGTTGCATGCCATAGCCCAGCACAAACATGGCGGGCACCATGAGGGGCAGTGCCACATAAGGGTCGACGCCCCAACGCTCTTTGAGGGCATACACGCCATACAGCGCCATCATGAGCGATGCGCCGTGTGCAAAGTTGATGATGTGCAACACACCATAGATCAAGGTCAACCCCAGCGCAATCAAGGCATAGACAGCGCCGGTGGTTAAACCGTTGAGCAAAGCAGACAGCAAAATGCTGGCATCAAACATCATCGTGACCCATTCAAAG
The DNA here is from genome assembly GCA_964544175.1 of uncultured Limnohabitans sp. GTDB lineage: Bacteria > Pseudomonadota > Gammaproteobacteria > Burkholderiales > Burkholderiaceae_C > Limnohabitans_A. Next base: position 60,773 of record CAZJAL010000012.1, read on the forward strand.
TGGCGTTCAAGGCGTGACCTAAAGGCTTAGGCCTTCAAGGGGAAGATTGGTTCCACTTCGCGGTAGTCGCGGGGCACGATCACCTTGATGTCGCCCTTGACCACTTGTGTCATCAAAGGCTGTGCGCCCATGTTTTGACCATTCACAAATTGTGTGGTGCCGTACGGCATGATGTGATTGGAGAAAGTGCTCTTGTTCAAAGCATCGATGATGGCGGCGCGGTCAGTCGACTTGGCGCGCTCAATGGCATCGGCCAACAAAGTCATGGCGGTATAAGTCATGAACACTTCGTAGCTGAAGAACTGGCCTTGTGCTTCCACACGTTTTTTCAGTTCCAACGAACGCTTGTCGCGGGGGTTGAACCAATGGTTGCAATCGATGATGCCGTTGGCCGCTTCTGGAAATTCTTTGACAAACTTGTAGCTAGAAGCTGCGCCCCCCAACACAGAGTAAATGGCCTTGGGTGTGATTTTTTGCTGTTGCATGGTACGCACCAACAAAGCGTACTCGTTGTAATAGTTGGCAGGAATCACGATGTCGGGATTGACTTGCTTGATGCGCAGCGCAATGTTGTTGAAATCGCGCGTTGGGTTGGCGTGCTTGATCACTTCACGCACGTCGTAGCCGTAGCCAGGCAATTCTTTGGACAACAAATTGGCGGTGCCCGTGCCAAACAAAGACTCTTCGTGAATGATCATTACGCTGCGTGCAGGTTTGCCAGCAGCAGTGTTGAGCACGTGCAAATTGGCCACAGCCACTTCTGCACATTTTCTGTAGCCAGGACCAAAGCGGAAGGTGTTTTTCAAACCACGCTCCACAATTTGATCGGCCACACCTACGTCCACCACGTGCGGCAAGTTGTACTTGGCAGCAGCTTGTGTAGTGGCCAAGCAAATGGCAGATGCAAAAGCACCCACCACAGCACTTACGCCAGCTTCGTTCATTTTTTCAATTTCTGCAGTACCCGCTTGTGGGCTGGATTGCGCGTCGCCCAACATGGCTTCAATTTTGGCGCCGCCCAAAGACTTGATACCGCCCGCTTTGTTGATGTCTTCAATGGCCATCAACGCGCCCAAGCGACACTGCTGACCCGAATAGGCCAACGCACCCGTCACAGGGTGAAGTACGCCCACCTTGACTGGCTTTGGCTGCGCACCGGCAATCAAAGGAAAGGACATGACAGAAGCCGCTGCGGCGGTCTGGCTCATAAAGTGACGACGTGTGGTCATGGGAAGCTCCTTTAGTAGGTCAAGTGAAATGAGAAAAATGAATCAAGAAAAAGTTCAATGAAAATTCGCCGACAGCTCTTTGTCGACCCAAATTTGGGCGTCAATGCTGCCAACACGGGACAACTGCATTTGGTACTCGTATCGGTCGGGTCGGTACAAACCAAGCAGCCATTGAACAGGCTGATCTTGTTGGTCGTAAATTAAGCGACGCACCGACAACAACGCCGAACCGACAGGCACATCCAGGTGACGCGCCATTTCTGCATCTGCCAGCCGCGCTGAAATGGTTTGCTCAGCGCGCCCCACCTTGACGCCGGCTTCTTCTAACAAAACCAATATGGGTTTTTGGGCCAACTCGCGTTGACCAAAACCTTTGGCAAAAGAAGATGGCACCCACGTCGTGATGTGCGACAAAGGGCCTTCACGGGTACTGCGAATGCGTTCTGCTTTTTGTACCAATTCTGTCGGCAGCACTTGTAATTTTTCTTGAATGTCTTTTGGCGCCAGCAAGGTCTGCACAGACAAAACTTTGACAGACGTTCGCAAACCCATGGTGACCAAGTTTTCTAGCAAGCCCGTTAAGCGCGCTTGCTGGCTTGCAGAACCAGAAGCGTCTTGATGTGCACCTGCTGAGGCTTCGCGATTGACAGGCCGCGTACCTCGACCCGGTTCTCGTTTGATCAAGCCCTCTTCTGCCATTTGCTGAAGTGCGCGTCGTACGGTAACCCTGGCCACAGAAAACTGTTTCATCAGGGCCAACTCGCCTGGCAAGCCTTCGTTGAATTTGCCTTCTTGCAATTGCTCACACAGCACCAGATAAATCTGGTGGTACTTGGGCAAGGGCAAATTCTGTTTCATGGCCGATATGTTTAATCACTCCTAATGACCTGTCAATAGGACATTTAGTAGGACAAATTAGCAATTTCACCAATAGGGTCATTGCGTTGCCAATCAAATCGATAATCAACAAATTGCATTCAAAATTCATGAGGCCGACATTGGCACTTCCATCACCCTCCCCCCGAAAACTGTCTCATACGCGCAGCGTGGTCTACTCAGGCTTTGAGCGCGAAGACGGCCTATGGGACATTGAAGCCGCTCTGACAGATGTCAAAACCTACAACTTCATCATCCCTAGCCAAGGCCCCTTGGAAGCGGGTCAGCCCATTCACGGCCTGAACATTCGCCTCACGGTAGACAACGACTTCAAAATTCACGATGTGATCACCGACATGGCTCACATTCCCCACCCAGAATGTGACCGTGCCCCTCTGAACATGCACAAATTGGTGGGCTGCACCTTGGGTTCTGGGTGGCGTAAAACCATTGATGCCCACATTGGCGGCGTAGCCGGCTGCACGCATCTCCGTGAAATGCTGTTCAACATGGCGACGGCGGCCTACCAAACGATCCCCTCTGCGCGCCAATTCAGAGCGCAACAAGCGGGCTTGCCTGAACAAGTTCCTACCTCTCCACCGCCACATGTGGGCAAGTGCATGTCCTGGGCTTTTGACGGACCCGTGGTGGAACGTTACTACCCGATGTTTTTCAGAAAACCTGAGTCCCTGCGATAATCGAAGGCTAATCGGCGCGCCGCAATGGCGCGCACCTTCCATCAGCCCCTGGATATAAACCAGTTACCGCTTGGAGTCTCTTGTGAGCAAAAAAGTATTTATCAAAACCTTCGGTTGCCAAATGAACGAGTACGACTCGGACAAAATGGCCGACGTCATGAAGGCTGCCGAGGGCTACGAGCCCACCCAAGACGTCGAAGAAGCCGACCTCATTTTGTTCAACACCTGCTCGGTGCGTGAACGCGCCCAAGAAAAAGTGTTCAGTGATTTAGGCCGTGTGAAGCACCTCAAAGAACGCGGCGTACTCATTGGTGTGGGTGGATGTGTGGCCAGCCAAGAAGGTGCCGACATCATCAAACGTGCGCCTTATGTCGACGTGGTGTTTGGCCCGCAAACCTTGCACCGCTTGCCCGAACTGTTGGCAGCTCGCAGCGCCAAAAAACGCCCACAAGTTGACATCACTTTTCCCGAAATTGAAAAGTTCGATCACTTGCCACCCGCCAAGATGGACGGCCCTACCGCCTTCGTGTCCATCATGGAAGGTTGCAGCAAATATTGCAGCTACTGCGTGGTGCCTTACACCCGCGGTGAAGAAGTTAGCCGCCCGTTTGAAGACGTGTTGGTTGAAGTGGCCGGTTTGGCCGAACAAGGCGTGCGCGAAATTACCTTGCTGGGTCAAAACGTCAATGCCTATCGAGGCAAGTTGGGCGACACCGCCGAGATTGCCGACTTTGCCCTGCTCATTGAATACGTGGCCGACATCCCTGGTATTGAGCGCATTCGCTATACCACCAGCCACCCCAATGAATTCACGCAGCGCCTGATCGATGCATACGACAAGGTGCCCAAGTTGGTCAGCCATTTGCACCTGCCAGTGCAGCACGGCTCCGACAGAATTTTGATGGCCATGAAGCGTGGCTACACCGCGATGGAATACAAAAGCACCATTCGCAAACTGCGCGCCATTCGCCCCGACATGGCCATGAGCAGCGACTTTATTGTGGGCTTCCCCGGCGAGACCGAAGAAGACTTCAACAAGATGATGAAGCTCATTGACGATGTGGGCTACGACACCAGCTTTAGCTTTATTTTCAGTCCTCGCCCTGGCACACCCGCTGCCAACTTGCAAGACGACACGCCGCACGATGTGAAGCTCAAGCGCCTGCACCACCTACAAGCCACCATTGAAGCCAACGTGAAGCGCATTGGCGACAGCCGTCTCAACACGGTGCAACGCATTTTGGTGGAACGCCCAGCGCGCAAAGACGCTACCGAAATGGCCGGCCGCACTGAGTGCAATCGCGTGGTCAACTTTCCTGCAGGCCCCAATGGCATGCGGCTGGTAGGTCAGATGGTGGATGTGCGCATCAACACCGCGCTGTCGCATTCACTGCGTGGCGACTTGGTTTTGCCAGAATAAGCTCAAGCCTTTTTGTTGGCAATGTGGCGACGAAAGTCGCCATTTTCAATTCTGGGTCGTCCCTCTAAAGACCAGTTGTAGACATAGACTTGTGCACGGAGTGTTTGTAGCTTTTCTGATGCAAGCCATGTGACTTCGGACGTCACGCGCAAGTACATTGAATTCTCAACCGACTCTGGATCCACTTCTTCTAAAGTATCCAAACGCTGCCAATGCGACGCTTCGATTTGGTACAACTCCCCCAACACCGTTTCAAGCGGCGCAGCCCTTGCACCGTCCACCAACATGGCCGGATACTCACCTAAATCGAACAAGGCACCTTGCACGGAGGCAGGCCCAAGACAAAGAGCACCCTGCATGTGATGATGATTACTGAGGCCAGATAACAGGGTACCGTACACAAACAGCAAATCATTTTCAGCCAAGGACGGCTTGCGCAAAATCATTTTCTTCCTCTGGTTTTTGCGTTAAAGTGAATTCATGAGAGCAGAACAAAACGAGCGCTTCACGCGCATTGGTCAAGGTACACCTTGTGGCGAAATGCTACGTCATTACTGGCACCCTGTGGCCTTGATGGACGAATTTAACCCTCAACTCGATCCGCGCATGGCCGTTCGGCCAGTCAAAGCGGTGCGCTTGTTAGGGCAAGATTTAGTTTTGTTTAAAAATGCGCAAGGCGAATTTGGTTTGCTCGACCGCGACTGCCCACACCGCGGCGCCGACTTGGCCTTTGGGCGCAACGAAGGTGATGGCCTGCGCTGCCCGTTTCACGGTTGGAAATTTGACGTCACAGGTCAGTGCCTCGAAACGCCCGCCGAGCCCAAAGGCAGTGTCTTGTGCACCCGCATCAAGCAGCGCAATTACCCCGTGCAAGAACGCAGTGGCATTTTGTTTGCGTGGATGGGACCGGAGGGCAGCACACCACCCCCTTTGCCCGCCATCGATTGCTTCCAAGCACCCAGCACCCACACCTTCGCCTTCAAAGGATTGTGGAACTGCAACTGGCTCCAAGCCTTTGAAGTGGGCATTGACCCAGCACATGCTTCTTTCTTGCACCGCTTCTTCAACGATGCATCTTTGGAAGACACTTACGGCAAACAATTTCGGGGTGCCAGCGCTGGCGAAATCGATGGCGAAAAATGGCCTATGACCCGCGTCATGCGCGAGTTTGATCAGCCCGACATCGCCTACACAGAACAGCCTTATGGCCTGCAGCTGACAACCCTCAGGCACATGACGGACAAGCTGACTCATGTGCGCATTACCAATGCCTTGTTTCCCAACACCTTTGTGATTCCCCTGTCGGAAACCATGACCATCACGCAAATGCACGTACCGGTGGACGATACGCACACCTACTGGTATGCGGTGTTCACCAGCTTTGCCGATCCGGTTCACAAAGAGGCCATGCGCAATCAGCGCTTAGAGGCCGTCAGTTTGCCCGACTACATCCCCAAATCTGGCCGTCACAACCAATGGGGCTACAACCCTGAAGAACAAATGACACGCACGTTTTTAGGCATGGGCGAAGACGACATCAATGTGCACGATCAATGGGCCTGCGAAAGCATGGGCGCCATTCAAAACAGAACTCGCGAACACTTGGGCACTTCCGACAAAGTGATCATTGCCAATCGGCGGATCTTGGCAAAAGCCATTGACGATGTGGCTGCAGGCGGGCTTCCACCTGGTTTTGCAAAGTCAGAAGTGGCTGCCACCCGCTTTGGCCCCGACACGGTTGACGGTATTGCCCCCGCACAAGATTGGCAAACGTGGGCGAAACACACCATGCAAAGCAAACGCGATGGCGCGCCTTGGGATGCCGTTTCTTCCCAACAAGTTTGAGCTCAAGAAAATGCGCGCATCTCACGCCAATACTTTTGCTGACATGTGCGGCATCAATTCTCCTGCCAGACTAGCCGAAGTTCAACGTGTGCTGGTCTTGGCGCAAGCGTCTGGCCTCGAATGGATCCGCTTGGTGTGGTGCGATGTGCATGGCAGTTTGCGCGGCAAAACTTGGGTCACCTCCGAGTTGGCCAATGCGTTTTCAAACGGCATGGGCATGGTCAGCACATTGATGCTCAAAGACACCTCTGATCGCACGGTGTACAAGGTGTTTGAGGCCGATGTCAAAAACGAATTGCCCGGTTTTGAAGGCGCCAGCAACCTGATGCTGCTGCCCGACCCAAGCACTTTCAAAATTTTGCCTTGGACCCCCAACACGGGTTGGTTGTTGTGCCAACCTTGGTTTCCCAATGGCGAGCCTGTCAAGTACGACACACGCCGCATCTTACAAAGCGCGCTTGAAAAATTGGCTGCAAAAGGTTGGGGCATGCGTTGCGGTCTTGAGGTTGAGTTTCACATTTACAAACTCAAAGACGTAGCGCATGGTGATGATGCCAACCCTGCAATGGCAGCTTGGCCGGGGCCTGCCCCCGAGGTCAGCATGATTCACCCGGGCTACAACTTGCTCAACGAATTGTGGTTTGACCGTGCCGAACCTGCGCTGCGCATCGTCAAGCAAACCGCGCAAGACTTGGGTTTGCCTTTGTTGTCCCTTGAAATTGAACTCGGCCCTAGCCAAGTAGAGGCGGTTTTCAAAGCCACTGATGCACTGACAGCAGCCGACAACATGGTGTTGTTTAGAAGCGCTGTCAAGCAAGCCCTCAGACGCGCGGGCTATCACGTCACCTTTATGTGCCGACCGCCCTTTGACAACATCATGAGCAGTGGTTGGCACTTGCATCAATCACTGTATGACTTGCAAACCGGTCAGAACATGTTTGCCCGCACCTCTGCACCTGACATGCAAGAAGCGCAAACCTACCCGGTCGATGACGCGCGTCACACACTCTCCAACGTGGGCGCGCATTATTTGGCTGGCTTGTTGGCGCACGGCCAAGGGATGACGTCTTTGTGTACCACTACGGTCAATGGTTTCGGTCGATTCAAGCCCAACGCCTTGGCGCCGCAAAGTATTTTGTGGGGACGCGACAACCGAGGCGCCATGCTGCGTGTGGTGGGGGGTGCTGGCGATGCCGCCACCCGCATCGAAAACAGACTGGGTGAACCTGCAGCCAACCCTTATCTTTACATGGCTTCGCAAATATTTTCCGGCTTGGATGGCATTGAAAACGAGATGAAAGCGCCATGTGCCACCGATGCGCCCTATGCAGAGAATGTCACTTCCTTGCCTTTGACCTTAGGTGCAGCCCTCGAGCACTTGGCACACGACAAGCTTTTAAATGCAGGTTTAGGTGCAGACTTTGTCCGCTATTACCAACGCATCAAACAGTCCGAGCAAATGCGTTTTCGTGACGCGGAAGACAAAGTGGCGTTTCAGCAACGTGAGTATTTCAGTCGCATTTAATTCGCGCCCATTGTGGTTGCGATGGGCCGCATTGGCCTTAGCAGATTAGCGCTTCATGCCGGGGAACCCGCCCCCACCCATGCCGCCTAAACCTCCAAATCCGCCCATGCCTTTCATGGCACCCAAGCGTTTCATCATTTTCATCATGCCGCCGCCTGACATTTTTTTCATCATGTCTTGCATTTGCTCAAACTCTTTGAGCAAGCGGTTGACGTCTTGCACTTGAACACCCGCTCCCATGGCAATGCGGCGCTTGCGCGTGGCCTTGATGAGCTCAGGTTTGCTGCGCTCGCGCGGGGTCATGCTGTGAATGATGCCTTGCTTGCGAGCAATGTCTTTTTCAGCTTTGTCCAAATCCATGCTGCCGGCTTTGGCCGCCAACTGCGTGGGCAATTTGTCCATCAAACTGGACAAACCGCCCATCTGTTTCATTTGCTGAATTTGCGACAAGAAATCATTCAAATCAAAGCTGCTGCCGCTCTTCACTTTGGCCGCTAGCTTTTGCGCCGCTTCCATGTCGACACCGGCGGTAACTTGCTCCACCAAAGCCAAGATGTCGCCCATGCCCAAGATACGCCCTGCATGACGCTCGGCATCGAACACTTCAAGGCCATCGATTTTTTCGCTGGTACCTGCAAACTTAATGGGGGCGCCAGTAATTTGGCGCACTGACAAGGCGGCACCACCGCGCGAGTCACCGTCCATTTTGGTCAGCACAATGCCCGTCAATGGCAAGGCATCCTTGAACGCTTTGGCCGTGTTGGCGGCGTCCTGACCTTGCATGGCGTCGACCACAAACAAAGTCTCGACTGGGTTCAAGGCCGCATGCAATTCGCGAATTTCGGCCATGAGCGCTTCGTCAATGGCCAATCGACCTGCCGTGTCTACCAGCAGCACATCAAAGAAGTGTTTACGCGCGTAGTCGATGGCTGCGCGTGCAATGTCCAAAGGCTTTTGATCGGGTGAGCTGGGAAACCACTCAGCGCCAGCTTGGGCAGTCACAGTTTTAAGCTGCTCAATGGCAGCTGGGCGATAAACGTCGCCAGACACCGTCAAGACTTTTTTCTTGCGTTTTTCGATCAGGTGCTTGGCCAGCTTGGCGGTGGTGGTGGTTTTACCTGCACCTTGCAAGCCTGCCATCAAAATGACCGCCGGTGGTTGGGCGGCCAAATTGATGTCGGCCACGCCTTCGCCCATGGTGGATGCCAACTCGCGGTTGACGATGGCAACCAATGCTTGACCCGGTTTCAAAGAGCCCAAGACCTCTTGGCCCAAGGCTTTTTCTTTAACGCGTGCAATGAAATCGCGCACCACCGGCAAGGCCACGTCGGCCTCGAGCAAGGCCATGCGAACCTCGCGCAGCATGTCCGTGACATTGGACTCGGTAATGCGCGCTTGTCCGCTGATTTGCTTAACAAGTTGCGAGAGTTTGTCGGTGAGGGCGGAGGCCATAGCAAAAATTTCTCATAAACCGCTAGGTTTTGAGTCCTTTGCCAGATTGCAAGGTCTCAAAACGCTAAACTAGGAAGCATGATTTTAGCCAGTCCATCTGATTTGGCGATGTGGTTGACACTTTTAACTGCCATCGCCTATGCCATGCCTGCCATCTTGGCAGACAGGATGGGACCGAGCTTGGCGCGCCGATATCTGTGGCTCGCTTGGGTGCTACACGGCGCCACCATTGGATTTGGCTTGCTAGGCGAGACGCCGCGTTTTGGTTTTGCCCCGGCTTTGTCAGTCACCGTCTGGTGGGTTTTAACCGCCTATGCCGTCGAAAGCCAATATTTCCCGCAGCTCAAAGCACGATGGGCAATGGCCGCATTGGGCAGTGCTGGCGTCACCCTTTCTTGGTTTTTTCCTGGCCAAGCACTGCAAGTCTCTGCCTCTGTATGGCTTCCTTTGCATTGGGCCTTGGGCATCGCCTCCTACGGCATGTTTGCAGCAGCCGTCATTCATGCGGCCCTCATGACGAGTGCCGAAATTCAAATCAGACAAGGCAACGAAAACCCAAGTGGTTTGCCTTTGCTGACCCTCGAGCGGCTCATGTTCCGGTTTGTACTGCTCGGTTTCATCTTGCTCACCCTGACCCTGATTGCTGGTTTTGTGTTCGGCGAACAGCTCTATGGCGCAGCCGGAGCTCATTGGAAATGGGATCACAAAACGGTGTTCTCTATTTTGTCGTGGCTAACATTTGGTGTGCTGTTGCTAGGCCGCCAACAATTCGGCTGGCGTGGGCGCCGAGCTGTTCGCGTGCTTTATTCAGGCGCAACTTTGCTCTTGTTAGCCTATGCAGGCTCTCGCTTTGTGGTTGAAGTTATCCTGGGACGCAGTCTTTGAAGATTTTTCTATTTTTATTGACGCTGCTGTTTGCAGTTTGGTTGTGGCGCCGAAATCGTCTCAACAAACGCAAGGATCAACCGAGCACGCCACCGCAATCTCAAGCGCCAAGCGCCACGGCGCTAACGCCAAGCCCCATGCAATCTTGCCAACACTGCGGCGTTCACATGCCCGAAGCAGACATGGTGCAAGGCCAACAAGGCCACTATTGTTCGCTAGCGCACCGCCAAGCTGCCTCCGACAAACCGCACTAAGCCATCATGTCCTTTGATTGTTGGCAAAACGGTTGGTGCCAGGCAGCTGAAAAATGTGAATCTCCCAACTTCGGTCCTCGGCCTGCCCAAGCACTCATTGATTTGATCGTGGTGCATTCCATCAGCTTGCCCCCGGGAGAGTTTGGAACACAGGCCGTACAACAACTCTTCACCAATCAACTCGATTGGGATGCACATCCCTACTTTCAAAGCATTCGAGGCTTGGAAGTGTCTGCGCATTTTTTCATTGAGCGAAATGGCAAGGCATGGCAGTTTGTCAGTTGCAACGACCGCGCCTGGCATGCCGGTGCGTCTTTTTATCGTGGGCGCCACAACTGCAATGACGATTCCATTGGCATCGAGCTAGAAGGCCTAGAAGGTCAAAGTTTCGAAGCAGCGCAATACGAGACACTTGCAAATCTCAGCAAAGCCTTGGGTCGGCAGTACCCCATTGCGCACATTGCTGGGCACGAACACATTGCACCCGGTCGAAAAAAAGATCCAGGCCCTGGATTTGACTGGCAGCTGTTGCAAAAAAATGTCGCTTGGCCGCCTCAGTATTTTCCCGAATGCTGAAATTTTTTCCACGATTGGAAAAATATTTTTTGTGCGCGAAGCCGGTTTTTATTGCACCAAACGAGCGCACCTGCGTCTCTTTTCGCATTCACGTCAATTGCTGAAGCATGGATTTGCAAGGCTTTGCGCAGGCAATTGCAAGCCAACTCGCACCAGTGCTTCGTTGCCACAGAAAGATGCTGATTTGGCGCGCATTCCAAGGCATCAAATTTATGCCCCATAAATGACTCTTTTTTGACATCGACATGACGTCCTTTTTGTCCAGGTCCTTTTATCCTTGCAAAGAGCCCTGTACACTACCCCTAGTGGCTTGTATTCACCTTAGACCCCAGATATAGTGTCCCTACGCCAAAGACACGGTCCGGTGAAAAGCAAGAATCCCACCGCTTTTAACGCCCCTGCACAACCTTGAAATTGAAGCTTCATTCAGGCTCAAAGTTGTCAAGAAATTTGATCTGAAATTGACTAATAAAAAACGCTATGCAAATTGAGCTGAATCCAACATCGTCAAACCCAGGCTACCTCGGCGCCAACGACGCCTTGACATCCAACCCAGCAGCACCCCACGCTCTGGCCAACTACCAAATCATTCGCCGCAACGGTGCCGTGGTGCCCTTCGAGCCCAACAAAATTGCAGTAGCCCTTATGAAAGCCTTCCTGGCCGTTCATGGCACGCAAGGTGCTGCTTCTGCCAGCGTCCGTGAAGTTGTGGAAGCCCTCACCCAAACAGTCGTTCGCGCCTTGGTGCGTTCACGTCCTGGTGGCGGCACATTCCACATCGAAGATGTGCAAGACCAAGTGGAGCTGGGCCTCATGCGCAGCAGCAACCATGAAGTGGCTCGCGCTTATGTGCTCTACCGTGAGCGCCGCACCCAAGAGCGCGCCCAAGTCAAAGAAGAAAAAGCAGCGGTCAGCGCCCACCCCACATTGCATGTCATCGACGGCGGCCAACGCGTGCCTCTCGACATCAACTATTTGCAAGGCCTCATCGTCAATGCTTGCCAAAATTTGGGGCAAGACGTTCAGCCCGATCCCATCGTGGCCGAAACCATGCGCAACCTGTACGACGGCGTGCCCATGGAAGAGGTTTACAAGGCGTCCATCTTGGCGTCTCGCACCCTCATTGAAAAAGACCCCGACTACACCTACGTCACAGCACGTCTTTTGATGCATACCATTGCCAAAGAAGTCTTGGGCAAAGAAGTGCTCTTGAAAGACATGGCCACACACTATGTCGACTACTTCCCCGGCTACGTGAAAAAAGGCGTGGAAAACGGCTTGCTCGACGAGAAACTCTTGCAATTCGACCTGCGCAAACTGGCCTCCGCCCTCAAAGCAGAGCGCGACCTGCAGTTTGATTACCTCGGCCTGCAAACTTTGTACGACCGCTACTTCTTGCACGTGCGCA
>CAZJAL010000013.1:0-72124 GCA_964544175.1 uncultured Limnohabitans sp.
AAATGGAAATCGGCTTCTTGGTCGATGGCCTCACTGCCATGATGATGTGCGTCGTTACTTTTGTGTCGCTCATGGTGCACATCTACACCATTGGTTACATGGAAGAAGACGAGGGCTACAACCGCTTCTTTGCATACATTTCCTTGTTCACTTTTTCGATGTTGATGCTTGTCATGAGCAATAACATGCTGCAGCTGTTCTTCGGCTGGGAAGCTGTGGGCTTGGTCTCTTATTTGCTGATTGGTTTCTGGTTTAACAAGCCAACGGCCATCTTTGCCAACATGAAAGCCTTCTTGGTCAACCGCGTGGGTGACTTTGGCTTCATCTTGGGCATTGGCCTGATTGCAGCCTATGCGGGTACTCTGAACTACACAGAAGCATTTGCCAAAGCTGGCGACCTGAGCGCTTTGACTCTGCCTGGCACCTCATGGATGCTGGTCACCGTCATTTGCATTTGCTTGTTCATTGGTGCAATGGGCAAGTCAGCTCAGTTCCCATTGCATGTTTGGTTGCCAGACTCCATGGAAGGCCCTACACCTATCTCTGCTTTGATTCACGCAGCGACCATGGTGACGGCTGGTATTTTCATGGTGGCGCGCATGTCCCCGCTGTTTGAGTTGTCTGACACAGCGCTGAACTTCATCATGATCATCGGTTCCATTACCGCTTTGTTCATGGGTTTCTTGGGCATCATTCAAAACGACATCAAGCGCGTTGTGGCTTATTCCACCTTGTCGCAATTGGGTTACATGACCGTTGCCTTGGGTGCATCTGCTTACTCTGTCGCGGTGTTCCACCTCATGACGCACGCTTTCTTCAAAGCCTTGTTGTTCTTAGGAGCGGGTTCGGTCATCATGGGCATGCACCACAACCAAGACATCCGTTACATGGGCGGCGTTCGCAAGTACATGCCCATCACTTGGATCACGTCTTTACTCGGTTCTTTGGCCTTGATTGGTACGCCATTCTTCTCTGGCTTCTACTCCAAAGACAGCATCATTGAAGCAGTCCACGAAAGCCACTTGGCGGCTGCTGGCTTCGCCAACTTTGCTGTGCTGGCAGGTGTTTTCGTCACAGCCTTCTACTCATTCCGCATGTACTTCTTGGTTTTCCATGGCAAAGAGCGCTATGACCAAAATCCAGATGCACACCACGGACACGATGATCACCATGATGATCACGGCCACGATGACCATGGTCCTCACGAGTCGCCTTGGGTGGTCACAGTGCCATTGATTTTGTTGACCATTCCGTCTGTTGTCATTGGTTACATGACCATCAGTCCCATGTTGTTTGGTGAGTTCTTCAAAGACGCGATCTTTGTAGATGCTGACAAGCACCATGCCATGAAGGAACTTGCCGCCGCATTCCACGGTCCTGTGGCCATGGCGCTGCATGCAGTTTCAACCGCGCCTTTCTGGCTGGCCTTGGCCGGTGTGGTGGTGTCTTGGTACATGTACCTGATCAATCCTGCTGTGCCTGCTGCTATCGGCCGTGCGCTGCGCCCATTGGTTGTGATCTTGGAAAACAAGTACTACATGGACTGGATCAACGAAAACATCTTGGCCCGCGGCGCGCGCGCCTTGGGTACTGGCCTCTGGAAAGTCGGCGATCGCACCTTGATCGACGGCTTGTTTGTGAATGGCTCTTGGAAGCTGGTGGGTATGGTTTCAAACTGGACTCGCAAGTTGCAATCGGGCTTTTTGTACCACTACGCCTTGGTGATGATCTTGGGTATCTTTTTGCTCATGACGTACTTCGTCTGGCTCAACAAATAAGGAAGTAACAAAATGGGATTGTTGAGCCTTGCCATTTGGACGCCAATCGCGTTCGGCATAGTTTTATTGGCTTTGGGCCGCGACGAGCAGGCGGGCACTGTGCGCTGGGTTGCACTTGTCGGCTCTATTGTCAGCTTCTTGGTCACGCTGCCTTTGTACAGCGGTTTCAAGTTAGACACAGCTGCCATGCAATTTGTCGAAAAAGCCTCTTGGATAGAGCGCTTTAACGTCAACTACCACCTCGGTGTCGATGGCATCTCCATGTGGTTTGTCATCCTCACAGCGTTCATCAATGTGATCGTGGTCATTGCGGGTTGGGAAGTGATTACCCGAAAAGTGAACCAGTACATGGCCGCTTTCTTAATCCTTTCTGGATTGATGATTGGTGTCTTTTCTGCACTGGACGGTTTGTTGTTCTATGTGTTCTTCGAAGCCACGCTCATTCCAATGTACTTAATCATTGGTATTTGGGGTGGTCCCAATAAGATCTATGCGGCTTTCAAGTTCTTCTTGTACACCTTGTTGGGTTCACTCCTGACACTGATTGCCTTGATCTACTTGTACATCCAGTCGGGTGGCAGCTTTGATATTGCGGCATGGCACAAGTTGCCTTTGTCTGCTACGGCACAAAACTACTTGTTCTTTGCCTTCTTTGCAGCCTTCGCGGTCAAGGTGCCAATGTGGCCCGTCCACACTTGGTTGCCCGATGTGCACGTTGAAGCGCCTACCGGTGGTTCTGCTGTGTTGGCGGCCATTATGTTGAAACTGGGTGCCTATGGCTTCTTGCGTTTCTCCATGCCAATTGCCCCTGACGCTGCGCGTGAATGGGCTACCTTCATGATCGTGCTGTCTTTGGTGGCGGTGGTCTATGTGGGCTTGGTGGCCATGGTTCAGCAAGACATGAAGAAACTGGTGGCTTATTCATCAGTGGCTCACATGGGCTTTGTCACATTGGGCTTCTTCATCTTCAATCCGCTGGGCGTGTCTGGCGGTTTGGTGCAAATGATTGCGCACGGCTTTGTGTCCGCGGCCATGTTCTTGTCCATTGGTGTGTTGTACGACCGTGTGCACTCCCGAGAAATTTCAAGTTATGGCGGCGTGGTCAACACCATGCCAAAGTTTGCAGCTTTTGCATTGTTCTTCGCCATGGCCAATTGCGGCTTGCCGGGTACGGCTGGCTTTGTGGGCGAGTGGATGGTGATTTTGGGCGCTGTGAAGTTTGACTTCGTGGTGGGTCTGTTGGCTGCTTCTGCCCTGATCTTTGGTGCGGCTTACACCTTGTGGATGTTCAAGCGCGTGTACCTTGGTCCTGTTGTCAATGACGATGTGAAAGAACTCACGGACATCAATGCTCGCGAATTCACAGTCATGGCTTTGTTGGCCATCGCCGTTTTGTACATGGGCTTGTATCCCAAACCGTTCACCGACGTAATGGAAGTTTCTGTGGCCAGTTTGTTGCAGCACGTGGCTGCTTCCAAATTGCCTTGATCCCATTGCTCCGCTGAAACTTAAAGAATAGAGAGAATTGACATGATTGACTCAACCAGCTGGATGACGGTGTATCCGGAAATCGTGTTGCTGGTCATGGCCTGCGTCATTGCGCTGGTAGACCTGCTGGTCACTAGCCCTAAACGCACTGTGACATACGTATTGACCTTGGTGTCATTGGGTGGTGTGGCATTGCTACATGCCTTCTATGCAGATGCCGGTCACACCTTGTATGGCTTTGGCCGCTTGGTGGTCTCAGACCCGATCGGGCATTGGCTTAAGTGCTTTGCCACCTTGGCCGTCATGGTCACCTTGGTGTATGCACGCCCTTATGCAGCCGATCGCGACATGCTGCGTGGCGGTGAAATTTTCAGCTTGTCCGTGTTTGCCTTGCTGGGCATGAGCGTCATGATCTCGGGTCAAAACTTCTTGATCTTGTATTTGGGTCTTGAGTTGCTGACCCTCTCAAGCTACGCTTTGGTGGCTTTGCGCCGCGACAACACGCAAGCCACAGAAGCAGCCATGAAATATTTCGTGTTGGGCGCCATGGCCTCCGGTTTCTTGTTGTACGGCATGTCCATGTTGTACGGTGCCACAGGTTCTTTGGACCTGGCCACTGTGTTCAAAGTCATTGCCAGCGGTCAAGTGAAGCACCAGGTGTTGGTGTTTGGTTTGGTCTTCGTGGTGTCTGGCTTGGCCTTCAAATTGGGCGTGGTGCCATTCCACATGTGGGTACCTGACGTTTACCAAGGCGCACCTACAGCGGCCACCCTCATGATTGCAGGCGCTCCTAAATTGGCAGCGTTTGCCATTGCCATCCGTTTGCTGGTGGAGGGCTTGTTGCCTTTGGCCATTGACTGGCAGCAAATGCTGGCCCTGTTGGCCATTGCGTCCTTGCTGGTTGGTAATTTGGCGGCCATTGCACAAACCAATTTGAAGCGCATGTTGGCTTACTCCACCATTGCGCAAATGGGTTTTGTGCTCATCGGCCTCATGGCTGGCGTGGTTGGAGGCAATGCGGCCATGGGCGCCAACGCTTACAGCTCTGCCATGTTCTACGTAGTGAGCTATGTGCTGACCACATTGGCCACATTCGGCATCATTCTGTTGTTGGCACGTCAAGGTTTTGAAAGCGAAGAAATTACCGACCTGGCCGGTTTGAACAATCGCAGCCCTTTGTATGCTGGCGTGATGGCCATCAGCATGTTCTCCTTGGCAGGTATTCCTCCCATGGTGGGCTTCTACGCTAAATTGTCGGTGTTGCAGGCCTTGGTGGCTTCGGGTCAAACAGCTGACATTGCATTGGCCGTGTTTGCGGTTGCGATGTCTTTGATTGGCGCTTTCTACTATTTACGCGTTGTCAAAGTGATGTACTTTGACGAAGCCGTCACAGCCACCACTGTCACAGCCGATACCGATGTGCGCGTTGTGTTGTCAATTAATGGTTTGTTGGTCTTGGTCTTGGGCATTGTGCCTGGCGCTTTGATGTCACTGTGCGCTCGCTCGGTGACCCAAATGTTGGCCAATTGAACATGACCAATCAGATGGACCTACATCTGATTGAAATCAAGCTCAAGGGCAAGTTGACCGACGGCAAAACATTGACAGGTCGGCATGAACTGAACTGGGTAGATGCTGCATGAAAGTCTTGAACCTACAGTGCGCCGGCATGCACACCTTTGAGGGCTGGTTTGGCTCTGAGGACGATTACCAATCTCAACGCGAAAGAGGCTTGGTGGCGTGCCCCCTGTGTGCCAACACCGAAGTTCGCAAACTGCCATCTGCACCGCGTTTGAATTTGGGCGCTGTAGAGCCTCGCCAATCCAAATCCGCCACACAGGAAGAGCCCGCTGCTGCTTCAAGTTCAGGTCCTGGTTCTGGTTCATCTTCAGCAACCGCCAATGTCCCTGCCGCACCTACAGCCGAGGCTGTCGCTTCAAGCTTGGCCCAAGTTCACCCAGAAGCGGCAGAAATGGTGCAGGAAGCTTGGATGAAGATGGTGAAACATGTGATGGCCAACACGGAAGATGTGGGCCAAAACTTTGCAGAAGAAGCACGCAAGATTCATTACGGTGAATCTGAAGAGCGCAACATCCGTGGCCAAGCCTCGGTGGAAGAAACCAAAGACTTGCTAGAGGAGGGCATAGACGTGTTGCCCTTGCCCGTGCCTGATGCCCTCAAGGGTGGGCTTCAGTAGTTTCTGTTTAGGTCTTGCTGTACCAATCTTGTACAGCTGCCACATACCGCTGTACGCCTTCCGCCACACTGGCTGCATCTAGCGCACCATAAGACAAACGTTGATAGTTTGCTTCGTGTGTCTGCGTCAAACCAAACGCAAAACCAGGGATAGAAGCCACTTTGAATTTTTCAGTCATTGCACGGTTGAAGGCGATAGGCTCAATGCCTTGTGCCAAACCAGGCAGTTTCATCAGCACGTAAAAAGCGCCTTGCGTTTTTGGAAACTGCACCAAGTCGCCCAAACTTTCGAGTGCTTGGTAAACCGTTTGACGCACTTGACTCAAGGCGGCCACTTTGGGATCTACCCATGGCTTGCCTTTTTGCAAAGCTTGCAGTGCCAACAGTTGCGAAGGCATAGGAGCGCAAATGAGGTTGGTGTCTTGGACCTTGTTCATGGCATCAAACAAATTGGCTGGAAATACCACATAGCCCACACGCCAACTGGCCATGCCGTAGTTTTTGGACATCGAGTAAAACGACAGGGTGTGTTTCATGGCGCCCGGAATACTGGCGGGTGAAAAGTGCTTCACGCCTTCATAGGTGAAGTATTCATAGGCCTCATCGCTGAAGTGATACAGGCCATGCTGTGCGCATAAAGCATTGATGGCGCGCAAGGATTCTTCTGAGTACACCGCGCCTGTTGGGTTGTTGGGGGACACCGTCAAAATGGCACGCGTGCGAGGTGTGATGGCCGCGGCCATGGCTTCAACATTGAGACTGAAATCGGCATGCGTGGGCACAGGCACAGGCACGCAGCCACACATGCGAATGGCCATTTCTTGATTGAAATAGTACGGCATGGGCAAGATGAATTCATCGCCTGGGTCGGCCACTGCCAAGACTGAATTTAAAAATGCCATGTTGCTGCCAGCCGTGACCATCAGCATGGCGTCTGAACCCAATTTCACTTGGTTTTCTTGCGCCAGTTTGGTTTGAATGGCCTCGACCAATCCTGGGTGGCCGCTTACGCCCAGGTATTTGTGCAAACTGCCATCGCCCATCATGCCGGGCAGGGACGAAATGGCTTCAGCAGGTGGCCCGTAATTGACAACGCCTTGCCCTAAGGAAATGGTGCCGGGGTTGTTTCTGACCAAAGCCGCAATGGTGGGGATGATGGGGGTTTCAACAGAGGCGAGGCGGTGATGAGGACGAATCATGGGGCTACTTTACAGATTGATCGAGTTGCTCAGACAACAAGATACTTGGATTAAAGTATCGCCATATGAACAGTTTTGAAACTTGGGGCTCCACCTTGTTGCCCAGCATTGAGTTGCTGGCCACCTTGGCTTTTGCATTGTCAGGGATTATGGAGGCAGCGCGCAAACGCATGGACGTGGTAGGGGTTTGTGTGGTGGGTTTTTTGGCGGCTTTTGGTGGCGGTACCTTGCGCGATATTTTGCTCGATCAACGCCCGTTTTTTTGGGTTGAAAATGAATTGGTTTTATGGGCTGTATTGCTGTTGTGCATTTTGTCCATTACCTTCATGCGCCAAAGGCACTTTGAGCTGACTGAAAAAACCATTCAGTGGCCCGATACTTTGGGCCTGGGCTTGTTTACGGCCTCCGGGGTTGCACAATCTTTGGCACTGGACTTGTCGCCCACCGTGGCCGTTCTGATGGGCACCATCACAGGTATTTTTGGCGGCGTTCTTCGTGACATTGTGTGCAACGAGATTCCTGTGTCTTTCAAAGACCACAGACCTTACGCCTTGTGTTCTGTAGCCGGAGGCTGTGTTTACATCTTGTTGGCAAGCATCGAATCTGAGCCCTGGTTTTGCCTGACGGTATGCGCCTTGGTCACCGTTGTGTTCAGAGCCTTGGCCATCGTCAACAACTGGGTCTTGCCAGCATGGCGCAAAGATTGATTTGAATCAGGGGCTTAACCCATGCGCACCAAGTGGCCGGGGCGCGCAGAAGTAATTTCACCTTTGTGTTGTACCAACTCGCCAGCAACCCAAGTGGCCACATAGCCCTTGGCTTTCTGTAGAAAGCGTTTACCACCCGCAGGCAAGTCACGAACCAATTGCGGCAGGCCCACGCTGAGCTGTTGAGGATCGATGGCATTGATGTCGGCACGCATACCCACCTTCAGTACGCCGCGGTCTTTGAGGCCAAGGTAGTTGGCATTTCGTTGCGTCAGCATTTCGATCACAGTTTCTAGTGGCAGCGTGTCTTTGCCGCGGCCTTGTACCCAATGCGTCAACATGAAGGTGGTGAAGCTGGCATCACAGACAGTTCCCACGTGTGCACCTGCATCGCTCAAGCCACTCAAAGCGCGAGGGTGGTCCAGCATTTTGCGGACGGTATCGAGGTTGCCCTCGTTGTAATTGAAGATGGGGAAGTAAATTAGACCTTCGCCGTTGCCTGCACTCAAATGATCATAAATAACATCTAATGGTGTGACACCTTTTTGTTTGGCTCGCACCAAGAAGCTCTCCATCACAGAAGGTTCGTAGTTCAAGGTGGCTTCTAGCGGGAACATGCGCCCACTGATCATGTCGATCTTGGCCAACAAGATGTCGACCAAAGGCGGAATAGAACTGCCATCGCCAGCCAGTCGTTCAGACTTTTCTGAAAGGATGCGAGCTTTTCTGGCGGGGTCGCGCAAGGCGGCAGCACGTTCGGCCAAAGGCAGGTGGGCCACTTCTTTGTATGAAGGGAATCCCATGAAGGGATGGAAGCTGGCATCGAGGCCATTCAACACGCCAATGCCGCGTGCCCCTGTTTGCATATAAAGGGGCAGCCCGTTGGCCACCGCTTTTTCAACGCGATCTTGAATGCGCAAATATTGTTCACCACCAGGGTCGCGCTGAAGCCAAGTCAGCGACAGTGATTTGCCGCTGGCTTTGGCAATGGCTTCTACCAAATCAAACTCGGCTTCAAATTCGGCGGGTCCCTTTAGCAGGTTGTAGTCGCTCACCATTTGAACCACGCCGTGCGAGAGGCCTTTGAAGGCTTGCGCCAAGCCAGTCAATTCGGCATGACTTGCTTCGGCCGCAGGTGTTTCTTTGCCTTCGGAAGTACGGTGGTTGTCGCTGCGACCTGTGCTGAAGCCCACTGCGCCGGATTCCAGTGCTTCGCGAAGCAATGAGCGCATCTGATGGATGTCTTCTGGCGTTGCCGCTTCATGGGCCAAGGCACGTTCTTTCATGACGTACATGCGCAGCGGATCATGCGGTACTTGCACTAGAAAATCGAGGCTGTGAGGCGTTGCCTCCAACGCATTCATGTACTCTGGAAAGCTTTCCCAGTTCCACACAATGCCTTCGTGCAAGGCCGCGCCCGGAATGTCTTCTACGCCTTCCATGAGCTTGACCAAATCATCTTCTGCGCCCGGACGCTTGGGTGCAAATCCTACGCCGCAGTTGCCCATGACAACTGTGGTCACACCATGGTAAATGCTGGGGGTAAAACATTCGTCCCAAGTGACTTGTCCGTCATAGTGGGTGTGCAAGTCGACGAAGCCGGGTGTAACCCATAGGCCTGTGGCGTCGACGGTCTCTTTGGCAGACTCATTGATCTGACCGATGTGGGTGATGCGCCCACCTTGAATGCCGATGTCTGCCACGAATGGTTTTTGACCTGTGCCGTCTACCACGGTGCCATTTTTAATCAAGCAATCGAGCATCTTTTCTTCTCCAAACATACGCCAAAGACATGCCACTCACAATGTGCCAAATGCCCCACAAGCTGGCCAGGGTCACCATGCCTAAATCACTGTTGAATTGAACTGCAATGATGCCCAAGGCCAGGCCAGAGTTTTGCATGCCACCTTCAATCATCACGGCCCGGCGATTGCGCTCACTCAAACCCATGGTGACGCTGGTCAGCCACCCCAAAAACAAGCCGCTGGCATTGTGCAAAACCACCAACAGCAAAGTGGGTAGCAAGCCCAGAGTGAGCAATTGACGTTCTTTGATGAGGCCCGCTACGATGAAAAGCAGCAACGCAATCAAAGAAAAATTGCCAAGGGGTTTTCGAATGCGCTCGGTCAATGCAGGTAGTCGGTGAGAGGCTAGCAAGCCCAATGTGAGCGGCACACCCAACAGCAGAAACAAACTGATCCAAATGCCTGAGGCGTCGATTGCTAATTCCTTCAGCCATGACGCCGTCTCTGGATTGGCGGCCATCATCCAGCTGAAGTTGAAGGGGGTGGCAAACAAAGCAATGATGCTGGCCACTGCCGAGATGCTGACTGACAAAGCCGTGTTGCCGCGCCCCATGTGGGTGACCACGTTGCTCAGACTTCCACCGGGGCAAGCAGCCACCAAAATCATGGCGGCCTCTACATTGGGTGGCAGGTCTAGCAGCAGTGTGGCAGCCCAGGTTGCAACAGGCAACAAAATGAATTGTGGAATGAGGCCGCAGATGACAGCTTTGGGTTCTAGAGCGACACGCTTGAAATCTTCCAGACGCAGTTCTAAGGCTACCGAAAACACCATGGTCGCCAAGACCATGCTTAAGACGATCTGCGAAGCGTTCATGTTCAAGACCTTCGTGCAAGGGGCAAATTCAAGAGCAAGTTTTGCGGTTTAATTTTGAGCAGATTTTGGGGGTCCATGGCCATGGCCAGATACACCGGTTTGCCGCTCACTTCTTGCAACATGTCACTGGCATTGTCAAAGTTCAGGACAAACAAACAGAGCATGCGACGTTGGCGGTCTTCATCGATGCTTTGGCCGTTGTACAAGTCATTCAACATGCTGCTGGCCTGCGCATCGAGGCCGACATGCCAAACCCAATGTGCATCTTCGATTTCGCGGGCCGTGACAATGCGCACATTGGCGCTGGTAAAGTGAGTTATCCAGCGTTCGAGCACGCGGCAAAAGGCGTCAATGAGGGGCTGCCCCAAGTTCAGACAAGCCACCATGTCAAAGCGTTCGCTACGCTCCCAATAGCTGTCCTCGTTGCTGTCTTGAATGACGTCAAGGTCGACACTGCGCAGCGGAATGCCACCTTGCTTGAGCAATTCGCCTAAGCTTCCAAAACCGCTTTCAAGCGCATGACGTTCGACGGTTTCGTAGTCGGCCGCCATGACGGAGCCATCTTCCAAAACAGAAATTTTTTGCGTTCTAAACAACAACTCGGCTGCACGCGCTTCCAAGGGGGAGCAGTCGTCGCCCAAAATATGTTGCACCAAGACTTGGGTGATTTGATTCACCAAAATAGGCGGCACATCAACACCTTGCCCTTCAAACAAAGCCCAGTAACTGGCTTCCAGGGTGGCGTGAGCCAAAATGCGATTGCGAAAACGCAACCATACCGCCATGTTGTCGGCTGCATCGCGGTCTTGTACTTGGTTGAGGTCGGCGGCTTGCAATTCAAGGCGCGGATTTTCTAGCAAGCGCTCGTGAATCTCAATCTCATGCCTGCAAGAGCTTTCAATCGGCGCCAATTCGGGACGCAGCAGCAAAACTCTCAGAAAATCATCGGTGACGGTGAGATGACCCCGCGCGTCTTTCTTCAGTTGTGCATAGCCTGCTTGAGGCCAAAGAATTTGCGCAGAATCACTCATCGTAAATGCAGTTCTATCTCAAACAGGCTTTTTGCCGCGGGGAATGACGGCTGTGATTTTTTGCACAGGGCGCTCGTTGTCAACTGAAATGGTTTTAGGAGGAGAGGTGTCCTTTTTTGGCTTTTTGGACTCTTTGTTTGTTTTTTGTTGACCTTTGGCCATGGAATCACCTTGAGGTAGTTGAAGTTCCCAGTTTACGCGAGGCACAGTCAATGCCCAAGGCACAGGGCTATTTGCAACTGTATTTTCAGGGTTTGTCATGACAATATTTCACATTCTTGTCTCTTAGGTCGAATCAAGGCTTTGCGTTTGAAGGCGCAACAGGTCTGAGTCAACTTAGTTGGGCGTCTACCCACTTCAGGGCTTGTGGCAAGACGTCTGGGCTATCGGCTTGCAAAACATGTCGGTGGGGCATGCTTCTTAACCAGGTGAGTTGTCTTTTGGCCAACTGCCGAGTTGCAAAGACACCCCGATCTCGGAGTTCGGTCATTGGCAAGCTGCCATCCAGTGCTTCCCAGGCTTGGCGATAACCAACGCAGCGCATCGAGGGCAAATCAATTTGCAAATCACCCCGCGCCCGCAAATTTTTGACCTCGTCTAAAAAGCCGTGCTTCAGCATCTCGTCAAAACGTTGTTCAATGCGATGGTGGAGCCAAACCCGATCAAGCGGCTCGAGGCTGAGCATAGGCACATTGTGAAAGTTGAGCTCACCGGCTTGGGCTGAAAGAGGATGGGCTCCGTCGACTTTTTTTGGAGCATCAAGCTGGGCAATGTTGCGCTGAAAATCCGATAGAGGTTTGCCTGAAATTCTGAAGACCTCTAGCGCTCTCGAAATGCGCTGGCTATCGGCAGGTGCCAGCCTTGCGGCGGTCACAGGGTCAACTTGTTGAAGTTGTGCGTGCATGGCGGGCCAACCAGCAACTTCCGCTTCAGCTTGAATAAGGGCTCTGACATTGGGGTTGGCCGCGGGCATGTCATTCAAACCTTCTAGTAAAGCTTTGAAGTAAAGCATGGTGCCACCGACCAACAAGGGCACTTTGCCCCGACTTGAAATGTCATTCACGCATGCCATCGCATCGCGCGAAAACTCAGCGGCACTGTAGGCTTGAAGTGGATCGCGAATGTTGATCAGGTGATGCGGTACGCTTGCCAATTCTTCTGCAGAAGGTTTGGCGGTGCCTATGTCCATGCCTTTGTAGACCAAGGCTGAGTCGACACTGATGATCTCTGCGCCGCCGCGCCCCTGAAGGTGCGCGGCTATGGCCAAGGCCAATCCAGTTTTGCCGCTGGCAGTTGGCCCGGCAATGGCTAGGGCACGTGATGTCATGGGCTGGGTGCAACCGGCGCCGTTGGGGCCACTTGTGCCTCAGGCTTTTTTTTCAGCAATGGTATTTTGCGAACTGCAAAACTGCCAATCAAAGCCACGCAAGCCGACCAAAGCATGATGCCGTTTGCCATGGCCAACAAAGGGTCAGTCATGTGCGTGCCAATCCAGGTTCCCATGCCGAAAGCCACCAGCATCATCGAAAAGCCATTGAGTGCAGAGGCAGTACCTGCCATCTCAGGAAAAGGCGCAATGCAGCCACTTTGACCGCAAGGTTGGTGCACGCCATGCGCCAACAAAAAGAAGTTGACGGGCACCATCACAGCCCATGCGCCGAACCAAGCCTGACCTGGCCCAAAGTAGGCGACCAGCATCAAAAGAACGCCCGCAAACAAGCTGACGAAGCTGGCCATGACCACGCAAGTTTGGACACTGATGCGCAGCAACAGCCAGCGGCAGCCAAAGGTGCCAACGATGTAGGACAGCGACATTGAAAACATCAGCAAGCCATACATTGTTTTGCTTAAGGCCATGCTTTGGGTAAACACAAATGCCGAGGTGGCCAAGAAGGTAAACAGGCCTGCAAAGGAGGCTGTCGACAAAGCGCTGTAAGCTTGAAAGGTGGGGTTGCGAACAATGTGTTTAACAGATGTCCACAAGGTTTTGGCTTGAAGTGCGTTGGGATTTTTTTGCAGCAAACTTTCGTCAAAATAAAAGTAAATCAGAAGGCCTGTGAGAACGGCAAACAAGACCAAACTGCTCAGGGCCCAACGCCAGCCTAATAGATCCGTTAAGAAACCACCCACAGGCACGCATGTGCACGCGATGAGACCCAAGCCCGACAGGGCCTGCGACATGATCTTGGCGCCTTGTACGGGCTCATACAAATCACGAACAATGGCGCGAGCGGCCATGACGCAGGCGCCCATGGCCACACCTTGCAGCGTTCGGCCAACGATCAATGTTTCAATGTCTGGTGCGAGTGCACAAGCTATGGCAGAGGCGGTATAGACCGCAATCCCGCCTAGCAACACTGGCCGACGCCCCCATTTGTCGGACAAGGGGCCCCAAACCAATTGGGAAGTGCCAAAGGCTAAGAGCAGAGCCGTGAGCGTGAGTTGCGCTTGAACCATGCTGGCGCCAAAGCCTTGCGTCAATGCGGGCAGAGCAGGCAGGTACAAATCAGTGGTGATGGGTTGAAGACCCAACAACAAGGCCAGCAACAACACCGTCAAGCCTTGACTGCGAGCGCTTGTTAGGTTGGAATTGGACATCAACGACCTCGCAAAAACAAGGCGTCCAATTCACGCATGCTGACCTGTCGCCAAGTAGGACGGCCATGATTGCATTGGTCAGACCGTTCAGTGGCTTCCATTTGACGCAGCAGGGCATTCATTTCATCAAGCGTCAGTTTACGGTTGGCACGCACAGCGCCATGACAGGCCATGGTGGCCAAAATTTCGTTTTGCGCACGTTGCACCACAGTGGCCGCATCGTGCTGTGCTAATTCGGCCAACACGCTTCGGGCCAACTCTACCGCATCGCCTTGCGCCAAGGTGGTGGGCACTGCGCGCACCGCCAAAGTTTTGGCAGACAGGGCGGAGACTTCAAGTCCCAATTGCTGCAACACCTCGGTGCAATTCTCTGCAGTCGACATTTCTTGCGGTGTTGCGGCAAAGGATGCCGGAATCAACAAGGGTTGGCTGGTAATGTGGGTGGTATCGAGTTGGTTCTTCAAACGTTCGTACACAATGCGTTCATGGGCGGCATGCATGTCCACCACCACCAAGCCTTGGCTGTTTTCTGCCAGGATGTAAACGCCTTGAAGTTGTGCAACGGCTCGCCCAAGTGGCCAATCTTCCGAGGTGTTCAATCCCTGAGAAGACACTGCCGAAGTTGCTGCAGCTTGCTGCGCAAAAGCAGGCGCACGTTCTTCCACTAGGTTCCCTTCAAGCTTGCCATTACCCCACATGGCTTTGAGCTCTGCCATGGCCTTGGCCGAATCTTGAGCGCTGTTGCTAGCGCCAAATGCCATACCGCGTTGCGTCCAAGCGCTTTGCGTGGGGGCCGAGTTGGGCGAGGGGCTTAAAAATGAATGCGTGGTTTCTGACCCACTGTGAGCCGCGCCAGAAGTCAAGGCGGAGGCGCCACCTGGCAACAATTGGGCGCGAGGCACAGCCAGCGCGCGCTCGATGGCATGACGCATGGCCTGATGCACTTCGCGGCTGTCACGAAAGCGCACTTCAATTTTGGTGGGATGCACATTGACATCTACGCGTGTGGGGTCCATTTGCAAATACAAGACATAGACCGGTTGGCGTTGGCCATGCAACACATCCTCGTAGGCACTGCGTGCGCCATGCGTGATCACTTTGTCTCGGACAAACCGGCCATTGACGTAGGCAAATTGCTGATCGGCGCGGGCACGGGCAGCATCAGGCGTGCCCGCGCGTCCTCTTACATGCACAGGGCCTGTTCTGAAATCGATGTTGACTGACGATGCCACAAAGTCCTCGCCTAGAACATCGGCCAAGCGCTGATTCCAACCGGCTTCACCGGGGTGGCTGCGCCATTGCTCCACAATTTTGCCTTCGTGCCAAATGGCAAACGAAACTTCTGGGCGGGCCAGTGCGTGGCGCCTGACGGCTTCAATGCAATGGGCCAGTTCGGTGTTTTCAGACTTCAAAAAATGACGTCGTGCAGGCGTTGAAAAAAACAATTCTTTCACTTCCACCGTAGTACCAATGGCGCGAGCGGCTGGTCGCACCTCACCCGTTTGACCGTCGAGTAAAAATGCCGTTGCAGCCCCTTCTGTGCGCGAGAGCAGGCTCATTTCGGATACGGAATTGACCGCTGCCAAAGCCTCCCCCCTAAAGCCCATGGTGGCCACGGACTCTAGATCTTCTAAGCTGACAATTTTGCTGGTGGCGTGACGCTTCAAAGCGACAGGCAGCTCATCAACTGGAATGCCACAGCCATCGTCCTCTACGGATATAAGTCGAACACCGCCGCCCAAGAGCCGCAGGGTAATGTGTCGCGAACCGGCGTCCAACGCGTTGTCAACCAATTCTCGAACGACCGAGGCAGGACGCTCAATGACCTCTCCTGCGGCGATTTGGCTAATCAGCACATCGGGAAGTTCTCGAATGGTTCTGCGGGCTTGAGGCTGGGTCATCCTCAAATTGTAGGTGTTCCGGAAGACAGGGATAATCTCTGCATGGATACTTTGCTGCAACTTTTGGATTTTGTACTCCACGTCGACCGCTATTTACTGGCGTTTGTGGAAAATTACGGCATGTGGGTTTACGCCTTGCTGTTTTTGATTATTTTTGTTGAAACAGGCTTGGTGGTCATGCCCTTTTTGCCGGGCGATTCCTTGCTGTTCGTGGTTGGTGCCCTGTGCGGTACGGGTGTCTTGGATCTTCCAACAGTCATGGCCTTGTTGTTGGTGGCTGCCATTGCGGGCGATCAGGTCAACTACCGAATAGGGCGTTACTTTGGCCCCAAAGTGTTTCAGTGGGAAAACTCGCGCTTCTTCAATCGAGCGGCCTTTGACAAGGCGCATCACTTTTATGAAACCTATGGCGGTATCACCATCGTGTTGGCGCGGTTCATGCCATTCATTCGCACTTTTGTGCCTTTTGTGGCCGGTGTGGCGGCCATGACACCCTCGCGCTTTGTGGTTTACAACGTGTTGGGTGGGTTCATTTGGGTGTGCGGCCTGACCACGGCAGGCTATTTGTTTGGCGAAACTGATTTTGTCAAAGCCCACCTCAGCCAAATCATTTGGGCCATGATTTTCGTACCCGGATTGTTCGCTTTGTTTGGCATTTGGCGTGCTCGCAAAACGTAAAATTGGGGCATGACAGACAACCTACAACACATCCCCATTTCTGACCGTGCGCCTCGCGTGGTCACTGCGGGCGAAGCCCTGATTGACTTGGTTTCTCAGGCCGATGGCAATTTTCAACCTTGCCTGGGGGGTGCCGTGTTCAATTTGTCGCGTGCGTTGGCCAGACAAAATGTGCCCACGCTTTATCAAAACCCGTTGTCGAGCGATCGGTTTGGCCGGCAATTGGCCCAAGCCTTACAACACGATGGTGTTCAATTGGCCAAGCCGCAAGCCATTGCTCAAACGACGTCCTTGGCTGTGGTGGCTTTGAATTCAGACGGGCACCCAGATTACGCGTTCTATCGAGAGGGCGTTGCCGATCGGCAAATTACAGCGAGTTCTTTGAATGATGTGTGTCTGGCGCAGCCCCAGTTGGAAATTGCATGCACAGGCTGTTTGGCACTTGACCCAGCCGATGCACAGCATTATTTGCCATGGTTACAAGCGCAAAAAGATGCCGGCAAATGGATTGTGGTGGACGTGAATTTGAGGCCCTCCGTGATGCCCGACCTTAGCAAGTACCGGGCGCATGTGTTGGCAATGGCCAAGATGGCAGATGTGCTGAAGGCCAGCGACGAAGACTTGGCCCACTTGCAATTGCCTGGTGCAACACCCATGGACCAAGCCATGCATTTGATGCAGTTGGGCACAGCCCAGTGGATGGCCTTAACCCTGGGTGCAGAAGGCGCGCGCTTGATGGTTCGACAAGGCGATACCTTGAAAACTTTCAAAGCCAAAGAGGCAGGACCTGTCAAAGTCGTCGACACCGTTGGTGCTGGCGATAGTTTTTTGGCTGGGCTGTTGGCCTGCGCATTGCACCATGCAGATGCGCAACCCTCGCCCCTCAACTTGAAAGAATGGGCTCAACAAGCCTCAGCCAGTCAGTTGCAAGATGTTCTGTGTCATGCCTTGGCCAGCGCCACTTTGGTGGTCATGCGCCGCGGTTGCGATCCTGCAAGTTGGGACGAAGTGCGCGCCAGAATGCAGGCATGTCCTGCCGTTTAAAGTTTGCGGCTTTATTAAGTAGAGCGCTTGCGCGCCAAGGGCGGGTTTCGCTCAAAGTATTTTTGCAAACCCCTGACCAAGGCATCGGCCATGCTGTCTTGGTAGTTTGGATCTGACAGTTTGGCCTCTTCGTTGGGGTTGCTGATGAAGGCTGTTTCAACCAGCACACTGGGGATGTCGGGTGCTTTTAATACAGCAAACCCAGCCTGTTCTACCTTTGGTTTGTGCAGCCTTCCTACGCCGCCAATTTCTCTGAGAAGGGCGCCGCCCAAGTTCAAGCTGTCTTTGATTTGGGCCGAAGTACTCATGTCCAGCAAGGCTTGCTGCACTTGCGAATCTTTCACCCCGAAGTTCATGCCGCCAATCAAGTCGGCTTTGTTTTCTTGCTGGGCCATCCACCTTGCCGCACTGCTAGAGGCTGCGCCATGGCTGAGGGCAAAGACGCTTGCGCCTTGCGCGTTGGGCGTAAAAAAAGCGTCGGCATGCACACTCACAAACAAATCGGCTTGCACCTTTCGGGCTTTTTGAACCCGCACATGCAGCGGCACAAAGTAGTCTGCATCGCGCGTCAGGAAGGCTCGCATGGGGTTGCCTTTCACGGTGGTGGCATTGATTCGATCGCGCAGTTTCAAGGCGATTTGCAAAACCACATCTTTTTCTTTGGTGCCGTTGGGGCCAATGGCACCCGGGTCCTCTCCGCCATGACCTGCGTCAATGGCGACCACTATTAAGCGGTCTGTGATGGGCGCCGAAGGTGTTGTCGCTGAGTGAGAGGGGGAGCTGGAAGTTGCGCCCTGCGCGTTGCTTGCTGAGCTTGTGTTGGGCGTGCTGTTAGATGGACTGGTTTGACCAGCGCCTGCTTGCTTGTTGAGCCAGTCGCTCAGAGGGTCGTTGCTTTGCGATCTTTCTGCAATCCAACTTTCCAATGGATCGACCGGTGCCGTTGGATAGAGGTCAAGGACCAAACGATGTTTGTAGTCACCTACGGGCGTCAATGCAAACACTTGCGGCTGCACAGCCTGCTTCAAATCAAACACCATGCGCACCACACCGGGACTGTTTTGCGCCACGCGCACGCCGGTGATGTTGGGATCGTCAGGCTTGATTTTGCCCACCCATTCTTTGATGGAGGGGTTCAATTCCAAGCCTTCAATGTCAATGGCCAAACGTGGCGGGGAGGGCACGAAGGTGTATTTGGTTTTCAGCGCAACATCAGATTCCAAAGTGACGCGTGTGTAGTCTCTGGCCGGCCACACGCGCACCGCCATCAAGCTGGCGCCTTTGCTGATGTCGGCCCAGCCCAGCATCAATGCCAAGCTAGAAGCCTTGAGCCAATCACGTCGCTGAATTTGCATGAGCAGGTGCGTTAGAGGGCATGGCTTTCAAGAGCCCTTGAAGTAATTGATGGCCTAGTGGCGTACCTGCACAGGCTTGCACATGCCGAACCTCTTGCATATCAACAGTCAGTGTCAGTTGAAGATCTGGCGCAGGTAACATGCCTTGCGCTTGGTTGGGCCACTCTGCAATTTTCAGTCCTGTGCTGGCAAACAAATCTCGAAACCCTGCTTCTTCAAACTCTTGGGGGTCGTTGAATCGGTAGAAATCGAAATGCCAAATGGCCAAAGGCTGCTGTACCTGCGGGTGTCTGCCTTCATGGGGCTCGACCACGGCATAAGTTGGGCTTTTGATGCGACCTTCCACACCCAAAGCTTGCAGCAAATGCCGTACAAAAGTGGTTTTGCCTGCGCCCAAATTGCCTACCAATTCGATGTAAGCATTTTGTACAGGCGCTTGTTGCGCCAAAGCTTGTGCAAAAGTGCGCGTGGCAATTTCATCTGTCCACAGCCAGTGGGCCGTGCCATGTGGCTCGGGAGTTCCTACAATCGCTGGGTGAACACCGCTCATCAATCTCTTTCTAATGCAACGCCCTTGGGTCCTGTGGACTCAGCGGCTTTGTGGTCTGAGCTGCAATCGGCAGCCCGGGAACTGGGATTTTCTCAAATTGGCGTGACAGGTGTGAATTTGTCCGAGGCCGAGCCGGGATTAGAGGCTTGGTTGGCTGCAGGCTTTCACGGCAGCATGAACTATATGGCAAGCCATGGCCTAAAGCGTGCCCGACCCACAGAATTGGTCCCTGGCACGGTCAGTGTGATCACGGTCAGAATGGATTACTTGCCGAGCAATTTGCAAAACCTGTCAGCCGAAGACGCTTGGCAAGGGCTAGAGCAGGTTCAGCAGGGTGTGGTCTCTGTCTATGCAAGGGGTCGGGATTATCACAAAGTAATGCGCGGCCGGCTGCAAAAGCTGCAAGAGCGAATGGCCGCTTCGGTGGGACCGTTTGGTCACCGCGTGTTCACCGATTCAGCCCCAGTGATGGAGGCAGAATTGGCTGTGCGCAGCGGGCAGGGTTGGCGCGGTAAAAATACCTTGGTGTTACAAAGAGATGCTGGCTCCTTTTTCTTTTTGGGCGAGCTGTTTGTCGATATGGCCTTGCCGTTCACCGAGCCCGTAACCGATCACTGTGGATCTTGCACCGCTTGCATCGATGTGTGTCCTACACAGGCCATTGTGGCGCCTTACAAATTGGATGCCCGACGTTGCATTTCATACCTCACCATAGAACATGCAGGGCCCATTCCTGTTGAGTTCAGAGCGCTGATTGGTAATCGCATCTATGGTTGTGACGATTGCCAATGGGCTTGTCCCTGGAACAAGTTTGCCAAGCGCAGCCCTTTGCCAGATTTTGAAGCGCGAGATGGTTTGTCGTCTCCGTCTTTGGTCGATTTGTTGGCTTGGGATGAAGCCACCTTTTTGCGCATGACAGAGGGCAGTGCCATTCGTCGAATTGGTCACGCACGGTGGTTGCGCAATGTAGCCCTTTCGGCAGGCAATGCCTTGTCAAAATCTGCCAAACTTTCAATGGCAGAACAACAAGCTTTGGTTAAAGCGCTCAATCGATGGACAGGTCATGTTGACCCTGTTGTGCAAGAGCAAGTCGCTTGGTCTTTGGCGCAACTGGCTTAAAAGCGCAACTCACGAAGCACGCCCAGCGCAAAGGGCAAACTGAGCATGCCCAACAAGGTTGACAGCGTTACCAATCCGGCCACATAGGGGCCGTTGTAGCCCATGCGTGAGGCCAAAACGTAACATGTGGAGGCCGTTGGCAGTGCTGAAAAAATAAGCAACACAGTGGTCTGCAAGGGGTTTAATTGAAAGAATTGCGCCAAACCCCAAGCCAAACAAGGCAAGACCAAATGCTTGAAGGTCAAAACCAATGCGCCCAGCAATTTGCCCTGGTTCAGCGCTTTGAGCTCCATGCCCGCCCCAGCAGACATCAGCCCCAAAGCCAGGGATGCTGCCCCAATGCGAGACAAACTGGGGTCCATGAACTCGGGAACGCGAAGGCCCAGTAAATTGAAGGTCAGTCCGCCGGTGGTGGCCAAAATCAGTGGATTTCGAACAAGCTCGCGCAAGAAGCCCGATTCGCCGTGGCGCGCCATGGGCCAGACCGCACCGATGTTGAACATGGGGACGCAAAAGCCAATGAGCACAGAAATCAGAAGCAAGCCCTCGGGCCCCGCAAGTCGCTCTACCAACGCCAAGGCGATGAAGGAATTGAAACGAAAGCCTGCTTGTGCACTGGCCGCATGGTCGCGCTTGTCAATGTGGCGGCCAATCCATGGCCAGTAAGGCAAGCTGTAGGACAGGGCAATGGCCATCAAGCCCATGCTGATGCCGGCCAGTAAAAAATTAGAAGTGGCCTGAATATCCAAGGGGCTTTTCACAATGGAGTGAAACAGCAAAACCGGGAATAAAAAATAATAGACCAAGAACTCGGCTTGTTGCCAAACGGGACGGTTCAAGCCGGTGTAGCGGCATAAAAAATAGCCGCACAGGATGAGTGAGAAGTCAGGAAATAAAAGTTGGGCAAAATTCACCCCCCAAGCATAACGGCAGTCTTTGCTGTTTTTGTTTTGAAGTGCTTGAGATATTGCTTATGATGTTGATCAGTTTATTAGAGGAGTTGAAATGAACCGTCGTACGAGTTGGGTGGCTGCAGCCGCCTTGTTGGCGTTGAGCGCCAGTGGCACCGTTTTGGCCCAGGCCTACCCCAATAAAGTTATTCGCTTGCAGGTGCCATTTGCACCCGGCGGCACCACCGACATTGTGGCGCGCGTTATTTCTGAGCCACTGGGCAAGGCCCTTGGCCAGTCGGTCATTGTAGAAAACAAAGCTGGCGGCGGCGGCGTGGTTGGCGCAACAGAAACTGTCCGTGCTACACCTGATGGCTACTCTTTGGGCATGGCCACGGTATCGACCACCGCAGCCAACCCTGCCATCAATCCCAAAAACCCTTACAACCCCGTAACAGACTTCACGCCCATCATCAACATTGCGGCCACTCCCAATGTGATTGCGGTGCACCCCAGTTTTCCTGCGCGCAACTACAAAGATTTTGTCGCAGAGTTGAAAAAGAATCCTGGCAAATATTCTTACGCTTCTTCGGGCACAGGCGGCATTGGCCACTTGCAAACTGAGTTGTGGAAAAGCTTGGCAGGCGTCTTCATTACGCACATTCCTTATCGTGGTGCGGGTCCAGCCTTGAACGACACTGTGGCAGGTCAAGTGCCGATCATTTTTGACAACATGCCTTCGGCGTTGCCCTTTATTCAGACAGGTAAGTTGATCCCCATTGTGGTGGCAGCACCTCAGCGACTGACACAACTGCCCAATGTGCCCACATTCAAAGAAGTGGGTCTTGAGCCAGTGAACCGCATGGCCTATTACGGCATTTTGGGCCCCAAGAATTTGCCCAAAGAAGTGGTTGACAAAGTCAGCAACGGCGTCAAGAAAGCTTTGGAAGATCCTGCTGTTCGCAAGCGCATTGAAGACACAGGTTCTTTGATTGTTGCCAACACGCCCGATCAGTTTGCAGCTCAAATCAAAGCCGAGTTTGAAGTCTACAAAAAAGTGGTCGACGCTCAAAGCCTCAAATTGGACTGATGACTGAAAACAACCAAGCCGCCATCGACCGCTTTGTTGATGCGGTTTGGTTAGAAGATGGTTTGTCGGCCAATACCCTGGCCGCTTACCGAAGAGATCTCTCCGCCTTGGCGCAGTGGTTGCAACTGCATGCAGCCACTGCTTTAGAGGGGGCTCAAGAGCAGCACTTGCAAGCCTACTTTGCAGCGCGGCACAGCCTTTCCAAAGCCACCTCTGCCAATCGACGCCTCACGGTTTTCAAGCGGTATTTCCGTTGGGCATTGAGAGAGCATATTGTCCAAACGGACCCCACTCTTCGAATGCTGGCCGCCAAACAAGCATTGCGTGTGCCCAAAACATTGTCTGAAGATCAAGTGGATGCCTTGCTAACTGCGCCCGATGTCCATACGCCTCTGGGCCTGCGTGACAAAGCCATGTTGGAGTTGTTGTACGCCAGCGGTTTGCGGGTGTCAGAGTTGGTCAAGCTCAAAACACTCCATGTCTCTTTGAATGAAGGCATCTTGCGCATCATGGGCAAGGGCAGTAAAGAGCGACTGGTGCCGTTTGGGGACATGGCCAGAGACAGCTTGGTCAGTTACTTGCAAAACGGTCGCACTGCATTGCTAGGCGCCAAACAAACAGACGACTTGTTTGTGACGGCCAGTGGTCCCAAAGCGGGCACCGCCATGTCACGCATCATGTTTTGGAGCTTGATCAAAAAGTATGCCGTACTGGCAGGCATCACAGCGCCTTTGTCGCCGCACACTTTGCGTCATGCGTTTGCCACGCATTTGCTCAATCACGGCGCCGATTTGCGATCTGTGCAAGTGCTATTGGGGCATGCCGATATTTCTACCACGACCATTTACACCCATGTGGCGCGAGAGCGGTTGAAAAACTTACATGCGCAGCATCATCCCCGCGGCTAAGTTGTTTTCAATTAAAAATGAATTGATATGGCATCGATCACTTGGTAGTGGTCGTCGACTAAAGGCATCCAACGCCATTTGTCAAAAGTGGTGCAGGGGTGTGAAATGCCACTGCCCATGATTTGCCCCACAAAGGGCTGCTCATCTTGCGGCGCTTGCGCATTAAAGTGCAAGTAGGCATGTTGATCATTCAAGGCCGTTATTTGCCAGTGGCTTGGCACCCTTCGTGTACTTGTGTCGCCTATGTTGGCACGCCAGAGCGGTATGGGTAAGTCCATGTCAAAAGAAACGTCTCGTTTGCCCATCGACAACAGTGCCAAGCCAGGCTCTGGGCAAGATTGCACGCGGCTGAGAACTTCTAGCGCAGGTTGAAGCGTGTTGCTCAACTGCAGTCGCGCGCCCACACATTGCAACATTTTTTTGTACTGCACATGGTCGTGCGTGAGGTAGCAGCCAGACCGCAATATGCCACGCGCAGGACGCTGCAGCAAGGGCTTGAGGTTCTGTGCCACCAAGTCAAAGATGGCAGAGCCACCAGCTGTGAGCAAGACTTCATCGCACTCAAATAGATCGTCTGATTCGCAGGCTTGGGCCAAGCATTGAACCCGCGTCATCAGCGCTGCCACGGCTTCTGTGTCGTGCGCATGGTTACAAGTGGCCAAGGCACCTTCGTAGCACTCAATGCCGCACAAAGTCAGGTAGGGCGTTGATTTGATTCTGTGTGCCAGCGCCAGTGCTTCGTCATGTTTGCGACAACCCGTTCTCTTGCCTTCAATGCCCAGTTCAATCAGAACTGTGAAAGTGATGGGGGAAGTC
Source organism: uncultured Limnohabitans sp. (assembly GCA_964544175.1). Taxonomy (GTDB): domain Bacteria; phylum Pseudomonadota; class Gammaproteobacteria; order Burkholderiales; family Burkholderiaceae_C; genus Limnohabitans_A. The sequence continues at coordinate 23,968 of CAZJAL010000013.1, forward strand.
GTCTTAGTTTTGTAACTGACATGCCAGGCTTCAATGGCATCAAGTTGCGCCATGGAGTCGATCAGAAAATAAATTCTGGCGCTTGGATGTTCAAGCAGCAGCGTGGCCAGTGTGTCTAAGTCGGTAGCCTGAAACACCTGATTGGCAATGATGACCCGTTGAATGCCGTGGCGAATGCCTAGCCCGGCTTGAAACACATTGGCAAAACTGATGCCCCAAGCCCCTGCTTTGATTTGCATGTCGTAGAGTTCCGGGGACATGGTGGTTTTGCCATGCGGTGCAATGTCTAAACCGCGAGCAATGCAAAAGTCTTGCATCCAGACCAGGTTGTGCGCTAGCGCTGATTGTTTGAGAACTGCCAAGGGCAGCGACAAGTGCCCCGCCAACAGATTCCAGCCTTGCTGACCAACCGCAGACCAGCTGACGGGCGCCAAGTGCCCGGGAAACCCTTTGTATGAAGCATCTAGGTGAGTCATGGTGCGTGCTAAAAGCCATGAGCCGCTAAGTCATTGAGCTCTTCTTCATCAAAACCCGCCAATCGACGCGCCTCGAGGTTGTAAGGCGACTTGAGTTTGGGCGCATCGTATTGCTGAATTAAATTGCGATAGGTGGCAACGGGATCCAAACCGCGTTGTTGGCAGACAAACCGATACCACCGATTGCCCGCGGCCACATGGCCAATTTCGTCTTCTAGAATGATGTCCAAAATACGGGCTGCAGCCATGTCGCCTGCGCTCACCAATTTATTCTTAACGCCGGGCGAGGCGTCTAAGCCGCGAGCCTCCATCGTTCTGGGCACCAAACCAATTCGAGCCAGGATGTCGCCTTTGGTGCGTTCAGCCATGTCCCAAAGAGAGTTGTGCGCGGGGAAGGCGCCGTAGTCAAATCCCATACCGGTCAAATGTCCTTGAAGCAATAAAAAGTGTTTGGCTTCTTCTTTTGCAATGCGCACCCAGTCTCGGTAAAAGTCTTCTGGCATGTCGCTGAAGCGCCAAACCACGTCAAGCGCCAAATCGATGGCGTTGAGTTCGATGTGCGCAATGGCATGCAGCAACAAAGCCTTGCCTTCGGGCGTGTTGAGCGGTTTGGCTTTGAGGCTGGTGTGAGACACCAAGATGGGCTGAGCGGACCGTCCTGGAATACCGCCAGGATCTGCAATGACAGCTTGCGTGTCTACACCCCATGACTCGGGCAGGCCCAAGGTGAGTTCTGCCTTGAAGACGGCATTTTTCTCGAGCAAGGGCGTCAGGACAGCTTGTCGGAGGTCTGACGCGATGGGGGACATTTTGGCGCAAGGCATGGCGTATTTTAGGGGTGCCTACAATGTAGGTTTTGAGTCAAGGCTAAAGAGGTCGGAAATGGCAATTTATTCGTTAGATGACAAACAACCTGTGCTGGCTGAAGGTGCTTGGGTGGCCGACAGCGCCCAAGTCATGGGCGCTGTGGAATTGGGCGCCAACGCCAGTGTTTGGTTTGGAACCGTGATTCGCGGCGATACCGAAACCATCCGCATTGGTGAGGGCAGCAACATTCAAGACTGCAGCGTATTGCACGCTGATGTGGGCAAGCCTTTGACTGTAGGTAAAAATGTGACGGTTGGGCATCAAGTGATGTTGCATGGTTGCACCATTGGCGATGAGTCTCTGATTGGCATTGGCGCCATTGTGCTCAACGGCGCCAAAATTGGTAAAAATTGTTTGGTCGGCGCGGGCTCTTTGGTCACAGAGGGCAAAGAGTTTCCCGACGGTTCCATGATCATGGGCTCTCCTGCCAAAGTGGTGCGTGAGTTGTCGCCAGAGCAAATGCAAGGCTTGCGAATGTCCGCAAAGCACTACATCGAAAATGCACATCGATTTCAATCAGGTTTGAAAAAAATTGTCTGAACTCCATAAATTTTTATTTGAAGGCTTGCCCGTTCGAGGCGCCATTGTTCGCTTGACCGATGCCTGGCAAGAAATTCTGAAACGCCGCGCGGCCAATAACGAAACCGGGGCCTATCCCGCCCCAGTCACCGAGCTGTTGGGACAGATGTCGGCGGCAGCCGTGTTGATGCAAGCCAACATCAAATTCAATGGTGCCTTGGTCTTGCAGGTGTTTGGCGACGGTCCTGTGAAATTGGCCGTGGTGGAAGTGCAGCCCGACTTTGGCGTGCGCGCTACTGCCACTTTGCAAGGTGAGGTAGCCGCAGATGCCAGCCTCAGTCAGATGGTGAACCAAAACAACGATGGCCGTTGTGCCATTACGCTGGATCCGCTCGATCGCATGCCAGGACAGCAACCCTACCAAGGTGTCGTTCCTCTTTTTGGTGATCAAAAAGAGAAGCTTGAAAAATTGAGTGAAGTGCTAGAGCACTACATGTTGCAGTCTGAGCAACTCGATACCACCTTGGTTTTGGCAGCCAACATGGACGTGGCAGCTGGCGTTTTAATTCAGCGTCTGCCCTTAGAGGGCGCTGCTAACTTGGCAGGCAAGTACGACTCGGTGGAGCGAGAAGCCGCCTTGGGCCAAAGTGAAGACTACAACCGCATTTCTATTTTGGCCAAAAGTTTGAAAGCCGAGGAGTTATTGGGTTTAGACATTGAAACGGTATTGCACCGTTTGTTTTGGGAAGAACCGCTGTTGCGCTTTGAGCCTTTGGTGGGAGAGACAGGTCCCAAATTCCGATGCAGTTGCAGCCGTGAGCGCGTAGGTCGCATGATCAAGGGCCTGGGCGTGGAAGAGGTTGAGAGTATTTTGTCTGAGCGCGAGAACATTGAAGTGGGTTGTGAGTTTTGCGGCAAGCAATACCATTTCGATCCTGTGGATGCCGCCAGCTTGTTTACCCAACCCGAGGCCACACCGCCTACAGGGCCCTCAGTTCATTGAGTTGTCTTACTTCAACAAGTCGCTGAACAATTTGTGTTCACAGTCTGCGTCGCTGCACAAATCGCAGCGCCAGGCTGTTTTGCCTTTGTTTAAACCGTATTGACTCTCGTCTCTTTGTGTTTGAAGGGCCTTGAAGCTGCTCAGGTGCTGCCCCAATTCTTCACTCAAGTTGTTGATGCCATTGCGGATGGCCATGAGGGCTGCTGACAGCCGTGCATCAGCCTGTCCATAGATCACTTTGAAGGGCAGTCCTGCACTTTGTAGCGCTTGACGTAGCAAAGTGTCAACGGGTTCGCGTACATGCGCACCATCGCGCTGCAAGCCATCCGCCACCCATGGCAAATCGAGGCCCATGACAAGTGTCAAATCAAACTGCGCTTGCTGTTGAAGCGCTGGTTCATACAGTGTTTTGTCTTTGAAAACGTAGTCGCTGTAAACCGCCGTCATGAGGGGGCTGGTGTCTGCCACCACCCAGCCACTGGCAATTGAGAAAATTCGCTCGGCTTGTCGTGTTGCAATGGCGGCTTGCTCGTGCGCATGCGGTGTTCTGCCCTTGGCATCGCACCACTCCCTCAGTGTTTCGGGTACCGCTGTTGCGTTCAGTCCCAAAGACTGAAGGGCACTTGTAATGCCGAGGCACAAGCTGGTTTTGCCGGTGCTTTCGGCGCCCAACAAAGCAATTCGAACAGGCTTAGAGAGCATGTTGACGTTGCCAAGCTTTAAGACCGACATAGCTCAGGCCTGCAAAAATGAGGTACAGCAATGCAGTCAGCCAAAGCGATTTCACCAGCATCAGCCCGACAGTGATTAAATTAACCGCCAGCCAGACCCACCAATTTTCAATTTTCTTTTTGGCCAGTAGGTATTGCGCCAACAAACTCAAGGCAGTAACCAAGCCGTCCCAGATCGCCACATCGCTGTCTGTGAATCGGTACAAAAAAAACGTGAATGCAGGCCATGCGATTAAAAAAGCGAAGATGGCTTGATGTCTTTGTCCAGGCAAAAGACGGCTGATTTGCAAGGTGGCGGGCTTGACCCAGCTTTCGGCTTGTGGGGTTTGCACGCCCAAGCGCCATTGCCGCCAACCCCAAATGGAAGTCAGAATGAACATGACTTGCAAAGAGGCCTCGCCATAGAGCTGAGTGTTCCAAAACACCACGCCGTAAAGTGCCGAGCTGGCAATGGCCAATGGCCAGCCCCAATGAATTTCTTTGATGTTGCAATAAACCATTGCCAACGACAAAACAAAGCCGGCCAACTCGACCGAATTCATCATTTTTCGATCTGCACGAAAATTTCGTTGGCTTTGACCATGCCCAGCTCGTGACGTGCACGTTCTTCGACGGTGTTTAAACCTTCTTTGAGATCGTTCACTTCAGAGTTGAGTTGATCGTTGATGCGTTTGGCTTTCGCATTCAACTCATTTTGCGCTTTAATCTTATTTTCAAGTTCGATCACTGTGGGAACACCGCCTTTGCCAAGCCAAATCTGACCCTGCAAGATCAGCAACAAAGCGATCAACAGGGCTGGCCAAAAACGGTTTTCCATGAGCATTGAAAAGTTCGAAGCGTTTCAATTAGCGCAGGTTGTAAAAAGCAGCGCGGCCGGGGTATTCAGCAATGTCGCCCAAGTCTTCTTCAATGCGAAGCAATTGGTTGTACTTGGACATGCGATCGCTTCGGCTCATAGAGCCTGTTTTGATTTGTCCCGCATTCAAGCCTACCGCAATGTCGGCAATGGTGGAGTCTTCGGTTTCGCCAGAGCGATGGCTGATGACGGCGGTATAGCCTGCGCGCTTGGCCATTTCGATGGCGGCAAAGGTTTCGGTCAGTGTGCCAATTTGGTTGATCTTGATCAGGATCGAATTGGCAATGCCTTTGTCGATGCCTTCTTTCAAAATCTTGGTGTTGGTGACGAACAAGTCATCGCCAACGATTTGAACTTTTTCACCCAAACGCTCGGTGAGCAATTTCCAACCATCCCAGTCGCCTTCGGCCATGCCGTCTTCAATGCTGATGATGGGGTACTTGTCTACCCAAGTGGCCAACATGTCAATCCACTGCTCGCCAGTTAAGGACAAGCCTTCGCCTTCAAGTTCATATTTGCCGTCTTTGTAGAACTCGCTGGCCGCGCAGTCGAGACCAATTGCAATTTGCTCGCCAGCGGTGTAGCCGGCGGCGCTAATGGCGTCCAAAATCATTTGGATAGCGGCTTCGTGGTTGGGCACGTTGGGCGCAAAGCCGCCCTCGTCGCCGACCGCAATGCTCATGCCCTTGTCGTGAATGATTTTCTTCAAGGCGTGGAACACTTCAGCGCCGTAACGCACGGCTTCGCGGAAGCTAGGGGCGCCTACGGGAATGATCATCAACTCTTGCAAGTCGAGGTTGTTGTTGGCATGCGCGCCGCCATTGATGACGTTCATCATGGGCACCGGCAATTGGCATGCGTGCATGCCGCCAAAGTAGCGGTACAAAGGCAATCCTGACTCTTCAGCAGCAGCGCGCGCCACGGCCATGGAAACAGCTAGCATGGCATTGGCACCCAAGCGGCTCTTGTTTTCAGTGCCGTCCAGATCAATCAAGGTTTTGTCGAGGAAAGATTGCTCGGAAGCATCAAGACCCAGCACGGCTTCAGAGATTTCGGTGTTGATGTGCTCAACGGCTTTCAGAACGCCTTTGCCCAGGTAACGGCTCTTATCGCCATCGCGCAATTCAATGGCTTCGCGGCTGCCTGTAGAAGCGCCAGAAGGCACTGCGGCGCGGCCCATCACGCCGGACTCTAACAATACATCGCATTCAACCGTGGGGTTGCCGCGGCTGTCTAAGATTTCGCGGCCCACAATGTCAACAATCGCACTCATGTTTACTTCTCTCTGTCTAAATTAAAAATCGTTTAACACAATAATCCCAATGCAGATGATGCAATCAATCACTGAAAATTGTTTTCGAGGAATGGGTTCTTTTTGGTTACCGCGTCGAGTTCCAACAGGGTTTCTAGCAAGGCTTTCATGTGCTGCAAGGGAACCGCATTGGGACCGTCAGACATGGCTTGGGCAGGGTTGGGGTGGGTTTCCATAAAGAGGCCTGCAACACCCACAGCCACGGCTGCACGCGACAACACAGGCACCATCTCGCGCATGCCGCCAGAGCTTGTACCTTGGCCGCCAGGCAATTGAACGGAGTGTGTAGCGTCGTACACCACGGGCGCGCCCGTTTCTCGCATGATGGCCAAGCTGCGCATGTCGGACACCAAGTTGTTGTAGCCAAAGCTAGCTCCACGCTCGCAGGCCATGAAGCTGTCTTCAGGCAAGCCGGCGTCACGCGCGGCCGCACGCGCTTTGTCAATCACGTTTTTCATGTCGTGAGGGGCCAGGAACTGCCCCTTCTTGATGTTGACCGGTTTACCCGATTGGGCCACTGCGCGAATGAAATCGGTTTGACGGCACAAGAAAGCTGGCGTTTGCAACACGTCCACAACTGCCGCCACTGCAGGGATGTCGGCTTCGGTATGGACATCGGTAAGGATAGGTACGTGCAGTTCACGCTTCACTTTGGCCAAAATTTCCAAACCTTTTTCCATGCCAGGACCACGGAAGGTGCTGCCAGAAGAGCGATTGGCTTTGTCGTAGCTACTTTTAAAGATGAAGGGAATGCCAAGGGCTGACGTGATCTCTTTCAAGGTGCCAGCCGTGTCCATTTGCAATTGCTCAGATTCAATGACACAGGGGCCGGCAATCAAAAAGAAACGCTGGTCGAGGCCAACATTAAATCCGCACAGTTTCATGGTATTCCTTGTCTGGTGACTTCAAAATTAAGCAACCGCTTTGAGGTGCTTGGCGCCTTTTTGATGATCGATCGACGCTTTGATGAACGCGTTGAACAATGGATGGCCATCCCAAGGTGTCGATTTGAACTCGGGGTGAAATTGCACGCCGACAAACCAAGGGTGCATATCTGTGGGCAACTCCACAATTTCTGTGAGCTGCTCGCGCTGCGTGAGGGCAGAAATGACCAAGCCTGCTTGGCGCAAAGTGTCCAAATAATTTACATTGGCTTCGTAACGGTGACGGTGACGCTCTGTCACTACAGGGCCATAAATGTCGTGTGCCAAAGTGCCTGCAGACACGTCAGAGCTTTGCGCACCAAGACGCATCGTGCCGCCCAAATCGGACTGCGCATCGCGTACTTGGATGGTGCCGTCTGCATCTTTCCATTCATTGATCAAGGCAATGACTGGGAAAGGTGTGTCGGGTTCGAATTCTGTGCTGTTGGCATTGGCCATGCCCGCCACATGGCGCGCATATTCAATGGTGGCCACTTGCATGCCCAAGCAAATGCCCAAGTAAGGGACTTTGCTTTCGCGAGCAAAACGTGCGGTTTGAATTTTGCCTTCAACACCGCGTTTGCCAAAACCGCCAGGTACCAAGACGCCATCAAACTTGGCCAGTTGCGCCACGGTTTCAGGTGAAATGGTTTCTGAGTCGATGTGTTCAATTTTGACGCGCACATGGTTGCGCATGCCTGCATGGCGCAAAGCTTCATTGACCGATTTATAACTGTCGGATAACTCGACATACTTGCCCACCATTGCAATGGTGACTTCGCCTTGTGGATGTTCGGTTTCGTAAACCAAATCATCCCAGCGCTTGAGGTTGGCAGGCGGTGTGTTGATGTGCAAGCGGTCGCAGATGAGGCCGTCCAAACCTTGCTCGTGCAAAACACGGGGCACTTTGTAAATGGTATCGACATCGGGCATGGAAATCACGCCCCAGCTTTGCACGTTGGTGAAGAGCGAAATTTTGTCTTTTTCGTCTTCCGGAATCATGCGGTCGGCACGGCACAGAAGTGCATCTGGCTGAATACCGATTTCGCGCAATTTTTGAACTGTATGTTGTGTTGGCTTGGTTTTGAGCTCACCTGCAGCGGCAATCCAAGGCACATACGTGAGGTGTACAAAGGCGGCGTTGTTGGGGCCAAGGCGCAAGCTCAGTTGGCGCACGGCTTCCAAGAAGGGCAGGGACTCGATGTCACCCACGGTGCCGCCAATTTCAACGATGGCCACATCGACTGCTTCAGGGGTGCCAAAGCCGGCGCCGCGCTTGATGTAGTCTTGAATTTCGTTGGTAATGTGGGGAATGACCTGAACAGTTTTGCCCAAATAATCGCCGCGGCGTTCTTTTTCGAGCACGCTTTTGTAGATTTGACCCGTGGTGAAGTTGTTGGCCTTCTTCATGCGGGTGTTGATAAAGCGCTCGTAGTGGCCCAAATCGAGGTCGGTTTCGGCGCCATCGTCGGTGACAAACACCTCACCGTGTTGAAACGGTGACATGGTGCCTGGGTCGACGTTGATGTACGGGTCCAGCTTGATGAGGGTGACTGAGAGGCCGCGCGATTCTAGGATCGCGGCGAGAGAGGCGGAGGCGATTCCCTTGCCCAGGGAAGACACCACACCACCGGTGACGAAGACGAATTTGGTCATGTCCAGGACGGGATGCTGAGCACCCGGGAGATGGAAAACGAGATTATAAAGGTGTCCTGATCTGCTACATTGCCGAACATGAACGATTTGCTCGGAAAACGCATAGTTTTGGGACTGACAGGTGGTATCGCCTGCTTCAAGGCGGCTGAGTTGTGTCGCTCGCTCATCAAAGCGGGTGCGCAAGTTCAGGTGGTCATGACCGAGGCTGCAGCCCAATTCATCACGCCTGTCACCATGCAGGCTTTGTCTGGTCGCCCTGTCTACACCTCTCAGTGGGATGCACGAGAGGGCAACAACATGGCGCACATCAACCTCAGCCGAGAGGCGGATGCCATTCTGATTGCACCTGCCAGCGCCGATTTCATGGCCAAGCTGATTCACGGCAAGGCCGACGAATTGCTGAGCCTGATGTGCTTGGCCAGACCTTTGCAAACAGTTCCCCTGATTTTGGCGCCCGCCATGAACCGTGAAATGTGGGCCCATCCTGCCACACAGCGCAATGTGGCTCAGTTGAAATCCGATGGCTCACATGTCCTAGATGTGGGACAAGGTGATCAAGCTTGCGGTGAAACCGGCGATGGTCGCATGCTGGAAGCCGATGAAATTGTGGAAGAACTGCATGCATTTTGGACACCCAAGGTTTTGCTCGGCCAGCAAGTATTGATCACAGCAGGTCCTACCTATGAAGCCATTGACCCTGTTCGCGGCATTACCAATTTGTCCAGTGGCAAGATGGGATTTGCCATTGCGCGCGCTGCGTATCACGCAGGCGCGCAGGTGAGCTTGGTCGCGGGGCCTGTGAGCTTGCCAACGCCCCGAGGTGTGAAGCGAGTGGATGTGCGTTCTGCCTTGCAAATGAGCGAGGCCGTGCAACAGTCTGCGCCGCATGCCCATGTTTTCATCGCAGCCGCAGCTGTGGCCGATTGGCGGCCAGCCTCTGCGGCAGATCAAAAAATTAAGAAGGATGGTTCAGGTGATACGCCTGAATTACGTTTCGTTGAAAACCCCGATATTTTGGCCACTATCGCGAAATCGCCTCGAGCACAAAGCGGCGACTTGTTTTGCGTCGGCTTTGCTGCCGAAAGCCACGATTTGCTGGCGCACGCGACAGCCAAGCGCGCGCGCAAAGGTGTCCCTTTGTTGGTGGGCAACATTGGCCCGAGCACCTTTGGTCAGGACGACAACGCCTTGTTATTGGTCGACGCTCAGGGCGCCAAAGAGTTTCCTCGCGCAAGCAAAACCCAGTTGGCGCATGACTTGATTCAAGACATTGCTGGCCGCCTTCGCAAAATTTGATTTACAAAAATATGATGAATGTTGACGTCAAAATTTTAGATTCCCGCATGGCCGATCAATTGCCTGCTTACGCAACGCCTGGCAGTGCGGGCCTCGATTTGCGCGCTTGCTTAGACGCCCCCATCACGCTTCAGCCCAATGCTTGGCAGCTGATCTCTACCGGCTTGTCGGTGTACCTCAAAGATCCTGGCTTTGCGGCCATGTTGTTGCCACGCTCTGGCTTGGGCCACAAGCACGGCATTGTGTTGGGCAATCTGGTCGGTTTGATTGACAGCGATTATCAAGGTCCGCTGATGGTCAGCTGCTGGAATCGCAGCCAAGAAGCCTTTACCATTCAGCCCATGGAGCGCATTGCGCAAATGGTCATCGTGCCAGTGGTGCAGGCCAAGTTCAATGTGGTCACTGAATTCGATGCGCCTAGCGAGCGGGGTGAGGGCGGTTACGGCTCAACCGGCAAGCGTTGAACCGTTGAAATTTGCATGCCCTTTTTGGGGGCATGCTTGTTTTACATTGAAGCTCAGTTTGTCTTAGTGAAGCAAACCGCCGCCAGAGCTAGGCGCATCGCCAATTTCAATTTTGAAGAAACCAGTGCCGCAGGTGCCCGCTTCTTGCTCTTGATCGGTGGCCAGCCGAACATGGTTAACTTTGAGGCTTAAGCGCAAAGCAATGCCAGACAAAGGGTGGTTGCCATCGAGCACCACATGCTCTGGGTAAATCTCGGTGATGGTGTACAACACGTTGCGCGGGGCATCAGGGTTGCAAGCTGATGGCAATGCGGTGCCTTCAATGGTCAGGCCTTCTTCAATGTCTTTGGGAAAAAGGGTGCGTGGCTCCAAAAAGAGCAAATTCTCATCGAAATCGCCAAAGGCGTCTTCGGGTTCTAGGTGCAAATCAACTTTGGCGCCCACTGAATGACCTTGCAGTGCCTCTTCAATTTTGGGCAGCAAATCATGGCCGCCAATGTAGAAGGCTACGGGCTCGTCTAGCTCGTCCAAAACTTCGCCCAAAGTATCTTTGAGCGTCCAGGTCAGTTCGACCACACATTGAGAAGTAATATCCATCCCAGAATTGTCGCAGTTTTGAAATCGATTTAGATCAGGTTCCCATGCAAAAAAACACAGCTTTGACCCTGTTGGGTGGTTTAACACCCGAACAGTTTATGAAACGTCACTGGCAAAAAAAGCCTTTGCTCATTCGACAAGCCCTGCCCAACATGAAGCCGCTGATTGAGCGCGCAAAGTTGCTGGAGATGGTGGAAAGCGAAGAAGTGGAATCTAGGCTGATCGTGCGCAAAGGTGCCCATTGGACTTTGAAAAAAGGTCCGATGGGTCGTAAAAGCTTGCCGTCCTTCAAAACGCCCGATTGGACGGTATTGGTTCAAGGTGTTGACTTGCACAATGATGCAATTCACGCACTGCTGCAGCAGTTCCGTTTTGTCCCCGATGCGCGGCTCGACGATTTGATGATCAGCTACGCCACAGATGGTGGCGGTGTCGGCCCTCATTTCGACAGCTACGATGTTTTTTTGTTGCAAGCGCATGGGCAGCGCAGATGGCGCATTGGTCGACAAAAGAAGTTTGAATTGCAAGAAGGCGTGCCACTCAAAATTCTCAAAGAATTCAAGCCAGAGGCCGAGTTTGTATTGAATCCAGGGGACATGCTCTACCTTCCACCTGGCTATGCGCACGATGGCGTTGCCGTGGGAGAGTGCATGACTTATTCGGTGGGATTCAGGGCGCCACGAAGTGCAGAATTGGCCAGCGGATTATTGATGGGCTTGTCTGAGGAGATGGCCGAAGATTGCAGTGCCTCAGCCGTCGCGCTTTACCAAGATCCACACCAAGTGGCTGCAATTCAAGATGCTTCTGTGCCCAAAGCTTTGCAAGAATTTGCTGCGCAAGCAGTGGCCAAAGCCCTCAAAGACCCACAGATTTTGAACTGCTTGTTGGGTGAGTCCCTGACAGAACCTAAACCCAATGTTTGGTTTGACACGCCAGACCTCGACGACTTGCCAAACTATGCATGGCCGACCCAAGTTCAGTTAGACCGCCGTACCAAAATGCTCTTCGATGCCAAGCACATTTTCATCAATGGCGAAAGTTTTCGAGCCGCCGGGCAAGACGCCAAGTTACTTCGCAAGTTGGCCAACGACAAAATATTGAGCCCAGCGCAAGCTGCGCAGTTGAGCGACGACGCAGCTGAATTGATGCAAGCTTGGTGGGAAGAAGGCTGGTGGCACTGAGATTTTGAGGTCTTTGCGTGACCTAGTAATAACCCTGTAAGTCAAGCTATAATCTGAGGCTGGACGGCGAGAGCTCGAGTGCTCGCGGTTCTGTCAACAGGGTTTAGCGACTCTTGATGACAATTTCCCGGAAATTGTTTTTTCACTAACTTTAAGGAAAATAATCATGAACAAGTCTCTCGTTTTGGCCGCCGTGATCGCTGCTGCTGCTTTGGCCGCTTGTGGTAAAAAAGAAGCCGCTCCTGCACCCGCACCAGCTCCCGCTGCTGCACCTGCTGCTGAAGCACCTGCTGCGCCAGCCGCCCCCGCTGCTGATGCTAAGCCTGCTGACGCTGCTGCCGCTCCTGCTGCTGCACCTGCAGAAGCTCCAAAGAAGTAATTCTGGGCAGCCTAAAAAAAACCCCGCTGTGCGGGGTTTTTTTTCGTCTCTGGATTTCGTTGGTCTGTTACTTAATTTCGTCGGCCAATAGTTTGATGATTTTTTCTGCATTGGCAGAAGTATCTGGAATGCCATCAGCGGCTTGAACTTGAACCACAGACACATCACCTTTGCTGGTCACAGCAATGCGGTACTTGGCTAAGACCGGCGTGGCTTTTTCGCTGGAGAACATTTTGGCGAAGAAGCCTGGTTCTTTGTCAGGTGAGCCAGGTGGTGCGTAGCGTACGAAGAAAACACCCTGCGCGCGGTCACGGTCTTCAACCGTGAAGCCCGTGCGGTCAATGGCCACACCAACACGGCGCCATGCACGGTCAAAACCGTCCTTGATTTCAATGGCAGGCAACTGGTTCTGTTTGATGATTTTGACGTCTGCTGCTAAACCGCCGGCAGCGTTTGGTGCAGCAGCAATTGCGCCAATTTGACTGGCACTTGCAGACATGCTTGAGCCTCCTAAGCGCAGCATCAAACGTCGGAGGAATTCAATTTCTAATTCGGGATCTGACGCACGTGGCGACCAAATGGTTTGATCTTTCAAGGCACTGGTGTAAATTTCCGCCATGCCGCGATGGGTGATGGTAATTTCAATGCCTTTGTCTGTGCGTTCGATGCGAGTTCTGAAACGATCGCGCTCGCCTGTGGAGTAAAGGCTGTCAAAAACTTTACCGACGGCTTTTCGGATGAAGTCTTGTGGTAATTTGGCTCTGTTTTCGGCCCAATCAGTTTCCATGATGCCCAACTCGGGTTGATCCGTGATAAGCACAAAACCATTGTCTTTCCAGAATTCACGAAGTGGTTCCCAAACAGAATCGGCACTGCGTTGAATCAACAAGACCCGTTGGTTGCCAGTGCGAATAATTTGGGCTTGGCCTGCTTGGTTGGTGGCTGTGCCTGCATCATTGACGGTGCGAACGCCAGTGGCGTTGGCAACGGCCGATGCGCTGTTGGTGCCTGCAACTTGGTAGCGCGAGTCGCGTTTGAGTTGGGTCAAATCTGGTGGAATTTGAAGCGTGGGCGCTTGGCTGGCGCTTTTGTAATCGATTTTGCTTTCTTCCAACGAAGAACAACCTGCAAGCAAACAGGTAAGGGCCGCGGCGCTGGCCAGTGTGGTCAAAGAGCGAGGCATGGTTACAAATCGATTCACAGGGAGTCCTTAAATAAGTCCGCTTGCACGCATTGCGGCTTCTACCACGGGTTGTTGAGCGGTTGACAATTCGGTCATGGGCAAACGCAAAGTGCCGCCACAAAGGCCCATGCGTGCCATGGCCCATTTGACAGGTATGGGGTTGGCTTCCACAAATAAATTTTTGTGCATGGGCATCAATTTGAATTGAATCTCCATGGCTTTTTGAGTGTTGCCGGCCATGGCCGCCACACACAACTCATGCATCAAACGCGGTGCTACGTTGGCTGTGACGCTCACATTGCCCTTGCCGCCGCAAAGCATCAAGGCAACTGCTGTAGGGTCATCGCCCGAGTAGACGGCAAACTCTTTGGGCAGATCACGAATGAGCCACTGGGCTCGTTCAATGTTGCCGGTGGCTTCTTTGATGCCGACGATGCCAGGCACTTGCGCCAAACGCAAAACCGTATCGTGCTGCATGTCGGCCACGGAGCGGCCAGGTACGTTGTACAAAATGATGGGCAAATCGGGCACGGCCTCGGCAATGGACTTGAAGTGCTGGTACATGCCTTCTTGCGTGGGCTTGTTGTAGTAGGGGACGACTTGCAATTGGCAATCGGCACCTACACTCTTGGCAAACTTGGCCAACTCGATGGCCTCTGCCGTTGAGTTGGCGCCACAACCGGCCATGATGGGTACGCGGCCTTTGGCTTGTTCTACCGACACGCGAATGATTTCGCGGTGCTCATCGACATTGACAGTGGGAGACTCGCCAGTGGTGCCCACCACACCAATGCAGTCGGTGCCTTCAGCGATGTGCCAATCGATCAGTTTTCGCAGGCTGCCATAGTCCACGGCGCCGTTGGGCAGCATGGGGGTCACAAGGGCGGGGATGCTGCCGGTAATGGGTTGAAAAGTTTTCGTCATGGCATGTGTTTAAAGCGACAAACAAGCATTCTAACGACAGCCAAGGCCAATCTGATGACCAGTTGTCGGGACTTGCGGGGTGGCAACGATTCGTTGGACAAATTTGGGGGGCTGTTCGGAATAGCCGTCCTCGTAGGCGATGACGTGCATTTGCGCGCAAGTCTGCAGCAATTCGCCCGGTTTGAGCAAAAAGTCGGGTCGAGACGGTTTGCCAATTTTTTCATGGCCCTGGGCAAAAGTCTCGTAAATCAAGAATCCCTGTGGCTTCAGGCTTTCCAAAATGCGCGGCAGCAGGGGGCGCCACAAGTAATTGGTCACAATGACCGCGTCAAATGTTTGCCCTGTCAGGGGCCAAGGCCCGCCTTCAATGTCGGCCTCCATCACTTGGCCATAAGCCTTCGCGGCGCTCAGTGCTTCAGCTGAGCGGTCGATGCCCAGGCAATGGTGGCCCTGATGGGCAAGCCACTGCATGTGTCTGCCCGCGCCGCAAGCCAAATCCAGCACATGGCTGTGTGGGGTCAGGAGAGGGGTCCAACGGGTGACCCAGCTAGAAGGAGCTTCGGTGCCATGCATGTGAGGGGTTTAACAATTCGTTTCAGTGATAAGCCTAGATGATGCCTGATTGTCTTTATTCGGCGTAGATGCAAGCTTGGGGCTGTAAATTTATCCAGTACTTTGAATGAATTCACACTACAATCTGCGCCCATGGCTACTACTACCTCTTCCAATTCATCTCCCGAATACGGCGAAGGCTCCATTCGAGTCTTGAAAGGCCTAGAGCCTGTCAAACAACGGCCGGGTATGTACACCCGCACCGACAATCCTTTGCACGTCATTCAAGAGGTGCTCGACAACGCGGCCGATGAAGCCTTGGCTGGCTACGGCAAAAAGATCAAGGTTTCATTGCATGGCGACGGTTCTGTCAGCATTGAAGACGACGGTCGCGGCATTCCCTTTGGTTTGCATCCAGAAGAAAAAGCACCTGTCATTGAATTGGTGTTCACGCGTTTGCATGCCGGCGGCAAGTTTGACAAAGGCAAGGGCGGTGCCTACAGCTTCTCAGGTGGATTGCATGGCGTGGGCGTCAGTGTGACCAATGCCTTGGCCAAGCGTCTCGAGGCCACCAGCTACCGCGAAGCTCAAGTGGCCACTTTGGCGTTTTCTGGGGGCGATGTGGTCGAGCCTTTGGTGACGCGAAAAGCGGGCGAGGGCGATCGCAAGCAAGGCACCACCGTACGCGTCTGGCCCGATGCCAAGTATTTTGAATCCAGTGCATTGCCAATGGCCGAGCTGACGCATTTGCTGCGCAGCAAGGCCGTCCTGATGCCAGGTGTGACGGTCACTTTGTTCAACGAAAAAACCAAAGACACGCAAACTTGGCAATACAAGGCGGGCTTGCGCGACTACCTCATGCAAACCTTGAATGGCGACCCCGTCATTCCCTTGTTTGAAGGCGAAGGCTTTGCCGATGGCAACAACGACAGCTTTGCAGAAGGCGAGGGCGCTAGTTGGGCGGTTGCTTTTACCGAAGATGGCCAGCCGGTGCGCGAAAGCTATGTCAACCTCATTCCCACCAGTGCCGGTGGCACGCACGACAGTGGCTTGCGCGATGGTTTGTTTACTGCGGTGAAGAGCTTTATTGAGTTGCACAGCTTGCTGCCCAAAGGCGTCAAACTCATGCCCGAAGATGTGTTTGCACGCGCCAGTTTTGTGCTGTCGGCCAAAGTGCTAGACCCGCAATTTCAAGGCCAAATCAAAGAACGTTTGAACTCACGCGATGCAGTTCGTTTGGTGTCTAGTTTTGTTCGACCCACCATGGAGCTTTGGCTCAATGAACACGTCGAGTACGGCAAAAAATTGGCCGAGCTGGCCATTAAGGCCGCTCAGCACCGTCAAAAGGCAGGCCAGAAAGTTGAGAAGCGCAAGAGTTCTGGCGTGGCTGTGTTGCCTGGCAAACTGACCGATTGCGAAAGCAAAGACATTGCGCACAACGAAGTGTTTTTGGTCGAGGGCGACTCTGCGGGCGGTAGCGCCAAGATGGGCCGCGACAAAGAATGTCAAGCCATTTTGCCTTTGCGTGGCAAGGTGCTCAATACCTGGGAAGTTGATCGTGATCGTCTGTTTGCCAACAACGAAATTCACGACATTTCGGTGGCCATTGGTGTCGATCCGCATGGCCCTAACGACACGCCCGATTTGTCGGGTTTGCGTTACGGCAAGATTTGCATCTTGAGTGACGCTGACGTTGACGGCTCGCACATACAAGTCTTGTTGCTCACTTTATTTTTCCGTCACTTTCCCAAGTTGATCGAAACGGGCAATGTGTTTGTCGCTCGGCCACCTTTGTTCCGTGTGGATGCACCGGCGCGCGGCAAAAAACCAGCGGCCAAGATGTACGCATTAGACGAAGCCGAAATGCAAAGTATTTTGGACAAGCTACGCAAAGATGGCGTACGCGAAGGCGCATGGAGCATCAGCCGTTTCAAAGGCTTGGGTGAGATGAGTGCCGAGCAATTGTGGGAAACCACCCTCAACCCCGACACCCGCCGTTTGCTGCCCGTGCAATTGGGCACTTTGGATTTTGCGCAAACCGAAAGCTTGATCACCCAACTGATGGGCAAAGGCGAAGCCGCAGCGCGTCGCGAGCTCATGGAGTTGCACGGTGATGACATCGAAGTGGACATTTAAACATGAACGATCAACCCACCCTAGACCTCAAAAACAGCGAGTCAGATGACTCGCTGAATTTGGCCACTTATGCGCAGCGCGCCTATCTTGAATACGCACTGAGCGTGGTCAAGGGCCGTGCGTTGCCCGATGTGTGCGATGGCCAAAAACCAGTGCAACGCCGCATTCTGTATTCCATGTCCCGCATGGGCTTGGGCTTCTCGGGTGCCACAGGTGCGAAGCCTGTCAAAAGTGCCCGTGTGGTGGGCGATGTGCTGGGCCGGTTTCACCCTCATGGCGACCAAGCCGCCTACGATGCCCTGGTGCGCATGGCGCAAGACTTCAGCCAGCGCTATCCGCTGATTGATGGTCAAGGCAACTTCGGTAGCCGTGATGGTGATGGTGCTGCGGCCATGCGTTATACAGAAGCGCGTCTCTCCAAAATCACCACTTTGTTGCTGGATGAAATTGACCAGGGGACTGTGGACTTTATTCCCAACTACGACGGCTCCACCGAAGAGCCACGTCAGTTGCCAGCCCGTTTGCCTTTCGTTTTGATGAACGGTGCCAGCGGCATTGCGGTGGGTTTGGCCACCGAAATTCCAAGTCACAATTTGCGCGAAGTAGCCGATGCGTGTGTGGCGCTCATTAAATCTCCGAAGTTAACCGACGATGAGTTGTTTGCACTCATTCCGGGCCCCGACTATCCCGGAGGCGGTCAGATCATCAGCCCCGCTTCCGACATTGCCGATGCCTATCGCACAGGGCGTGGTTCACTGAAAGTTCGCGCACGTTGGAAAATTGAAGACATGGCGCGTGGTCAGTGGCAATTGGTGGTCACCGAATTGCCCATTGGTGTTAGCTCGCAGAAAGTCTTGGAAGAAATTGAAGAACTCACCAACCCCAAAGTGAAGGCTGGCAAGAAAGCCCTGAGTGCAGACCAAATGCAACTCAAGGCCAGCATCTTGTCAGTACTCGATGTGGTGCGCGATGAGTCCAGCAAAGATGCTGCCGTGCGCTTGGTGTTTGAACCCAAAACCAGCCGCATTGAACAACAAGAATTGATCACGGCATTGCTGGCCCACACCAGCTTAGAAACCTCTTCGCCTATCAACATGACCTCGGTGGGTATTGATGGCAAGCCGGTGCAAAAATCTTTGCGCCAAATGATTTCTGAGTGGATCACGTTCCGTCAGCAAACCATTGTTCGCCGCTCTGAGCATCGCTTGGGCAAGGTGATGGACCGCATCCATATTTTGGAAGGCCGTCAGTTGGTGTTGCTCAACATTGACGAGGTGATTGCCATCATTCGACAAAGCGACGAGCCCAAGCTAGCCTTGATGGATCGCTTCAAGCTCAGCGAACGCCAGGCTGAAGACATTCTTGAAATTCGCCTGCGTCAATTGGCGCGTTTGGAAGCCATCAAGATTGAGCAAGAGCTCAAAGAGTTGCGCACAGAGCAAACACAGCTAGAAGAAATTTTGGCCAATCCAGCCTCACTCAAGCGATTGATGGTCAAAGAAATTGAGCAAGACGCCAAAACATTTGCCGATCCACGCCGCACGCTCATTCAAGAAGAGAAGAAGGCCGTGGCCGAAGTGAAAGTGGTTGATGAGCCCGTGACAGTGGTCGTTTCACAAAAGGGCTGGGTGCGTGCGCGACAGGGTCATGGTCACGATGCCAGCAGCTTTGCTTTCAAAGCTGGCGATGGTTTGTACGGCACCTTTGAATGTCGTACGGTCGATACCTTGTTGGCATTTGGCACCGCGCAAAAGGGCAGCGGTCGTGTTTACTCTGTGCCTGTGGCTTCTTTGCCAGGTGCGCGGGGCGATGGTCAACCCATCACCACTTTGATTGAACTCGAAGCGGGTACACAAGTGGCTCACTTCTTTGCCGGCCCTAGCGTGGCAACTTTGCTGATGTCGAGCTCCGGTGGTTATGGTTTCATGGCCACTGTTGAAAACATGATTTCTCGTCAAAAGGGTGGCAAGTCATTCATGACCGTGGGCGAGGGCGAGTCAGTTTGCGCGCCGTCGCATGTGTCGGGTTCCACTGCCACACCAGCGCCAGGTGCTGCACCCATGCCTGCCGCAACGCATGTTGCCTGTGCTTCTACGGGTGGGCGTATTCTGACCTTTGAGATTGGCGAACTCAAGTTGATGGAAAAAGGCGGACGTGGTTTGATGCTGCTTGATTTGGAAGCCAAAGACACACTGGCTGGCGCTGCGGCATACACACGCAGCGTGAAATTGGTTGGCATTGGTCGCGGTGGCAAAGACCGAGAAGAAACTCTGGAAATTCGCAGCTTGAACAATGCGCGTGCTGCACGTGGACGCAAGGGCAAAGCGGCCGATTTGGGTTTCAAGCCAACGCAAATTTCGCGCGTCGAATAAGCCTGATCCCCAAAGCATCCATCTACAAGGCACCTTTTGAGGTGCCTTGTTGTTTGGCGACATCAATGCTTAGGTGCAAATTGCATGCGCGGTACAAACTGATAGGTTGAGCGCCAGCAAGTGGCCAACAACTCCTCGGGGCCATGGCGGTGCGTTAACTTTTTGCGCAACCGTGAAACACACACTTGCAACCGTTTGTTGTTGTAGAAATCGGAGAGACCCCAAATGGCCATTTCGAGTGCGTCGCTGCGCAGGGCTTGCTCAGGGGCCATGGCCAGCTGGGTGAGCAGCACAGTTTCCATGGCGGTGAGGTCAATGGCGTTATTGGCAGGGCCAGTGAGTAAGGCGCGAACGGGATCGATGGTCCAGCCAGACTTGAGTGTTCTGGGCAGTCTGGCAGCCAATCGTTGAATGATGGCGATCAATTCGGCGGGGTTGAAGGGTTTACAAATACATGCATCGGCGCCAGCAGCAATGGCGGCAATTCTTTCTTCTAGTTTTGCCGTGGTCGCAATCATGATGACTCTGATTTCTGGGTTTTTGGCCAACTTGGAAGCCAAGCTGAGGCATTTTTCTCCCAGCGTGACGGCATCCAAAATGACCACGTCGCAGGTGCTTTGCGCAGTTTGTTGTGACAACTCGTCAGGGTGCTTGCAATGTACACCCTGCATGCCGGTGTTGTTCAGGTGCGTCAGCACCTGTTCTGCCAATTGATGGTCTTGTTCAACGAAGCTGACGCAGAGTGGTTTCATGACAGATTTCCTTGTTTAAATGTCTACTTAAGAATTCATAGTACTTCTTTTTGTATACATATATTGGTATCTTGTATTCAATAGTTTAAATAAAAGATACTCAAATTTACAGAAAATCTATATTTCCCCTCTCAAATCATCAATTTATGCATTCGCTTTCTTACTACTTGCAAAGATACGCATTGTTGTGAATTTGATGAATCGGCATTTGAGAGGCCTTTCCTGGCCTCTGATGCTCGGTATCAGACCACTTCTGCGATCAGTTCAATTTCTACGCAGGCACCCATGGGCAATTGCGCCACACCAAATGCACTGCGAGCATGCACGCCAATGTCACCAAAAACCTGGCCAAGCAACTCACTGCAACCATTGGTGACCAAATGTTGCTCGGTAAAGTCTGATGTGGAATTAACCAAACTCATGACTTTGACAATGCGCGTGATTTTGTTGAGGTCACCTACAGCTGCGTGCAAGGTACCCATCAAATCAATGGCCACTGCTCTTGCAGCCAACTTGGCTTCTTCGGTTTGCATGTTCTTGCCAAGCTGTCCTGCCCAAACTTGCCCATCTTTTTTTGAGATATGGCCACTGACAAAAACCAAATGCCCCGTTTTGACAAAAGGCACATAGGCAGCAGCTGGTGTTGCAACAGGGGGAAGCGTGATTTGGAGAGATTCGAGGCGTTTGTAAATTGACATGATGAAATGAAAAGGGTTAAAGAATTAGAGGGGCTCGACTGTGACATTGACCTGCAAGGTGTGACTTGCACCACCTTGTAAAACACCGCGAAGTGGCGAGACATCTGCAAAGTCACGGCCAACGGCCAAACGCACATAGTCAGCTCCTGGACTGCACCAACCACAGCGATTGTTGGTGGGATCGAAATCGTACCAAGATTCTGCTGTGGTTAACGGATCGGAGTTTGGAATACGCAGCGAAATCCATGCATGGGAGGCATCGCTGCCAATCAGGCGTGCCTGGCCAGGCGGAGGTTCTGTTAGCAAATAGCCACTGACATAACGCGCCGCCAGTCCCAAGCTGCGCAAACACGCCAGCATGACATGCGCAAAATCTTGGCAAACGCCACGTTTGTCCGATAGAACCGTCAGCGCAGGTGTGCTGATGTCGGTGCTGAAAGACTCGTACTTGAAATCAGTGTGAATGCGTTGCATCAAATTTTGAACGGCTTCTAGCACAGGCCTGTTCGGTGAAAAGCTGCTGATGGCGTAGCGTTTGAAAGCGGCATCGTGGGGAGCGTGATGTGAGGCATAAACAAATGACGAGGCTTCGTCACTGGCTTGACCCGATTGAAATTGATATGCCCTCTGAACTTGTTCCCATTGCAAAGCTTCTGCCCATTTTTGTAAATCGGATTGCTGGCGTTCAGACAAGGGGAAGGTTTCAAGTGTCGTCTGCGCATTGACCTGAAGTGTGTGATGTGCAGTGGGCAGCGACCAGTAGCAGCGGTGATTACCAAATGCATCCAAGTTGCGGCTGATTTTTTGTGCTTGGGGCAGGGTGGTAAAACGATGCGCCAATATGGTTTGGCAAGGGGTATTGCCGGGTTCGAGGTGCGCTACATGCTGCGCTGTGACCACCCTAGGGGTGTAGGCGTAATGTGTTTGGTGCGTGATGCGAAGCTTCATCGGGATAAGCTCAGTTGGCGCCGACGCTTTGCTGAGATTCATCGCTGTGCGAGAAAAACAAACCGTTCAATTGGTCTGAGACGGTTCTGGCCGTTTGTCGACACTGCCCCAGTAACGCCAACAGTTGTGGACTTGGGTTCAGTCCATCGGCAGACAGCGTGGCGAAATCCACTTTAGACAACACAGGAATGGTGTGAGATATGTCTTCGGTAGCGCCATTGGCCAGGTGTCCCATTCTGGCCAATCGTCCTCTTAATGTTTGTGCCACCCAGCCTAGAGCACGTGGGTTGTCGGTGTGGGTTAGCAGCAATTCCAACAGGGCGCCCAAGGTACGGCTTTGTTGGTACTGTGCATGAAACGAAATGGTGCTGTCAAACAAAGCCAAGACCGCGTCAAAACCTGCTTGGCTTTGCAGGCACCCCGTTTCAATGGCCGTGGCCAATGCGTGTGCTAAAAAATCCAGGCGTTCTATGTGTCGACCAATGGACAACAATCGCCAGCCATCATCACGTGTCATGCGATCCGTTTGTGCGCCTGTGAGGGCTGCCATCAATTGACTGGTGTGCGCCAACAATTGCTGAGCCCACACACTGCTGGCCACAGGGGCATCATTGTCTTGCGGCTGAAAAAATGCATTTTCAGTTTGTTCAATCAAGGTCCAATGTTCAGGGGACAAGCGTTCGCGCACAGCGGCGGCCGCTAATTTGATGGCGCGCAAGTTGTAGCCCACACCCGTGGTGTGTTGGGTGTCCCAAAAACCTGCAATCAGAGCGCGCTCGAAGACACGCCTTGATTGTTGCGCTTGAACCACGCCAGGCGCCACCAAGCCATGCGTGACACACAACTGAGTGAGCCAGTCTAAAAGTTGTGGGCTGTGTTGAGCCTCACTGTTCAAGGTGTTGAGCGCAAGCTTGGACAAGCGCAAGGTGTTTTCGGTGCGCTCAGAGTAACGACCCATCCAAAATAAATTTTCAGCCGCTCGGCTGGTCACCAAGCGATGGCGCTGCGAACTGGCCACAAACACCGCTTCTTGGGTGCTGACATGGGCTTGTTTGCTGGATTCGGATTCTGGTTGTTTATGGTTTGCCAGCACCCAAACATCGGCGCTGCTACCGCCTTGTTGCATTGAAGCGATGCCGTTTTGCGTACCCAAACGCGCGAGTCCGCCGGGCAAAACTTGCCAGCCACCAGTCTCGTTGGCCAAAACAAAGACTCGCAAAATGACGGGACGCGATGGCATGGCCCGCAAGCTGGCAAATGTTGGCGTGTGAGACAAAGGTAAAAAGCTTTGAATGGTGTGCGCCTCTGGGTTGTTTTGAATGCGGGTATGCCATTCTTCTAAATCGCGCCAGTCTAGGTTGTGGCCCATCACAGGTTCAAAACTGCTGCGTCCTGGGGCATAAGGATAGGTTGGTTTGATGACACATGCTTGCAAACGCGGCAAGGCATCTTGCAGGGCCGTTTGTTCGCCGCACCACCAACTTGGAATGGCTGGCAACAACAACTCCTCTTGCAGCAAGGTGCGAGAGAGTTGCGGTAAAAATCCGAGCAAGGCATTGGATTCTAGAAAGCCAGAACCAGGCGTGTTGGCGACCAGTACATTGCCAGCCCGAACTGCTTGCAGCAAACCAGGTACACCTAGCGTGGACTCGGCGCGCAATTCAAGCGGGTCTAGCCAATCGTCATCGACTCGCTTTAGCAAACCATGAACAGGTTTAAGCCCTTCAAGGGTTTTTAAATAAAGTTTTTCGTCTCGAACCAGCAAGTCATTGCCTTGTACCAAAGACAGCCCTAGGTACCTTGCCAAGTAAGCTTGTTCAAAATAAGTTTCGTTGTAGGGGCCAGGCGTTAGCAACGCGATGTGTGCTTGCATGCCTGCAGTTGTGCGCAACTTGAGCGCGTTGACAAAGGAACGATAGGACTCGGCAAGGCCGCGAACTGGCATGGCTTCAAAAGCCTGTGAAAACTGATTGGAAATGATTTGACGGTTTTCAAGCAAATAGCCCAAACCCGAAGGGGCTTGCGTTCTTTGCGACAACAACCACCAACAGCCATCTGGGCCTTTGACCAAGTCGAACGCTGCCAAATTCAAATGACGTCCGCCAACAGGTGAACTGCCTTGCATGGCATGCAAATACCCAGGATGTCCATGGACCAAAGCGTGAGGCATTGATCCTTGCTTTAAAAGGTGCTGCATGCCATAGACGTCGGACATGATGCCCTCTAACAGCCGCATGCGTTGAATCACGCCTGTTTGAATTTGCGCCCAATCATCGGACGACAAAATGACGGGCAACAGATCCAAAGACCAGGGCCGCTGAGGCTGATCGGCATTGGCATAGACGTTGTAAGTCATGCCGTTGTCTTGAATTTGCCTCACCATTGCGTCATGCCGACCCGGCAAACTTTCAATGCCAGAAGCGCCTAGGTGAGAGAGGAACTCAGACCATGGTGGTGTGGCGATTTGCTTGGCCGCAGACAAATGATGGGGAACATCGGGTGTCTTGGTGACGCTACCGCGCAATTCGTCCCAGTGGCCAGCGGGCGCCACATCGATGTCACGCACGATGGCTTGCACCACGGCCGATGTCTCGGCTGAGTGCAAGTCATTGGGTGAGCTGGCGTTCTGGGGGCTGGTGTTAATTTCCACAATGCGTCAATTGTCACCTCATCTGGCCCTGCGCAGGTCCAATGTGAATGGAAATTCTGGACTGGCAGCCAATTCAATGTTGGCCGATGGCATGGCCATATTGCCAGGTGTGTGCCCCATTCTGAAAAACCGCGACAAGCGACGACTTTCAGCCTCGTAGGCATTGACTGGCAAGGTGTCGTAATTGCGTCCGCCTGGGTGCGCAACATGGTATTGCGCACCACCGATCGATCGTTTCATCCAAGTGTCTAAAACGTCCACAGTCAGGGGCGCATGGACGCCAATGCTGGGGTGCAAGGATGAGGGTGGATTCCAGGCTTTGTAGCGAACACTGGCCACATACTCGCCCGCAGTGCCAGTTGGTTGCAAGGGCAGTGCTTGGCCATTGACGGTGATCGTATATCGGCTGGCGTTCATGCCGGTGACATGCACTTCCAATCGCTCAAGCGATGAGTCAACATAACGGGCTGTGCCACTTGAGGTGCTCTCTTCTCCCATCACATGCCAGGGCTCAAGTGCATTTCGCAATGTCACTTGAATCGCATCGACGCAAAACTCGCCGACTCGTGGAAACCTGAACTCGAAATGGGGTGCAAACCATGCGGGATCAAAGTGGAATCCTGCATCGCCTAACTCGGTGAGGACATCGTCAAAATCCATTTTGACAAATGTAGGCAACATGAAGCGATCGTGCAGCATGGTGCCCCAGCGTGTCACGGGCGCAGAATAGCTTTCATGCCAAAAGCGGGCTACCAATGCACGCAATAACAATTGCTGAACGACGCTCATGCGGGCATGGGGTGGCATTTCAAATGCACGCAATTCGAGCAAACCCAAACGCCCCGTGGACGAGTCTGGCGAATACATTTTGTCAATGCAAAATTCGCTGCGGTGAGTGTTGCCAGTCATGTCGACCAAGATGTTGCGCAAGCTGCGATCGACCAGCCATGGCGGCATGCTTTCACCATGTGTTTGTCGATTGCGTGCAATCTCGCGCAACGCAATTTCAAGTTCGTAAACTTGATCGTTGCGCGCTTCATCGACCCGCGGCGCTTGGCTGGTGGGGCCAATGAACATGCCGCTGAACAAGTAGCTGAGGCTTGGGTGGTTATGCCAATACAACAGCAGGCTGGCCAAAACTTCTGGCTTGCGCAAGAAGGGACTGTCTTCAGGCGTGGCACCGCCCATGACCACGTGATTGCCACCGCCCGTGCCCGTGTGCCTGCCGTCGGTCATGAATTTCTCAGCACTCAAGCGCGTTTCAAATGCGGCTTGGTACAAAAACTCGGTGTGAGACACCACCTCTTGCCAACTGCTGGCGGGATGGATGTTGACTTCGATCACACCTGGATCGGGGGTTACTTGAAGCAGTTTCAAGCGCGGATCGCGGGGAGGTGGGTAGCCCTCCAAGACGATTTGGAGGCTCAGTTGTGCAGCGGTCGCCTCGACAGCTTGTAGCAACTGCAAATAATCTTCTAGTCGCGCCAATGGCGGCATGAACACATACATCACGCCCTCAACTTGATGATCGGTATTTGCCTCTTTAAGTGGAACGGGTCCATTGGCGCGGCGAGGATCTCGTATCTCTACGCACAATGCAGTTCGCACGGTGGACTTGTCTGACTTAAAGCGCGTTGGGGGTGCAATGGCTGGTGAGTTTGACACCGCAGAATGTGTTTGAAGCGTTGGTGCAACAGAGGCCTTGTTGAATTGCGTGCCGCTTTGAAGGGCCTGTCTTGGCGAAAAAGGATCTTGGTCGATTAGCACATGTCGGTCAGTGGGAGCCGACCATGGCAAAGAATCAAGAGGCAAGCGCCAGCCCATGGCGGAATCTCCTGGCATGAGGTAGAGGCGCTCGTCACGCACAAACCACGGACCACTGTGCCAAGTCGATGGACCTGACACGTCGTTTTCGAGTGCTTGCAAAGGCAAGAGATAGCCCACTTCTTGATCTAAGCCTTGCGAAAATACGCGGTGCAATCTTGCGCGCTCGAGTTCGTCGTCTAGGCGTGCATCGAAGGGGTCCACATTGACAGGAAGTCGTCGTTCACGCCACAAGTAATACCAAGTGTCTTCGTAGCCCGCAATGATGTTGCTGGGCAATACCCCTAAGCGTGTGGCCAAGGTGCTTAAAAACAGCTGGGCATCTTGTGGTTTGTAATGATGTGCAACGCGCTCATCTGCAAACAGCGAAGGATCTTGCCAGCAGACCTGCCCATCGGCGCGCCAATAAATGCTCAAGGCCCAGCGAGGCAATTGCTCGCCTGGGTACCATTTGCCTTGGCCAAAATGCAGAAAACCCCCTTGGCCATATTGTTGACGCAACTTGTGTACAAGCTCAGTGGCCAACCCGCGTTTGGTGGGGCCAAGGGCATCCGTATTCCACTCGGGTGCATCTCGATTTTCAGTGGCAACAAATGTGGGTTCGCCGCCCATGGTGAGTCGCACGTCGCCAGCCAACAACTGGGCATCCACTTGCTCGCCCAAGGCCAAGATCTCAGTCCATTGTGAGTCGCTGTAGGGCTTGGTGACGCGCGGAGATTCATGTATGCGGGTGATGCTCATTTCATGGCTGAACGTCACTTCAGCCTCATCCATCAAGCCCTCAATGGGAGCTGCGCCCGAAGGTTGCGGCGTGCAGGCCAAGGGAATGTGTCCTTCACCTGCCAGCAAACCTGATGTCGGATCGAGTCCGACCCAACCTGCGCCAGGCAAATACACCTCGCACCATGCGTGCAAATCGGTGAAGTCAACGTCGGTACCGCTAGGGCCATCAAGCGATTTCACATCGGGCGTGAGTTGAATCAAATAACCCGATACAAATCTTGCGGCCAAGCCCATGTGCCGCATGAGTTGAACCAATAACCAAGCCGAATCGCGGCAAGAGCCACTTTTGAGTTGAAGTGTTTCTTCGGGCGTTTGTACGCCCGGTTCCATTCGAATCAGGTAGTTGATATCTTGGTAGATGCGCTGGTTGATTTGAACCAAGAAATCAATCGTTCGTTGACGGCGGCGGTCTAAGGACGCGAGGTATTTTTTAAACAAAGGTGTGCGCGGCAATTTCTCCAAGTAACTGTTTAGCTCTTCTTTGAGCTCGGGCGAGTAAGAAAGTGGGACGTGCTCTGCGCTGGGTTCTAAGAAAAAATCGAAAGGGTTGAACACCGCCATTTCGGTGACCAGGTCGACGGTGACCTTGAATTCTGAGGTTTTTTGGGGAAATACCAAGCGCGCTTGGTAATTGGAAAAGGGATCTTGTTGCCAGTTGATGAAATGCGCTGAGGGCTCGATGCGCAGGCTGTAGGACAGGATGTGACTGCGGCTGTGTGGTGCTGGCCTTAAACGAATCACTTGCGGGCCCAATTGAACGGGACGGTCGTAACGGTAGTGCGTAACGTGGTGCAGTGCGACGTGAATGGACATAAATGCAAGTAAGCGCAACAGCGGCTGCATCGAAAGAGCAGCTCGGGCTGTCTAAACTAGCAAAAGCCGCGCCATGTTGGCTGCAGCGGAAAGGGGCAAACATGCAGCTGGCGTTGTCCGGGTGGGGTGTTTTTTGGCTGTTGGGCGTCGCCTTGCAGTTGCAGCAAGCCCAAGTGTGGCCCCTGTTGATCAGCCTCAGTGTTGCCGCATGCAGTGTGGTGTGGCTGGTTTTAGCTTTGCGTAGGATCAATAAGGTCTCTCCACCTGCCATGGCCTGGGTACCCAATTTGTGCCTGCACATGGCCATTGGAAGTGCAATTGTGTTGCTGTCATGGGCCACGCTCAACGCGCGGTGTTGGTTGCAAATGCAAGATGCACTCGATCCTCTTTTGGAAGGTCAAGATTTGCAATTGGTGGTTGACGTTGCTTCCTTGCCTTATGTATTGCCTCAAGGCTTGAGGTTTCATGCAAAAGTCGTTCATGCGCATGAGTTGAGCACACACAAAGTTGTCAAAGTGCCGCCCTTGATCGACTTGTCTTGGCTGGAGTGGGAGTCTCCTCACAGCATGGATCTGCCGCTTTGGCGTAGCTTGCAGCCGGGTGATCGGTGGCAATTTCAAGTCCGGCTTAAACGCCCACATGGCAGCATGAACCCCGGCGGTTTTGATGCAGAACTGCGATGGTGGGAGCTTGGCATCATGGCCACTGGCAGTGTTCGAAGCGGCAAAACACAAGAGCCACCTGTCAAGTTAAACAGTTCTTGGCAGTACCCGTTCGATCAAATGCGGCAGCACGTTCGCACCCGCATCGAACTGGCATTGAGGGCCATAGACCCTCAGGCAGCAGGTGTGATATCGGCTTTGGTGGTGGGTGATCAGGCATCCATTGACAAGCAAAATTGGGAAGTGTTCAGGGCCACGGGTGTGGCGCATCTGATGAGCATTTCGGGTCTGCACATCACCATGTTTGCATGGCTTGCATCGACCTTGATTTACCGACTTTGGTGCGCATCTGCACGCGCAGGTCGTGCGCTGTGCTTGCGTGTTCCTGCAACTTTTGCCGCCTCCTTGGGGGGCGTGATGCTAGCAACAGTGTATGCCCTGTTTTGTGGGTGGGGCTTGCCAGCGCAGCGCACCATTCTCATGCTCTTGGTCGTTTCTGTTTTGAGGTGGCGCGGGCTGCGCTGGCCATGGCATCGAACATGGGGTCTGGTCTTGTGGGTGGTGACCCTTTGGGACCCCTGGGCGCTGCTCCAGGCCAGTTTTTGGCTGAGCTTTGCAGCGGTAGGTGCTTTGATGCTGTCTGATCAGCGCGTACACATCGGGCGCACCAAGTTGGTAGATAAGGGTGCCAAATTGGTGCAAAAAGAGTCGCGCTTGGCTTATTGCACTGCCATGATCACCGGTCTAGTGCAAGCCGCTCATTCTTTGGCGCGAGAGCAATGGCTTGTTACTGTAACTTTGGCACCTTTAACAATTTTGTTTTTTGGACAATTGTCGGTATCTGGCTTGCTGGCCAATTTGCTGGCCATTCCATGGGTCACCTTGTGCGTCACACCCTTGGCATTGATGGGCTTGTTGTGGTCGCCAATGTGGCAATTGGCAGCGTGGGCTCTACAGCCCTTGTTCGCATTCCTCACGTATTTGTCGTCTTGGTCTTGGGGGGTGCTGAGTTTTGCACAAGCCCCCTGGGTTCTGACCCTCTTGGCTTTGTTGGGGGCGTTGGTGTGTTTTCAACAATGGTCTTGGGCTATTCGGTGTTGGGGCGCACTGTGCATGCTTCCCGTTTTATTGTGGCAATCTCCGCGACCTCATTGGGGCCAGTTCGAGCTTTGGGCGCTTGATATCGGGCAGGGCAATGCTGTGCTACTAAGAACCCAAAATCATGCGTTGCTATACGACGCAGGGCCTGCTTGGGGTGAGTCGTCCGACGCGGGACAACGTGTATTGGTGCCGTTCATGGCACGTGAAGGTGTCAATCTGAATCGCCTCATGTTGAGCCATCGCGATACCGACCATACGGGTGGCGCTGCTTCGGTTTTGGCGGCGCACCCTCAAGCAGATCTGTGGGCTTCGTTGGAGCCAGATCATCCATTGGCGCAAGTTCGACAAGTAGAGTCTTGCAGGGCAGGGCAGCGCTGGGTGTGGGACGGTGTTCAGTTTGAAGTCTTGCATCCTGCCTTGGCAGATCAAGCTTCTCCCACTTCGACGAATGCTGTGAGTTGTGTTTTAAGAGTTGAAACAGGTCAAGTTCAAAATGTTCAAACTGGGCATGATGTACCTGTGGCAAGTGCCCTGCTGCCAGGTGATATCGAGGCATTGCAGGAATTTGAGTTGCTCAACAAGCAAATGCTCAAGCCCGTTGACTTCTTGTTGGTGCCACACCATGGCAGTCAAACATCGTCAACCCGCGCATTTGTTCAAACCTTGACTCCAAAATGGGCTGTGGTTCAGTCGGGTTATCGAAATCGGTATGGTCATCCAGCCCAGCAAGTGGTCTTGCGATACCAACAACTGGGAGTGCCTATGGCCATGTCACCCGTGTGTGGTGCAGCACATTGGCAAAGCACCCATCCACAACAGCTAGACTGTGAGCGTGACAAGAATCGTCGATATTGGCATTTCAAACCGCCATCAGTACCTTGAGCAGATGGCTTGTGCGGGTATGTATCTTGCTTTTCAAGAACCAGGAGTGAAGTCAGATGCAGCAATTTGATGAGATGTACAGTCAGGCGTCGGCCACCCAGCCAGGCAGTCCAGTTAGAGCCCATTACCAAGCCTATGCCGAGTGGTTGGCTGGCCAAAGTGACAATTCGATGTTGGCAAGGCGTGAAGAAGCCGAAATGATTTTTCGGCGGGTGGGCATTACCTTTGCCGTTTATGGCGACAAAGATGAAAGCGGCTCTGGCACAGAGCGACTCATTCCGTTTGACTTGATTCCGCGCATCATTCCTGCACATGAGTGGCAAAGCATGGAGCGGGGCTTGGTGCAGCGTGTCACCGCCCTCAATCGCTTCATTCATGACGTTTACCACGATCAAGAAATCATCAAAGCCGGCATCATTCCAGCCGATCAAATTCTGAACAATGCGCAGTTTCGTCCGGAGATGATGGGGGTGGATGTGCCCCACCAAATCTACTCACACATCAGCGGCATTGACATTGTTCGCGCACCCAACGCACAAGGAGAGGGCGAGTATTACGTCCTAGAAGACAACTTGCGCGTTCCCAGTGGGGTCAGCTACATGCTAGAGGACCGCAAGATGATGATGCGATTGTTCCCCGAATTGTTCAGTCGGCATCGTGTGGCACCCGTTGCGCATTACCCCGACTTGCTGCTCGAAACTTTGCGGGCGTCCAGTCCCGCGTCTTCTGCTGAGCCCACCGTGGTGGTCCTGACGCCAGGCATGTACAACAGTGCCTATTTTGAGCATGCTTTCTTGGCTCAGCAAATGGGCGTGGAGTTGGTTGAAGGCCAAGACCTGTTTGTCAAAGACCAGTTTGTTTACATGCGCACCACACGCGGCCCCAAACGTGTCGATGTCATCTATCGCCGTGTAGACGACGACTTCCTAGACCCCAAAGTGTTCAGGCCCACATCTACCTTGGGCTGTGCCGGTTTGATGGAAGCCTACCGCGTTGGCAATGTGGCCATCTGCAACGCTGTTGGCACTGGCGTGGCCGATGACAAATCGATTTACCCCTATGTGCCCAAAATGATCGAGTTCTATCTGGGTGAAAAGCCCATTTTGAACAACGTGCCCACTTTCATGTGCCGCAAGCCCGACGACTTGGCCTACACCTTGGCCAATTTGAAAGACTTGGTCGTGAAGGAGGTTCATGGTGCTGGCGGTTATGGCATGTTGGTGGGACCGGCCTCTACCAAAGCCGAAATTGAAGATTTCCGTGCGGCTCTGTTGGCCAATCCTTCGGGCTACATCGCACAACCTACACTGAGCTTGTCCAGTTGCCCAACTTACGTCGAAAGTGGCGTGGCGCCAAGACACATCGATTTAAGACCCTTTGTGCTCAGTGGCCGCACCGTGCAAATGGTGCCGGGTGGCTTAACTCGCGTGGCTTTGAAAGAAGGCTCTTTGGTGGTCAATTCGTCGCAGGGCGGCGGCACCAAAGACACGTGGATTTTGCAGGCGTGATCTGTGACATGCCCTGACCGTGTATAGCACCTAAGATTTTGAAAGACGCATCATGCTAAGCCGAACCGCTGATCACTTGTTTTGGATGTCGCGCTATACAGAGCGGGCAGAAAACACCGCGCGCATGTTGAATGTGAGCTACGAAACATCACTGTTGCCACAGTCCAGTGCCACGGTGCAATCGGGTTGGGAAGGTCTGCTGTCGATCAGTGAACTGCTGCCAGCCTACACCCAGTTGCATGGTGAGGTGACCCCGCACCATGTGATGCATTTCATGGTGATAGACCCCAACAATCCTTCTTCAATCATTTCTTGTTTGCGCGCAGCCCGAGAAAACGCAAGGGCCGTGCGTGGTGCACTCACCACCGAAGTCTGGGAAACGCAAAATCAAACATGGCTGGAGGTCAATCGCATGATTCGCTCTGGTGAGTTTGATGCAGACCCAGGTAAGTTTTTTGAATGGGTCAAGTTTAGATCTCACCTGTCGCGTGGCGTCACGGTGGGCACCATGTTGATGGATGAATCTTTGCACTTCATGCGGCTTGGTACCTTCTTGGAACGCGCAGACAACACGGCACGTCTGGTTGATGTGAAATTTCACGCGGGGCAAAACGATCGGTTCGGTGCTTTACCCGTGGCATCGCCTTTTCAAACCCAAGTCATGACATCTGATGTTTCATTAGATGGCTCGCAAGAATTCGATTTTTATCACTGGAGTGCTATCTTGCGCAGTGTCAGTGGTTTTGAAATTTACCGCAAGGTCTACCGCGATGTGATTCGCCCAGATCGTGTGGCTGAATTGTTAATCTTGCGACCCGACATGCCCAGATCTTTGCATGCCAGCTTAAATGAAGTGGTCAACAATTTAGAAGCCGTAACCGACAACAAGCAAAGTGAAACTTTGCGCCATGCTGGCAAGTTGCGCGCTGACTTGGCTTATGGCCGCATTGATGAAATTCTGGCAACTGGCTTGCATGCTTACCTCACGCAATTCTTAGAGCGTGTCAATGTATTGGGTGGCCGCATCAGTCGCGAATTCTTGATGCCGCAGGTGGGCTGAAATCTGTTCAGCCTTTTGGCCTTTTTTCGTTTAACCCTGCAGGCTTGGTAACATGCCAATATGCCTGTACAAAACTTGCTCAACCCATCAGCCCCTGTCATTGCAGAATTCAAGGGCCTGCACATTGCAGCAGGCTTGAACGCAGTCACTGGAGATGAGGGAAGTGGAAAAACGCGTTTGCTGCGTGAGTTGTCTGAGCTTCATTCCGAAACCATTTGGCTTGACCTCAAATTACCTGAATGCAACTTGCAAACACCCTTAGAAGTATGGGCGCACTGGCGCAATCGTTGTCCCCGATGGCATGAAGCTTTGTGCCTTGATTTGTGTGAGGCTTTGGACATGACGCCGCATTTGGAGAAGCGCCTTGACATGCTCTCGACTGGCGGCAGACGCAAAGTTGCTTTGATTGCATTGTTGGCCAGCGGTGCCAGGATCACTTGTCTCGATCAGCCTTTTGCGGCTTTAGACCAGGTTTCTATCAGGGTGTTGTGCGAATTTTTGAATGACATGGCCGACCACACGTCAAGGGCTTGGTTGATAGGTGATTATGAAGCGGATGCCAGATTGCAATGGACCAATCTCATTTCATTGAGGCAAGCCTGAACGGCTTGCTGCATGCTTTTCAGACCCAACCTTGGCGCCATACTTCGTCGTTTTGTAAATCGCGCCATGGAATGACTTGGCTTGCTTTGGAAAAAACAGATTCGATTTCTACAAACTCAACAGGCTCGTTAGGCAATTCAGGTTTGATGACCTTGCTGACAAGGAAGTGCCTTTGTTTTGCAACAGGTTTGACAGCGGTCCACTTTGTCAAATGTAATTTTTTGGGATTGAGTGGGTTCATGGCTTATTTGATCAAGGTTTGGCTTTGATCTCATTCTCCACGGCTTGCCCCAATTCAATCACCGCCATGGCGTAGTAGCTGCTCCAGTTGTAGCGGGTAATGGCATAGAAGTTTTCTGTGCCAGCCACATAGCTGGGGGGCGCTTCGCCATTGAGTAACTCAATCAAAGCCAAAGGACCTTTGTGGTTTAAAGCATCGCCGTTTACAACAGCGCCTTTGGCCAGAAAATTCCCCACGCTGAAAGTTGGCAAGATGTCTGGCGCCATGAGCGCATCCATGTCCAATTGTTCTTTGTTGAACGACACTGGGTAGTGGGTAGGCATGCCTGTCTGCCATTGGAAGGCTTTGAAGTAATTGGCCACAGAGCCAATGACATCGGCTTTGTTCGAAAAAAGATCAATGTGTTGATCACCGTCAAAATCGACTGCAAACTTGGCCCAACTGGAGGGCATGAATTGAGGCAGACCCATGGCGCCTGCGTAGCTGCCTTTGACCTGGGTCGATTTGATTTTTTCTTTGGAAACCATGACCAAGAATTGCGCCAACTCTTTCGAGAAAAAGGCTTGGCGCTCGGCCGCTCTGGGATGCGCTGAGGGGAAGTCAAAGGTCAGGGTGCTCAGCGCATCTAAAATTCGAAAGTTGCCAGTGTGCTGGCCATAAAAAGTTTCGACGCCAATGATGCCGACAATGAGCCAGGGTGGCACACCATAGGTCTGTTCCGCTTGGTCTAATAAGCTTTGGTTGTCTTTCCAAAATTTCGCGCCTGCTTGGATTCGTTTGGATTCAATGAAACGAGCTTGGTACGCCACCCAATTTTTCTTGCTGACGTGGGTGGGCGGCAATATCAGTTTTGGAATGCTTGGAATCAAGCGCGCTTGCGCCAACTGATCTTTGACCCATTTGACATCCAGCTGGTGCGCAAGAGCCACGTGCTCTGCCCAAGCATGAACGTCTTTGCGATTGGCATAAGCTATACCTGCTGCAGGCGTGCTGGTGTTGGCTTTGGTTTTTTTAGATTTGTTTTTTTTGGGTGTGTCAGCGGCATGTGTACCCAATGCAAAACACATCAGGAAAACAGATAAAAAGGTCGACAAAATACGCATCCCTTGAGTTTAGCCTTTGAAATGGGACGGAGTGTCGTGATAAGCTGGAAACCTTGAATTTCGATCCTCACACTTAAAGACCACCATGGGCGCTACTGGTTATTTCTCGCACGCTGATTGCCGTCTTCACGAGATGGGCGAGGGACATCCAGAATGTCCTCAGCGCCTCGATGCCATTGAGGACCGGCTTTTGATCACTGGCTTAGACCACGCACTGACCCGAAAAGAAGCAGCACCTGCATCTTTGGCCGATATCGAACTGGCCCATGGTCGTTTGTACATTGCGTCTTTGCGCGGTCTCAGCGACGCACTGATAGAAGACATTCAAGCGGGTGGCCCCTCACACAGCGCTTTGGATCCCGACACCGCCATCAACGTACACACTTGGAAAGCTGCACTGCGCTCTGCAGGCGCTGCGTTGGAGGCAACCGATGCTGTCATCGCTGGTGAATTAGAAAATGCGTTTTGCGCCACCCGTCCCCCCGGGCACCACGCCTGTCACGACAAAGCCATGGGTTTTTGTTTTTTCAACAACGTGGCCATTGCCGCCAAATATGCCTTAGAACGCCATGGCCTGAAACGTGTTGCCATCGTCGATTTTGATGTGCACCATGGCAATGGCACGGAAGACATTGTGGCTGGCGACGATCGCATCTTGATGGTGAGTTTTTATCAACACCCCTTTTACCCAGACGGCGGTGCGCGCAAGCACGACACCAACTTGGTCAATTTGCCCGTTCCCGCTTACACCAAAGGCATGGACATTCGAGAATTGATTGACATGATTTGGATGCCTCGGCTTGAAGAACATCGGCCCGAATTGATTTTCATCAGTGCTGGTTTTGATGCCCACCGGGAAGATGACATGGGCCAACTTGGTTTGGTCGAGCAAGATTATGTGTGGATCACCCAGCGCATCAAAGATGTGGCCCTCAAACATGCCAAAGGCAGAATTGTCAGTTGCTTAGAGGGTGGGTACAACCTCAGCGCATTGTCGCGCAGTGTAGAAGCACACATTCGTGTGTTGGCCGACGTCTAAGCCCAGAAAGATTGCAAATTGTCTCAAGCCCCTTTGATGATGAACGATCCGCTGCTTTGGTGGAGCCGCTTGAATACATTTGAAGCCTTCCAAGAGTTGATGCTTTTTGCTGCATGCATTGTCTTGGCTTGGAGTTTGGTCTGGGCGCTAAGGCAATCCACCACACAATGGGAACTTTCCGTATTGTTGGGCCGCAAGCTCATTGATGGTGTGCTGTTTCCAAGCCTCTTGTTGGGTTTGGTTTTTGCCACACGAGCCATATGGGCCAAGTCACATCAGTTGTGGCTTTTTGAATTCTTATTGCCAGTTTGTTTGTCTTTGGCGGCGATTCGTTTGGGCGTCAAAATTCTTCAAGCTGCGTTCAAAGAGGCCAAGTGGGTCAAGCCTGTCGAGCGCAGTGTTTCTTGGCTGGCTTGGGGCGCGGTGGTGATGTGGCTCACGGGTCTGTTGCCCTTGCTGCTAGAAGAACTAGACCAAATTCATTGGAAGGTGGGGGCCTCTCACTTGTCTGTTCGTACCCTGATTGAGGGTGGCCTTACAGCTTGTTTGGTGATGTTGTTGACCCTTTGGGTGTCGTCGGCCATTGAATCGCGCTTGCTCAAAACGTCGTCGGGCAGTGAGCTGTCCTTGCGCAAAGCCGTCAGCAATGCCGTCACATCCTTGCTCATGTTTGTGGGTTTGATGGTGTCTTTGTCGGCTGTGGGCATCGATCTGACGGCGCTGTCTGTATTGGGTGGTGCTGTGGGCGTGGGCATTGGTTTTGGCTTGCAAAAATTGGCCGCCAATTACGTCAGTGGCTTTGTGATCTTGGCCGAGCGCAGCATGAGAATTGGCGACAGCGTCAAGGTAGATGGTTTCGAAGGACGTGTCACCGACATCAAAGCGCGCTACACCGTCATTCGTGCACCCACAGGGCGTGAGTCAATCGTGCCCAATGAGATGCTCATCAACAGTCGCGTCGAAAATCTTTCTTTGGCCGATTCTCGCGTGCTTCAAAGCACCAGTGTTTCGGTTGCTTACGGAAGTCCTGTTGAGACGGTCATGGCTTTGTTGATGCAAGCTTGTGAAATGCAAGAGCGAGTTCTCAAAGACCCCGTACCCTTTGTCACCCTCACAGCCTTTGGTAGCGATGGCCTAGAATTTGGCGCGCATTATTGGGTCGATGAGCAACAGTCGGGCTTGCTTACCTTAAAGTCAGAAATCAACATCAGCATTTTGAAGTTGCTCAAAGACCACAACATTGAAATTCCATTCCCGCAGCGCGTGATTCACACACGTGCAGTCTGAAAACTGGCGCCAAGACTAAGTTCAGCGCCTTTGATTTATCAAGCGTGCAGTTGCGTTTTTAAAACTTGCGCACACAAACTCACCGCGGTGTTGGCTTCTTGCATAACGCGTCCCATGGTTATGAAGCCGTGAATTTGACGCTCAAAGCAGATGTATTGGCAAGGCACACCCGCTTTTGACAATGCGTCGGCGTACATCAATCCTTCATCGCGCAAGGGGTCAAATCCCGCAGTCAATACAAATGCGGGGGGAAGGCTAGCGTGGCTGTTTGCAAGTTGAGGTGAAGCACGCCAATCTTTGGCGTCGTCTCGATTCCTCAAGTAACTTTCGGTGTAATACGCAATGGACTCTTTGGTGAGCATGTAGCCCTTGCCATTGGCGTGATAAGACGCCGTGTCTTGCCACATGATGGTTGCAGGGTAGATGAGCAACTGAAAAACGGGTTGAACAGACAAACCCTTTTGATCACGCAAACCAATGCAGGCGGCCGCAGACAAATTGCCGCCTGCACTGTCACCACCAATGGCAATGCGGTGGGGGTCTATGCCTAAATTGGCAGCCTGTGACACAGTCCAATTGAAGGCTGCTACCGTGTCTTCATACGCTGCTGGAAATTTTTGCTCTGGCCCCATTCGGTAATCTACAGACACCACCACCACCTCTGCTTGGAGGCACAGACTTCTGCATAACACGTCATGTGTGTCCAGATCGCCAATGGTCCAGCCGCCACCGTGCAGATAGACCAAGCCAGGCAAGGCGGTTTGAGTTTGCGCAGTGTGAGGGTGGTAGACCCTGACAGATATGCTGACACCGTTGGCTGAAAAAACTTTGTCTTCAACCTTGAAAACATCCGGTGCATCGGGCTGTGTGAATGTGCGGCGTGATCGATAAGACGCACGCGCTTCTGCTGGGGAGAGGGTGTTCACAGGGGGAACACCTTTTTCAACCATCAGTTGCATCAGTTCTTGGGCTTGAGGGTCTAGCATATTCAATCCATCATTGACGGTAACCACAGGCTGATACCTGGGAAGGCCAATAAAATGCCCAGGGTGATGATCAGTACCAACACCATAGGCCAAACGCCGCGAAAGATGGCGCCCAACCCGACTTGGGGCAACAAAGCGTTCAATACAAAAAGGTTCATTCCCACAGGCGGGGATATGAGTCCAATTTGAATCACCATCACAATGAGCACGCCAAACCAAACGGGGTCAAAACCCAATTGAACCACGATGGGGAAAAACAGAGGGATGGTCAACAAGACCATGGTCAGTTCTTCCATGACGGTACCCAGTAGCACATAGATCAACATCATGGCGGCGACGATCATGATGGGCGACAGACCTAAGCCAGTGATCCAATCTTTCAGCTCAAATGGCAAGCTGGTGTAGTTGACGAAGTTGGCAAAGATTGTGGCGGCAATCAATAAGGTAAACAGCATGGCGGTGGTGCGTGCTGATTCGACCAAAACTTCCATCAGCACCTTCCAGCTCAGTGCTTTGCGTGCCAATGCAAAAAGAAAAGCACCCATCGCGCCCATGCCGGCACCTTCCGTGGCGGTGAAGAAGCCACCATAAATTCCACCCAATACCAAGATGACCAAAACCAAAACGCCCCAGATGCCGCGAAGGGCTTCAAGGCGCTGTGTCCAGTTGAATTTTTCTCCAGCAGGCGCATGTTCGGGATTTTGCCAAGTCATCACAACGACTGCCAGCATCATGAGAATCGCGGTCAAAATGCCGGGCAAAACACCCGCGGCAAACAATTTACCAATGTGTGTCTCTGTGATGATGCCGTAAATCACCAAAATAGTGGAGGGCGGAATCATGATGCCCAAAGTACCGCCAGCAGCAATCACACCTGTCGACATGGCATCGCTGTACCCCAGTTTTTTCATTGAGGGGTAGGCCACTTTACCCATGGTAGCGGCTGTTGCAATGGAAGAACCGCAAATGGCACCGAATCCTGCACAAGCTGCAATGGTGGCATGTGCCAATCCGCCCCTGCGGTGACCAATGAAGGTGTAGGCTGCATGAAAAAGTTCATGCGCCAAACCAGCACGAGCCACAAAATTGCCCATCAGGATGAACAGTGGAATGACGGACAAGGTGTAAGCGAATCCTGTTTCATGAACCACTTGGGCCGTACTGGCCAGGGCTGGCAACCAACCGCGAGTTAGGCCGATGCCGACAATGCCAACCAGTCCCATCGAAAAAGCCAAGGGCATGCGCATGAGGGCCAAAACGAAGATGGCCAAGAAACCCAATAAAGCGGCCGTCATACTGTGCTTCCTTCGGAAGCATTTTCATCCATGGGTAAAAATGCTTTGACCAGATGCACCAAACCCGTCAAGCCACAAAGCAAACCCATGCCTTGAATGAAGGGGGCTTTGGTGATTTTGAGTTGGGCCGTGGTTTCTCCGGTGACCGCAAATTCACCTCCTGTTTGCCACATTAAATAAGCAAGCCCAAAGAGCAAACCAGCAGCGACGATGTGAACAAGGGCTTGTTGAATTTTGCGAATCCAACGTGGCAGAAATGCATCCAAGGAATCGAACACAACGTGTTCGCCTTTGAGGGAGACCAAGGGCAGTGCTGCAAAAATGACAACGACCATCAATAATTCGGTCAACTCCAAAGAGCCCGTGATGGAATGAGACAAAAATTTCCGGCCAGAGACATCTAAAAATGTTAACAACATAATGGCAAACAAGGCCGTACCTGCCAGCGTGCCGCATAAAAGTTCAAGTATTTTTTTCAAAGTTCACCCATCAAAAAAGCGGTATTTGCTGAGATGGCAAATACCGCTGTTACTCTCACTATCCAGGGTTTGTGACCCTAAGGAAAGTTCAAATCATTTTTGCTTTTGCAGCTTTGCAATTTCAGCGCGGAACTCAGACAAAGCGCCTGAAGGATCTTTCAAACCTTTGGCTTTTGCTGCTTGCGCCCAGTCACGCTCAAGTTTAATGGTCCGTGCATTGACGTCGCGAACAAAGAAGTTGTCTGCTTTGATCACTTTAACGCCATTTTTTTGCATGTTCGCCAAAGCCAGATCGTCCACACGGTCCCAGGCTTTGCCGAAACGACTTGCCACTGCTTCACCAGACAATTCGTCAACCACTTTTTTGTCTTCTGCGGAGAGCGCGTTGTACTTGGCAGGGTTCATCATGAAGACGAAACTGGTGTTGTACAGACCGCCTGGGAATTGGGTCGCAAACTTAATGATCTTGTCAATTTTGAAGGAGTCAGTAGATTCAGCTGGGAAAAGCGTTCCATCCATTACGCCGCTTGACAGCAGTTCATATGAATCAGGTGCAGGTTTGAGCGTGACGTTCATGTCGAGCGTTTTGGAAATCTCATTGACCATACCGCCACCCACTCGGAATTTCAGACCGGAAAGGTCTTCAACACGGACAATGGGTTTTTTGGTATTGAACACGATGCCTGGGCCGTGAGTGAAATAACCCAAGACTTTGACGCCTTGATGCTCTGCTGCAAACTCTGGGTATTTGCTGGCAACGCGGTTGAACGCCACTGACAAAGGCTCTGCGCGATCACCTAGGAAGGGAAATTCGGCCATTTGTGTCAGAACAAAACGGCCAGGTGTGTAACCGTGCACTGTGAATGAAACATCGACCAAGCCATTTTTAACGGCATCGAAAGTGCCTGGTGCTGGGGTGACGGCACGTGGGAGGATGTTGCAACGAACGCGGTTGGATGTTTTGCTTGCCAGGTCATCACACCATTCTTTTTGTGAGACCGACAGACCGTGCGTGGGTGGAACCCAGCTAGATACTGTCAAAACCGTTTGTGCTTGTGCCCAGCCGGCGATGCCGACGAGGGTTGCCGCTGTGACGGCCATCAAAGTTTTTTTCATCCGAGTGCTCCATTAAATATTGAATCGCAAAGACTATTTTTTTATCCTGTTTGATATTAATACCAATTCCCCTACCGATTGGTCGGTGAATTCCCGAAGTTTTACAGAAGTCGTCTAAATCGTCCTTGATATAAAATTCGAACGAGCGTGCTTTTTTGGCTAAAGGTCTTGAGAAAATCATAGATTAAGGCACAATTGACGTTTACGTTAACGTCAATTAAACAAAAGGCGTTTGCGAGCCTGTTTTTATCTTGGAGATTTGGCAATGAAAATTCTTGTTCCCGTGAAGCGGGTTGTCGACTACAACGTCAAAGTGCGCGTTAAATCTGACGGCACAGGCGTAGACATCGCCAACGTCAAAATGAGCATGAACCCTTTTGACGAGATCGCAGTGGAAGAAGCTGTGCGCTTGAAAGAGAAGGGCATTGCCACAGAAGTCATCGCAGTGTCTTGCGGCGTGACACAGTGCCAAGAAACTTTGCGTACGGCCATGGCCATTGGCGCCGATCGCGGTATCCTGGTCGAAACACCCGCAGATTTGGAATTGCAACCACTGGCTGTTGCCAAGTTGCTCAAGGCGCTGGTTGACAAAGAACAACCCGGTTTGATCATCTTGGGCAAACAAGCCATTGACGATGATTGCAACCAAACGGGCCAGATGTTGGCTGCACTGGCTGACTTGCCTCAAGCCACGTTTGCTTCCAAAGTCGAAGTGGTCGATGGCAAAGTACAAGTCACTCGCGAGATAGATGGCGGCTTGGAAATCTTGTCTTTGTCCATGCCTGCTGTGATTACCACCGACCTGCGCTTGAACGAACCACGCTACGTCACTTTGCCCAACATCATGAAGGCGAAGAAAAAACAACTCGACAACTTTAAGCCCGAAGATTTGGGTGTCGATGTATCACCGCGCATTACAACCTTGAAAGTCTCTGAGCCACCCAAGCGCTCCGCCGGTATCAAGGTGCCCGATGTGGCGACATTGGTTGATAAGTTGAAGAACACAGCGAAGGTAATCTAATCATGGCTTCATTGGTTATTGCAGAACACGACAACGCATCCATCAAGGGTGCAACTTTGAACACTGTCACAGCCGCTGTGGCTTGTGGTGGTGATGTGCACGTTTTGGTGGCAGGTCACAATGCAGGTGCTGCCGCACAGGCTGCCGCGCAAATTGCTGGTGTGTCCAAAGTGATCCATGCCGACGCTGAAGGCCTGGCCCATGGCTTGGCCGAAAACGTGGCTGCCCAAGTATTGGCCATTGCCAGCAACTACACCCACATTTTGTTCCCCGCTACAGCAGGTGGCAAAAACGTGGCGCCTCGCGTGGCAGCCAAGTTGGATGTGGCTCAATTAAGCGACGTCACTTTGGTTATTTCAGCCGATACGTTCGAGCGTCCTATTTATGCTGGCAACGCCATCGCCACTGTGCAAAGCAAAGACAGCGTCAAAGTGTTGACCGTTCGCACCACAGGTTTTGATGCAGCAGCAGCCACTGGCGGTTCTGCCAGCGTTGAATCTGCAGCAGCTACAACCGACAGCGGCAAGAGCGCTTTCAAGGGCAGCGAAATTGCTAAGAACGATCGCCCCGAACTCACAGCCGCCAAGATCATTGTGTCGGGCGGCCGTGCGTTGGGCAGTGCCGAAAAGTTTGCCGAAGTCATTACGCCGTTGGCCGACAAGCTGGGTGCAGCCATGGGTGCCAGTCGCGCAGCGGTAGACGCCGGTTATGCGCCCAACGATTGGCAAGTGGGTCAAACCGGCAAGATTGTGGCGCCTCAGTTGTATGTGGCCTGCGGTATCTCGGGTGCCATTCAGCACTTGGCCGGTATGAAAGACAGCAAGGTCATTGTGGCCATCAACAAAGACCCAGAAGCTCCCATCTTCAGCGTGGCCGACTATGGCTTGGAAGCCGATCTGTTTGCAGCGGTGCCCGAGTTGGTTAACGCTTTGTGAAGCGTCTGATTTGACTTGACATGTGAGTTTGAAAGGCATCCTCTGTGGTGCCTTTCTTTTATTCGGAGAATGAAATGAGTTACGTTGCCCCCTTGAAAGACATGCTTTTTAACATTGAGCACTTGGCTCGCATTGACCAAGTGGCCCAAATGCCAGGCTTTGAAGACGCTGGTTTAGAAACAGCGCAGGCCGTGCTTGAAGAGTGCGCCAAGTTAAACCAAGATGTGATTGCCCCCTTGAACTGGGAAGGCGA
The DNA here is from genome assembly GCA_964544175.1 of uncultured Limnohabitans sp. Taxonomy (GTDB): domain Bacteria; phylum Pseudomonadota; class Gammaproteobacteria; order Burkholderiales; family Burkholderiaceae_C; genus Limnohabitans_A. Next base: position 67,434 of record CAZJAL010000013.1, read on the forward strand.
CAAAAATCCATCGGCCTTTGCAAATGGCATTGTCAAAACCACACCCGGATTCAAAGAAGCATTCAAGCAATATGGCGAGGGCGGCTGGCAAGGTTTGCAACACCCCACAGATTTTGGCGGACAGGGTTTGCCCAAAACCATCGGAGCGGCTTGCGGAGAAATGCTCAACTCGGCCAACATGAGTTTTGCATTGTGTCCCTTGCTCACAGATGGTGCCATTGAAGCGCTGTTGACGGCGGGCTCTGACGATTTGAAAAACATCTACCTCGAGAAATTGATTTCTGGCGAGTGGACTGGCACCATGAATTTGACTGAGCCCCAGGCAGGTTCTGATTTGGCCTTGGTTCGCACACGCGCAGAGCCATTACCCGATGGCACTTACAAAGTTTTCGGCACCAAAATCTACATCACCTATGGTGAGCACGACATGGCCGACAACATCGTTCACTTGGTGTTGGCCCGTGTGCAAGGCGCACCCGAAGGCGTGAAGGGCATTAGCTTGTTTGTCGTTCCCAAGTTCATGGTGAATGCCGATGGCAGTTTGGGTGCACGCAACGATGTTCATTGCGTCAGCATCGAACACAAAATGGGCATCAAGGCCAGCCCGACAGCCGTGCTGCAATATGGCGACAACGGCGGCGCCATTGGTTATTTGGTGGGCGAAGAAAACCGAGGCCTCGAATACATGTTCATCATGATGAACGCAGCGCGTTATGCGGTGGGCGTGCAAGGCATTGCCATTGCAGAGCGGTCTTATCAGAAGGCGGTTCAATACGCAAAAGACCGCGTGCAAAGCCGTCCTGTTGATGGCAGCATGAACACTTCAGCGCCTATCATTCATCACCCTGATGTCAAGCGCATGTTGATGACCATGCGCGCAAGCACAGAGGGTTGCCGCGCGTTGGCCACAGTGGCTGCAGCAGCTTATGACGCTGCACATCATCACCCCGATGCAGAAGTGCGCCAACAAAATGCATTGTTCTACGAGTTCATGGTGCCTTTGGTCAAAGGCTACAGCACTGAGATGAGTTTGGAGGTGACATCGCTGGGTGTGCAAGTGCACGGCGGCATGGGCTTCATCGAAGAAACAGGTGCTGCACAGTACTACCGCGACGCCAAAATTTTGACCATCTACGAAGGCACAACAGCCATTCAGGCAAACGACTTGGTGGGTCGTAAAACAGCACGCGATGGCGGTCAAACTGCCAAAGCGCTGGCGGGACAAGTAGAGCAAACAGAAAATGAATTGTTGACCAGCGCCAATGCCGATGCACAAGCGGTGGGCCGTCGTTTGAAAGCAGCTCGTTTGGCTTTCTTGGATGTGGTCAACTTTGTGGCGGGCAATACCAAAGCCAAGCCCAACGATGTCTTTGCAGGCAGCGTGCCCTATTTGATGTTGACAGGCAATTTGATGGCGGGCTGGCAAATGGGCCGCGCATTGTTGGTGGCGTTGTCATTGCACGAACAAGGTCAAGACAAAGCCTTCATGGAAGCCAAGGTCATAACCGCGCGTTTCTATGCCGATCATTTGCTCAGCCGGGCGCCTGGTATGCGTGACAGCATTGTTGAGGGTGCTAAGTGCGTGACAGAGTTGGCGCTTGAAGCTTTCTAAAATCACTGGCATCTTTTAAAAATTTAATTCCTGGAGACTCCATGTCGAAATTACCTGCCGTTTTGGCCAATTTGCCGTTCCCGGTGATTGCATCGCCTTTGTTCATCATCAGCAATCCCAAGCTGGTCATTGAGCAGTGCAAGGCAGGTGTGGTGGGCTCCATGCCTGCTTTGAATGCGCGTCCTGCAGCGCAGTTAGAAGAGTGGTTGATTGAAATTACAGAAGCACTGGCGGCTTACAACAAGGCCAACCCAGATAAGCCTGCAGCACCTTTTGCCATCAACCAAATAGTTCATAAGAGCAATGACAGGCTAGAACACGACATGGCCATGTGCGTTAAGTACAAGGTGCCTATTATCATCACGTCATTGGGCGCACGCGAAGACATCAACCAAGCGGCGCACAGCTATGGTGGTGTGGTGTTGCACGACATCATCAACAACAAGTTTGCACACAAGGCCATTGAGAAGGGCGCCGATGGATTGATCGCGGTGGCCGCGGGTGCCGGTGGCCATGCAGGCGAGAAAAGTCCGTTTGCCTTGATCCAAGAAATTCGCCAGTGGTTTGACGGCCCCATTGCGCTGTCTGGCTCGATTGCCAGTGGCGATGCTGTTTTGGCTGCGCAAGCCATGGGTGCAGACTTTGCCTACATTGGCTCTGCGTTCATTGCGACGCTTGAAGCACGAGCAGCAGAAGAATACAAACAAGCCATTGTCGATTGCAATTCAGACGACATCGTGTACAGCAATTTGTTCACAGGTGTGCACGGCAACTATTTGGCGCCCTCCATCAAAGCGGCTGGTTTAGATCCTGCCAATTTGCCTGTTTCCGATCCATCTGCGATGAACTTTGGTGGCGATGCCAAAAAGGCCTGGAAAGACATTTGGGGTTGCGGTCAAGGCATTGGTGCCATTGACGCCATTGTCAGCACTGCAGAACGTGTGGCCAAAATCAAGCAGGAGTACGCAGCGGCGCGTGCTCGCTTGGCGCTCTGAAAATACACGAGGTCTTCTTGAAGGCAAAGCGCTCAGAGGTCATTGACCTGTTCAAGGCCTGCGCTTGCGTCTTGATTGTTTGGCATCACTTGGCGCTCTACGGCCCCATGTCAGATGTCGTGGCATTGCAAGTGCCAGGACTGATGCGTTTTCTGTTTGACCATGGGCCATTGGCGGTTCAGGTTTTCTTGGTGGTCGCAGGCTATCTGGGTGCCAAGTCTTGGGCCAAAGGCTTGGCACAATCAGACTTCAAGTTTTTTCAACGTCTGTGGGGCCGATACCTGCGCCTGAGCCTGCCGCTTTTGGCGGCCCTGTCCTTTGCGGTTCTGGTGACTGCCATCGTGCGGCCATTTTTTGAGCATGCATCGCTTTCTGCGCCGCCGCAGCCCTTGCAAGTGCTCGGCCATATGCTGTTGCTGCAAGATGTCCTTCAGCTTGAAGCATTCTCCGCGGGTGTTTGGTATGTGGCCATTGATTTTCAGCTGTTCGCTTTGGCCTTGAGTTGTGCTGTAGGGGCGCGTCGTTGGCAAGGCCTGTCGGGACGCGGCACGGTTATGCAAAAAGCTTTGCTACTTTGGTCAGTACTGACACTGGTCTCGCTGTTTGTTTGGAACTTACAAGCATCACTCGACATGTGGGCCATTTACTTTTTTGGTGCTTACGGTTTAGGCTTGTGTGTGGGGGCTTGGCGATCGGCACAACTCAATCTGTCAGATTGGCACTTGCCGGTGCTCTTAACACTCGTGGGACTGGCCGCCTGGTTTTACCAGCCCAGAATCAGGCTTGTGATTGCGCTGCTGACAGCCATTTTGTTGGCACTTTATGAGCTGAATGAGGGCCAGCCCGTGGCCTGGTTGCAGTCCAAATTGCTGCAGTATTTGTCAGACGCCTCTTACACTATTTTTCTGATGCACTTTGGTGTTAGTTTGCTTTGGAGTGCCGCACTTTGGAACCTCTGGCCTGACCATTTGTGGGCCAACGCCATGGGCATGCTGATTTCATTTGCAGTGTCAATTGCCATGGGCGGTTGGCTGCATGCTTGGGTTGAAAACAAGTCGCCGAGCTGGCAACGTTTCCTGCAGTGGGCTGCCACATTTGTGGCAAGCTGCACGGCAGTCATGTTGATGACCTAACCGAGCTTGGCCAGGCTAGGCTTTGTTTCGTTCACTTTGCCTTGAATGTAGGCCAGTGCAGCTTCTACTTGGTCAATTAGTATGAGGCACAAATCGCCCGAATTTAATCGTGCCAAGGCGCTGTCAATGGCATTGAACTCGCCCTGAATGTCTTGGACGTGGGTGGTGCGTGGCGCGCCGTTCAAGCCCTCGCGCAGCAGCTGTATCACTTCGCCATCGCTGCGACCACGTTGGCAAGCGTCTTGGTACAAAATGACCTCGTCAAATGCTGTGCCCAAAATTTTAGTTTGATCGCGAATGTCTTGGTCGCGCCGATCGCCTGCGCCGCTGATCACGACCACGCGTTTTTTAGCCTGCATGTTGTCGACAGCTTGCACCAAGGCCTGAATGGCATCGGGGTTGTGTCCGTAATCTGCAATGAGTGTGGCGCCTTTGTAGTCAAACACATTGAAGCGGCCAGGTACACCTTGAATATCACTGATGAAAGTGGCCAAGCCTTGGGCAATGATGTCCCAAGGGACATTGACGGCCCATGCTGCAGCCACGGCCGCCATGACGTTTTCTGTTTGAAATCCAATTTGACCTTGGCGTGTAAGCGGTACTTCCGCCAAGGCAATGCGGAATGATTTTTTGCCCTGTTGGGCCACGATGTGACCATTTTCTGTGTAGACCACACGCTTACCTTGTGCGCGGTGTGTGGCCAATACAGGGTGATGTGGGTCGAGCGCAAAGAAGGTGACGTTGCCTGGGCACATGTTGGCCATCATGGCCACCTGTGGGTCGGCCGCATTCAAGACAGCCATGCCATCGGGGGCAACGTTGAGCACAATGACGCGCTTGAGAACCGACAAGTCTTCTAGGGTGGTGATGTAGTTCAAGCCCAAGTGATCGCCAGAACCCATGTTGGTGACGATGGCCACTTGGCAGCGGTCAAAGGCCAAGCCTTCGCGC
>CAZJAL010000014.1:0-63603 GCA_964544175.1 uncultured Limnohabitans sp.
CTTGTTCGGTGGTGTACATGTACTCGGCTCCCAAGGTGCCGCAATACGTTTCGCGCAATGCATTGAGCAATTCGCGCAAAGGCATTGATTTTTTTCCAAAGAAGGTGTTGCTGGTGTCAAACACTGTTTCTTGGTCGGCATCAGAGAAGCCGTAAAAAGCTGGGTCAAGGTCCGGAATGTTGGGACGCTCGGTGCGCTTCAAGGGATCGAGGTCGGCCCAACGTTGGCCCACATTGCGGTAAGCCGCGATCAATTGCTGGGCAGCAGTACGCTTGCGACCCATTTCGGCGTCATCACTGGCCATGACCACTTTGGTGCCACCTTGTTTTGCGCGCTCGGCAAAAGCATTGATGACAGGCAAATGGGGAACGTCTTTGGCGGATGAGCCATCAACTGCAGGGACGTGTTGCAAGGCATCGAAGTACTCGCGCCAGCTGTCGGGAACGCTGCCTGGATTGGCCAGGTAGTTCTCGTACATTTCCTCGACGTAAGGCGCATTGCCTCCGAAGAGATAGGTGTTGCCTTGGTAGGCGGTGTAGACGGACTTTGTCTCACTCATATTTCGCTGACCTTCGCTCCCCTTCAGGGAACATTAGTTGGTGGATTTACCTTCCGCGACACGGCTGAACCGGTTGGCGGATGCGACTGTGGCATAGGAAGGGCCTAAGTAACACGCGGATTATCACATTGATTGGGGCTTCGCGGGTGTTTTTTATGGCAAAACGGGGAGAAATTGCTTTCTCCCCGTCAGGCATTTGTCAATTAACCGTCCTTTAAGCTTTGACCAAATCAGAGATTTGGAGCAACGCTGAGGGATCGTCCATGGTGGTGAGGTCGCCAGGATCGCGTCCTTCGCAGACGGCTTGAATGGCACGACGCAGCAATTTGCCGCTTCGAGTTTTGGGCAAAACGGACACAAAGCGAACGCGAGCAGGTCGGGCAACTGCACCGAGTGAGGTGTCGACTACCTTCATGATTTCGCCTTCTAGCTTTAACAGTGCTTGGGCGTCGTTCAGCAGCGCGCCATCTTTGAGCACAGCAAAAGCCATGGCCACTTGACCTTTGAGGTTGTCTGCAACGCCCACCACGGCCACTTCAGCGACGGCAGAGTGCCCTGAAATACTTTCTTCAATTTCACGTGTACCCAAGCGGTGACCTGCCACATTGATCACATCGTCTGTACGGCCCAAAATAAAGAAGTAGCCGTCTTCGTCTTTGATGCCCCAATCAAAGGTGGAGTAAACCATCTTGCCCGGCACGGTGGTCCAGTAAGTTTTGACAAAGCGCTCGTCATCACCCCATACAGTTTGCAAACAGCCAGGTGGCAAGGGGCCTTGAATGGCAACCACACCTTTTTGATTGGGTTGCGTCAACTCTTCACCGGTTTGATCGTCCAGCAGTTTGACGTCATAGCCATAAACCGCCTTGCCGGGTGAGCCAAACTTGCTAGGTGTTTTCTCAATGCCGTTGCACACCGTCAAAATAGGCCAGCCTGTTTCGGTTTGCCAATAATTGTCGATGATGGGCTTGCCCAAGCCTTCAGAAATCCATTTGGCTGTGGGTTCATCCAAGGGTTCGCCCGCTAAGAACAAAGCCTTCAAACTGGACAAGTCATATTTGCTAAGCAATGCGGGATCCTGTTTTTTCAACACTCGAATGGCCGTGGGTGCACTGAACATCACCGTCACTTTGTACTTTTCAACCAAGCTCCACCAAATGCCACCATCTGGGCGTGTGGGAAGGCCTTCGTACATGATGGTGGCCATGCCCCCAATTAACGGGCCATAGATGATGTAACTGTGTCCGACCACCCAACCGATGTCGCTGGTGCAGAAAAAGGTTTCGCCGGGTTTGCCGCAGAAAATATTGGGAATGCTAGAAGCCAAAGCAACGGTGTAACCGCCGGTGTCGCGTTGCACGCCCTTTGGCTTGCCAGTGGTACCCGAGGTATACAAGGTGTAGCTGGGATGCGTCGCGTCAACCCATTCGCATGCCACCACATCGTTGAGGTGCTTGTCACGCAAGTTGGACCAGAGCAAATCGCGTCCTTCGGTCATGTTCATTTTGGCCAAACCACGATCAACCAACAAAACCGATTCAGGTTTGTGCGCTGACAAACGAATGGCCTCATCCAGCAAGGGCTTGTATTCAACCACTTTGCCGCCGCGCGAACCGGCATCGGCACTGACAATGACCTTGGGGCTAGCATCTTCGATGCGTGAAGCCAACGAACCCGAAGCAAAACCACCAAACACCACTGAATGAATGGCACCAATGCGTGCGCAAGCCAACATGGCAAAAGAAGCTTCAGCAATCATGGGCATGTAGATCAAGACGCGATCGCCTTTTTTGACGCCCAAGGAAAGAAGTGAGGCAGCCATGCGCTGCACCTCAGCGTGCAGCTGCTTGTAGGTGTAAGTAATTTCTTGATCGGTTTCTGTGGAAACAAAAATCAATGCTGCCTGGTCACCACGATCTTTCAAATGACGGTCAATGGCGTTGTGGCATAAATTGGTTTCGCCGCCCTTGAACCACTTGGCAAAAGGTGGATTGCTGTAATCGCAAATTTCTGTTGGCGCTTTGTGCCACTCAATTTGTTTGGCCTGCTCAGCCCAAAACGCGTCACGCTCTTGAATAGAGCGTTGGTGAAAATCTGCATATTGACCCATGGTGTCTCCTAAATCACGTCAGCCGGCCCAGCCTTCTGAATTCATAATTATTCATGAGGGACTTGCGGCAAACTGACTTTAGACCAATGCCTTGACCCAAGACTGCACTTCTTTGAAGTCTGGATTCTCTGCTGACCGGAGCCATTCAAAAATCACCATCTCTGTGGTTAGAAGTTCGGCACCCGCGCCGGCCAAGCGGTCAAATGCAGCATCACGATCACGATCAGACCTGGATGCACAAGCATCAGTGACCACCCAAACATCAAATTCGTCCTCCAACAAATCTAAAGCCGTTTGGAGCAAACAAATGTGCGTTTCGCAACCCGCAATGACAACTGAGGGACCCACCTCTGGTTCTACAGGTTTTTGCAAATGTCGCGGCAAACTTCTGGCGTTGCCTTTAGGTGCAGAAGGCGCTGGCGGACTCAGCCATTCGCCTAGCCCTTCTTCAACTGCACTGAAAGCCATTTTCGACAGCACTCTTTGGCAGTGTTGGCGAATTTCTGGTGCTGTTTCACCCAAACCAGAGGGGTTTTGCTCCGTAGCCCAAACAGGAACATGCAATAGCTTTGCCGTTTTGGCCAATACTTCTGCTCGCATCCAAACGGCAGATGCATCCTTCATCGCAGGCTTTAGTTTTTCTTGGTAATCGACGAGGACCAATTGGGAGGATTCAACTTCTAACAACATGCACAACTTTCAGGCAAATTTAAATTTGTTCTCAGATTCATAAGCACTTGGACAAGAAATGACCAAATGCTTGTGAAGGCATTAAACTGAGAGTCTATGAGATGGATTCTATGTGGACTGGTTTTTTGCACAACCGTGGCTGTTTCGGCTCCGGTTGAGGACGACCTTGACCGCATGCTCAAAGAACGCGGTTTGATCAATCAAATTACGGATCAACTGTCTCAACAAATCTCCAATCAACTGAGCGGCCCTCTTCAAACAGCCAGAAACACTTTTGGCGGCAAAGCCTCCGAATTGGTCATTCAAGCCATGGGGCTTTTGGGTGTGCCCTACAAACGTGGCGGCATTTCTGAAGAAAAAGGATTTGATTGCAGTGGCTTTGTTCGCTACATGTTTGAAAAATCGGTTGGCTTGGTTTTGCCCCGCAGGGCCGAAGACCAAGCCAAAGTCACAGAAGAAATCAATCGAAGCGAGCTCAAACCAGGCGACTTGGTGTTTTTCAACACCATGAAGCGCACCTTCAGCCATGTGGGCATTTATGTCGGCGATGGTAAGTTCATTCATGCGCCACGTCCAGGCAAGTCTGTCCGGGTGGACGACATGCGAGAGGCCTATTGGCAAAAACGTTTCAATGGTGCAAGGCGCGTTCAATCTGACAAGTTGCAGGCCGAACCCAACCCTAACTAAATCTTTGCATTCATCAAGCTGCCGGCCAGCCGTCATTCAATCTTCTTTTTGAATTTGCAAGAAAAAACCGCCTGAAGGCGGTTTCTTCCTAGTTGCCAAAGAAAAATTACTTCTTTGAGGGCGGCAAATCGGTACAACTGCCGTGCGCTACTTCCGCGGCCATACCAATGCTTTCACCCAAAGTGGGGTGTGGGTGAATCGTCTTGCCGATGTCCACAGCATCCGCACCCATTTCAATGGCCAACGCAATTTCGCCAATCATGTCGCCTGCATGGGTACCCACCATACCGCCGCCCAAGATCTTGCCGTGGCCATGCGCCTCGGGTGAGTCGTCGAACAACAACTTGGTGACACCTTCATCACGGCCGTTGGCAATGGCCCGGCCAGAAGCCGTCCAGGGGAACAAGCCCTTCTTGACCTTGATGCCTTGTGCTTTGGCTTGGTCTTCAGTCAAACCTACCCAAGCCACTTCGGGATCGGTGTAGGCCACGCTCGGAATGACACGTGCATTGAAAGCACTGGCCGCCAATTCTTTGTTGCCTTGAATTTCTCCCGCAATCACTTCGGCGGCCACATGCGCTTCGTGAACAGCCTTGTGTGCCAGCATGGGTTGACCCACGATGTCGCCAATGGCAAAGATGTGCGGCACATTGGTGCGCATTTGAATGTCGACGGGAATGAAGCCACGATCGGTCACGCTCACGCCAGCTTTGTCTGCGGCAATCTTCTTGCCATTGGGTGTGCGGCCAACCGCTTGCAAGACCAAGTCATAGACCTGGGGTGCTGGTGCTGCCACGCCCTCCTCTGCAGACTCAAACGAGACTTCAATGCCATCCTTGGTCGCCTTAGCACCGACTGTTTTCGTCTTGAGCATGATGTTGTCAAAACGATGGGCATTCATTTTTTGCCAAACTTTGACCAAATCGCGGTCAGCGCCTTGCATCAAACCGTCCATCATTTCCACCACATCGAGGCGTGCGCCCAGCGTGCTGTAAACAGTGCCCATTTCCAAGCCAATGATGCCGCCGCCCAAAATGAGCATGCGCTTGGGAACTTCTTTCAAGGCCAATGCACCGGTACTGTCGACCACGCGCGGATCGTTGGGTATAAAAGGCAAACGAACCGCTTGGCTGCCTGCTGCAATGATGCAGTTCTTGAATGACACGACTTTTTTCGAGCCGGTTTTTTCTTGACCTGTGCCTGTGGTTTCTTCAACGACCACATGATTGGCGCTGACAAATTCACCCACGCCACGCACCGTGGTCACCTTGCGCATCTTGGCCATGGCAGCCAAACCACCGGTCAATTTACCAATGACTTTTTCTTTGTGTGTACGAAGTTTCGCGATGTCAACTTTGGGAGCGCCAAAATCAACACCAAGATCGGCCATGTGGCTCACTTCGTCCATGACGGCAGCCACGTGCAACAAAGCTTTGGAAGGTATGCAACCCACGTTTAAGCACACACCACCCAAGGTGGCGTAGCGCTCCACAATGACCACCTTAAGGCCTAAGTCGGCTGCGCGGAATGCAGCAGAATACCCGCCAGGTCCAGCACCCAATACCAACAGGTCGCATTCAATGTCAACGGTGCCGCTGTAAGAAGATGCGTTAGGAATACTGGCTGCAACTGGGGCAGCCACATGAGTTGCAGGCGCTTTGGCCGCAGGTGCGATGGCTTGTGAAGGCGTTGCAGGTGCAGTCGTGGGTGCAGCGCTAGCCGCAGCAGCCTCGCCTTCCAACACCAACAACACAGAGCCTTGCTTGACCTTGTCGCCCAACTTCACTTTAAGTTCTTTGACCACGCCCGCTTGTGAGCAAGGGATTTCCATAGAAGCTTTGTCAGACTCAACGGTAATCAAACTTTGTTCGGCCTTGACCACGTCGCCAGCTTTCACCAGCAACTCAATGACGGCAACTTCGTCGAAGTCGCCAATGTCCGGAACTTTGATATCAACTAATGCCATGGTTCAGCCTCTCAAAGAAGAACACGGCGGAAGTCGCCAAGGATTTGACCCAAGTACGCATTGAAGCGTGCTGCAGCAGCGCCATCGATCACGCGGTGATCCCAAGTCAATGACAAAGGCAGCATGAGGCGCGGTACAAATTGCTTGCCGTCCCAAACGGGTTCGTGCGTGCTTTTGCAAACACCCAAGATAGCCACTTCAGGCGCATTGATGATGGGCGTGAAATACTTGCCACCAATGCCACCTAAGCTTGAGATGGTGAAGGTTGCGCCTGTCATTTCGGCAGGGCTCAACTTGCCATCACGCGCCTTCTTGGCCAACTCACCCATTTCTTGGCTGATTTGCAAAATGCCTTTTTTGTCAGCATCTCTAATGACTGGAACCATCAGACCATTGGGCGTGTCGGCTGCAAAGCCAATGTGCCAGTAGTTTTTATAGACCAATGAATCGCCATCCAAAGAGCTGTTGAACTCTGGGTATTTTTTGAGTGCAGCCACACAAGCTTTGATCAAGAAAGCCAGCATGGTGACCTTCACGCCAGACTTTTCGTTCTCTTTGTTGGTCGACACGCGGAAGGCTTCCAGCTCCGTAATGTCAGCATCGTCGTGGTTTGTCACCGCGGGAATCATGATGGCATTGCGCAACAAGTTGGCGCCGCTGATCTTCTTGATTCGGCCCATTTCTTTGCGCTCAATGGGACCAAACTTAGCGAAGTCAACTTTTGGCCATGGGATCAATCCCAATGCAGCGCCATCGCCGCCGGCAGGGGCTTTGGCCGCTTGAGCTTTGGTTTGCGTAGCACCCGCCATCACCGCTTTGGTGAAGGCTTGAACGTCGTCTTGGGTAATTCGACCTTTAGGGCCGTTACCTTTGACTTCTTCCAAAGGTACGCCCAACTCACGCGCAAACTTGCGCACGGAAGGGGATGCGTGGGGCAAGCCTAAAGTGGCGGCGCCAGGGGTGTGAGCTGGCGCAGTCGTTGTGGCAACAACTGTTGCAGTCACAACTGCCGGTGCGGAGGCTGCTGCAGGCGCAGGCGAAGGCACACTGGCAGCTACTGCCACAGGTGCAGCAGCAGCAACGCTGCCTTCCAAAACTGCCAGCAAGTCACCGATGTTGACTTTGTCGCCAATCTTGACTTTGAGCTCTTTCAAAACGCCGGCTGCGGAAGATGGAATCTCCATCGCAGCTTTGTCCGATTCCACAGTGATGAGCGACTGCTCCATCTTGATGGCGTCACCGGGTTTGACAAAAATTTCAATGACGGCAACGTCTTTGAAATCACCGATATCAGGGATGTGAACTTCGATGGGGCCAATGGCTGCAGATGCCGAGGCAGCAACGGGTGCCGCTGCAGTTGACGCTGCAGTTGCTACGGCTGGTGCGCTAGCAGGTGCAGCGGGGGTAGCTGGGGCAGCAGCAACTTCCCCACTGGCCTCCACCATCAATACCACCGAGCCTTCTTTGACTTTGTCGCCCAACTTCACGCGCAGCTCTTTCACCACACCCGCTGTTGACGAGGGAATTTCCATCGATGCTTTGTCAGATTCAACGGTAATCAATGACTGCTCGGCCTTCACGGTGTCACCCACCTTGACCAACAGCTCAATGACTGCCACTTCATCGAAATCACCGATGTCTGGAACTTTGACTTCTACCAATGCCATGTGTGTCTCCAAATCTTTTTGATCAAGCGTACAAAGGATTGACCTTGTCGGTCTTGATGCCGTATTGCTTCAAAGCTTCTGCAACTTTGGCAACTGGCACAGCGCCCTCTTCGCTCAATGCTTTGAGTGCGGCCACAACGATGTAATGGCGGTTAATTTCAAAGTGCTCGCGCAATTTGCTGCGGAAATCGCTGCGACCAAAACCATCGGTACCCAGCACTTTGAAAGTGCGACCTTTTGGAATGAAGGAGCGAATTTGCTCGGCATAGTTTTTCATGTAGTCGGTGGACGCAATGACGGGGCCGTCGTGCTTGGCCAACTGTTGCGCAACAAATGGCACACGCGGTGTTTCCAGCGGGTGAAGCATGTTGAAACGCTCGACATCTTGGCCATCGCGCGTCAATTCGTTGAAGCTTGGACAGCTCCACACGTCAGCGGCAATGCCCCAGTCTTTGGCAAGCAACTCTTGTGCAGCCAATGACTCACGCAAAATGGTGCCAGAGCCCATGAGCTGAACACGTGTTTTGTTCTTGCCGCCAGCTTTGCACAAGTACATGCCTTTGATGATTTGCTCTTCCGTACCCGCCGTCAGGCCAGGCATGGCGTAGTTTTCATTCAACAGAGTGAGGTAGTAGAAAACATTGTCTTGCTTTTCCACCATGCGCTTGAGGCCATGGTGCAAGATGACGCCTACTTCGTGTGCGAAGGTGGGGTCGTAGCTGATGCAGTTAGGGATGGTGCCTGCCAAGATGTGGCTGTGACCGTCTTCGTGCTGCAAACCTTCGCCGTTCAATGTGGTGCGGCCTGATGTGCCACCCAACAAGAAACCGCGTGCTTGCATGTCGCCCGCAGCCCAAGCCAAGTCGCCAATGCGCTGGAAGCCAAACATCGAGTAGTACACGTAGAACGGCACCATGATGCGGTTGCTGGTGGAGTAGCTTGTTGCTGCTGCAATCCAGCTAGACATACCGCCCGCTTCGTTAATGCCCTCTTGCAAAATTTGGCCGGCTTTGTCTTCCTTGTAGTACATCACTTGGTCTTTGTCGACCGGTGTGTACTGCTGACCTGCAGGGTTGTAAATACCGACCTGGCGGAACAAACCTTCCATACCAAAGGTGCGAGCTTCGTCTACCAAAATGGGAACAATGCGTGGGCCTAAGGCTTGATCGCGCAAGAGTTGCGTGAGGAAGCGAACATAAGCTTGTGTGGTTGAAATCTCACGGCCTTCGGGCGTGGGTTCCATGACAGACTTGAACACTTCCAGTGAAGGCACGGTGAAACTTTCATCGGCTTTTGTACGGCGATGTGGCAAGTAACCGCCCAATGCTTTACGGCGCTCGTGCAAATAACGCATCTCAGGCGTGTCATCTGCGGGTTTGTAAAACGGCACTTTGGCCAATTCACTGTCGGGCACTGGAATGTTAAAACGATCGCGCATGTAGCGGATGTCGTCATCGGTCAGCTTCTTCGTTTGGTGAACGTTGTTTTTGCCTTCACCAGCTTTGCCCATGCCAAAACCTTTCACGGTTTTGATCAACAACACAGTTGGTTGGCCTTTGGTGTTCACGGCCTGGTGATAAGCCGCATAGACTTTTTGAGGATCGTGACCACCGCGCTTCAATGACCAAATTTCGTCGTCGCTCATGTGCGCCACCATCTCCAAGGTGCGTGGATCGCGACCGAAGAAATGTTTACGGACATAAGCGCCATCGTTGGCCTTGAACGCCTGGAAATCGCCGTCCAAGGTGTCCATCATGATTTTGCGCAGCGCACCGTCTTTGTCGCGTGCCAAGAGTTTGTCCCACTCGCTGCCCCACAAAAGCTTGATCACGTTCCATCCTGAACCGCGGAACTCGCCTTCAAGTTCTTGAACAATCTTGCCGTTGCCGCGAACAGGACCGTCCAAACGCTGCAAGTTGCAATTGACCACAAAAATCAAGTTGTCGAGGTTTTCTCGCGCTGCCAAACCAATGGCCCCCAAAGACTCGACTTCGTCCATCTCGCCGTCACCACAGAACACCCACACTTTGCGGTTTTCTGTATTGGCAATGCCCCGCGCGTGCAAATACTTCAAGAAGCGCGCTTGATAGATGGCCATCAAGGGGCCAAGGCCCATGGACACTGTGGGGAATTGCCAAAACTCGGGCATCAACTTGGGGTGTGGGTAGCTAGACAAACCTTTGCCATCCACTTCTTGGCGGAAGTTGAGCAACTGCTCTTCCGTCAAGCGACCTTCTAAATAAGCACGGGCATACACACCAGGCGAAACGTGACCTTGGATGTACAAGCAATCACCGCCATGGTTTTCGCTTTCAGCATGCCAGAAGTGGTTGAAGCCCGCGCCAAACATGTGGGCCAGTGAAGCAAAGGAGCCAATGTGGCCGCCCAAATCACCGCCATCTTCAGGGTTATGGCGGTTGGCCTTGACGACCATGGCCATGGCGTTCCAGCGCATGTACGCGCGCAGTCGTTCTTCAATTTCAATGTTGCCTGGGCAATGCGCTTCTTGATCAGGTTCAATGGTGTTCACATAGCCTGTGTTGGCAGAGAACGGCATGTCGATGCTGTTCTCGCGGGCATGCTCAAGGAGTTGCTCTAATAAGAAGTGAGCGCGTTCGCCGCCTTCTTTTTCAATCACGGCGGACAAAGCGTCCATCCATTCACGGGTTTCAATTGCGTCCAAGTCTGAGAGGACGTTATTTGGCTGAACGGCTGACATGTTTGTCTCCTTTGTAGGCCGTGGTTGAACTATTTTTTTTGAATTCTCTCACAAAGCTTTAAAAATTTCAAATGGTGCTTTTATATTTTGCATTGTGAAATTTAGATAAAGGGGATTCCCCTAAACTTAAGGGTATGAAGACGCAAAGTGTTAGCAACTCTCTAAAGGCCATCAAGCCCATGGCTTGGTGGCGACGTTGGTGGAAACGTCAAAACCCTGTCAAGCAAGACCGTTTTGCAACATTGGCCCCTATTGCTTCTGTGTTGCTGTTTTTCAGTGCCATTGTTTTCTCCTTTTGGTACCTGCGCGTTGAAGAAATTGAGCGAGAGCAAGAAGCCGTCAAGCGTGATGTGGAATACAGCCAACAAAGATTAAGGCTTCGCCTATTAGAACGTCAAGAGCAAATCATGCGCTTGGCCAGAGACACCTCCAACAAAGACGTCGACCTCAAAGAATTCATTCGACGTGCCGAATCCTTGGTGATGAAAAACCCAGAACTGCAAACGGTGGCTTGGGTCGATGAAAAACGCAAAATTGTGGCCAGTCAAACGGCCCCAAGCGTGTTGGTCAGTCAAAAGTGGCGGGTGGGGGAAGTTTTGAAATGGGGCGAGTCGGAAAACAGTTACAGCCTCGCCCGAGACTTGATGCAACCCATCTACTCGCAAGAAGACGATGGCAGCTTGTCAATTGGCAGTCTTGGCGCAGGACAAGACAACTTTTCCCGCAATGTGGTGTTGCAGTTGCACACACCGCTCACCAATTCACAAGGCCGATTCAACGGTGTGGTGATGGCTGAGTACGCCGTAGAGAGCTTATTGAGGTATGGTGTGCCCACCGAAATATTGGCAAAGTACGCGGTCTCTTTGCTGGACAGCGATGGCAATTTAATTGCAGGCCAAGCCATTCCCAAACGGATGAGTTTTTGGAGTTTTTTGCCAGGTATTACAGGTCAAAACAACGAGTTTGAAGTGCCCGTATCACCTGTTGGCAATGGCTTGATTTTGCGTGCACAGGCGTGGCGGACATCACAAGACCTGGTTGGAAGCGGTCTGTTTTGGATGGTGGGTTCTTTGAGCCTTTTGACAGCATGGATGCTGATAGGCAATTGGCGACACACCCGCAAAAGACAACAGACCCAAAAAGAATTGATAGCGGAAACCAACTTTCGACGTGCCATGGAAAACTCCATGCTGACGGGCATGCGCGCTTTGGACATGGAAGGCCGCATCACCTATGTCAATTTGGCGTTTTGTCAGATGACCGGTTGGCAAGAAAATGAGCTGATTGGCGGCGTAGCACCCTTTCCCTATTGGCCAGATGAAGATCGCGATCATTTGATGAGCCGTCTTGAAGAAGAGCTCAGTGGCAAGCAAACGGCTGGCGGGTTTCAAGTTCGCGTCAAGCGGAAAAACGGCAGTATTTTTGACGCGCGTTTGTATGTGTCTCCCCTGATTGATGCCATGGGCCACCAAACAGGCTGGATGACTTCGATGACAGACATCACCGAACCCAATCGCGTACGAGAGCAATTGGCAGCATCTTACGAACGCTTCACGATCGTGCTTGAAGCCTTGGATGCCTCTGTTTCGGTGGCGCCCCTGGGCAGTGCTGAGCTGCTCTTTGCCAACAAGCTTTATCGTCAGTGGTTTGGTACCGACACCAACGGACATTTGAGTTTGGTCGAAAAAGCAGGCATGTTGGACATTCGCAGTGCCGAACTTGAATTGGACGATGTCGATGCCTTGGCCGGTTTGCCCACTGAAAGCCTCACTGTGGCCCCTGCAGAGCGCGCCGAGATTTATGTCAACCACTTAGACAAGTGGCTAGAAATCAGAACGCGTTATATCCATTGGGCCGATGGTCGACTTGCCCAATTGGTCATTGCCACAGACATCACAGCCAGAAGGCAAGCAGAAGAATTGGCGGCCCAACAAGCTGAGCGAGCGCAAAATGCAAGCCGCCTCATCACCATGGGTGAAATGGCCTCTAGCGTTGCGCACGAGTTAAATCAACCCTTAACAGCCATTACCAACTACTGCAACGGCATGTTGTCTCGCATCAAGGGCCAACAGATTGAAGAAAAAGACCTGATCTGGGCATTGGAAAAAACAGCCCACCAAGCCCAGCGCGCAGGTCAAATCATTCAACGAATCCGCTCATTTGTAAAACGCAGTGAGCCCAATCGGGCAGATGCCGATGTTTTGAACATGGTCAATGAAGCCGTCGAACTGGCCGAAATCGAACTGCGTCGGCGCAATGTCAGACTGTCCCACTATGTTGCATCGCGCCTTCCTCAACTCCGTGTCGATCCTATTTTGATTGAGCAAGTCTTGGTCAATTTGATGAAGAATGCAGCCGAGTCGATCGACAATGCCGAACGGCCTGTCGGCCAAAGGCATGTCGAATTGCGGGTGGTGCCCAAAGTGGTCGAAAACCAGAATGCCGTGCATTTTTCAGTGACTGACACAGGGCTAGGCTTACCACCTGAGGTGATGGAACGGCTTTATGAGGCCTTCTTTTCCACAAAAGCAGAAGGCATGGGCATTGGCCTAAATTTGTGCCGGACCATTGTGGAATCCCATCAAGGCCGAATTGTGGCCGAGAACCTCTACAATGCCGACGTTGTGGTCGGATGTTGCTTCTCCTTCTGGATACCCTCCGACGGCCATACGCTGACTTAAATTAGAAACACCGGGACCCCACATGAGTTTGATACCCAAAAAAGGCACTGTTTACGTTGTTGACGACGACGAGGCCGTTCGCGATTCACTGCAGTGGCTCCTAGAAGGCAAAGACTACCGCGTTCGGTGTTTTGATTCAGCAGAGTCTTTTCTCAGCCGTTATGACCCCCGCGAAGTGGCCTGCCTTATAGTGGACATCCGCATGGGCGGCATGACGGGCCTCGAACTGCAAGACAAGTTGGTCGAGCGCCGATCGCCCTTACCCATCGTGTTTATCACGGGTCATGGTGATGTGCCTATGGCGGTGAACACCATGAAAAAAGGCGCCATGGATTTCATCCAAAAACCATTCAAAGAAGAAGAATTGGTAAGCTTGGTTGAGCGTATGCTAGACAGCGCACGCGAGTCATTTTCAGATTATCAAAATGCCGCCAATCGCGATGCCTTGTTGTCCAAACTCACAGGCCGTGAAGCCCAAGTACTGGAACGCATTGTGGCGGGTCGTTTGAACAAACAAATTGCCGACGATTTGGGCATCAGCATCAAAACCGTAGAAGCGCACCGTGCCAACATCATGGAAAAGTTAAACGCCAACACAGTGGCCGATTTGCTCAAAATTGCTTTGGGACAAAACGCCCCAAAATCTTGAACGCATAAGACCTCCTCCAACGCCCGTGAACGATCAGCTCGCGGGCGTTTTTACTTGAAGTCATCATTTTTCTATTGCACAAAACCCTATGACCGCTCAACGCATCGATGGCATCGCCCTCTCACAACAACTGCGTACAGACGTTGCAAGTCGCACGGCAGTTCTTAAATCCAAAGGCATCACACCTGGCTTGGCTGTGGTTTTGGTCGGAGACAATTCGGCCAGCCAAGTCTATGTTCGCAACAAAGTTAAGGCCTGCCAAGACAGTGGCTTGCATTCGGTCTTGGAAAAATATCCAGAGACACTGACCGAAAGCGAATTGTTGGCGCGCGTTCATGCCCTTAACTTGGACGCCAGCATTCACGGCATCTTGGTGCAACTGCCCTTGCCCGCGCACATCGATGCTCAAAAAGTGATTGAAGCCATCTCGCCCGCAAAAGATGTCGATGGCTTTCACATCGCGAGTGCTGGCGCCCTGATGACAGGCATGCCTGGCTTCTGGCCTTGCACGCCTTACGGCTGTATGAAAATGCTGGAGAGCATTGGATACGACCTCAAAGGCAAACACGCTGTGGTCATTGGCAGAAGCAACATTGTGGGCAAGCCGATGGCCATGATGTTGTTGCAAAAAAATGCCACTGTCACGATTTGTCACAGTGCCACACAAAATCTCAAAGCTTTGACGCTTCAAGCCGACGTCATTGTGGCGGCTGTGGGCAAACGAAATGTCTTGAAGGCCGACATGGTCAAACCCGGTGCGGTGGTCCTTGACGTAGGCATGAACCGCAACGACGAAGGCAAACTGTGTGGTGACGTCGACTTTGCCGGTGTCGAACAAGTTGCCAGTTACATCACGCCAGTGCCTGGCGGCGTTGGGCCCATGACCATCACCATGTTGCTGGTCAATACATTAGAGGCTGCAGAACGCGCAGCAAACTGATTCACGCTAAATACGATTACCCCATATGACCAACGCATTCAACCCACACAATCCGTTGCTTCAACACAGCGACCTGCCCCTGTTTGACCAAATCAAACCTGAACATGTCAATGAAGCCGTCGATGCCCTTTTGACTGAAGCGGCAAAAGCACTCGATACCGTCACTGATTCTGCGTTCCCCAGCGAGTGGCACGCCATTGCCAAAGTACTCGATGTCAACCCCGAGCGGCTGAGCCGCGCATGGGGCGCTGTGAGCCACTTAAACAGTGTTGCAGACACACCCGAACTGCGCGCAGCTTACAACGATGCCTTGCCCAAGGTCACAGAATTCTGGACCCGTTTGGGTGCCGATGAACGTTTGTACGCCAAGTACAAGGCTGTTCAATCTGATGTCTTGGACACTGCACAGCAACAGGCGCTGAAAAATGCCTTACGCAACTTTGTATTGGGTGGTGCAGAACTGCAAGGCGATGCCAAGACACGCTATGCCGCCATCCAAGAGCGCATGGCCGAGCTAAGCCAAAAATTCAGTGAAAACGCTTTGGATGCCACTGATCGTTTTGCGCTCTACGTCGAAAAAGAATCCTTAGAAGGCGTTCCAGATGATGTGATCAATACAGCGCGTGCAGCCGCCGAAAAGGAAGGCAAAGACGGTTACAAACTGACCCTCAAAATGCCGTGCTATCTGCCTGTCATGCAATTCGCCAAAAGCAGCGACTTGCGCCATCAGTTGTACCGCGCTTATGTCACCCGTGCTTCTGACCAAGCCAGCAATGAGTTTGCTGCCCTCGACAACAGTGCCCTCATCAAAGAAATTTTGCAACTGCGTGAAGAAGAAGCCCAACTCTTGGGTTTCCAAAACTATGCAGAAGTGTCCGTTGCAACCAAAATGGCAGACTCGCCCGCCAAAGTTATTTCGTTCTTGCGCGACTTGGCACAACGTGCGCGTCCTTTTGCAGAAAAAGACTTGGAAGACATGCGACAGTTTGCAACTGACCATTTAGACATGAAAAATCCTCAAGCTTGGGACTGGCCTTATATTGGCGAAAAGCTCAAGGAAGCGCGCTACAGTTTCAGCGAACAAGAGGTCAAGCAGTACTTCACTGCGCCCAAGGTTTTGCAAGGCTTGTTCAAGATCATCGAGACGTTGTTTGAAGTCCAAATCCATGAAGACAAAGCGCCCGTTTGGCACCCTGCTGTAGGGTTCTACCGCATCGAGCGCAAGGGACAATTGGTAGGCCAGTTTTACCTCGATCCACCCGCCCGCGCGGGCAAACGGGGTGGTGCATGGATGGACGATGTACGAGCCCGATGGCTTCGCCCCGATACGCAAGCGCTGCAAACACCTGTGGCCCATTTGGTGTGCAACTTTGCAGAAGGTGTTGAGGGTCAACCACCGCTGCTAACGCATGACGATGTCATCACTTTGTTCCATGAATTTGGTCACGGATTGCACCACATGCTGACAAAAGTCAACGAGCGAGATGTGTCAGGCATAAGCGGTGTTGAATGGGACGCTGTTGAGTTGCCTAGCCAATTCATGGAAAACTTTTGTTGGGAATGGTCTGTGCTCAAACACATGACAGCCCATGTCAAAACAGGAGAAGCATTACCGCGCGAACTGTTTGACAAAATGGTCGAAGCCAAAAACTTCCAAAGTGGTCTCCAAACTTTGCGCCAAATTGAATTTGCATTGCTCGACATGTTGCTGCACAGCGAGCACAAGCCCACTGACGACTTCATGCCCATCTTGAAAAAAGTACGTGAAGAAGTCGCTGTCATTCAAGCACCCGAATTCAACCGCATGGCGCACACTTTTAGCCACATCTTTGCAGGTGGGTATGCCGCCGGTTATTACAGCTACAAATGGGCTGAAGTGTTGTCTGCGGATGCTTATGCGGCGTTTGAAGAAACGGCACTGCCCGATGGATCGCCCAACTTGGAAACAGGCCGACGTTACCGAGAAGCCATCTTAGAAGTGGGCGGCAGCCGTCCTGCCTTGGACTCATTTGTGGCTTTTAGAGGACGGGAGCCCTCATTGAATGCGCTGCTTCGCCATCAGGGCATGACAGCGCCTCAAGCTTAAAACCTGAAGGCCTTAAAACTTCAGCGTCTTAACACCGTCAGAAGTGCCCAACAAACACACTTGGGCCTTCTGATACGCAAACACACCGACTGTCACCACGCCAGGCCATTGGCTGACCTCGGTCTCAAAAGCCACGGGGTCGGCAATGCTTAAGCCTTTGACATCAATGATGTGCTGACCATTGTCAGTCACCAAAGGTCGACCCTCTTTGATGCGCACTTGTGCTTGGCCGCCCATTTTTTCAAATTGCGACATGATGCGCGCGCTGGCCATAGGGATCACTTCTACTGGCAATGGAAAAGCACCCAACTGCTTGACCAGCTTAGATTCATCGGCAATACAAACAAACATTTTGGACTGAGCCGCCACAATTTTTTCTCGAGTGAGAGCCGCACCGCCGCCTTTGACCATGTGCCCCTGAGCATTGATTTCATCAGCGCCATCGATGTAAACGGCCAACTCGGTCACGTCGTTGCTGTCGAACACAGGAATACCCAAAGCTTTTAGGCGCAATGTTGAGGCTTCAGAGCTAGACACAGCACCTTTGATTTGATCTTTGACCGAGGCCAAGGCGTCAATGAACTTGTTGACTGTCGAGCCCGTGCCCACGCCCACAATTTGCCCTGGCACTACGTATTGCAAGGCAGCTTGTCCTACCAATGCTTTCAATTCATCTTGATTCATATACTTTTTTGCGACAATGCTTGTATTGAACGAGATTATCCAATGTCCCTGAACCTTTACGCCCTCGCCCGCCCAATTTTATTCAGCCTCGACCCCGAAGCTGCTCACGACCTCACCCTCCAACAATTGGCCAACACCCAAAATACTTTTTTGGACCGCGCTTATCGCCAACCATGGGTTGCCGACCCCGTCCAATTGGCAGGCCTTACGTTTCCAAACCGCGTGGGCATGGCCGCAGGTCTCGACAAAAATGCCCGCTGCATCGATGGTCTGGGCGCCATGGGCTTTGGGTTTGTCGAGGTGGGCACGGTCACTCCGCTGCCCCAACCCGGCAACGACAAACCGCGCATGTTTCGCTTGCCCGATGCCAAGGCCCTCATCAACCGTCTTGGCTTTAACAACCAGGGCTTAGACGCGTTTGTGGCCAATGTTAAAAAATCCAAGTTTCGCAGCCAAGGTCGCTTGCTAGGCTTGAACATTGGCAAGAACGCCGCTACCCCCATTGAGCGTGCCACAGACGACTACCTCATCGGTTTAAGCGGTGTCTATGAACACGCAGACTACGTCACTGTCAACATCTCCAGCCCCAACACCAAAAACTTGCGTGCCTTGCAAACCGATGAGGCACTAGACCAGTTGTTGTCGGCTTTGAACGAACGCAAACAAGCCCTTGCAGACAAGCATGAAAAACGCGTTCCTGTGTTTCTCAAAATCGCCCCCGATTTAGACGACGATCAAGTAGCAGTCATTGCCAACAGCCTCCTAAAACATCAAATGGACGGCGTCATTGCCACCAACACAACCTTGTCGCGCGAGGCTGTCAAAGGCATGCCCCACTGCGACGAAATGGGCGGGCTTTCGGGTGCCCCGGTACTGGCTGGCAGCAACCGCGTCATTCGTCTGCTCAGGCAGCATTTGGGCCCACAATTCCCCATCATTGGTGTGGGCGGCATTCTCAGTGGCTACGATGCGGTTAGCAAAATTGAAGCAGGAGCCGATGTGGTCCAAATATATACCGGCCTGATTTACAAAGGTCCAGTCCTTGTTCATGAGGTTGCCAAAGCCTTGAAGCAACTCAACAAGGCCTGATGCAGCCTATACTTTGATGCGCTAGTCCAACATGGACAACACCACATCAGCAATGGCCAGTGAACTGGTCAAGCCGGGCGATTCAATGCCCAACAAATGCACCAAGCCAGGTACCCCCAAGGCTTGGGGTCCCAAGATACAAAAATCGGCAGCCGCTTCGTGCGGCGCATTGATTTTGGGCCGAATTCCGGCATAAGAAGCTTGAAGAGCACCATCGGGCAAGCCTGGCCAATACTTGCGAACCTCGGCATAAAAAGCATCGCCACGACGAGGGTCCACCGACAACTGATCGGGCGAGTCAACCCACTCCACATCTGGCCCAAACTTGGCCTGGCCCGCCATGTCGAGGGTTAAATGCACGCCCAGACCTGCAGCTTCGGGCACTGGATATATCAATCTAGAAAAAGGCGACTTGCCAGACAAACTGAAGTAATTGCCTTTGGCGTAATAGGCTTTGGGCAATCTTTGCGTGTCCATGCCTTCGAATTTTTGAGCCACATTGGGTGCTGTCAGGCCTGTGGCATTGATCACCTGATTCGCCAGCAACTCAGTGCCATCTCGGGTACGAATCACAAACTTTGTGGTGCCTGCTTCGTGCACCACTTGCGCCGATTCAAAATGGGAGTTGAGGGCCAGCAAACCGCCGGCATTTTCAAAATCACCGAGGTAACTCAACATGAGCGCGTGGCTGTCTACGATGCCCGTACTGGGAGACCACAAAGCCGCTTCACAGGTCAAGGCTGGCTCCATGGCTTGGGCTTGCGACTGGCTCAACATGACCAGCGCATCTTCTGCTAACAAACCATTGGCCGCAGCTTTGGCTTGAATGGCCGACAACTGCGCCACCTGCTCGGGCGATGTGGCAACGATCAATTTGCCACACTGTTTGTGAGCAATGCTGCGTTCACGGCAATAGGCATACAACTGCTTGCGACCTTGCACACACAATTGCGCTTTGAGGGAGCCCGCCGCATAGTAAATGCCCGCGTGAATCACTTCACTGTTGCGAGAGCTGGTGCCAGTGCCAAAAGCGTCCGCAGACTCAAGCAACAAGACCTCTTGGCCTGCAAGCGCTAAGCGACGCGCAACTGCCAGCCCCACTACGCCCGCGCCCAAAACCACCGTCTGAATTTGATCCATCATTTCACGCAAAGTCCACTCTGTTCTAGACAAGCAATATCCAAGTCTGCATTGTCGCTGACACGCGCACGACAGTTCAATGGCAAGATTAAAGGCACACTTTTGAATTTAGGCCCGAACCATTCATTACCAAGGAGACTCATGAAACTCTTCAACCTCACCGGCAAAATCGCCATCGTTACTGGCGCAAGTCGCGGCATTGGTCGCTCCATTGCCTTTCAATTGGCCCGCGCAGGTGCCAAAGTGGTGGTTTCCAGCCGCAAATTGGACGCGTGTGAAGCCGTCGTCAAAGAAATCCAGGCCGAAGGCGGAACTGCCATGGCCATTAGCGCAAGCATCGCTGTCAAAGAGCAATTGCAGGCCATGGTGCAAAAAACAAAAGACACATGGGGCCCTATCGACATTTTGGTGTGCAATGCCGCCAGCAACCCCTACTATGGCCCAGCCACAGGTATGAGTGACGAAATTTTCAACAAAGTCATGCACAACAACGTGCTGTCCAGTGCATGGCTTTGCAACATGGTTTACCCGGACATGAAAGCGCGCAAAGATGGCGCCATTGTGCTGGTGTCATCGGTGGGCGGCCTGCATGGCTCGTCAGTCATCGGCGCCTACAACATCTCCAAAGCAGCAGACATGCAACTGGCGCGCAACTTGGCGGTGGAATGGGGCCCAGACAACATTCGCATCAACTGCATTGCGCCTGGATTAATTCGCACCGACTTTGCCAAAGCACTGACAGACGATCCAGTCAAAGCAGGCATGGTCGAAAACGAAACACCCCTGCGACGCATTGGCGAACCCGATGACATTGGCGGCATTGCCGTTTTATTGGCCAGTGCGGCAGGAAAATACATCACGGGTCAAACCATCGTCGCCGATGGCGGCATGATGATTCGATAAATTTCAGAAGAAATATAAAGACAAAAAAAAACAGCCCCGAAGGGCTGTTTTTTTGGAGACTTGCTAGATTAAGCGAAGTTGGCTTCTGCAAACGACCAGTTGACCAATTTGTCCAAGAATGTTTCGACAAACTTAGGACGCATGTTGCGGTAATCGATGTAGTAAGCATGCTCCCACACGTCGACTGTCAACAAAGCTTTGTCAGCTGTTGTCAGGGGGGTGCCAGCGGCGCCCATGTTGACAATGTCAACGCTGCCATCGGCTTTTTTAACCAACCATGTCCAGCCTGAACCAAAGTTGCCTACGGCGCTTTTGACGAAGGCTTCTTTGAATGCGGCATAAGAACCGTACTTGGCATTGATGGCTGCGGCCAAAGCGCCAGTGGGTTCGCCACCACCGTTGGGCTTCATGCAGTTCCAGAAGAAGGTGTGGTTCCAGATTTGTGCGGAGTTGTTGTAAACGCCACCACTGGATTTTTTGATGATTTCTTCCAAAGACATTGATTCAAATTCAGTGCCTTTTTGCAAATTGTTCAAATTCACAACATAAGCATTGTGGTGCTTGCCGTGGTGAAACTCCAATGTTTCTTGGCTGTAATGAGGTGCCAATGCGTCGATGGCATAAGGCAGTGCTGGCAGGGTATGTTCCATGTGATCCTCGTAAAAGTGCAATAAAAATCAAAGAGCTATTGTAGGTTGATCGGGGGCATTTGTCAGATACCCATTGTCAATAGGCGCAGAGCTTTGAGGGTTGACGTCCAAAAGGGCTTAACGAGGCCCACTGACCTGCAAGTCAACCTGGCCATCTGCCAAGGTGGCCGTTACCGCCTGAAGCGACTGAAAATCAGCTACCTTGGTAAGGGCTTGACCCGACTCATTCGTTAACCACGCATAGCCTCGATCCAGGACCAAATGCGGGTCTAAAAGACCAAGTCGCGTTTCCAAATTCAGCAAGCGCTGCTGACTTTCTTGCAGATTTTTTTGACGTGCCCGAGGCAGGGCTTCAGACAGTCGCAACAGTTTTTGTTCGTTGCGTTGCGCTTGCGTTTTCAAGCCAAATTGCAAGGATTGAGACAATCGGTTGAGGCGGCTGGTTTGATCACTCAATCGAGACGACGGACGACCAAGACGGCCCGCAATCCAATCAAGGCGTTGGCTCATGCGGTCGACCGTTGATTGCAGGGCATCATCAAGGGCTTCCTTGACGGCGCCCAATTCAGCCAACATGTTGGCTCGTTCTGAGGCCACCATTTCAGCCGCAGCAGTGGGCGTGGGGGCACGTAAATCGGCCGCAAAATCGGTCAGCGTAAAGTCGGTTTCATGGCCAACACCCGAGACGATCGGAATGGGGCATGAGGCCACAGCGCGCACCAAGGCTTCATCGTTAAAAGCCCACAAATCTTCCATGGCGCCACCGCCACGCACCATCAAGATCACGTCTACCCCCAAGCCTTGAGGCGTGCTTGGTGTTGGCGGCGCTTGCCAACCTACCAACTGATGAAGACTGCGCAGCAGCTCGCTGGGGGCATTGGCGCCTTGAACCGATGCAGGCGCCAAAATCACGGGAATGTGCGGTACGCGACGCTGTAATGCCGTTGCAACATCATGCAATGCGGCCGCGCCCAATGAAGTTATCAGACCAATGGCCCTTGGCTGTTCGGGAATGGCCTGTTTGCGATGGGCGTCAAACAAACCTTCAGCTTCTAAGCTGGCTTTTAACTTGAGAAACTGGGCAAACAAATCGCCTTGACCCGCCCTTTGCATGCTGTCCACAATGAGTTGCAAATCGCCCCGGGCTTCATAGACACCTAATTTGCCCCGCACCTCGACCAACTCACCATCTCTGGGGACAAAGCCCACAGCACCGGCGGCCCTTTTGAACATGGCGCACCGAATTTGACCGCTGTCATCCTTGAGGGTGAAATAACAATGACCGCTGGCAGCGCGCGAAAAGCCTGAAATCTCTCCCTTGACCGCAACAGGGTTAAATCGCGCATTCAGAGTGTCAGCAATTGCAAGGCACAAAGCACCAACCGACCAGACACGCGGCTCAGAATTTAGACGGGACATGTAAGAGCCTTATTTTTTGCGGGTTTTGGCAACATTTTGAGGGCAAAGCCAGTATTTTTAATGACAAAGAGTCCACAGCTTCGAAGCTGCGTGCAACTCAAGCCGATGACCCTGCTTAAAAGCGCATGCACACTTG
Source organism: uncultured Limnohabitans sp. (assembly GCA_964544175.1). Taxonomy (GTDB): domain Bacteria; phylum Pseudomonadota; class Gammaproteobacteria; order Burkholderiales; family Burkholderiaceae_C; genus Limnohabitans_A. Next base: position 22,776 of record CAZJAL010000014.1, read on the forward strand.
TAAGCTGTTGAATTCATTGAATAAATTTTTGATCAAAAAAATAGCACTGAGACAATCGACAGGATTCATGCGGTCTGCAGCGCTGTTGGCGCTAGGTTCTTCACAAAGTTATCCACAGAATTCGAGAACAATTCCATCAGCCATAATCAAAACTGATTCAGATCTAGAAAGATTGATTTTGTTAAGCATCATACAAGCCGCTGGCTGGCCCATTTGGCCCTTGATTCTCTGCTCCATTGTGGCAGTGGCCATTATTCTTGAGCGCTTGTATGCCTTGAGATCTGCCAAGGTATTGCCCGACGACGCTCTTGCCAAGGCCATTGACAGCACGCGTCAAGGCTTTCCTTCGGACGAAACCATTCAAGAGTTGGCCCAGATGGGTGCAGTCGGGCCTGTCTTTGCCGCAGGCCTCCAAACACTTTCCATCAACCCTGCAGCCAGCCATCAAGACGTTCGAGAAAGCATGGAAATGGAGGGGCGCATGGCGGCCCAAGGACTGGAGCGTTACCTCACGGCTTTGGCCACGCTGGCATCTGCTGCACCTTTGTTGGGTTTGCTGGGTACGGTCATCGGCATGATTGAATTGTTTGGCATTCAAGCACCGGGGCAACAACAACCCGTTGAGTTGGCCAACGGCATCTCCATTGCTTTGTACAACACTGCTTTAGGTTTACTGGTGGCCATTCCATGCCTCATGGCATGGCGTTTTTTCAAGTCCAAGGTAGATCGCTTGGTGCTCCAAATGGAATGGGCTGCAGAGCGATTTGCCAGACACTTGGCAGCCATGCGCGATTGAAAACACAGAGGCCAATTTTGAAATTCAAAACCAATGCCCCTGCCGAGCCAGACATCAACCTGATTCCATTCATTGATGTTTTGTTGGTGATCCTTATTTTCCTGATGCTGACCACCACTTGGTCAAAGTTCAATGAGTTGAATTTAAGCTTGCCAACGGCCAACGCCGAACAATCGCCCCCCGAGTCACAAACGTGGGTCGTGTCGGTCAATGCCCAAGGTCTGTACGCGGTCAACGGCAACAAAATTGAAGGCCGTACGGCACAAGATTTGATGATGGCGCTTAACAGCATGAACAAAACGAAAGCCACATTGCTCATCAAAGCCGATGCGTCTGCCACGCACCAAGCCGTGGTCAATATTTTGGAAGCAGCCCGAACACAAGGTATTTCAAAGATTGCGTTTGCAACGCAAAACAACGCCAACCAAAATTCAGCGGCACCTAAGCAGCCCTGATAGATCTTTGGGCATCAGCACACCATGCATTGGCTTCATCAATTGCCCCGACATTGGCAACAAAAATCAGCCATGACTTTGGCCTTGTGGCCGCTGGAAATGTTGTACCGATTGGCTTGGCTTATCAGACGCAGTTTGTATGCGCTGGGTTTACGTCCTTCACAAGCTGTCAATGCAACTGTCATTGTGGTGGGCAACGTGGTGGCAGGCGGCGGCGGAAAAACACCCCTGACCATTGCCTTGGTACAACACTTAAAACAGCAGGGCTACAAAGTGGGCGTGGTTTCAAGGGGCTATGGACGTACCTATCTTGGCGTGCAAATGGTTCAAGCCCACAGCAGCCCAGGGCAAGTAGGCGATGAACCACTGCTCATTTTCAACAAGTGCAAAGTGCCAGTTGCTGTAGGGGTCAAAAGGGTCGAGGCAGCGCGCCACTTGCTACATCAACATCCAGAGGTCAACATCCTTGTATGTGACGATGGTTTGCAACATTGGGCCCTGAAACGCGACATCGAAATTTGCGTCATGGACAGCATGGGCATAGGCAACGGTCATATGTTGCCAGCCGGTCCTTTGCGCGAAGCATGGCCACGCAAGGTCGATCTGTTGTTGCACACGCACCATAGAACGCTGCCAGAAGGTTTCGAGTCAACGCGTCAACTGAGCCCAGTGGCCATCAATGGTTTGGGCCAAGAAGTCAACTTGAGTTCTCTGCAAAATGAGCCAGTTGAAGTCGTATGCGGTATTGCCAAGCCAGACGCATTTACCGACATGCTCAAAGCATCCAAAATTCAAATTTCACACCTGACGGCTTTACCAGACCACGACGATTTCTCTAATTGGCAACCCACACAGGCTCATTTGAAGTTGTTGTGCACCGAAAAAGATGCTGTCAAAATTTGGCCGAAACAAGCACAGGCTTGGTCAGTGCCTCTGTTATTTGAGCCAGAAAAAAAGTTTTGGCAAGCTTTCGATGCACTCGTGAAGGCTCGTCACCGTTATCATTGACACCATGGACACCAAATTACTTGAACTGCTGGTATGCCCCGTGACCAAAGGTCCGCTAGACCTTCAACGCGACTCACAAGAATTGTGGTCGCGTAGTGCTCGCTTGGCCTATTCCATCCGAAACGGCATCCCCATCTTGCTTGAAAACGAAGCACGCACCTTAAGCGATGAAGAATTAGAGTCGCTCAAGCCAAGAACACCTTTGGTCTAACTTGGCCACTGACTCTGACATGACGCCCTCCTTCACTGTTTTGGTTCCAGCCCGACTGGCTTCCACACGTTTGCCCAACAAACCTTTGGCAGACATTGCAGGCTTGCCCATGGTGGTACGGGTCGCGCAGCGTGCGGCATTGTCCAAGGCGGCACAAGTTGTAGTGGCGGCAGACAGTCCCGAAATTGTGCTGGCATGCGAGAAGCACGGCGTACGCGCACTGCTTACGCAGATCGACCATCCCAGCGGCAGCGATCGGTTGGCAGAAGCCAGCGCTTTGCTCGGTTTGAAAGATGATGACATGGTCGTCAATGTGCAGGGCGATGAGCCACTCATCGATCCTGCGTTAATTGATCAGGTGGCCAGTTTGCTGAGCCAGCGTCCTGCTGCCAGCATGAGCACGGCAGCACACGCCCTGACCCAGGTGGCCGAATTCACCAACCCCAATGTTGTCAAAGTGGTCATTGACCACATGCAACTGGCCTTGTACTTTAGCCGAGCCCCCATTCCTTGGTGGCGAGACGGCAACACCCAAGGCATCCAACAATTGCCTTCACCAGCACCTTTAAGGCATATCGGCATCTACGGGTACAGGGTTGGATTTTTAAAAACCTTCCCTACATTGCCACCTGCACCCATTGAGACATGTGAAGCGCTAGAGCAACTTCGGGCCATGTGGTTCGGTCACAAAATTGCGGTTCATGTCACAAATCAGGTGCCCGGCCCAGGCGTCGACACCCCAGAAGATTTAGCACGCGTAAGGGCGCTGTTCCATGCCTGACTGACGCAAGGCGCTGCCGTCAGGAAAATCATGGATTCCCGTGCTATTCTCCAATGAGAGCCATGCAGGCTGTGGCGAAAGATTTAATAACTATTCGGAACTTTCATGAGACTGATTCTTCTAGGTGCTCCCGGAGCAGGCAAAGGTACCCAAGCCGCCTTCATTTGCGAGAAATTTTCAATTCCGCAAATTTCCACTGGCGACATGCTGCGCGCTGCAGTCAAAGCGGGTACCCCACTGGGCCTTCAAGCCAAAGCGGTCATGGAATCTGGCGGTTTGGTCAGCGATGACCTCATCATCAATCTTGTTAAAGAACGCATTGCACAAGCCGACTGTGCCAATGGCTTCTTGTTTGATGGCTTTCCCCGCACCATTCCCCAAGCAGACGCCATGAAAGCTGCTGGCGTCAAACTCGATTACGTGCTCGAAATTGATGTGCCATTTGAGGCCATCATCGAACGCATGAGCGGTCGTCGTTCACACCCTGCTTCTGGCCGCACCTACCATGTGAAGTTCAATGCCCCTAAAGTAGAAGGCAAAGACGATGTCACTGGCGAGCCCTTGGTGCAGCGCGACGATGACAAAGAAGAAACGGTCAAAAAGCGTTTAGACGTTTACAGCCAACAAACCCGTCCTTTGGTGGCCTACTACTCAGAATGGTCACAGCGCGAGCCGCAAGCAGCGCCGCAGTACCGCGCTATCAGCGGTATGGGTTCTGTGGAAGACATCACACAGCGCGCCATGAAGGCTTTGGGCGTAGCCTAATTCACGCGCTGTAGCAACCTCTAGTGGCTTTGCTGCTTGGACATCAAGTCCAGCATCAAGGCCACTCTTGTTTTGACAGGATTCAATTCGTCAGACACCTTAAAAGCATGCGATTCAGTTGCAATCACTGGCCCCTGATTGCATCGGCTTGCCAACCGAATTTGAACGCCCGCTGTCTCAGCTCGGCGCAGTCCTTCTTTCAAATCGGTACTTATCGATCCGTTCCCAGTACCAGCAATGACCAAGCCTTGAACGCCCGCCGCCACCAACAGGTCCACACACTTTGCGTTGGCTTGAACATGGTTCATCACAATCTCGACCCATGGCCAATTAGCAGGCTCGGGCAGATGAAAAGCAGCGTCGATTTTGTCGAAGGATGGCGTTTTGAATGTGGCAGACCATGCCACTTGATCCTGCTGTACCGTGCCGGCTGCACCCGTTTCGCCTGAGTCAAATGCGTTCAAACGGGTTGGGTGAACCTTTTGAAGATATTGACTGTGGTGAATTTCACCTGCCGCCACCAACCAAACACCCGTCCCGTTGGCCGTGGCTGCAAGCGTCAAAGCATCTCGCAAATTTTGAGGGCCATCGGCATCTTTGAAGTTGGCGGGACGCATCGCACAGGTCAACACAATGGGCTTGTCAATGGCAATGACGCGAGACAAGAAATAGGCGGTTTCCTCTAGCGTGTCGGTGCCATGGGTGATTACCAAAGCCTTGACCTCATCTTGAGAAAGCCATGCATGGCAGCGCTGTGCAAGGTGGTGCCAAATTGCAAAACTCATGTCCTTGCTGTCTACCTGCGCCACTTGCTCTGATTCAAACTGAAAGGCTGACAAGGCTTTTGGCATGCCTTGTCCGATTTCTGCAACAGACTGAAGCAAAACATCGATTCCCCTCTGTGCAGCCTTGTAGCTGAGGCCTTCAGAAGCAGAACTGGACTCACCGGCAATGGTACCGCCTGTGCCTAAAACAACAATTTTTCGATTTTTTGCTTGCATTTGGAAAAAGACTGGTTAAAAATACAGTTACTGGATAAGAAAACAGTTCTCTGTGAATTCAGCCACCTTTCAAGGAAGTCACCATGATCGATCAACCCAAACTCACAGCCCGTCAGCAAGAAATTTTGGAACTCATTCAAAAAACCATTGCTGAAACCGGTGCCCCGCCTACACGTGCTGAAATTGCACAGGTCCTGGGTTTCAAATCTGCCAACGCTGCCGAAGAGCACCTACAGGCATTGGCACGAAAAGGCGCCATCGATTTGGTCAGTGGCACCTCTCGCGGCATTCGCCTCAAAGGCTCATCCCGCGACCACATGCGCAACTCTTCCGACTTGTTCAGCATGCCCCTACCCGGTTTCGCCCAATTGGCGCTTCCGCTCATTGGCCGAGTTGCTGCAGGCTCGCCTATTTTGGCGCAAGAACACGTCGATCGCACTTACCACGTCGAAACTCATCTGTTTCAAGAACAACCCGATTACTTGCTTCGCGTTCGCGGCATGTCCATGCGCGATGCCGGCATCATGGATGGCGATCTGCTGGCCGTCAAAGCCACCAAAGATGTTCGCAACGGCCAAATTGTGGTGGCCCGTTTAGGCGACGAAGTAACCGTTAAGCGCCTTCGCAGACAGCCCGACCGCATTGAGCTGCTCCCCGAAAACCCCGACTACCCCATCATTTTGGTTCACCCAGGAGAGCCATTCGACATTGAAGGATTGGCTGTCGGACTCATTCGCAACACCTTGCTCATGTAAAGCTTTTAGCTTCACCTACAAGCCCAAGCATCCTCTTCAAGCCTCAATTTTCTATCCTATTCAAAGAGTATTTCCATGACCATCGCACTTTTAGGCATAGCCAACATTTACAACGGCTTTCAAAAATTCATGGCCAGCGCCCTGCACTTCGAAAACGAAGACGTCGGCCAGCCTTCTCGCTCGGCTTCAGCGTCTGTTTCAATTTCTATTCAGCCTACAGCCTGCAAACCCAGCCCACGCGCACTCCGGGTTTTGCGTGTTTCTGAGCAAGGCGAAGCGTCCTCTTGCGCGGGTCGCATGGTCATTTCCGGAAAGATGGCCGATGTTTGTGCAGAATTAGACCGTTTGGTTGCTTTAGAAAGCCAAAACAAGCCTTCACTGCCCCACTGATTTTTCTCGAAATCAAAGCCAGGCCCCAGCACTTTGGTGCTCAAAATTTGAAAGGTCGCCTTAGCAGGGGCCTTCTGGCAAGGCACAATAGTGCCCATGAACATTGTGATCCTTGACGACTACCAAGATGTCGTCCGAAAACTAGACTGTGCATCCAAACTCGATGCCTACAGCGCCAAGGTCTACACCAACACCGTGAAGGGTTTGGGACAACTTTCAGTTCGTCTAAAAGATGCAGACATTTTGGTGCTCATTCGTGAACGCACCCACCTCAATCGTCAGTTGATTGAAAAGCTCCCGCGCCTCAAACTCATCTCTCAAACTGGCGGTGCTGGCTCTCACATCGATTTAGAGGCTTGCACCGAGCGAGGCATTGCAGTAGCACAAGGCACCGGTTCGCCGCACGCACCTGCAGAACTCACGTGGGCCTTGGTCATGGCTGCTGCGCGACGATTGCCACAATACATCGGCAATCTCAAGCATGGTGCATGGCAACAATCGGGCCTAAAAGCTGCTTCTATGCCTGCCAACTTTGGTCTTGGAACTGTCTTGCGCGGTCGCACCATGGGCATTTGGGGCTTCGGCAAAATTGGCCAGCTGGTGGCAGGTTATGCAAAAGCGTTTGGCATGCAAGTGGTGGTTTGGGGCAGCGAATCATCACGCGAAAAAGCAGTCGAACAGGGCTGCATTCCTGCAGCAACACGCGAAGCTTTTTTCGAGCAATGCGATGTGATCTCCGTGCATTTGCGTTTGAATGATGCAACTCGAGGCATTGTGACTTTAGAAGATTTGTCACGCATGAAGACTAGCGCCATGTTTGTCAACACGTCACGCGCCGAACTCCTAGAACCCGACGCCCTCATCAGCGCCCTCAATCGTGGTCGTCCTGGCTTGGCTGCCATTGATGTGTTCGAGCACGAGCCCATTTTGCAAGGCCACGCATTGCTGCGCTTGGAAAATTGCATCTGCACGCCCCACATTGGCTATGTCGAACAAGACAACTACGAACTTTATTTTGGTGCAGCCTTTGACAACGTGGTCAACTTTATCAAAGGTACACCCACCAACATCGTTAACCCTGGCGCACTTCAAGTTCGCCGTTAAAGTAATTCAAGCATGACACTCGCATTCAATCATGTTGCAGTCATTGGCGCAGGCGCCATGGGCCGCGGCATTGCACAAATTGCAGCCCAAGCTGGCAGCCAAGTTTGGCTGTACGACACACAGTCAGAAGCCATTCAAAAAGCCAAGGATGCCGTTTTTCAAGTTTGGGACACTTTGGCCAGTAAAGGACGCTTGGATGCTGAGACTGTCAATGCTTACAAATCACGTTTACACAGCGCCAATTCACTGAATGACTTGAAGTCATGCGAGTTGGTTGTTGAGGCCATTGTCGAGCGTCTGGACATCAAAAAATCATTGTTCGTTGACCTTGAAAACTTGCTGCCTGAATCTGCCGTTTTGGTCACAAACACGTCCTCTTTGTCGGTCACCGCCATTGCCGCGGCACTCAAGCGACCTGCCAACTTTGCGGGCTATCACTTTTTCAATCCAGTGCCGCTCATGAAAGTGGTCGAAGTCATTGCGGGTTTAAAAACCAATGCCGATGTTTGTGAACGCCTGACCACCTTCGCCACGCAGATGGGCCACACACCTGTTCAAGCCAATGACACCCCTGGTTTCATTGTCAATCATGCGGGCCGTGGCTACGGCACAGAAGCACTGCGCATTGTCTCGGAGGGTGTTGCCGATTTCGCCACCATCGATCGCATCTTGAAAGATCAAGTCGGCTTCAAGTTAGGCCCCTTCGAATTGTTTGACCTCACAGCCTTGGATGTTTCACACCCCGTGATGGAATCCATTTACAACCAGTACTACCAAGAACCTCGCTACCGTCCCAGTGTCATCACAGCTCAACGTTTGGCTGGCGGCGTGGTTGGCAAAAAAGCAGGCGAAGGTTTCTACACTTACGTCGAGGGCAAAGCGGTGGTCATGCCAGAACCACCCGTGCCAGATGTCAAAGAATTTCCACCCGTTTGGGTGTCTCCTCGTGCTTCGCGAAGGCTCGAGTTGTTGCAGTTACTCAAAGACCTGGGCGCCACCATCGAATCGGGCGCCTCACCTTCCCCCCAAGCCCTCACCATCGTGGCGCCTTTAGGATTTGACGTCACCACAGTAGCGGTGGTCGAGCGCTTGGATCCTGCGCGCACAGTTGGCATCGACATGTTGTTTGACGACGCCGCCACCAAACGGCGCGTTCTGGCCACCAACCCCGCTACCCGAAGCGACATGCGCGATGCAGCGCATGCCCTGTTTGCCAAAGATGGCAAAGCTGTTAGCGTGGTCCGCGACAGTGGCGGATTCGTCACACAGCGCGTAGTAGCCAACATTGTGAACATTGCAGCCGACATGTGCCAACAGCGCGTGTGTTCGCCGTCCGACTTGGACGTTGCCGTCACCTTGGGTCTGGGCTATCCTGTTGGCCCCCTGGCTTTGGGCAACAAGTTGGGCCCCACCAATGTTTTAGAAGTCCTCTTCAATTTACAAACGGTGTATGGCGATCCGCGTTATCGCCCTAGCCCTTGGCTGCGTCGCCGCGGCGCCATTGGTTTGTCACTGCTGCAAACTGAGGATTGAACAGATGTCGGCACAACTGCTCAGCACCAGCGAAGGCGCCACCCTCATCTTGACCTTGAGCAATCCTGAACACAGGAATGCGCTTGGGCCAGAAATGTATGCGGCTGGCGTGGAGGCGCTCAGCGTTGCAGAATCAAGCGCTGAGGTTAAGAGCGTCGTTATCACTGGCGATGGCGGCTTGTTCAGCGCGGGCGGCAATCTGCAAAGGCTCAATGACAACCGGCAAAAACCGCCAGCGCACCAAGCTCAAAGCATTGAAGGTTTGCACAATTGGATCGAAGCCATTCGTACTTTCCCCAAACCCGTCATAGCTGCCGTTGAAGGCCCAGCCGCGGGTGCAGGTTTTTCGTTGGCCTTGGCCTGCGACCTCATTGTTTCTGCACGCAACAGCATTTTTGTCATGGCCTACAGCAACATTGCGTTGTCACCCGATGGCGGGGGCACATGGAGTTTGTCGCGCGTCATGCCACGCCAATTGGCCACCGAGCTCTTGATGTTGGGAGACCGTGTGGGCGCCGAGCGCATGCACCAACTGGGCGTGGTCAACACCTTGTGCGAGCCAGGCCAAGCCCTCGGAACAGCGCTCACAATGGCCAGCAAATTGAACCAGCGTGCGTCCAACGCATTGGCCAGCATCAAAGAACTCCTCAACGAAGCCGATGGCGCAACGTTGCATCAACAACTCAGCCAAGAACGTGATCACTTTGTCAAAAACCTGCATCACGCCAATGCAGGCATTGGCATTTCAGCTTTTTTGAACAAAGAAACACCGCGCTACGAATAAGACCGGGTCTCTCAGGCGACATTTTTCAGCAACCCAGTCACTCAAAAGACAGACTATGGACGAACCCATTCTTACGATGGAGGAAAGAGAATCGATTAACGCAGGTCGATGGTTCTCAACCCTTTCACCCTCACTACGACACGACATTCTTCGATGTGCCTACGTCAAGCGATACAAAGACGGCGAACTGATTGCAGCCCGCGGCGAGCCGCCGGAGCAGTGGATCGCCTGCGCCAAGGGTGCCGTGCGGGTCAGCTCCACCTCGGTGTCGGGCAAACTGATCACCCTCACCTATGTCGAACCGGGCATTTGGTTTGGCGACGTCTCCATCTTCGACGGCGACAGGCGGACGCACGATGCCTACGCACACGGCGAAACCACCACGCTCAATGTGGCCAAAGCAGATTTCAAAAAAATCCTGTCTTCTCACGTGGAGCTGTACGACGCCATGTTGCGTTTGCACGCCCGTCGCATTCGGCAGTTGTTTGGCTTGGTCGAAGACCTGAACACCTTGCCCTTGCGCGCAAGGTTGGCCAAGCAACTCAATCACTTGCTGCGCAGTTATGGCGTGCCAAGTCTTTCGGATGCCAAAGCCATTCGCATCAGTTTGCAATTGGCGCAAGAAGAACTGGCACAGTTGCTGGGTGCTTCGCGTCAACGCGTCAACCAAGAGTTGAAGCAAATGGAGCGCGAGCATGTCATCAAAATCGAGCCCGGTGGACTCACAGTTCTCGACAGAGAAGCTCTTCTGAAAATTGTGGATTCGGACGACTGAACACCCCACCCACACCCATCAGTTTGTTAATTTACGGCGGTACTCCCACATGAGCCAGTTTGATCATTTCGTGGGCACCCGCCCTGTCACGGGCACACATGCCTTTGATGTCCAAGCCCTCGAGGCTTGGTTGCATGCCCATATGCCCGGCTTCAAAGGTCCCTTAAGCGTCGAAATGTTCAAGGGCGGCCAATCCAACCCCACCTACAAACTGATCACCCCCGCATGTTCGTATGTCATGCGCGCAAAACCGGGTCCTGTGGCCAAACTGCTGCCTTCTGCACACGCCATTGAACGCGAGTTTGCAGTCATGAAGGGACTTGCGGGAACGGCAGTTCCTGTTGCAAAAATGCATGTCTTGTGCGAAGACGAAGCCATCATCGGTCGAGCCTTTTACGTCATGGAATTTGTGGCGGGCCGTGTTTTGTGGGACCAGTCTTTGCCTGGTATGACCAACGCCCAGCGCGGCGAGGTTTACGATGAAATGAACCGCGTCATCGCAGCACTTCACAGCGTCAAGTTTGCAGACCAAGGCTTGGCCAACTACGGCAAACCTGGCAGTTACATCGAGCGTCAAATTGGTCGTTGGAGCAAGCAATACGTAGCCTCTGTGACGCAAGACATTCCAGAAATGGACAAGCTGATGGCTTGGTTGCCTGCCAACATTCCCAGCAGCGCCAAAGACGAATCTTTGGTCAGCATTGTTCATGGCGATTTCCGCTTAGACAACCTCATGTTTCACCCCACAGAGCCCAAAGTATTGGCTGTTTTAGATTGGGAACTGTCTACCTTGGGGCACCCCTTGGCCGACTTCAGTTACCACTGCATGGCCTGGCACATCAAGCCCGGGTCATTCAGAGGCATTGGCGGCTTGGATCACAAAGCCTTGGGCATACCAGATGAAGCCGAGTACATCAAGCGTTACTGCGAACGCACGGGCTTCACTACCCCCGACAAATTGGCCATCGATTGGAACTTCTACATGGCCTACAACCTCTTCCGCATCGCTGCTATTTTGCAGGGCATTGCCAAACGTGTCGAAGACGGCACAGCCTCAAGCGAGCAAGCCAAATCATCAGGCGCTGGCGCCAAACCCATGGCAGAGATGGCATGGCAATTCGCCAGCAAAGTTTGAACTCAACTCATTAAGATTTAACAGGAGACCTTCAATGCAATTCGAATATTCAGACAAAGTCAAAACCATGCAAGCGCGCTTGCTGGCTTTCATGGACGAGCACATCTATCCCAACGAAGCACGCTTTTTCCAAGAGATTGCAGACAATCGCGCCAAGGGCAATGCGTGGATTCCTACCAAAATCGTAGAAGAACTCAAACCCAAAGCTCAAGCTGCTGGCTTGTGGAATTTGTTCTTGCCCAAATCGCCACGTGCACCCCAAGGCTTGTCCAATTTGGAATACGCGCCCTTGTGTGAAATCATGGGACGCGTGCCATTTGCTGCAGAAATTTTCAACTGCTCAGCGCCCGACACAGGCAACATGGAAACCTTTGAGCGCTACGCCAGCGAGTCACTCAAAGACAAGTGGCTCGAGCCTTTGCTCAAGGGCGAAATTCGTTCAGCCTTTCTCATGACAGAACCCGATGTTGCCTCCTCCGATGCAACCAACATTCAATGTGAAATCCGCCGCGACGGCGACGAGTACGTCATCAATGGCCGCAAGTGGTGGTCTTCTGGTGCTGGCGATCCACGTTGCGCGGTTTACATCGTCATGGGCAAAACCAATCCAGACGCCGGTCGTCACGAGCAACAGTCGATGATCATCGTGCCAGCCAACACACCCGGTATCACGGTGCTTCGCGCGTTGTCAGTTTTTGGCTACGACGATGCCCCTCACGGTCACATGGAAGTCCTGTTAGAAAATGTTCGTGTTCCTGCTGCCAACTTGTTGTTAGGCGAAGGCCGTGGTTTTGAAATTGCACAAGGCCGCTTGGGCCCAGGACGCATTCACCATTGCATGCGCACCATCGGTGTCGCAGAACGAGCATTGGAGTTGATGTGCAAACGCCTCAACACGCGCGTAGCCTTTGGCCGCGAAGTGGCACGTCAAACTGTTTGGCAAGAACGCATCGCCGAATCGCGTTGCATGATTGAACAAGCGCGCTTGTTGACACTCAAAGCCGCCTACATGATGGACACTGTTGGCAACAAAGTGGCCAAGGCAGAAATTGCCATGATCAAAATCGTGGCACCTCAAATGGCTTGCCAAATCATTGATTGGGCCATTCAAGCGCACGGCGGCGGTGGTGTGTCGCAAGACTTCCCGTTGGCTTATGCCTATGCACACCAACGCACTCTGCGTTTGGCCGACGGTCCCGACGAAGTTCACCGCAACTCTTTGGCCAAATTGGAATTGGCCAAGCATTTGCTCATGCCAGGCGAAGTGGAGATGCCCGTCACGCGAGGCAGCTGATCACGGTCATCGGGTGAATCTTGAAAAAATGAAAGAACTTTTTCATCCAGTTTCAAGAATTCCCCCGATCCCGCATTAGAATATGAGGCTTGTCGGAGCGTAGCGCAGTCTGGTAGCGCATCTGGTTTGGGACCAGAGGGTCGAAGGTTCGAATCCTTTCGCTCCGACCATTCAATTCTAAATAAGGCCCTACCTTCTTGGTTCCAGGGCCTTTTTTATCTGCCCGTAGCTCAACTGGATAGAGCAACGGCCTTCTAAGCCGTAGGTCGGGGGTTCGAGTCCCTCCGGGCAGGCCACCTACATTCCCCTTGTTCTTAGCTCAAACGTCATTTAATTGCACGGATAAGGGTTTTGCCTAGCTTTTTTGCCTGCGGATATGCAACATAATGCATCTTCAAAGGAGATTCCCATGACAACTTCCCCCTCACGTCGATTGGTTTTGTCACGCAGTGCCGCTTTGGTTGGCGCTGCAAGCTCAGGCTTGTTGTTGCCTGAATTGGCGCTGGCACAGTCCGGCAAAATTCGCGTCGGCTTGATGCTCCCCTACTCTGGCGCTTTCGCCCCCTTGGGTGTCGCCATTGAAAACGGTGTCCGCATGGCCATCAATGAGCAAGGCGGCAAACTGGGCGGTCGTGACATTGAGTGGTTCAAAGTTGACGACGAATCAGATCCTTCCAAAGGCATTGAAAACGCCAACAAATTGGTGCAGCGCGACAAGGTCGATGTGCTCATCGGCACCGTGCACTCGGGCGTTCAAATGGGCATTCAAAAAGTTGCGCGCGACTCTGGCGTGCTGTCACTCATCCCCAATGCAGGTGTTCACGCGGCCACGCGTTCTTTGTGCGCGCCCAACGTGTTCCGCACCAGCTTCTCCAACAGCCAACCCACCTTGGCACTCGGACAAGCCATGGTTGCCAAAGGTCACAAAAAGGCTGTGTGGATCACTTGGAAATACGCTGCTGGCGACGAAGCTTACGAAGGCTTCAAAGAGAGCTACACCAAGGCAGGCGGAACCATTGTCAAAGAGTTGGGCTTGCCCTTCCCCAATGTCGAATTCCAAGCCTTGCTCACCGAAATTGCAGCCCTTAAACCCGATGCAGTCGCTTGCTTCTTTGCAGGTCCTTCTGGTGCCAAGTTCATGAAAGACTTCGCAGCTGCAGGCCTCAAAGGCAAGATTGCTTTGTATGGTTCTGGCTTCTTAACCGAAGGCGTGTTGGAAGCTGCAGGCCCTGCAGCTGATGGCGTCATGACCACTTTGCACTACAGCGATTCTTTGGACACACCGCGCAACAAAAGCTTCCGCTTGGAATATGCCAAGGCATTCAAAATGCAACCCGACGTGTACGCCGTTCAAGGCTATGACACGGGCTTGCTGCTCGTTCAAGGCGCCAACGCAGTCAAAGGCGATTTGTCTAAAAAGCCAGAGCTTTACAAAGCCATGGAAGGCGCTGTGATTGACAGCCCACGCGGTAAGTGGACCATGAGCAAATCGCACAATCCGGTGCAAGACATCTATTTGCGAGTGGCTGAAAAAGGCGAAAACAAAGTGATTGGTGTAGCTGCAAAAGGCTTGTCCGATCCGGGCACAGGTTGCCGCATGGGCTAATTGCAGCCTGTGATGCCGAAGCGGTGAAGAAATTCGCCGCTTTTTTTCTGCCCAATGGGCTAACCTTGCCCATCGCATCCGTTTGAACATTCCCCTATGGATTTCGTTAATTTCCTCATCCAGTTGCTGAACAGTGTTCAGTATGGCTTGCTGTTGTTCATGCTGGCTGCTGGCTTGACCTTGATCTTTGGCATCATGGGCGTGGTCAATTTGGCCCATGGAAGTTTTTATATGTTGGGGGCTTACCTTGCATGGTCATTGGCCGCCATGACCCAAAGCTTCACGCTGGCCATCATCTTGGGAACTGCGCTTTCTGTGCTGTTTGGCTTGTTGCTAGAGTGGCTTTTGTTCCGACACTTTTACAAACGTGACCACCTCGATCAAGTGTTGCTCACCTTTGGTCTGATTTATGTCTTTGAAGAAATGCGGTCCATCTTGTGGGGAGACGATGTGCATGGCGTCACCATTCCCGAGGCCCTGAGCGCTTCAATTCCTCTCACCGAAACTCTTTCTTACCCCGTGTATCGCTTGTTCATGTCGGGCGTTTGTTTGGTCTTGGCCTTGGGCCTTTACTTGCTAATTTCTAAAACGCGCCTGGGCATGAAAATTCGGGCTGGTGCGTTCAATCACGAAATGACAGAAGCCTTGGGCGTCAACATCAAATTGATCCATGCTCTGGTGTTTGCATTGGGCGTTGGCTTGGCCACCATTGCGGGCATGGTGGCGGCGCCCGTTTCTAGCGTTTATCCCAACATGGGCTCGCAGGTGCTCATCATGTGTTTTGTGGTGGTTGTGATTGGCGGCATTGGCTCCGTCAAAGGCGCACTCATTGCGGCATTGCTGGTGGGATTGGTCGACACCTTTGGCAAAGTGTTGTTGCCACAAGTCTCTGGCATGTTGGTCTATGTGCTTATGGCCATTGTTTTACTTTACAAGCCTGAAGGCTTGTTCAAAAACTAAGGGGAATGGCATGAGCGACGCACACGCCCCAATCGAAACACTGCCACGCAGTTTGAATATTTTGCTTGGCACTGCGCTTTTAGCGCTGGCAGCCTTTCCTTTTGTGGGTACAGACTATTACCTTCAAATGGTCACCCGCATGATGATCTTGGCCATTTTCGCCATGAGCCTCGATTTGCTGCAAGGTGTCACCGGTTTGGTCTCTTTAGGGCATGCCGCCTACTTCGGTGTAGCAGGTTATGCATTGGCCTTTATCACACCACCAGGTGAACCCATCTCTTTGTGGTGGTCGATGCCTTTGGCAATTGGCGCTTCAGCCTTGCTGGCCTTGGTGATTGGTTTTTTGGTGGTTAGAACGCACGGCATCTATTTCATCATGGTCACCATGGCGTTTGCCCAAATGGTGTTTTATGCATTCTTTGACAACAAGGCGCTAGGGGGTTCAGATGGCATCTACATCAACTTCAAACCCGACGCGTTGCTGTTTGATTTAGAAAACAAAAAAGTTTTCTACTTCTTCACCCTGTCGCTCATGGTGTTGGTCTATGTGTTTTTAAGGCGCTTGTTGTGGAGCCCATTTGGCAGGGCACTTGCTGGCATTCGTGTCAACGAACATCGCATGCGCGCTTTGGGGTATGGCACTTTCAGTCACAAACTCGCGGCCTTTACATTGGCGGGTGCGTTGGCCGGATTGGCTGGCTTTTTGTGGGGTGCTCAATCGGGGTATGTCAATCCCGAGCTGATGGGTTTTCACATGAGTGCTCACGTCATCATGATGGTGATCTTAGGGGGCATGGGCAATTTTGCAGGGGCCATTGTGGGCGCTTTCTCGTTTGAGTATTTGCTGCATTTGTTCAAAGACCTGCCGCAAATTGCAGGGTTCAACTTAGGCAAACATTGGCAATTGTGGATGGGCTTGTTCATTGTGGCATTGGTCATTTTGGCCCCGCGCGGCATCTTGGGCTTATTTGCAAACTTGTTCAAAGCCAAGGAGCAAGGCCATGACTGAAGCGCATTCAATGCACAATTTGTTGTTGCGAGCAAACAAAGTTACCAAAAAATTTGGTGGCCTGACAGCGGTCAATGATGTGTCTGTTGATTTGCGAAAAGGTGAAATTCATGCCGTCATTGGCCCCAATGGTGCTGGCAAATCGACGCTGACCAATTTGCTCACAGGTGACTTGCCGCCCAGCTCGGGGCATGTGGCTTTGAACGGACAAGACATCACAGGCTGGACGCCCGAGAAGATCTCGCGCCATGGCTTGGGTCGCAGTTATCAAAAGACCAACATCTTCAGAAGCTTTACAGTGTGGGACAACGTGCGCTTGTCTGCCCAATCGCGCAGCCAACCCCTGCCCTTTAACCCATTGGCGTGGTTGCAAAACGCAAGCCGTATTAACGATGTCAACCAGCGCGCAGAACGCGCCATTGAATTGGCGGGTTTGCAAAACAGACGCCATGCACTGGCCGGCGCAGCCAGCCACGGCGAGCAAAGACAATTGGAAATCGCCATGACATTGGCCACCGAACCGCAAGTATTGTTGTTAGATGAGCCCTTGGCAGGCATGGGTGTGGCAGAAGCCGAGAGCATGGTGCAGTTGCTGCTGCGCCTCAAGCCTTCACACGCCATGATGCTGGTTGAACACGACATTGACGCCATCTTCACCTTGGCCGATCAATTGACGGTCATGGTCAACGGCACTGTGATTGCCAGCGGGCTGCCCGCCACAGTGCGCGCTGATGCGGGCGTTCAAGCCGCCTATTTGGGTGAGGATCACTGACATGAACGACACCTTGATACAAGTCAAAGGGCTCAACAGCTTCTACGGGGCCAGTCACATTCTTCGCAACATTGACTTTGAAGTAAAGCGCGGTGAAACCATTGGCTTGATGGGCCGCAATGGCATGGGCAAAAGCACCTTGCTCAAATCCATCATGGGCATCGTCACACCGCGTTCTGGCGATGTGCACATCAAGGGTGAGCGCATGAACGACCGCGCTATTTTTGAAGTGGCACAACAAGGCATTGCCTATGTCCCCGAAGGGCGCGGCATCTTTGGCAACCTTAGCGTGGTTGAAAACCTGAAGATGGCGGCGCGCCCTGGTACGCAAGGCCAAAACGATTGGACCTACGACCGCGTACTAGAAACATTTCCTCGTTTAAAGGAACGACTAGGGCATGGCGGCCAACAACTTTCTGGCGGTGAGCAGCAAATGCTGACCATTGGCCGCGCCTTGATGACCAATCCCGATGTGCTGATATTGGATGAAGCCACAGAAGGTTTAGCGCCGCTCATCGCACGAGAAATTTGGCGCATTTGCAGCGTCATCAAAGAAAGCGGCATCAGCAGCATCATCGTTGACAAAAACTGGAAGCACGTCACACAAATTACCGATCGCAATGTGATCTTGGTCAAAGGCGAAGTGGTATTTGAAGGCAGTTCAGAATTGCTGCAATCTCAACCCGAGATCATGGCCCAACATTTGGGTGTGTAATTTAAACAGCATCATTCATAAAAGCCATGGCCAAAGATTCCACCTTGCGCGGTGTGCGCGTTGTCAGTTTGGCACTGAACCTGCCCGGGCCTGCCGCTTTAATGCGCTTGGCTCAAATGGGCGCCTCGTGCACCAAAGTTAATCCGCCAGCCGGCGATCCGATGGCGCATTACACACCGGGTGGCTACGACACCTTGCACAAAGGTGTGAAGCAAATCACATGCGATTTAAAAGATGCAAAAGGGCAGCAAGCACTGCATGCTTTTTTGGCCAAAACAGATGTGTTGCTAACTTCCTTCAGACCTTCTGCACTGAACAAGCTGGGACTTGGCTGGAAAGTGTTGCACAAGCAATACCCACACCTCAGCTGCGTCAGCGTGGTGGGTGCACCGGGCGCTTTGGCAGAAATTCCAGGTCACGATTTAACCTATCAAGCCGAAGTCGATTTGGTGCCCGGCATGGACCTGCCCGCCAGTTTGTTTGCAGACATGGGCGGCGCCATGATGGCCAGCGAAGCGGTGCTCAAAGCCACGTTGATGCAGCGCACTTCTGGCAAAGGCAGCTTCCACGAAGTGGCCCTGAGCGATGCCGCAGCCTGGTTAGCACTTCCCAGACACTGGGGCATGACGCTGCCCAAGGGCGCAGTGGGCGGGGCCCATGCTGGCTACAAAATGTACGCTTGCAAAAACGGCCGTGTTGCAGTGGCTGCACTGGAGCCGCACTTTGCCAAGTCTTTGTGCGATGCCGCAGGCATTGAAGTGAAAGACGTTAAGGCCTTGTTTGCCAAATCAACCCATGAAGGCATCGCTGCATTTTTGGCCAGTCAAACACGTCAACAGCTGGACAAACTGGCTGTCGCCAAAGACATTCCTCTGATGACTTTGCCAAAAGCGAGCTAAGCGCTTTAAATTCAAAGCACTTAGTGATTCAACTGCGCCCAAGCTTTGTCCAGGCGCTTTACACTCACAGGTTGAGGCGTGCGTAACTCTTGCGCAAAGAAGCTCACTCGCAGCTCTTCTAGCAACCATCTAAACTCCAACATCCGGTCATCCACCGCACCTTTGCGATCGACCACCAAGCGCCAATAGCGTTGCTCTTGTGGCTTGAGCTCTAACAGCTTGGCGGCGTCGCGCGCAGGATCGGCGCGGTATTTGTCCAAACGCAACACGATGGCTTTTAAGTAGCGAGCGTAGTGCTGCAATTGGGTCCAAGGTGTGAGCGCTAAGAATCGCTTGTTCACCAAACGTTGCAACTGCTGAGCGCAATCGGCTGTGGCATCGGGTGCGTTCTTGGTGTCTTTGATTTTGCGTGTAGCCGCCGCAAATTCAAGCAAAATAATGCCGGCCAAACGAGCCACTTCATTGGCAATGAGCGTGAGGCGCCCTCTTCCTTCGTCAATGCGTTTCTTAAAGCTGAGCTCATCCGCAGGCAATGGGTCCATGAGGAAAGCACGGTCCAAGGCCACTTCAATGATTTGCTGACGCAATTCATCGGCGGTGCCCAAAGGCATGTATGCCACAGCCATCTTTTGCAAATCGGGAATGTTCTTTTCTAAATACTTCAACGCGTCTTTAATTTGCAAAGCAAACAAACGACGCAAACCTTCGCGGTGCTTTTGCGCAGCCACTTCGGGTTCGTCAAACACCTCGATTTGCACGGCATCGTTCAAGTCGACCAAGGCCGGAAAACCAATCAGGCTTTGACCGCCTTTGTTGATCTCCATCAATTCAGGTAAGTCACCAAAGGTCCAAGCGGTGTAACGCTGTTGAGAAACGGCAGGCGCCTTTTGCGATAGCGCCCCAGAAGGCGAGGCACCGGTCTTGGCAACTCGCTCAGTTGTGCCCGACGGATTTTGTTTGGCGTTGGCATCCTTTGAATGTGCTGCTGTTGCAGGGCTTGTACTAGGTTGCACCTTGAGTTGAGCCAAGGCCTGAAACGCACCCCGCGCCTGGGAGCCCCAATCGGCTTTGAGTGCCCCCAAGTTGCGGCCCATGCCCAGTTGCCGCCCATGCTCATCGACCACGCGCAAGTTCATGAACAAGTGAGGACTGAGCATGTCTAATTTAAAGTCTGCGCGCTTCACATCCAAGCTGGTGATGTCGCGAACTTTCTTAAGGAGTGCATCCGTTAAGGAGCCCGACCCAAAGGCTTCTGGCGTCCCTAGTGCTTCGGCTAATTTAGAGGCCGACTCTGGCAAAGGCACAAACCGTGACCTTGGCTTTTGCGGCAAGCTTTTAAGCAAGGCGTGAATTTTGTCTTTGAGCAATCCTGGCACCAGCCACTCGCAACGCTCTTCGCTCACTTGGTTCAGCACAAACAAAGGCACTGTCACCGTCACCCCATCTCGAGCGTCACCCGGTTCGTGCAGATAGGTGGCATTGCAGTCGGTACCGCCCAAGCGAATGGTTTTGGGAAAAGCCTGCGTGGTGATGCCTGCCGCCTCGTGCCGCATCAACTCTTCACGGCTCAGCAACAACAAGTTGGCCTGACGCTTTACTTCTTGGCGATACCAAGCTTCTAACAATCGGCCTGAGCAAACATCGGCGGGAATTTGTTGATCGTAAAAAGCAAAGATCAGTTCATCGTCCACCAGCACGTCTTGTCGCCGAGACTTGTGCTCTAGCTCTTCCACCTTGGCAATCATCTTGTGATTGGCAGCCAAGAAAGGCAATGACGTTTCCCATTGGCCTTGCACCAAAGCTTCACGAATGAAAATTTCACGCGCAGTTTGTGGATCGACTTTTCCAAAGGGCACACGCCTACCGCTGTAGACCACCAAGCCATACAGCGTGGCACGTTCCAGGGCGATCACCTCACCCGACTTCTTTTCCCAATGCGGATCTAAAAGTTGTTTGCGCAGCAAATGGCCGCCCACTTGCTCGAGCCATGTGGGCTCAATGTTGGCAATGCCACGGCCAAACAAGCGCGTGGTTTCAACCAACTCCGACACCACCGTCCAGCGGCCTGGCTTCTTAGACAAATGGGCGCCGGGGTGGCGATAAAACTTGATGCCTCGCGCACCAAGGTAAACATCTTCGTCGTCTTGCTTGTAACCCACGTTGCCCAGCAAACCCGCCAACATCGACAGGTGAATTTGTTCATATGTGGCCGGCAAACTGTTCAGGTGCCAACGGTGCTCTGCCACCGTGGTGTGCAACTGCGTGTGCGTGTCACGCCACTCGCGCACACGGCGAATGTTCACAAAGTTTTGACGCAGCAATTGTTCGTATTGACGGTTGCTCAGCTTGTGCTCAGAGCCGGCAGCAGATTTTCCGCCACGTGCTTCTGACAACCATTTCCATAATTTCAAATAGCCTGTGAATTCGCTTTTCTCATCGTCAAACTTCACGTGCGCTTGGTCGGCTTGTGCTTGTGCCTCCATGGGCCTGTCTCGCACATCTTGAACCGACATGGCACTGGCAATGATCAACACTTCATCCAAGGCTTGTCGGTCGCGCGCTTCCAAAATCATGCGTCCCACACGCGGGTCCAAGGGCAACTTGGCCAACTCAACACCCGTTCGTGTTAACTCATTGGCATCGTTCACGGCGCCCAGTTCTGCCAGCAATTGATAGCCATCGGTGATGGCGCGCTTGGACGGTGCTTCAATGAACGGAAAGTCATCCACCACGCCCAAGTGCAAAGACTTCATGCGCAAGATCACACCCGCCAAAGAGGATCGCAAAATTTCTGGATCGGTAAAGCGCGGCCTGCCGTTGAAATCTTTCTCGTCGTACAAACGAATGCAGATACCGTTGGCCACACGACCACATCGACCTGCCCGCTGATTGGCGGCCGCTTGGCTAATGGGCTCTACCATCAGCTGCTCAACTTTGCTGCGCAAGCTGTAACGCTTCACGCGCGCAGTGCCCACATCAATCACATAACGAATGCCAGGCACAGTCAGAGATGTTTCGGCCACGTTAGTGGCCAACACAATGCGGCGACCGTTGTGACTTTCAAACACACGCTCCTGATCAGATTGAGACAGGCGTGCAAACAGCGGCAATACCTCTGCACCACGCGTGACGGCACTGTGCGTCAAATGTTTGCGCAGATGGTCATTGGCCTCCCTGATCTCCCGCTCCCCTGGCAAAAACACCAAGATGTCGCCCGATGCGTGTCCGGTCCAAAGTTCGTCCACAGCCTCTGCAATGGCATCGTTCAAATCGCGCTCACGCGTCTCTTCAAAGGGGCGCCACCGCATCTCAACGGGAAAGGTACGTCCCGACACCATGATGACGGGGGCCGGCCCTTTGCTGGAAGCAAAGTGTTGGGCAAAGCGATCGGCATCAATGGTGGCCGAGGTCACCACCACTTTCAGATCTGGCCTGCGAGGCAAAATTTGACGAATGTAGCCCAGCAAGAAATCAATGTTCAGGCTGCGTTCGTGGGCCTCGTCAATGATGATCGTGTCGTAGGCTTCAAGCAGCGGGTCGTTTTGGGTCTCGGCCAGCAATATGCCGTCGGTCATCAGCTTGACCGATGCGTCTTTCGACAAGCGGTCTTGAAAACGCACCTTGTAGCCCACCACATCGCCCAAAGGCGTTTTGAGCTCTTCGGCAATGCGCTTGGCCACACTGCTGGCCGCAATGCGCCTAGGCTGGGTATGGCCAATCCATTTACCGCGTTGACCAGGCGGCGCATTGAGCCGACCGCGGCCCAGGGCCAAGGCAATTTTGGGGAGTTGAGTGGTTTTGCCCGATCCGGTCTCACCACAGACGATGATGACCTGGTGATCCGCCATGGCCTGCGCAATTTCGTCGCGCTTTGCCGACACTGGCAAAGACTCAGGAAACTCGATTTTCAAGGGGGTAGCGGACAATGGCAAAACTTCTGTAAAAATCAGGGATGGCGTAAGGCCTGAATTATCCGCTGTCTTGGCCCCCTTTCGAGAGACCCCCTAGCCCATGTCCACTGTCTTTAACTTCACCTTCGTACCTTGGTTTCGCTCGGTGGCGCCCTACATTCACATGCACCGCGGCAAAACCTTTGTGGTGGGCATCGCGGGTGAAGCCATAGCCGCGGGCAAATTACAAAACTTGGCACAAGACTTGGCGTTGATTCAAAGCATGGGCGTCAAAATTGTGCTGGTGCACGGTTTTCGTCCACAGGTCAACGATCAATTATTGGCCAAAGGCCACGAGCCCAAGTATTCACACGGCATCCGAATTACCGACGAAGTGGCCCTCGATTGCGCCCAAGAAGCGGCGGGCCAATTGCGCTACGAAATTGAAGCCGCCTTCAGCCAAGGCTTGCCCAACACACCCATGGCTGGCTCTACGGTGCGCGTCATCAGTGGCAACTTCCTAACAGCACGTCCAGTGGGCATTGTGGACGGTGTTGATTTCAAACACTCCGGCTTGGTCCGCAAAGTTGACGTGGCCGGCATCACCCAAACCTTGGACATGGGCGCCATGGTGCTGCTCTCGCCTTTTGGTTTTTCTCCCACGGGCGAAGCTTTCAATTTGTCGATGGAAGAAGTGGCCACCAGTGTGGCCATCGAAATGCAAGCCGACAAACTCATCTTCTTGACCGAAATTCCAGGTTTGCGCATCAACCCTGAAGCCCCAGAATCAGACGACAACCCCATCGATACCGAGCTGCCCTTGGCCACGGCCGAAAAGTGGCTCAATGAATTGCCTGCCGCTTTGTTGCCCACAGACCATGCGTTCTATTTGCAGCACTGCGTCAAGGCCTGCAAAGAAGGCGTCGAGCGCAGTCACATCTTGCCCTTTGCGGTCGATGGTGCGCTGCTGCTAGAAATTTATGTGCACGATGGCATCGGCACCATGGTGATCGATGAAAAACTGGAAGAACTGCGCGAAGCCACCCACGACGATGTGGGCGGCATCTTGCAATTGATCGAGCCCTTCGAAAACGACGGCACCTTGGTCAAACGAGATCGCACCGAAATTGAACGTGACGTTGACCACTACACCATCATTGAACACGATGGGGTGATCTTTGCATGCGCTGCACTCTACCCTTATCCAGAAGCTAAGACAGCTGAGATGGCGGCTCTGACGGTGTCGCCTCAATCTCAAGGTCAAGGCGATGGCGAGAAGATTTTGAAACGCATTGAACAACGGGCGCGCGCCATGGGCCTACAAAGTATTTTTGTGCTCACCACGCGCACCATGCATTGGTTCATCAAGCGCGGTTTTGTTCAGATGGACCCCGACTGGTTGCCCGAAGCTCGCAAGCGTAAGTACAACTGGGACAGACGCAGCCAAGTGCTGGTGAAAAAACTCAGTTAAGAAGTTTCAACCCAAGCGGTTGAGAGGCCAAGGTGATTTGAAATTAGGCCAGTGGCTGCGGAACAGCTGCTCTGAACCAGCCATCGCGCCAACGAATGGCCAGCATCAACAAGAGGATGCTGGTAAACGCCACAAACGACCAATTGGCAATGGTGCCGCCTAAAAACGTCCAATCGACTTTGGTGCAATCGCCACTGCCCTTGAAAATCATGGGAACAAAGCGCTGCATGGGAAAGTTTTCAATCATGCCGTAAAAGTCGCGGCCACAAGACACCACTTCGGGTGGATACCATTGCAGCCACGATTGACGGGCCGCCACAAAAGCGCCAAAGCCAGCCGTTAAAAAGACACCCCAAGAAATGATCTTGATTAGCAACTGGCCGCCTCCCAAAGCGCCAAGCGAACTCAACACAATGACGCCAATCAGGGCGTAGCGTTGCACGATGCACATTGGGCATGGCACCAAACCCAGAAAATTTTGCAAATACACAATGCCAAAGACCAACATGGCGATGCTGCCCAGCGCAACAAGCCCCAAGCATGCACGTGCTGGGAATTGCTTCAAGGTATCGAGGCTTATGGGCATTTGTACTTTTCGGATTTAGGCATGCAGTTTCAAAAATTAACTTTCAACAAAAGCACGTTCAATGACAAACTGACCGGGCGTGCTGGTATTGCCTTCAACAAAGCCGCGCTTCTCGCACAAGGCTTTGAGGTCACGCAGCATTTCGGGGCTACCGCAAATCATCACGCGATCTTCTGCCGCATTGAGTGCTGGAATGCCCAAATCTGCACTGATCTTGCCATTCTCCAGCAAATCAGTCACGCGGCCTTGGTGTTCAAAAGCTTCCCGTGTGACGGTGGGGTAATACAACAATTGCTTGCTGACCATCTCGCCCAAAAATTCGTTTTGAGGCAACTCTTGTGTGATGTAGTTGCGGTAAGCCAACTCTTTCACTTCACGAACGCCATGCAACAAAACCACTTGCTCAAAACGCTCGTAGGTTTCGGGATCGCGAATGATGCTCATGAAAGGTGCCAGGCCAGTACCCGTACCAATGAGGTACAAACGTTTGGCGGGCGTGAGGTAATCAATGAGCAAAGTGCCTGTGGGTTTGCGGCCCACCACAATGGTGTCACCCACTTGAATGTGCTGCAATTTAGAAGTCAAGGGACCGTCTTGAACTTTGATGCTCAAAAACTCCAAGTGCTCTTCGTAGTTGGCACTGGCAATGCTGTAGGCACGTAGCAAGGGCTTGCCGTTGTCGCCACGCAAGCCAATCATGGTGAAATGACCATTCGAAAAACGCAGAGCTTGATCTCGCGTGGTGGTGAAACTGAACAATCGATCGGTCCAATGGTGAACACTCAGGACTTTTTCTTCTAAAAATGCACTCATAAAACCTAGGGGAATTGAAACAAAACAAGCTATTTTCAGGCTTATTCGTTGGTATTGGAAATACAATAATTTTATATCTGTATACACAGACGATCTTAAGCTTCATCAAGGAACACCATGGCGCGCACCGTTAATTGCATCAAATTGGAAAAAGAAGCCGAAGGTTTGGACTTTCCGCCCTATCCAGGCGATTTGGGCAAACGCATTTGGGAAAGTGTCAGCAAAGAAGCCTGGGCTGCATGGCTCAAGCACCAAACCATGTTGGTCAACGAAAACCGATTGAACTTGGCCGATGCACGTGCTCGTCAGTATTTGGCCCGTCAAATGGAAAACCATTTCTTTGGTTCTGGCGCCGATGCAGCCCAAGGTTATGTCCCGCCCACCAACCCCTGATTTTCACGCGGGTCACTGGCAACATCGAGCAGCGTGGCAACACAGTTGGCACGCATTTGAAACATCCTTTGGGAGTGGCGAATCTTTTGTCCACACCCTTCAAGCTTGGCAACAAGATGCCAACGCACCTCATCGGCTGTTTTTTACGGCCTTGACCGCTGACACGCCTAGCCACATCCATCCCCTAATTGCGGCTGAATGCTTTGGCTTGTTGCCAGGTGTACACCGCATTGTTTTTGAACAAGGCAGTGTTCAACTGACCCTATGCATTGGCCCCTTGCCAACCATTGCGCGGGAAATTGATATTGCAGTAGACAGCATGCGCATTGATGCCTCCAACACTTTAGGGGCCAAACAAGCAACCCGACTCTGCAAACGAGGTACAGCCATCGTCTGGGCAGAGGCCATGACTACGCAAAGCGACGAATGGTTGCAAGCTGGTGTCCAAATGAACTCCTCTACAACAGGCACGTTTGATCCCGCATGGACACCAAAATCTACTTTGCGATCCAATTTAGCGCATGCCTCGTCTGTCGCCCAACACGCCGTGGTCATTGGGGCAGGCTTGTCGGGTGCAGCCGCAGCTTACAGTTTGGCCACCAGGGGTTGGCGAGTAGACGTCTTGGACCAAGGCCCTGAATTGGGTGCAGGTGCCTCTGGCTTGCCTGCGGGTATTTTTGCCACCCATGTATCGCCAGACAACAACGTGCTCTCGCGCATCACTCGTGATGGCGTGCGTGCAACCCTGCACCGAGCCAAGCTGTTGCTACAAGAAGGCAAGCACTGGCAATTGTCGCAATTGCTCGAGCATCGCTATGCAGGCAAACGTGAGCTTCCCAGTGGTCAGGAATGGCCCGCTGCAGGTCATGAGTGGAGCACGCATGCCAGTACAACGCAAAAATTGGCCGGCGGTCTTGACGAAGACGCCAAAGCGCTTTGGCACCCCTTGGCAGGATGGATTCAGACGCCTGCATTTGTAAAGGCACAACTCTCTCACCCCAACATCACGTGGCGCGGCAATTGCCATGTTGCCCAACTTGAAAAGGTCAATTCTCAGTGGCTGGCGCTAGACGAAAAAGGCCAATGCCTTGCGCGGTCGGAACTACTGGTTCTGGCCAACGCACATGCATGCCAAAACTTGCTTAACAGCGTTGTTTGCTCTGGCAATGAAATTACTGCAACGCGCCCTCACCTGCCAGCTACAGCACTGCGCGGACAAGTGACGTGGGGCTCAATGAACGCATTGCCAGAAAAACTTCGCCATGCCTTGCCAACATTTCCAGTCAATGGGCACGGCAGTTACATTGGCCATTTGACATTGCCACAAGCCGATCAACAAGATCAACAATGGCTAGTGGGGTCAAGTTTTCAACGCAACGATTTTGACCTGTCAACACGCACAGAAGATCTGTACAGCAACCTGCAGCAATGGGCCGAGCTGATGCCTGCGTTGCAAGAAGATATTCGTCACAAACTAGACACGCGTGCGACTCACTCTTGGGCTGCCATTCGATCGGCCCTGCCAGACAGAGTGCCCGCTGTAGGCGAATTTTCGCATCCAGACTTCAAAGGTTTGCACGTATGCACAGGCATGGGCGCCAGAGGCATCAGCTGGTCGGTGCTGTGTGGCGAGTTGCTGGCCGCGCACATTGCGCATGAGCCGCTGCCCATGGCCGCAACGCTGGCCAAGCGCATGGCCGCGTCGCGCTTTGGCTAACTTACTGCATTGCTGCGGCGGGTCTGCGTGACTTTACGTACGCATCGGTGGGCTGGTAGTTTTTGCCATCGGCATAACGCCACTGCGTCATGGTGCCTTGGTTGCCCCGCAAATCGAGTTTGCCTACAAATGCACCCATCGTAGATTGCTGGTCAATACCGCGAAACTCAGCGGGACCAAAGGGTGTGCTGAATTTCAAACCGCGCATGGCCAAGACCAACTTCTCGTTGTCGGTGCTGCCTGCTTTTTTGATGGCAGCAAAAATAGCCTGCATGGTGGCATAGCCCACCACAGATCCCACCTTGGGGTTCTCTTTGAATTTGCGGTAGTAGTTGGCAGCAAAGGCTGCGTGTTCTTTGGTATCAACCTGATCCCAAGGGTAGCCCGTCACAATCCAGCCTTTAGGTGTTTCGTCTTTCAAGACTTCCAAGTACTCGGGCTCGCCAGACAACAAGGACACCACCGGTACTTTCGGAAAAATGCCGCGCTGATTGCCTTCTCGCACCAGCTTGGCCAAGTCTGCGCCAAAGGTCACGTTGAAGATGGCATCGGGCTTACTTTGCATGAGCGCACTCAAACTGCTGCCTGCGTCAATCTTGCCGAGGGCGGGCCATTGTTCTCCCACAAACTCTACATCGGGGCGTTTGGCTTTGAGCAACTCTTTGAAACTTGCAACAGCGCTTTGGCCATATTCGTAATTGGGCGCCAGAGTGGCCCAGCGTTTGGCGGGCAGTTTGGCAGCTTCTTCTACCAGCATGGCAGATTGCATGTATGTGCTGGGGCGTAAACGGAAGGTATAGCGATTGCCTTTGTCCCAGACCAAGGCGTCGGTTAGGGGCTCGCTGGCCACAAACAAGCGTTTGTTTTTAGCAGCATGATCGGCCAATGCCAAACCGACGTTGGACAAGAAGCCCCCCGCCAACACATCGACTTTTTCTTGACTGCTCAACTCAATGGCGTGGCGCAAAGCGTCTTCTGGTTTACCTGCGTCGTCTCGGGCAATCACTTCAACTTTGCGGCCCAACAGGCCACCCGCTGCATTGATTTCCTCAACCGCCAGTTGCCAACCTTGCTTGTAGGGCTGGGTGAATTGCGGAATGGCGGAATAACTGTTGATTTCGCCAATTCGAATTGGCGTTTGGGCGCTTGTCGACAAAGCAGCCAACGCTGAAACCATCCAAACACCAAAGCGAACCAATGACTTCATGCCAATCTCCAAAAAATGAAACTGTATCAGCATGACAAAAAACCAGTCACTTACGGGACATTTAGACCCAAAACGACACATGCTTATGATCAAAAAGAATATATGTACAACGAATAAATAGTTTGTTTGGTCATAAAGAACCGATAAAGTTCAGACCTTCATCGGCGTCTTCCGAAGCTTTTACACCCTAATAAAGATGTACCAATACACAGAATTTGACCGCCAATTTGTCAAACAGCGCGCTGCACAACACCGCGATCAGCTTGAGCGCTGGCAAAAAGGGCAATTGGCAGACGACGAGTTTCGTCCTTTGCGCCTGCAAAACGGCTGGTACGTTCAACGCTACGCCCCAATGCTGCGCGTGGCTGTGCCCTATGGCGAAATTTCTAGCAAACAACTCAGTGTTTTAGCTCAAATTGCCAAAGAGTATGACCAGCCCGATGCTGAACTCTTTGCCAAAGCACAAGCCCAACAAGATATGCTGCCAGGCAAGTCCCCTCGCCTAATTAAAGGTTACGGCCACTTCACGACACGCCAAAACGTCCAATTCAACTGGATTCCTTTGGACAAGTCGGCAGATGTGATGGACCTGTTGGCCACTGTGGACATGCACGGCATTCAAACCAGTGGCAATTGCATTCGCAACATCACCACCGATGAATTGGCTGGTGTGGCCGTTGACGAAGTGGTCGATCCACGGCCCTATGCAGAAATTTTGCGTCAGTGGAGCACCTTGCACCCTGAGTTTGCATTTCTGCCCCGCAAGTTCAAGATTGCCATTACTGGTGCAACCGAAGACCGCGCGGCCATTGGCTGGCACGACGTCGGTTTGCAGCTGGTTAAGAACGCTACTGGCGAAGTCGGCTTCAAAGTCTGGGTAGGCGGTGGCATGGGCCGCACGCCCATCATTGGCACCTTGGTTCGCGAGTTCTTGCCTTGGCAACAAATCATGAATTACCTCGAAGCTGTTGTGCGTGTGTACAACCGTTGGGGTCGTCGCGACAATTTGTACAAAGCACGTATCAAGATTTTGGTGAAGGCCGAAGGTCAACGCTATATCGACGAAGTGGAAGCAGAGTTTGATGACGTGGTCCACAAAGATGGTGGCCCGCACACCATTACGCAAGCTGAGTTCGACCGTGTGGCCGCATGCTTTGTAGAGCCTGCGGCACCTGCCCCTATTGCAGCTTCAGCAAACAACAACACGCAAGACCCTGCTTTTCAACGCTGGGTGCATCAAAACGTTGCGGCCCAGAAAAACCCCGCACTGCGCGCTGTGACTTTGTCCTTCAAGCGTTTAGGCTTGGCGCCGGGTGATGCCACAGCAGAACAACTTGAGGCCTCTGCGCAATTGGTGGCCAAATTCTCTCGCGGCGAAGCCCGCGTGACGCACTCACAAAATTTGGTCTTGCCTTGGGTTCCCGAAGCACAACTCTTTGACCTCTGGCAAGAAGCCAAAGCCCTGGGCTTGGCCAGTCCCAATATTGGTTTGCTGAATGACATGATTGCTTGCCCAGGCGGCGACTATTGCGCATTGGCCAATGCGCGAGCCATCCCTGTGGCCGCTGCCATTTCTGAGCGTTATCAAGACTTGGACGAATTGGACGACTTAGGTCCCATCGACCTGCACATCAGCGGTTGTATCAATTCTTGCGGTCACCACCACAGCGGTCATATTGGCATTTTGGGTGTCGATAAAGACGGCAAAGAATGGTACCAAGTGACCTTGGGCGGCTCCGATGGTTCGACCTTGTCTGGCGCTGCTGGCGCGGGCAAAGTGGTGGGTCCTTCTTTCTCTGCGGCCGAAGTGCCTGAAGTGATTGAAGCGGTCATTAACAAGTACCTTGAACTTCGCGTCCCTGCTGGCAATGGCCGTGCCGAATACTTCATCGACACATTGCGCCGAGTTGGCCAAGATGCCTTCAAAGCTGCGGCCAATGGCGCACGTCACGCCCAGCCCGAGCTCGCTTGATTTCCGATTCGTACCTGATTGCTCCCCATGAAAATTTTGTCATTCAACGATCACACCCCAAGCACTGACAGCGGTGTGATCAGCATTGCAAACGATGCCGATCCTCGTGACGTATCACTCGAGGGCGTCAAGCGCATCGACTTGCACTTTCCCAAATTTACAGATGGTCGCGCCTACAGCCAAGCCTTCTTACTTCGCCGCCGCTTAGGTTTCAAAGGTGAAATTCGCGCTACAGGTGATGTCCTGATCGACCAGCTGGTCTCTATGGCGCGCACAGGCTTTGATGTTGCCGTATTGCGGCAAGGCTTAGATGCCAGCGCTGCTCAGCGTCAGTTCGATCGCTTCCCTGCTTTCTACCAAGGTTCGGCCGTCGACACCCAGCCCTTGTTTGCAAAGGCCGACGCATGAGCGTGTCCTCATTGAGCCATAGCGTTCAAGGCAACTCGCCCAACGCCATTGCATTGCATGCTAATGCCAGCGCTAATTTTGCTGAAAAAGTTGCAGAAACATTGGCACTTTTGAAGCAGGCTATTGACGAATTCAGCCCCGTCACTCAAGCCTCTAGCTTAGGCGCTGAAGATGTGGTCATCACGCATCTGATCAATCACAACGCCTTGAACATCCCCGTGTTTGTGTTGGAAACGGGTGCCTTGCATCGCGAAACTTTGGCCTTGCTAGAACGCACACAAGCCAATTCAGTTGCACCTGTAAAGGTCTATCGGCCGTCCACTGAAAAAGTCATTGCCTTTGTCAAAACACATGGCCAAGATGCCATGTACGAAAGTCTTGAACTTCGCAAAGCCTGCTGCCAAGTTCGCAAGCTAGAGCCCTTGGCCGAAGCACTTAAAGGTCAACGCGCCTGGGTCACAGGTTTGCGCCGTGAACAATCGACCAACCGTGCTGAAGTACCGTTGATAGATCGTGCCGACGAAGCTACCAAAGGCCAAATCAAACTCAACCCTTTGGCAAATTGGACTTGGGGCGATGTGTGGCACTACATCTCGATCCACCAAGTGGACTACAACCCGCTGCACGATCAGTTTTTTCCCAGCATTGGTTGTGCCCCCTGCACACGCGCCATCAGCTTGGGCGAAGAGTTTCGCGCAGGCCGCTGGTGGTGGGAAGACGAAGCCGCCAAAGAGTGCGGCTTGCACGCTAAGAAATAAGTCAGAGAAGAACCATGAACGCACGCACTGAACCCGAACTGTTGCATCACCTCAGCAACGCCCACCTCGATGCCCTAGAAGAAGAAACCATCTTCATCTTGCGCGAAGTCGCTGCCGCCTTCGAGCGCCCTGCCCTGCTGTTCTCTGGCGGCAAGGACTCGTTGGTCATGCTGAAGTGCGCCGAAAAAGCCTTTGTCGACAAACAAAAAGGCGGTCGCATTCCCTATCCCTTGCTCATGATCGATACCGGTCACAACTTCAAAGAAGTGACAGACTTCCGTGATTTCCGTGCCAATGAATTGGGAGCAAACCTCATTGTTCGCAACGTGGAAGACTCCATGAAGCGTGGCACGGTGCGCTTGGCTCACCCCGGCGAATCACGCAACGTGCACCAATCAGTTACCTTGCTTGAAGCCATTGAAGAATTCAAGTTTGATGCCCTCATTGGCGGTGCTCGTCGCGACGAAGAAAAAGCGCGCGCCAAAGAACGCATCTTCAGCCACCGCGACAGCTTTGGTCAATGGCAACCTAAATCTCAACGTCCCGAGTTGTGGTCCTTGTTTAACACCAAGCTTCAACCAGGCGAACACTTTCGTGTGTTCCCTATTTCCAACTGGACCGAACTCGATGTGTGGCAATACATTGCCCGCGAAAACATTGCCTTGCCTTCCATCTACTACACACACAAACGTGAAGTGGTCGATCGCCGCGGTTTGTTGGTGCCGGTCACTGAACTCACGCCGCCTAAAGATGGCGAGCAGATTGAAGTTCGTGATGTGCGATTCCGCACGGTGGGCGACATCACCTGCACCTGCCCTGTCGAAAGCACAGCGGCTACGCCTGAAGAAATTGTGATTGAAACATTGGCCGCCGAAGTCAGCGAACGCGGCGCTACTCGCATGGACGACAAGACATCTGAAGCGTCCATGGAAAAACGCAAAAAAGACGGATATTTCTAATGACCACGATTGCTAACTTAGACGCTGCCCTTAATACAGCCCCCCTTTTCGCGCCAAATGCCAACGCCTTGAAATTCATCACTTGCGGCTCGGTAGACGACGGCAAGAGCACCCTCATTGGCCGCTTGCTGGTGGACACCAAAGCGGTGTTGCAAGATCACTTGGCTGGTGTTCAACGTCAAGGCGAAACTGATTTGGCCTTGCTCACCGATGGCTTGTCGGCCGAACGCGAACAAGGCATCACCATCGATGTGGCGTACCGTTACTTCAGTACCGAAACACGCAAGTTCATCATTGGCGATGCACCCGGTCATGAGCAGTACACCCGCAACATGGTGACAGCAGCATCCAGTGCCGATGCTGCCGTGGTGTTGGTCGATGCCACCAAGCTCGATTGGCAAGACGCTGATCTCGGCTTGCTGCCCCAAACCCGCCGTCACAGCCTGCTCTTGAAGTTGCTGCGCGTTCCCTCTGTGGTTTTTGCCATCAACAAGCTAGATGCCGTTGAAGACGCTACTGTCGCCTATCAAAACATCAAAGGTGCCTTGGCCAAATTTGCTACCGAAGCTGGCATCAACGTTAAAGCTTGGGTACCCGTGTCTGCGCTCAAGGGCTGGAACGTGGTGGACAGCCATGCCAACTGGTGTGGCTACACCGGCCCCAACCTGTTACAAATTTTGGAAACATTGCCCAACACCCCTGCTGAAGCCGATGTGGCCATGAGCTTTCCGGTGCAATGGGTTGAAAAATTCCACGACTCCAATGTCACCCACCAAGGCCGCCGCGTGTTCTGGGGGCGTGTCGCCACTGGCACTTTGAGTGTTGGCCAGAGCGTCAAAGTTTTTCCAAGTGGCCAAACCGCCACTGTGGCGCAGGTGCTGTCGGCCACTCGCCAAGACAAATCTCATGTCACTGGACAAAGCGCTGGCTTGGTCCTCGACCGCGAAGTCGATGTGTCTCGGGGAGATTGGGTGGTGGCCGCAGACGCAGGTCTAGAAGGCAAACATCAAATAGACGCTACTGTGGCCTGGATGGACGACGAGCCCTTGGTGGCTGGCCGCCTTTACTGGGCTTTGCACGGACACCGTTGGGTCAAGGCCAAAGTGCAGCGCGTGGTACACCGCCTGAACATCAACACCTTGGCCGAAGAAGAAGCCTCAGAATTGCCAGCCAACGCCGTTGGCCATGTCAGTTTGGCCTTTCAAGAGCCCCTGATGACCTTGCCTTTTGAGCAATCGCGCATCTTGGGCGCCCTCATTTTGGTCGACACGGCCAGCCATAAGACCTCAGGCGCAGTGTTGGTGAATTGAGACAAGCCCCCTCAACTGCCTTAAAATGCCCACTTTCGGACGCCATTCGAATGGCGTCCATTAACGTCCTAGCCACTTCAAACTGTCATGACCCACGTTGTTTCTGAATCCTGTATCCGCTGCAAATACACCGACTGCGTGGACGTCTGCCCCGTGGACTGCTTCCGCGAAGGCCCCAACTTTTTGACCATTGATCCCGATGAGTGCATCGACTGCGCCGTTTGCATTCCAGAATGCCCCGTCAATGCCATCTATGCAGAAGAAGACCTGCCAGCCGACCAAGCACACATGACCAAGCTCAACGCCGAGCTGGCCCTGTTGCCTACTTGGAAAAGCATCACCAAGCGCAAAGCGCCCATGGCCGATGCCGATGACTGGAAAGACAAGACGGGCAAGCTCAAAGAGTTGCAGCGTTGATTCAAACCGAAGCCTTGATCATTGGGGCAGGTCCTGTGGGCCTGTTTCAAGCGTTTCAGCTAGGGCTTCAAGACATCCGCTGCCACGTGGTGGATGCATTGCCGCAAGTGGGCGGCCAGTGCGTCGAGCTTTACGCCAACAAACCCATTTACGACATTCCGGGTCTACCGTATTGCACGGGTCAACAACTGATTGACCAACTGCAACAGCAAGCCAAACCCTTTGCACCTCAGTTTCACCTTCAAGAATTGGTCAGTGAACTCAAGGCCACTGACGATGGCCAGTGGCACGTGCAAACCCACAAAGGCACCGAGTTCAAAGCCGCTACTGTGTTCATTGCGGCGGGCGTTGGCGCTTTCGTCAAACGCGGTCTTAGCTTGGATGGCTTTGATGAATTGCTAGGTCAGCAGATCTTTCACACGGCCCCCACCCCAACATCTTTCAAAGGCAAGCATCTGGTGGTGTTGGGCGACAGTGATGCGGCGTTAGAAGCCTGTGCACTATGGCGTCAAAGCGCCAATGCTGCCGCCAGCGTCACTTTGGTTCACAGACGAGATCAATTTCAGGCTGAACCTCAAGCCATTGAGGACATGCGTCAAGCCTGCACCAATCAGGCCATGCGTTTTGTTGCCGGCCAACCCACGGGCTTGGTTCAAGCCAACGGCCAACTCACAGGTCTCGAAATTCTGAACGCTCAGGGCGATACCGAAGTTCTGCCAGCTGATGCCTTGCTATTGTGCTTAGGGGTTTCGCCAAAGTTAGGCCCCATCAGCGATTGGGGCTTGGCCATGGAACGCAAACAACTGCCCGTCAACACCGAGACCTATGCCACAGTTGCAAAAGGCATCTTTGCGGTAGGTGACATCAACACCTATCCCGGTAAAAAGAAGCTCATTTTGTGCGGCTTCCACGAAGCCACTTTGGCCGCCTTTGGCGCCTCAGCGCTGTTGCGCCCAGAGCAAAAAACCCTGCTTCAATACACCACAACCTCCACACACCTGCACAAACTCTTGGGCGTGTCGTAGAATTCAAACTGTGGCTGCAAACGCTGTTTGCAATCACATCCGCTAGGGGTGTTTTGGTGATTCAACCAAGACTGAGAAAGTCCCTTTGAACCTGATTGAGGTAATCCTCGCGCAGGGAAGCTTGTCTAAACAACGAGGCAAAGACTCAATTGCCATCATTCGTTGAATGACCCAGCCGACCTGCCATTTCGTTGAAGGAAAACGCAATGGCACACCATTTGCCAAAACTAACTTGCCACGCACTGCTCCTTGCCAGTGTTTCCGCAATCGCCCAAAACAATACGGTTTTGGTCACCAGTCCTGCTGCGCAACAAGTGAGTGGTTTTGAAAACCTCAGCTTGCGTGAAGCGCCCTTTAGCGCCGTCAACATTGACAACGCCACACTGCGCGACCTGGGTGCCCAAAGAATTTCAGAGGCCTTGCGCCTCGACTCTTCCGTGACCGACAGCTACAACTCACCCGCCTATTGGGACATGCTGAGTGTGCGTGGTTTCATGTTGGACAACCGATACAACTACCGCCGCGAAGGCTTGCCCATCAACGCCGAAACCATGATTGCCATGGACAACAAAGAGCGCATCGAACTCTTCAAAGGCACCAGTGGCATTCAAGCCGGCACCAGTGCGCCTGGTGGCTTGGCCAACTACGTGGTCAAGCGTCCCCCCAATTCAGTCGAAGCTAGCGTGCGAAGCTTGACCCTCAGTTATGGCAACGGCAACAACAGTTCTGTGGCCTTAGACGTAGGCGGCCGTTTTGGCGCAAACAACGCGTTGGGCTATCGCGTCAATGCCGCTTACGAAGACCTCAACCCTTTCATTCAAAACGCAAAAGGTCACCGTCAATTGGTGGCCTTGGCCATGGACTGGCGCCTCAATGCCAACACCCGTTTGGAGTGGGAAGTTGAAAGCAGCAGCCGTCAACAATTGGGGGTGAATGCAGCCAGCATCGCTGGCAACACACTACCCTCTCCTGCCTTTGCACAAAACAATTTCTCCAAACAAAGTTGGTCTGTGCCAGGCGTATTTGACGGACTCACAGGCAGCTTGCGCTTAAAGCAGCGTTTGGACAACGGTTGGCTATGGACCACCCAAGTGGGTGCACAGCGTTTGAAATCAGACGACCGCCTGAGCTACGCTTATGGCTGTTATGCAGAAGGCAATTACGACAGATTCTGCACCGACAAAACCTTCGATTTGTACGACTACCGCAGCGAAAACGAACGCCGAATTAACGATGCGTTGCAAACTGAATTGACAGGCCAAGTTCAGTTGGCAGGCCTTCAACATGAAGTCACTTTTTCTTGGTTACGTCAGAGACAAATTGACAAGCTCTCACCCATGCAAGCCTACAACTGGGCGGGTACGGGCAGCTTGTCTGGCATCAGCGACAGCGCCGCAGCGCCCGAACCGCTTGAACTGAACACCAACCGCCAAGAGTACTCAACCGAATTCGGTGTCAAAGATCGCATCAAAGTTCATCGCTTTGCCGACCTGTGGCTGGGCTTGCGCGCAAGCCAAATTCAACGTGACAGTCAACGCACCGATGGCAGTCGCGCGACACGTGACGATCGCACCCTCACCACACCTTGGGTGGCTTTCAGCCACAAGTTGCCCTACAACGCCACGGGCTATGCAAGCTACGGCCAGGGTGTGGAAGCGCAAGTGACGCCCAACCGCAGTCGCTATATCAACGCTGGCGAAGCCTTGCCATCGGCAAAGAGCACTCAAAAAGAGTTGGGCTTAAAGGGCGCTCAAGGTGCATGGCTTTGGAACGCTGCCTTGTTTGACATCACACGACCCGTATGGGGCGATCAAGGCGCTTGCGAAGAAGACAACTCATGCACCCGCAAATTGGATGGCAATGCAAAACACAAAGGTGTCGAATTGGGCTTGGGCTATCGCAGCAGCCAATGGAAAATAGACGCTGCAGCGACAAGCATCGATGCAAAGCGAGCAGACGCCCTGATTGACCCCAGCCAAATCGGACAACGTCCTTTGAATGTGCCCTCACTGATCGTACGTGCAACAGCAGAATACCGTTGGCAGCAAGTGCCTGGGTTGCGCACCACTGTGCGTTTGAGTCATGAAGGCCAACGCGACCTGCTTGAGGGCGGCGCTATGACACTTCCAGCTTGGACAACGGTCGACCTGGTAGCGCACTACAGCACCAAGGTGGCAGGTCAAGACACAGACTTGACTTTGGCTTTAGAAAACGCAGCCAACCGCTCATACTGGAGAGAATCGCCAAAGCAGTTTGGCCACTACTATCTGTACGCTGGTGCACCACGAAACTTGCGCCTGACGGTGAGAACCTTGTTCTAAATTGAAACCAGCGCATGACGAAGCATCAAGGCCGCTAGCAACCACATGGTGAGGCCAATGATGCCGTCTAACACTTGCCATGCCCTTGGATGTGCAAACCAAGGTGCTAGCCAGCGGGCCCCAAAACCCAGCAAACTAAACCAAGTAGCGCTGGCGACACTTGCGCCCGCTACAAACCATATTTGAAGCGACCCTGGTTGCTGCGCACCCATACTGCCCACCAACACCACAGTGTCTAAATAGACATGAGGGTTGAGCAAGGTAAACGCGGCGGCTTGGGCAATGGCATGCCGACGACTCAAATTTTCGCCACCCTCTGAAGCCTGCAACTGTGCAGGATTGCGCATGCGCTGAAGCGCCTTCCAGCCGTACCACGCAAGGAATAAGGCTCCCAACAAAGCCAGCGCCTGCGCCCATTGAGGCCTGTCATTCAGGGCCTCGGCCATGCCAAAGACACCAGCGACGATTAAAACTGCATCGGCTAGCGCGCAAAAAAACACCACACTGCCAACATGCTCACGACGCAGACCTTGTCTTAAAACAAAGGCGTTTTGGGCACCAATGGCCACGATGAGGCCGAAGCTAATGGCCAAGCCTTGAAGGAAGACGGGCCAAATCAATGTACTTGAGGCGATCAAAGCGCCCACCCCTCAAAGAGTTCTAGAGATGTTGTTGACAAAATATTCACTTGAAAAGCTTAACATTCAATGCGTGTCAATTTAAGAGAAAATTGCGACATGAATGACCCAACGTCCAACAAAGCGCAACCCAAAAACCCTCTGCATGGTCTTACCCTTGAAGCCATCGTTCGTGAGCTTGAAACGTATTACGGCTGGACAGAACTTGGTGAGCGAATCCCTGTACGTTGCTTCACCCATGACCCCAGCGTCAATTCAAGTTTGAAGTTTTTGCGCAAAACCCCATGGGCTCGAGAAAAAGTCGAAGGTCTTTATTTGTTCATGCTGCGCGAAAAAAAGCGCTATGAAAATCGATCAGCATGAGTGAGATACAAATTTCATCAGGCTATCGAGCTGGCCTCATTGGACGAATTACCCACATGCACATGGCGTATTACGCGCCCTTTAAAGGTTTTGGACAACGCTTTGAGTCGGTCGTTGCAGCTGGCTTGGCTTCATTCTGTGATCGACTTCATCAACCCAACAATCAGATATGGCTGGCCATACAAGACCAGCAAATTGTTGGCTCTATTGCCATTGACGGTGAAGATTTGGGACACAACACGGCGCACCTACGTTGGTTCATCATGGACGACAAGGTTAGAGGCAAAGGTGTTGGTGGTCAATTGCTGACCCAAGCCCTTCAATTTGTCGATGCCAAGGGGTTTGAAAAAACCCAGTTGTGGACGTTCAATGGGCTTAACGCTGCACGGCATTTGTATGAATCGAATGGTTTCAAGTTAGCTGAACAGAACCTAGGAAATCAATGGGGTACTGAAATTATGGAACAGCGGTTTTGTCGCGCTCCTCAGCGGCCCTGAAATAAAAAGTTAGGCCACCTCATGAGCTTGACTCTTTTTTTCGTCCCTGCCCTAAAAATCTGAAGACTCTTGAAAACTCTCATTATTTTTTGCTACAATTCGAGGCTTAGCGAAACAGCACAGTCGCTCTAAGTCCTAAAGACTCTGAATTTTTGTGTACTTTTTTGCTAGCAACCGAATATTCCTCGATAGCTCAGTCGGTAGAGCGCCGGACTGTTAATCCGTAGGTCCCTGGTTCGAGCCCAGGTCGAGGAGCCAAAAACGTAAGAAATAAAACACTTACAACGAGAGTGCCCACTAACAAGTGGGCATTTTTATTGGTGCGCACCGACTACGCACTTATTGCCCTTCTCTCCAATCGCAAGTAAGCTGTCTATAACGACAGAAAACTACTCAGTCTATACGTCTGACACTAGCGAATGAGTGAAAAAAAAGACACTACGCACATACTCGTACCTCGCAAGCTCGTCTTGTTTCAAAGACCACGCAGTGAAGTTTGGCAATGTCGCTTTCAAATGGATGGAAAGTGGCAACGAGCAAGCACAAACTCGTATGACTTTGAAGAAGCTAAAGAAAAAGCGTTTGAACTGATACAGGAAGCAGGTTTTCGCAAGCGCATGAACTTCGTGCCAATCACACGTAGCTTCAAAAATGTTGCCGAATACACCATCAAAAAACTTGATGAGACTCGTGGGACGCCTGATTACAAACCCATCTTTGAAGAATACAAAGTTCTCATCAATAAGTACCTGATTAAGTTTTTTGGAAAATACAAGATTGACAGCATCAACTACCCTGTCATTGAAGAATTCAAAAAATGGCGCAAAGAGAAGATGGGTGGTGAGCCATCAAAAAGTACGGAACTTAATCACAACGCTGCCCTCAACAAGATTTTTGATTACGCAGAAGCCAATGGATATATCCACGCAGTAAATCGTCCCACTTTGACAACTGTAGGACGTATCAGCGAAAGACGACCTGACTTCTCTGTAGCTGAAACTATCAATCTGAAAGCAAATTTTGACAATTGGATAGAGCAGACTAAAGAAGACAGCAAGCCCATTAGAAGACTTCTCAGAGACTACGTTTATGTCTTACTAGATACAGGTGCTCGTGCAGGCAAAGAACTGCTCACTCTCAAATGGGTGAATTTAACGCTTGATTTCAAACCTGACTTGTATAAGACAGGAAAAACAGTAGTTGATGAACATGGACAAGCTGAAGAAGAAATAGTCTTCAAGCCTAAACACGCAGTTTTCATTGATATTACTCAGAGTAAGACCAAGCGAAGAAAAGCTGTTGGAAGATTAACAACATGGAATGTCTTCAACGATA
>CAZJAL010000015.1:0-61495 GCA_964544175.1 uncultured Limnohabitans sp.
CTTGGTACACCATGATGCCGTAGGTTTCCGACAACACTTTCTCAACCAAGGGGTGCGGATACTCCACTACCTCGCGGCCATGTTTACGCGCCACAAAGCTGGGAATCAAATCCATCGGGCCAGGACGGTACAAGGCGTTGAGCGCAATCAAATCTTCCAAGCGTGAAGGCCGCGCATCTTTCAACATGCCCTGCATGCCGCGACTTTCAAACTGGAACACCGACTCGGTGCGGCCATCGGAGAACAGCTTGTAAGTAGCTGCGTCGTCTAAGGGAATGTTTTCGTAAGCAAAATTTTCTTGACCTTTGTGGCGCTTCACAATCATCTCACGCGCCACTTCCAAAATGGTCAAGGTGGCCAAGCCCAAGAAGTCAAACTTCACCAAGCCAATGGCTTCCACATCGTCCTTGTCGTACTGGCTTACAGCCGACGTACTGCCTGGCTGTTGATACAAAGGACAGAAGTCGGTGAGCTTACCCGGTGCAATCAACACCCCCCCGGCGTGCATGCCCACGTTGCGGGTCATGCCTTCTAGTTTTTGCGCTAGCGCCAACAAAGTTTTCACTTCGTCTTCTTTTTCCAAGCGCTCCGCCAAAATAGGCTCGGCCTTGATGGCGCCATCGATGGTGATATGCTGGCCTGGCTTGTTGGGAATCAGTTTGCTGATGCCATCGCAAAACATGTAACTCATGTCGAGCACACGCCCCACGTCACGGATGGCCGCACGCGCAGCCATGGTGCCGAAGGTGGCAATTTGACTGACTGCATCGCGGCCGTATTTGTCTTTCACATAGTCAATCACGCGGTCGCGATTGGTCTGGCAAAAGTCAATGTCGAAGTCGGGCATGGACACCCGCTCAGGGTTTAAGAAGCGCTCAAACAGCAAGTTGTATTGCAGCGGATCGAGGTCGGTAATCTTGAGGGAATACGCCACCAATGAACCGGCACCCGAACCACGCCCCGGCCCCACGGGGCAGCCGTTGTTCTTGGCCCAGTTGATGAAGTCACCCACAATCAAGAAGTAACCTGGGAAGCCCATCTTCAAGATGGTGTTGATCTCAAATTCCAAGCGCTCTGCATAGCGCGGGCGTTCGATTTCGCGCTTGGCAGGATCGGGGTACAAATGCACCAAGCGCTCTTCTAAGCCTTCCACCGACAACAAGCGGAAATAATCCTCGATAGGCATGGGCTTGCCATCGGTGATGGGTGTGGGGTAATTGGGCAGCTGCGGCTTGCCCAACACCAAAGACAAATTGCAGCGCTTGGCAATTTCAACCGAGTTGGCCAAGGCACTGGGCACGTCCGCAAACAGCGCCTGCATTTCTGCTGACGACTTGAAATATTGATCGCGGGTGAACTTGCGAACGCGGCGCTGGTTGCCCAGAATTTCGCCTTCAGATATACACACGCGCGCTTCGTGCGATTCGTAATCGTCTTCTGCCAAAAACTGAACAGGATGTGTGGCCACCACTGGCAAGCTCAAACGCGCCGCTAACTTAACAGCAGCCACCACATGGGCATTGTCTTCAGGACGCCCTGCCCTTTGAATTTCTAAGTAAAAGCGATGCGTAAAAATAGACGCCAACTGCAAAGCAATTTCGGCGGCACGCGACGTATCGCCTTGCACCAAGGCCTGACCCACGGGGCCAGCTTGTGCGCCAGACAACAGAATCAAACCTTCTGACAATTCTTGAAGCCAAGCCAGTTTGACCACGGCATTGGTTTTCACCATGTTTTGGGTCCAGGCCCGTGCCAACAATTCGGACAGGTTTAAGTAGCCTTGTGAACTTTGCACCAAAACCATGACCCGTGACAGCGCTAGCGGATCGGCACCGAGTCCTTCCAAAAAGATTTCGGCCCCCAGAATGGGCTGAACGCCCTTGCCGCGCGCGGCCTTGTAAAACTTGATGGCACCAAATAAATTGCTCAGGTCGGTGATGGCCAAAGCGGGCTGCTGATCGTCTGCCGCGGCCTGCACCACATCGTCAATGCGGCAGGTGGAGTCGACGATGGAAAATTCGGTGTGAAGGCGCAAATGAACAAACATCCGTCCATTGTAGAAGCTGCTTCAGATGTTTTCTACAATAGAGGGGTGAACAATATTTTGAATATTTCAACCTACAAGTTCGTCCCTTTGCCGGACGCCCAAGAACTTCGCCCCGTCCTGCTAGAGCGCTGCTTGTCTCGCGCCCTAAAAGGCACGATTTTGCTGGCAGAAGAAGGGATCAATATGTTCTTGGCAGGCCCTGCCGAGGCTGTACGCGGTTTTGTGGCTGAACTCCACGCAGATCCTAGGTTTTCGGACATCACCCCTAAAGAAAGCTGGTCCGACACGGTGCCTTTCAAAAAAATGTTGGTCAAGGTGAAAGGCGAAATCATTCGCATGAACCACCCCACTATTCGGCCCGCTGAAGGCCGAGCACCTGCCGTCACCCCTGCCACCGCCAAGCGCTGGCTAGATCAAGGCTTTGACGACAACGGCCGGCCCGTGGTCATCTTGGACACCCGCAACGATTACGAAGTGGATGAAGGCACCTTCAGGGGCGCCATCGACTGGCGCTTGACCAAATTCACAGAGTTTCCAGATGCTGTCATGGCACACAAAGAGGAACTTCAGGACAAAACCATCATCAGCTTTTGCACCGGTGGCATTCGCTGTGAAAAGGCCGCCATCTTCATGCAGCAAAACGGCCTGCCCCACACCTATCAATTAGAGGGCGGCATTTTGAAATACTTTGAAGAAACCGATGGCTCGCACTACGAAGGGGGTTGCTTTGTCTTTGACGAGCGCCGCGCAGTGGACGTCGCGTTAGAAACCGTGAAGTCCACAGACGAACTTCAAGCTTAAAAAAAAGCAGCTCAGCCAAGAAGACTGAACTACTTTTACATTCAAACAAGCTGCTCAGAGCAGCCGTTCAATTAACCGCGCAATTTAGCAGCCACTGCAGCCACGCGCTCGCCATAGGCTTTGGCCGTGTCCAAGTCACCCTGGGGAATGTCTTCAGCGGGGCTGGTAGGACCCACTTGTGCCATCACACCGGAGTTAGAACCGATGCGGTTGATCGTGCCGTCATTCATAGCAGGCTGACCCACCCACACCATGGCTTGTTGCATGGCCAAAGTGATGAAGTATTGAATGGTCGACAGCTTGTCACCGCTGGGGCTGGCAGAGATGGTGAAACCACCAGCCACTTTGTCTTTCCAGGCGCTGGTAAACCAACGCTTAGAAGATGCATCGGCAAATTTCTTGAACTGCCAAGACGCCATGCCCATGTAGGTAGGTGAACCAAAGATGATCGCGTCGGCGGCATCCAAAGTTTCCCAATCGGCATCGGTGAT
The DNA here is from genome assembly GCA_964544175.1 of uncultured Limnohabitans sp. Lineage (GTDB taxonomy): Bacteria > Pseudomonadota > Gammaproteobacteria > Burkholderiales > Burkholderiaceae_C > Limnohabitans_A. Next base: position 3,340 of record CAZJAL010000015.1, read on the forward strand.
ATTGCCGTCTGCATCGATGGCAATCAAAGCGGCATTGGCGCCTTGTGCCACGAATTGCGCCACACGTTGTGTGTGACCATAACCTGAGTGATAAACAACGACTGTTTTAGCCATGAGAGTTCTCCTTAAAAAATAAAAAAAGCGACTTAAAAAAATTAAGCAGCCAAGTCAAAAACCAAGACCTCGGCATCTTTACCGTGAGTCAGTTCAAGATTCGATTCAGCTTGAATGAGTGCGGCATCGCCCCCTGTCAAAGCTTGTCCATTCAACTGCACTTCACCGCGAATGACGTGCACATAAGCTTTGCGCGCTGGGTTCAACGCCAGTGACGCTTTTTCTTCACCATCCAACAAACCTGCATACAAAGTGGCGTCAGCAGAAATCTGAACGGCATCGCCCTCACCTTGGGGCGAAGCCACCACTTTCAAGGCACCGCGTTTGCTGGCCGCAGGCACGGTCTTTTGTTCATAGCTGGGCGCAATGCCCATCACGTTGGGCTCAATCCAAATTTGGAAAAAGTGCGTGGCTTGTCCTTCGGCGTGGTTGAACTCGCTGTGCATCACACCTTTGCCGGCGCTCATTCGTTGAATGTCACCGGGCGGGATGCCCTTCACATTGCCCATGCTGTCTTTGTGCGCCAAGTTGCCCGACATCACATAGCTGATGATTTCCATGTCTTTGTGGCCATGCGTGCCAAAGCCTGTGCCCGGTGCAATGCGGTCTTCGTTGATGACACGCAAATTGCCCCAGCCCATAAAGGCAGGGTCGTAATAACCGGCAAATGAAAAGCTGTGGAAGGACTTGAGCCAACCATGGTCGGCATAGCCGCGCTCAGCGGAACGTCGAATTTGGATCATCGGGTACCTCACTTGTAGAAAGATTTGATGGGTGAACTTTAAATTGAAACCATTTCAATAAATTCAATTAAATTTGACGTTATCATTCAAAAAATTTGAATTCAAAAATGACCGCCTCATCTCGCGACCTCCTCACCCCAGATGCCCTGAGCATGCTGCTCGCCATTCAGGAAACAGGAAGCTTTGCGGCGGCCGCCAGACGACTGGGGCTCGTCCCCAGTGCCCTCACCTACCGAGTCCGCCAAATTGAAGATGCTTTGGATGTGTTGTTGTTTGACCGAAGCAGCCGGCAGGCCAAAGCCACCGAAGCAGGTCATGAACTTCTGCGAGAAGCCAAACGACTGCTCCAGGATGTGGACGCACTGGCCAACCGCGTCAAACGCGTGGCCACTGGCTGGGAGTCGGTCTTGACGGTCGCCGTCGACAGCATCATTGCCAGATCGGTGGTGATGGAACTGTGCGAAGGCTTTTTGGCGCTCAACCCACCTACGCGCTTGCGCATTCGATACGAAACACTGTCGGGCACTTTGGCAGCCCTTAAATCGGGTCAGGCCGATTTGGCCATTGGGGTGTTCATCACCCCCAGCAGCCATCCAGAGTTGATGCACGAAAGCTTGGGGCACGTAAGCTTTGTGTACGCAGTGGCACCCCACCATCCTCTGGCACAAGCAGCCGAACCTTTAAGCGACGCAGTGCTTCAACAACACCGCGCGGTGGCGGTGGCCGATTCAGTGCCGCGAGGTGAAGGCGTGACCATTGGTTTGTTAGGCGGACAAGACGTTTTGACGGTGCCCGACATGCCCACCAAATTGGAGGCCCAATTGCGAGGCCTGGGGGGTGGATTCTTGCCGGAGAGCATGGCCAAGCCCTACATCGACAGTGGCCGACTGGTGGCAAAAAAAGTCAGCCGCGTGCAACGCATCAGCCATGTTGAATATGCCTGGCGCAACCCGCAAGGCAAGAGCACGGGACATGCTTTGAGTTGGTGGTTATCCCAATTAAGTCAAGACAGAACCAAACAGGCATTGCTCCAACCCCATCATCGCGTGTAGAGTAGCTCCATGACCAAAACAAACACCATGACAAAACCCATTCAAAATTTCGCCATCATCGGTGCCGGCATGGCGGGCATCGCCTGCGCACGAACGCTGATGCAAGCGGGGCATCGCGTCACGGTTTTTGAGAAAAGCCGCGGCGCCAGTGGCCGCATGTCCACTCGATCTTCCAGCTTTGGCACCTTTGACCATGGCGCCCAATATTTCACGGTGCGCGACGCGCGATTTGCGCAGGCCCTAGCCACTACCCCCAACATTTGCAAACCCTGGAGCGCCAACGCTGTGCGCGTGCTTGATGCCATGGGCCGCGTTGTAGAAGCCGCACGCAACACGGAAGACAAGCATTGGGTAGCCTCCCCTGGCATGAATGCCTTGGTCAAAGCCTGGGCCCAGCCCTTGGTGCAAAACGACACCATTCACTTTGAATCCAAGGTGTTCAAAATTGAACGCGACACGCTGCACCCCGAGCTGTGGCAACTGCACAGTGAAGAGCCCGAAGGTGCGCAATCGGTGTTCAGTGGTTTTGACCAAGTGTTGCTGGCCATTCCGTCCGATCAAGCCATCGATTTGCTGCGTAGTTCCAAAATTAAATTAGAAAATGCTGCTGGCTTGAACAAGGTACAAGTCGCCCCATGTTGGACACTGATGGTGGCATTTCCCAATGCCGTACAACCCGGCCTGATCACCCTCGGCCCTCAATGGAACGCCGCTCGCAGCGTGCATCACCGTGTGGCATGGTTGGCGCGTGAATCTTCCAAACCAGGACGCGATCAAGTTGAACGTTGGACGGTGCAAGCCAGCGCCGCCTGGTCACAAGAACATTTGGAAGACGCGCCTGAACGCGTGCAGGCCAAATTGATCAAAGCGTTTTCAGAAATCACCGGCATTCGTGCCACGCCCGCCCATGCAGAAGTGCACCGCTGGCGCTATGCCAAAACATTGCAGCCTTTGGGCGCAAGCCACATCCACAGTAAGAAACAAGGCATTGGGGTTTGCGGCGACTGGTGCATTGGCCACCGCGTAGAAGATGCGTTCATTTCCGGCTTGGAATTGGCGCTGGCCGTCATCTGATCCTTCCTTCCATTTCTTGAATGGTTCGCGGTCGATTTGCACCCTCACCCACGGGTGAGTTGCATGCAGGCTCTTTGGTCGCAGCTTTGGCCAGTTGGCTGGATGCACGCGCCCTGCAAGGCGAATGGTGGGTGCGCATCGAGGACATTGATGGGCCTCGCTGCATTGCAGGGGCTGCCGAAAAAATCCTGAATCAGTTGTCAGCGTGTGGACTGCACTCAGACGGTGATGTTGCATTTCAATCGCATCGCAATGGCTTGTACCAAGATGCGCTTGACGCACTCATTGCCAAAGGCTTGGTCTACCCTTGCGCGTGCACACGCAAAGAAATTGAAGAGCAGCAAGCGGCCCTGGGCTTGAGTTTGGCGCGCCATAAAGCTGCCGTTTATCCAGGTACCTGCAGGCAAGGCTTGAATGGCAAATCTGCACGAGCTTGGCGTTTTGATGTCCAGAAATGGAGCGCATTGAGAGGCTCGACTGTGGTTCATTGGCAAGACAGACGACTGGGCCCTCAATCACAAAACGTTTTAGAAGAGGTAGGCGACTTTGTTTTAAAACGTGCCGACGGGCTGTGGGCCTATCAACTGGCTGTGGTGGTAGACGATGCGGCGCAAGGCATCACGCATGTGGTGCGCGGCGAAGACCTCACCGACAACACGGCACGCCAGTGGCTGCTGCAAGAAGCCCTGGGCTTTGAACATCCGCACTATCTGCACACCCCTTTGGTATTGGGGGCCAACGGCGAAAAACTGTCCAAACAAAATGGCGCCAAGGCTTTGGATTTGAGCTCTGCCCTGTCTATTGCGCAATCACTTCAAGAGGCCGCCAGCGCTTTGGGCTTGAGTAAAGGACACATGCCGAATGGCGATTCAGACACACTTCACAAAGCCTTGATCAGCTGGACGTCAGAATGGGCGAATCGTTATGTGCCGCGCACCCTTTAAAATGGGCGCATGACTTCTGACGCCAACTCCCAAGCACCCGCCTCGGTTGCTTTCCCAAAAAACATCAAAAGCTTTGTCAAACGTGCTGGCCGCACCACCACCGGCCAGGCCAAAGCCTTTGAAGTTTGGGGCCCCCAGTTTTTATTGAGCTATGCTCCCGAGCCCTTGAACATGGCCAAAGCATTTGCTTTGAAGGGACAAGATGCCGCGCCAGCCCCTGTCATTTTAGAAATTGGTTTTGGCATGGGTGAAGCCACAGCGCATATTGCCAATGTGCGCCCCAACGATCACTTCTTGTGCTGTGAAGTGCATGAACCCGGCGTGGGTGCCTTGCTCAAGCGCATTGGCGAACAAGACATTCAAAACATTCGCATCTTGCAACACGATGCGGTGGAAGTGATTGACAACATGTTGCCATTGGCGTCCCTTGATGGCGTTCACATCTTCTTTCCAGACCCATGGCACAAGTCGCGTCACAACAAACGCCGACTCATTCAAACACCCCTGATTGCCAAGCTGGCGGCAAGGCTCAAACCGGGTGCGTATATTCATTGCGCCACCGATTGGGAGCCCTACGCTGTTCAAATTTTGGAAGTGCTCAGTGCAGAGCCCTTGCTCAAGAATACAGCGACCCAAGAGTTGGGGGGCTATGCTGTCAAACCCGATTACCGGCCACTGACCAAGTTTGAAAATCGCGGTCTGAAGTTGGGGCATGGTGTGTGGGATGTCGTCTTCCAACGCATTTAAACCGCCTTCGAAAAATGGCGTGGGACCCAGTACGGTGGGCATCCCCGCCAATACATCACTGTTGGCGATTGAATTTTTAGCTTCTAAATTCAAGGCCATTTCATTTGAAGAATGGGCACTGCGATTTCAAGATGGCGACATTTTGAATGCTGAGGGGCGAGTCATGATGCCGCAAGACAGCCTGCTGCACGAAACCCACATTCACTACTATCGCAGCGTTCGCGATGAGCCTGATCTGCCGTTCAAAGCAAACATCATTTTTCAAGATGCGCATTTGCTGGTAGCCGACAAGCCGCACTTCATGCCCGTTACCCCTGGCGGAAGGTATGTGCAACAAAGCCTGTTGGTGCAACTCAAGCAACAGTTCAATTTACCGGATCTGTCGCCCCTTCATCGCATTGACCGCGAAACAGCAGGCTTGGTGCTGTTCAGTGTTCGCGCCCAAGATCGCAATGCCTACCAAGAATTGTTTCGACTGAGGCAAGTTGAAAAAACTTATGAAGCAATTGCGGGCGCGCCAGAATCCTCGCCCCTCAAGCTTGAATTTCCACGCCTTCACAAAAGTTGGATGACAGAAGACACGCAGTTTTTCAGAATGCGTGAATTGGTGAATTCACTCGACAATTCAGACAACCCAATTCACCCAGATCCTTCATCCGATTCATTTAACAGTGAGACTTGGATGGATTGCATCAAACGCTTTTCAGCAGCAGACGCTGAGAAATCTTTCATCTATACGCCTACTCAGGCATTTGCAAAGTATTTACTCAAGCCCCTCACAGGCCAACGTCACCAATTGCGCGTGCACATGAACGCATTGGGTTTACCTTTGCTGGGCGATCAGTTTTATCCGGTGGTTCAACGTGGACCGGATGAGGCAGATGATTTCAAGAGACCCTTGCAACTCTTGGCCAAGACTCTCTCTTTCAAAGACCCTGTGACTGGCGAATCCAGGCGCTTTGAAAGTCGGCAGCGACTGGCACTGCCTTCTTAAGGCATTACCTTTGTCCGTCGTTCACGGACACTTTGTCTTTGGTCAAGCCACCCAATCGTGAATGAACACGACCGCCAGTGCCCATCACCAAGGCATACAAAATTTCGTTGGGGCGTGGCGCATCTTGGATGCCAATTTCCATGCTGTTGTAGTGACTGCGCACGTAGCTGGCATGGATGTAGTGCAAAGGCACCATCAAACGGTAACCCGCACTGGCCACTGCTTTGCTAGCGGGCACCATGGCTTTGGGCTCCCCCAAAACTGCACGCATAGCCCAGCCGCCGGCTTCATGCCAAACAGCGCCATGCTCCATTTCGCCATTGACACCCACAATCGCGGCCTTGCTGTACACCTCGACGTTTTCTTTGCCCAGCGTATCGACCAGTTCTTGCGCCAATAAGGTGCCCAGTGATCGAAGCTCCGCCATGAAAGGCATGAGGTCAGGCTCATAACGGCCAGCATAGGGATTTTCAATCACAGCGCAGGCGGCAGCCAATTTCAATGGCTTGTCAGCCACAGGGCCGCCCTCATGAAATTGGGTTTCGATGATGAGGCTGCGCTTGCGAATTTTGATCAGTGACATGATTTACCTTGTAACAATTATTGTTTGGGAATTTTGGCAGCATTGACAACCTGAATCCACTTTTGAGTTTCAGACGCCACCATGTTTTTCATTTCTTCAGAGGTACTTCCGCGCACATCGCCGCCCATTTCTTCCAAGCGAGATTTGACTTGCGGCAATTGCAAAGATTTCAAAGTCTCGGCGTTGAGTTTATCAATCACCGGCTTGGGGGTACCTGCGGGCGCCATCAGTCCAGCCCATGAGCGAACGTCGTAGCCTGGCACACCTTGCTCAGCAACGGTAGGCACGTCTGGCAGGCCAGGCCAACGCTGGGGGCCGGTGGCGGCGATGGCTTTGAGTTTGCCCGCTTTGATGTTGGACAAAACGGCTGTGGGCGGCGCAATGATGAAAGGCACATCACCCGACAACAAAGCCGTAATGGAACCCGCATCACCACGGTAGGGCACGTGCAACATCTCGACCTTGGCCATGCTGGCCAACAATTCACCCGCCAAATGGTGTGTTGAGCCAATGCCTGCCGTACCGTAAGCAATTTTGCCTGGGTTGGCTTTGGCCTGTGCAATCAGCGCAGGAAAGTTAGCAATCTTGTTGTCCGCGGAGACCACCACCAAAAACGGGAAGTAAGTGATGGTGCTGATCATTTCAAAGTCCTGAACTGTTTTGTAGTTCAGGTTGTTGTAGATGGCACCTGCCACAGCATGTCCGCCCGTGGCCAATAACAAGGTGTATCCATCTGGCTTGGCTTTGGCAACGGTGGTGGCCGCAATGGTGCCACCCGCGCCTGCTTGCGCCTCCACCACAACGGCTTGGCCTAAGCCTTTGGAGATCTCGGTGCCAACGGCACGTGCAATGGCGTCGGCATTGCCGCCTGGCGCAAAGCCCTGAAGGATTTTGATACTCTTATCGGGATAGGTTTGTGCAAATGCAGCACTTCCCATAAGGGTGACCATCAGCAAGGTTTTTTTCAAGAAACTGCTAGGTGAAGTTGTGTGTTTCATTTTTGTCCCCATTGAAATTTAATTTAAGGTCCTTCTTATTGAGGACTCAATACGATTTTTCCGAAAGTCTCGCCCTTGTCCAAAATGAGGTGTGCTTTGACCACCTCAGACAATGGCATCACGGTGGGCGAAGGTGCGCGCACCTTGCCTGCCGCCATCCACTCAATGGCTTGATGCATCAGCTCACGACGATTTTTTTCATCTGCATCAAAGGTGTGCATAGAGAAACAGCGAATCCCCAAACTTTTGCCCAACAACTCGCGCATCAAACCGAAAACATCGGCGCTGGGTTGACCTGTGATGATGTTGAATGAAATGACCGTACCCAGTGGGCTCAGGCTACGAATACAGGCGGGCAAATACGCACCCCCCAAATGGTCGTAGGCCAAATTGACGCCCTTGCCTGACGTGGCTTGCATCACTTCTGCGTTCAGCGAGTCTGGATTTGCATCCAAGACGACGTCAAAACCATTGGCCAAGGCATACTGGCGTTTGTCCTCCGAACGGGCTGTGCCGATGGTTTGAAAACCATGCGCCTTGGCCAGCTGCGACAACATGCCAGCAACGCCGCCGGCTGCGCCTGTGATGAGCAACGCACGTTTTTCTGAGGAGGCATTCAAGCTGGCTGCTTGCAACAATGCCAGGGCCAGTTGAAGATTGGGCAAGCTCACGGCATCGTGAAACGAGATGCTCTCAGGCAATCGATAAGGTGCGTGCTGCGGCACCACAATGGACTGCACATAGCAGCCACCACGCTGCGGCAAATCTCGTGAACTGAGCAGCACACGTTGGCCCACCTGCAAAGCAGTGACGTCCTCACCTACTGCATCGATCACACCGGAGAGTTCAGCACCTGGTGTGGCAGGCAAAGGTGGCATCCATTTGTAGGTACCTTGTCGGATCAGAACATCTGGCCGCCCGACCCCAATGGCCATGGCTTTGATTCTCACTTCACCCGCCTGAGGTTGAGGCTCTGCAACGTCTTCCAGTTGCAGGGCTTCAGGTCCACCCGGCTGGTGAATTCGAACAATGTGCATGATGAGCGAAATGAATTTAGAAAACGATGAACTTCTTGAAGTTCAAGGCTGCGCCACGATTTGATTCACCAGCGTGCCGATGTGTTCAATTTCAACCTCACACACATCGCCAGGCTTCATGAACTTCGGTGGCTTGCGACTCCAACCCACACCGGCCGGTGTGCCAGTGGCAATGACGTCGCCAGGCATCAGGGTGAAGATGGTCGATGCGTAGCTGATCAATTTGGCGATGGGGAAAATCATGTGGCCGGTGTGGCTGGACTGCTCCACCACACCATTCAAGCGCGTGACCAATTTCAATTCTTGATTGGGCTTGATCTCATCGGCTGTGACCATCCAAGGACCAAAGCCACCTGTCGATTCAAAGTTTTTGCCCGATGCAATTTGCTTCGCGTGGAATTGCCACTCGCGAATGCTGCCATCGTTGTAGCAAGAGTAACCGGCCACATGGTCAAACGCGTCTTCTTCTTTGATGAAGCGTCCGGACTTGCCAATGATGACGGCCAATTCACCTTCCCAGTCCAAGCTGCCAGAAACGTTAGGGCAAACAATGGGCTGGTTGTGGGCCACTTGCGAGCGCCAGACGCGCAAGAAGATAGGCGGCTCTTCTGACAACTCGCGGTGCATGCCTGCCGCCAACACCTCTTGGTGATGGTCCATGTAATTGCGCACAGCACACACAATTTTTTCGGGCTGAGGAATGACTGGCAAGAAAGTGATTTGACTCAATTTAGCCGAGGGCGTTTTGCCCACAACATGGTCCTTGGCTTTGAGGTAATCACCCGAACCGATGTAAGCAGCCAAGTTGGCATGCTGTGGCATTTCCTTGCCCAAGTCGATCACATCGTCTTGTCCGACCACAGCACCCCAGGTGGGGCCATTTGCGCCAATGAAGGATAGTAATTTCATATTGTTTCTCTTGATGAATGAAAGGGGTTAACGGAAGGTCGCGGCTTGCCAGTCTTCAATCAACTTGAAACTGGGATCGCTTCTGCAAATGGCTTCGGTTTCGCGCAGCAGCGTGGCGTCGTCTTTGGTGAGGTCCAACGGATCGCCGTGTGGCTGAGAAATGTAGAAAGGCATGTCGATGTAAATCTCGACGGTGTTGCCCTCCGGATCGGCAAAGTAAACAGACAAAGCGTTGCCATGGTTTAAAGGCAATACGCGCGTTGCACCCAATGCTTCCGCCGCTGCTTTTAAATCGCGTAAGTGCTGAATGGAAGGCACTGCAAAAGACAGCTGCATCACGGTGCTGAAGGTGGCTTCGGGAGGCCTGCCCCCAGCAATGACCAACTGGTGGTGTTGATCAGGGCTGGCACTCAAAAATACCAGCGGGGCTTTGAATGTTTTGCCAACGCCACGGTCGGTTTCAATCAATCCAAAAACAGTTTTGTAAAAGTGAACCATCTTCTCAACATCGGTCACGTAGATACCAAAGTGAGAGGGGGTTGGGCGAGTAACTTTGAGCATGTTGAACTCCAAATATCAATTCGAATCTTGAAACCACTGAGTCAAAGCTTTCAGGGCATTTTTTTGCGTGCTCAGCACGTGTTCCTGATGCAGTTGTTGAGCCGTGGCAATGTCACGCTTGAGCACGGCACGCATCAAGACTTTGTGCTCTTCGCTTTTACGTTTGATGACGGTTCGGTATCTGGCAGAGATATGTCGATATCTTTCAGCTTGATCAAACAAGCTGCTACTGGTCTGCACCATGCGCTCCGAGGGACATGCACGCATCATGGCGCGGTGAAAATTTCTGTGCAAAGCACTCCACGCTGCATCCAAGACAACGGGACCTTCTGGCAATCGGCTTTCGATTTTTTCAAGCAGATGAAAACTTGCTATCACCTCTGCTTCCCACGCATCATCGCCCACGTTCATGGCCTGCGCCAAAGTGGGCAGGTCAATCAGCAGGCGCATGCTGGTGATGTCTTGCAGGTCTTCGGCAGAGACCGTTGCCACGCGAAAGCCTTTGCGTTCATCGGCCCTGACCAAGCCCTCTTCTGTCAGGCGATTGAGCGCCTCTCGAATGGGGCTGGATGAGAGGCCATAGGCCTGTTGCAAGTGCTCAACCTTCAACTTGGCGCCTGGCATGAACGCCAAAGACAAAACATCTTGGCGCAAGCTGTTGAGTGCCATTTCGTTGGCGGTGGGATTTTGGCTTTTATCCATAAATTTAATTTTATGCACAAAATTAAATTTCAGGGCCTAAGGAATACCCTTGGACTTAAAAACCACAAGCTCATGCCAGCCATGAAAAAAGCCCCTCTCGGGGCTTTCTTCAAACACCATCTCCCGACGTTCCATACGTCAGAACCGTAACGTCATCACAAACGCTCAGTCACCCAAGCCTGTACGCTGGCCAATGCCGCATCCAGATTCGTGGCGTCGGTACCGCCGGCCATGGCCAAGTCGGGCTTGCCGCCGCCCTTGCCACCCACTTGTTGGGCCACAAAGTTAACCAACTCACCGGCTTTCACTTTGCCAGTGGTGTCAGACGTCACTCCGGCAGCCAACTGAACTTTGCCACCGTCCACAGCCGCCAACACAATGGCTGCTGTTTTCAGTTTGTCCTTCAACTTGTCCAGAGTGTCGCGCAATGTTTTGGCATCTGCGCCAGGCAACAAAGCTGCCAGCACTTTGACACCCTTCACATCGGCCGCTTGCGTCATCAGCTCATCACCTTGTGAGGATGCCAATTTGCCTTTGAGCGCCGCCATTTCTTTTTCCAAAGATTTGACTTGATCCAAGACTTGGGCAATGCGGCTGTTCAGCTCTGAAGGCGAAGCCTTCAAGCTGCCTGCCGCTTTAGACACAGTGGCTTCCAGTGACTGCAAGTAAGCCAACGCATTGCCACCGGTCACCGCTTCAATGCGGCGCACGCCTGCGGCCACACCGCTCTCGGCGACCACTTTGAACAAACCAATGTCGCCCGTACGGTGCACGTGTGTACCGCCGCACAGTTCGCGACTAGAACCAATGTCGAGCACGCGCACGGTTTCGCCGTACTTCTCGCCAAACAACATCATGGCGCCGGTTTTTTGTGCAGACTCAATGTCCATCACACGCGCTTGTGTGGCGGGGTTGGCCCAAATCTCTTGATTCACTTTGGCTTCAATGGCCAAAATTTGTTCGTCGGTAATGGGGGCGTTGTGTGCAAAGTCAAAGCGTGTGCGCTCAGCATTCACCAAAGAACCTTTTTGTTGCACATGGTCGCCCAACACTTCGCGCAAGGCTTTGTGCATCAGGTGCGTTGCCGAGTGATTGCGCACCGTGGCAGCACGCACTTCGGTGTTGACCTGCGCTTGAATGGCATCGCCCAATTTGAGACTGCCTTCTAGCAACACGCCATGGTGACCAAACACATCAGCTTTGATTTTGAGTGTGTCTTCCACTTCAAATTTGGCACTGGCTGTTTGCAACAAACCTTGGTCGCCCACTTGACCACCAGACTCTGCATAGAAAGGGGTTGTATCAAGAACCACCACACCGTTTTGACCGGCTTTGAGCTCTGTTGCGGGCGTGCCGTCAACATACAAGGCCAACACCTTGGCTGTGGCTTGCAATTCGTCGTAGCCCACAAAAGTATTGCCCGCACCGGTGTACTCCAGCGCACGGTCCATTTTGAATTTGCCAGCCGCACGGGCTTGAGCTTTTTGGCGTTCCATGGCGGCTGCAAAACCTGCTTCGTCCACACTCAAATCGCGCTCGCGACAAACGTCAGCCGACAAGTCCAAGGGGAAGCCATAGGTGTCGTGCAATTTGAAAGCCACATCGCCCGGCAACACTTTGACGCCACCTTCAAGGGCTGCATCCAAAATTTGCATGCCCACTTCAAGGGTTTCAAAGAAGCGCTCTTCTTCGGCTTTCAAAATATCAGTGATGCGTTTTTCTTGCGATGCCAAGCTGGGATAAGCAGCGCCCATCAACTTCACAAGGTCGGGTACCAACTTGTGGAAGAACGGTGTCTTTTGACCGAGTTTGTAGCCATGGCGAATGGCGCGTCGCACAATGCGGCGCTGCACGTAACCACGGCCTTCGTTGCTAGGCACCACACCATCACTCACCAAAAATGCAGTGGCACGAATGTGGTCGGCAATCACGCGCAATGATTTGTTTTCCAAATCGGTGCAGCCCGTCTCGCGGGAAGCTGCTTTGATCAAGGCATCAAAAATATCGATTTCGTAGTTGCTGTGGACGTGCTGCAAAATAGCTGCCAAACGCTCCAGACCCATGCCTGTGTCAACGCAAGGTGCGGGCAAGTTGTTCAAGCTGCCGTCGGGCTGCATGTCAAACTGCATGAACACGTTGTTCCAAATTTCAATGTAGCGGTCGCCGTCTTGCTCGGGGCTACCGGGCGGGCCACCTGCCACTTCGGGGCCGTGGTCATAGAAGATTTCAGAACAAGGTCCACAAGGACCCGTGTCGGCCATCATCCAGAAATTGTCGGACATGTAGCGTCCGCCTTTGTTGTCACCAATGCGCACGACGCGCTCGGGTGGCAAGCCAATTTCCTTCGTCCAGATGTCATAGGCTTCGTCGTCTTCAATGTAGACCGTGGCCCAGAGTTTTTCTGCAGGCAATTTGTAAACTTGCGTGAGCAACTCAAAGGCCCATTTCAAACTGTCGCGTTTGAAGTAATCACCAAAGCTCCAGTTGCCCAACATTTCAAAGAAGGTGTGGTGACGTGCTGTGTAACCCACGTTTTCCAAATCGTTGTGCTTGCCGCCTGCGCGCAAACAAGCTTGCACGGAAGCTGCACGCACATAACTGCGCTTGTCCGTGCCCAAGAACACGTCCTTGAACTGAACCATGCCGGAGTTGGTGAACATCAAGGTGGGGTCGTTGCCGGGCACCAATGGGCTGGACGCCACCACGGTGTGACCTTTGGACGCAAAAAAGTCGAGGAAGGTTTTGCGGATATCAGCAACAGAAATAACAGGTGTGCTCATGGCAGGGTATCTTTATGAAAGCCAAACGGGGCCTAACTTTCCATTATAAGATTGCGAAAACAGCAAATTTGCAACGAATACCGCAAGGAGACCGCGATGGACATGAAAACTTCCCCCTTGGCCCTGTTGAAGGACCCCACCCTTCTCAAAACCGACGCTTTGGTCAATGGCCAATGGGTCAAGGGCAGCAGCCGTTTTGACGTGAACGACCCTGCCACGGGCGCTAAATTGGCAGACGTGGCCAATTTGGGCCCTAAAGACGCAGAGGCAGCCATCGCAGCGGCCAATGCCGCTTTGCCAGCTTGGCGTGGCAAAACCAGCAAAGAGCGCAGCATTTTGCTTCGCAAGTGGTACGACTTGTTAATGGCCAATGTCGAAGACTTAGGCCGCATCATGACTGCCGAACAAGGCAAACCCTTTGCAGAAGCCAAGGGCGAAGTGATGTACGGTGCCAGCTTTGTTGAGTGGTATGCCGAAGAAGCCAAACGCGTCAATGGCGAAACCCTGCCCCAGTTTGACAACACGCGCCGCTTGATGGTCATCAAGCAGCCCATTGGTGTTTGCGCTGCCATCACACCTTGGAATTTCCCCTTGGCCATGATCACGCGCAAAGTGGCGCCCGCATTGGCGGCCGGTTGCACCGTGGTCATCAAGCCCGCTGAACTCACCCCCCTCACGGCATTGGCCGCCGGTGAACTGGCCATTCGTGCCGGCATTCCTGCTGGCGTGATCAACTTGCTCACAGCCGATTCCGACAACAGCATTGCGGCTGGAAAAGTATTCTGTTCAAGCGACATCGTGCGCCACATCAGCTTTACAGGCAGCACCGAAGTGGGCCGCATTTTGATGGCGCAATCGGCACCTACTGTGAAGAAACTCTCGCTCGAATTGGGTGGCAATGCGCCCTTCATCGTGTTTGACGATGCCGACATCGACAGCGCTGTAGAAGGTGCGATGGCCAGCAAGTACCGCAACGCCGGACAAACTTGTGTGTGTGCCAATCGCATCTATGTGCAAGAGTCGGTGTACGACACCTTTGTGCAAAAGTTTGCCGCCAAAGTGAAGGCTTTGAAAGTGGGCAACGGCTTTGAAGATGGCGTAGCGCAAGGCCCCCTGATTGAACCCGCCGCTTTGGAAAAAGTAGCGCGTCATGTGGCAGATGCCAAAGCCAAAGGCGGCGTGGTGTTGGCCGGCGGCAATGCGCTGAACGGTCAGTTCTTTGAACCCACGGTCATTGGCAATGCCACTTCAGACATGCTGTGCGCGCGCGAAGAAACCTTCGGCCCCTTCGCGCCGGTCTTCAAATTCAAAACCGAACAAGAGGCCATCGATGCGGCTAACAACACCGAGTTTGGTTTGGCCAGTTATTTCTACAGCCGCGACGTGGGCCGCATCTTCCGCGTCAGCGAAGGTTTGGAATACGGCATGGTGGGCATCAACGTAGGCATTATTGCTACAGAGCATGTTCCCTTTGGCGGCGTAAAGCAATCGGGCTTGGGCCGCGAAGGCTCGCATCACGGCATGGAAGAGTACCTCGAGATGAAGTACCTGTGCATGGGTGATATTTTGAAATAAGCCTCTGCAAACTTTCAGCCAACAGGCACAAAAAAGCCGCTTGAAGAAGCGGCTTTTTTTTGAGTTTAATTTAGCTTGAATTGATTTAGAAAATCAACTTCACACCTGTCTTACTTTGCAACACTTCTTGCGTCACACCAGGTGCCATCTCAACCACTTTCAAGCCTTCAGGCACCACATCCATCACCGCCAAGTCAGTGATGATGCGATCGACCACACCCACGCCTGTTAAAGGCAAGGTGCAATCAGGCAAGATTTTCAAATCTTCAGTGCCGTCTTTTTTCTTGGCTACGTGTTCCATCAAAATGATGACGCGCTTCACGCCGGCCACCAAGTCCATGGCGCCGCCCATGCCCTTGACCATCTTGCCAGGAATCATCCAGTTGGCCAGGTCGCCCTTTTCGCTCACTTGCATAGCGCCCAAGATGGACAAATTGATCTTGCCACCCCGAATCATGGCGAAGCTGTCGTGGCTGCCAAAGATGGACGAGCCCTTGATGGTGGTCACGGTTTGTTTGCCCGCATTAATGAGGTCAGCATCAACTTCATCTTCTGTGGGAAAAGGACCAATACCCAACATGCCGTTTTCAGATTGCAGCCACACTTCGATGTTGCTGGGCACATGGTTGGCCACCAAAGTGGGAATACCAATGCCCAAGTTCACATAGAAGCCGTCTTGCAGTTCGTGCGCGGCACGTGCCGCCATTTGGTCTTGACTCCAGCTCATGCTTAGACTCCTGCTTTCTCTGTGATGGTGCGTTTTTCGATGCGCTTTTCGGGGTGCTTGTTGAGCACCAAGCGGTGAACATAAATGCCGGGCAAATGAATTTGATCGGGCACCATGTCGCCGGTTTCCACAATCTCTTCCACTTCCACAATGCAAATCTTGCCGGCCATGGCCACAGCAGGATTGAAGTTGCGAGCCGTTAAGCGGAATTGCAAGTTGCCAGACTTGTCGGCGCGCCAGGCTTTAACCAATGACACATCGGGCACCAAGGCGCGTTCCATCACGTAGGTTTCGCCATCGAACTCACGCAACTCTTTGCCATCGGCCACCACGGTACCCACACCCGTTTTGGTGAAGAACGCAGGGATACCAGCACCACCGGCACGCAGCTTTTCAGCCAATGTGCCTTGAGGTGTAAATTCCAATTCCAATTCGCCGGCCAAGAATTGGCGTTCAAATTCTTTGTTCTCACCCACATAGGATGAAATCATTTTTTTGATTTGACGCGTTTCAAGCAACTTGCCCAAACCAAAACCATCCACACCTGCATTGTTGGAAATGGCTGTGAGGTTTTTAGCGCCACTGTCACGCAAGGCGTCGATCAGGGCTTCAGGAATACCGCAGAGGCCAAAGCCACCCACAGCTAGCAATTGACCGTCTGCCACAACGCCTTTCAGCGCCTCGGCTGCAGAGGGGAATATCTTGTTCACAGGGCTCTCCTAAGAGGGGATGTCTTAAAAACGAATAGTGTAATAGGTGATTAGAATCAGAAAACTGACAAGGATTGCCATGAACAGCCCCGCCCTCACCAAAACAGTGCGTTATCCCGTCCCAGAACTCAAGGATGTCCCCGACGATATCCGCGCCAAAATTTTGGAGGTTCAAGAAAAGGCGGGCTTTGTGCCCCAAGTGTTCTTGGCATTTGCCCGCAGGCCCGCTGAATGGCGCGCCTTTTTCGCCTACCACGATGCCCTCATGATCCCCGAATCGGTGGGCCGCACCAGCAACCTGACCAAGGGCGATCGCGAAATGATCGTCACCACCACCAGCGCTGCCAACAACTGCTTGTACTGCGTCGTCGCCCACGGTGCGATCTTAAGAATCTATGAGAAAAAGCCTTTGATTGCCGATCAAGTGGCCGTCAACTACCGCAAAGCCGACATTTCACCGCGTCAGCGCGCCATGCTCGATTTCGCCATGAAGGTGTGCCTGCACAGCGACACCATTGAAGATGACGACTTTGCGCCCTTGCATGCGCAAGGCTTCGATGACGAAGACATTTGGGACATTGCGGCCATCACCGCCTTCTTTGGCTTGTCCAATCGCATGGCAAGCTTCAGCAACATGATGCCCAACCCAGAGTTTTATTTGATGGGTCGAGTGCCCAAACAAAAGTAACTTGCTTCAGGGCGAGACGCGCGCCCTCATGTCATCGGGCAAGTTCACCGCTTTTTGTGCAGGAAAATCCACCCAAATGGTGGTGGCGCCACCTGCCGCGTAAATGACGCCCGGCTTGTCCACCAACTCTAAAGTACACCAGCTTTCAAAGGTGGTGCGAGCTGGATCGCTGACATACATTTTGGCCAGCACATTGCCAGGGTATTCTAGTTGCTTGTAAAAATTGCAAAAGGCATTGACGATGACGGGCCCTTGCCCTTGTGGATTGGGCTCGCAGCCAATCGACTGGAAATAGTCAATCCTGACGGTTTCAAGGTACCTGAAATACACGGTGTTGTTCACATGGCCCATGGCATCCATGTCGCCCCAACGAATGGGGATGATCATTTCGTGAACTTTTTTCTTGATCTCGGGTATTTCGAATTTCATGCTTGACGTCTCTGATCTTGGGTAAACGGGGGCGGGATATCACTGCTTCCTACGAGACAGATTCTGCCTGTTCCGCGCTTAAAATGAGTCACCAGGCCGACATACGGCCATCCGAATCCTCAACTTGATGCGAGTCTTTCAATGACACCCGAAGAGATTTTGAACACCCACGGTCCCCGTGAATCGATGGAATACGACGTGGTCGTGGTGGGCGGTGGCCCCGCCGGCTTGTCCACTGCCATTCGTCTGAAACAGTTGGCCCAAGAAAAAGGCAATGACGTGTCTGTGGTGGTGTTGGAAAAAGGTTCCGAACCAGGCGCGCACATTTTGTCGGGCGCCATCATGGACCCCATCGCGCTGACTGAACTCTTTCCCAATTGGAAAGAAATGGGCGCCCCCTTAAATCAGCCGGTCACAGAAGATGTCTTCTTGATGACCACCGAAAATGGCGCCACTCGCGTTCCCAATTTTGCACTGCCCCCCTGCTTTCACAACGATGGCAACTACATCATCAGCTTGGGCAACCTGACCCGCTGGTTGGGCGAGCAAGCCGAAGCCTTGGGCGTTGAAATCTTCCCAGGCTTCACGGCCGCAGAAGTGCTGTACAACGAAGATGGCTCGGTCAAAGGCGTGGCCACGGGCAACCTGGGCATCGGCAAGGATGGCGAGCCCACCGACAACTTCCAATTGGGCATGGAACTGCACGCTAAGTACACCGTGTTTGCAGAAGGCGCACGTGGCCACTTGGGCAAGCAAGTCATTTCTAAATTCAAATTGGACGACGGCAAAGATCCGCAAAGCTACGGCATTGGTATCAAAGAACTCTGGGAAATTGACCCTGCGCGTCACAAAGCTGGTTTGGCCTTGCACAGCGCGGGCTGGCCGCTTGACGAAAACACCTACGGTGGTTCTTTCCTGTATCACATGGAAGACAACAAAGTGGTGGTTGGCTTTGTGGTGGGCTTGGATTACACCAACCCCTGGCTCAGCCCCTTTGAAGAATTCCAGCGCTTCAAAACACACCCCAACATTCGTTGGTACTTTGAAGGCGACGAGGCCAAAGGCATTGCGCCTGCCAAACGCATTTCTTATGGTGCACGTGCTATCACTGCTGGCGGACTGTTGTCGCTGCCCAAAACCGTTTTCCCAGGCGGCGCACTGGTCGGTTGCGATGCCGGTTACCTCAATGCCAGCCGCATCAAAGGAAGCCATGCCGCTATTAAAACGGGCATGCTGGCCGCAGAAGCCGCATACGATGCATTGCAAGCGGGCCGTTCGCATGATGAACTCAGCGCCTACCCAGAAGCATTTGAAAACAGCTGGTTGCACACCGAGTTGAACAAGGCCCGCAACTTCAAGCAGTGGTTCAAAAAAGGCCGCACGGTGGGCACACTCATGACAGGTGTGGAGCAATTTGTTTTACGTGGCCATGTGCCCTGGACTCTTCGCCGTGCAGCAGCCGATCACACTTACCTCAAGCCTGCGGCCGAATGCCAACCCATTCAGTACCCCAAGCCCGATGGCAAGCTCACGTTTGATCGTTTGTCGAGTGTGTTCATCAGCAACACCAACCACGAAGAGAACCAACCGGCGCACCTCACCTTGAAAGACGCCAGTGTGCCGGTAGGCATCAACTTGGCCAGGTATGCGGGTCCTGAGGCGCGCTATTGCCCAGCAGGTGTGTACGAGTACGTCAAGAACGAAGATCAATCCGATCGCTTGCAAATCAATGCGCAAAATTGTGTGCATTGCAAAACTTGTGACATCAAAGATCCCACGCAAAACATCGTCTGGGTCACACCAGAAGGCGGCGGCGGACCTAACTACTCCGGCATGTAAAAAGTGCTGGCGGGTTCTCAAGACCTGTTTATAATTTCAATCGTCAGGAGAGCGCAGCCTTGTCAAAAGGCTGCCACCGAAGGCGCAGGAAATGTCTAAATTTCTGAACGCTCAGGTACCCAGGACTGACAAACGCTTTTAACTTTGTTTATCAGCGCATCCTCACTGGAGAGAGAGGGCGGACCATCCGGTCGAACCCTCCACCGAAGGCGCAACCCGCAGTGAGTCTTTCACATGAAGGACGCAACCGGCGAATCGCTCAGGTAAAGCGGACAGCGAGGGCAACCCATGATTTCGATCATGGCTTTACTTTGCCCTTGGAGATTTCAATTGTCCGCTGACACCGCTTTGCTCAACACCCCTCTCAATGCTTTGCACATCGAGTTTGGCGCTCGCATGGTACCTTTTGCAGGTTACAGCATGCCTGTGCAATATCCCATGGGCCTGATGGCCGAGCACCATCACACACGCGCCGAAGCAGGTTTGTTTGATGTGTCTCACATGGGCCAATTGCGTTTGGTAGGCCCCGATGCCGCAGCAGCCTTTGAATCTTTGATGCCTGTTGATGTGATCGACTTGCCTGTGGGCAAACAGCGCTATGGTTTGCTACTCACCGACGAAGGCACCATCATTGACGACTTGATGTTTGTCAACCGCGGCACCGACATTTTTGTGATAGTGAACGGTGCTTGCAAAGTCAATGACATTGCACACATTCAAGCGCGCATTGGCTTGCGCTGCCAGGTCATTCCCATGCCCGAGCGAGCGCTATTGGCTTTGCAAGGACCTAAGGCGGTGAATGCCTTGTCACGCATGGTGCCAGGCGTTGAGAAATTGGTGTTCATGACCGGCGCATCGTTTGGTTGGCAAGGTGCGGATCTGTTCATCACACGCTCTGGCTACACAGGCGAAGACGGTTTTGAAATTTCTGTTGGCAACGACCAAGTCGATGCGTTTGCGCGGGCTTTGTTGGCGGAACCGGACGTGAAGCCCATTGGTTTGGGTGCTCGCAATTCTTTGCGTCTTGAAGCTGGTTTGTGTTTGTACGGCAACGACATCGACACCACCACCACCCCCATCGAAGCAGGCCTCAACTGGGCCATTCAAAAAGTTCGCCGAACAGGTGGTGCACGCGCTGGTGGATTCCCAGGTGCCAACATCGTGTTGGGCCAATTGGATGGCACGCATCCCCTCACCCGCAAGCGTGTGGGTCTCATTGCGCAAGAGCGCGTGCCTGTTCGCGAACATGTGGCGCTGCAAAGCTTGCAAGGCGTCAAGATCGGTGAAGTGTCCAGTGGTTTACTAGGACCCACTGCCAATGTGCCCATAGCCATGGGCTATGTGGACGCTGCAAATGCTGCGATTGGCACGGTTGTTCATGCCATGGTGCGCGGCAAAGCCGTACCCATGACGGTCAGTGCCATGCCCTTTGTGCCCAATCGTTATTACCGAGGCTAAAGATTGCAAAATAATTGTGATCTGACCCCAATTAACTGAACCTATTTAACAGGAGAGAAAAATGAGTTTGAAGTACACCGAAGAGCACGAGTGGATCAAGGTTGAAGGCGATGTGGCCACTGTGGGCATTACGCACCATGCGCAAGACGCATTGGGGGATGTGGTGTTTGTGGAACTGCCAGAAGTTGGTAGCAGCTTTGAGCAAAAAGCTGTTGCGGGAGTTGTGGAGTCTGTGAAGGCCGCTGCTGATGTTTACATGCCCATCAGTGGTGAGATTACAGAAGTGAATGAAGCCTTGCGCGACGACCCTTCTTTGGCCAACACCGATCCTCTGGGTGCAGGTTGGTTCTTCAAAGTTAAGTTGTCAGATGCATCGCAAGTAGATGCGTTGCTAGACGAAACCGCCTACACCGCGTTTGCAGCAGCAAACTGAAATCCGTTTTGAGTTGTTTTCTTTGACCGAACTTTGAGTTTGAAAGCCCCACCATGTTGATGTCATCTGCCGCCCCTCTAAGCCATCTCGAAAATGAGCGCGAATTCATTGCACGCCACATTGGCATCAGTGAAGCAGATGAACATCACATGTTGTCGGTGATTGGCGCAGCCTCGCGCCGTGCACTCATTGACAGCATCGTGCCCGCTTCCATTGCGCGCAGCGTGGCCATGAAATTGCCGACACCCATCACCGAGGCCAACGCCTTGGCCGAGCTCAAAGCCATGGCGCAACAAAACAAAATTCTCAAAAGTTTCATTGGTCAGGGCTATTACGGCAATCACACACCCGGCGTGATCCTGCGTAACATTTTGGAAAACCCAGCGTGGTACACGGCTTACACGCCCTACCAAGCTGAGATTAGCCAAGGCCGCATGGAAGCCTTGGTCAACTTCCAAACCATGGTTTGCGATTTAACAGCCATGCCCATTGCCAACGCCTCGATGTTGGACGAAGCCACTGCCGCTGCCGAAGCCATGACCTTGGCCAAGCGTTCGGTCAAATCGAAAAGTAACAACATCCTTGTAGCCGGCGATTGCCATCCGCAAACCATTGAAGTGATTCAAACTCGCGCTGCGCCTTTAGGCTTGACCGTGTTGGTGGGCTTTGTCCCAGAGTTGATGAAACAACACGACTACTTTGCAGCGGTGGCGCAGTACCCCTCCACCGCTGGCATGATTCACGATTTGAAAGATGTCATCGCGCAGGCCCACACCGCGCAAGCAGCCTTCATTGTTGCAGCCGATTTGTTGGCCCTCACGTTGGTCACACCACCCGGCGAATTGGGTGCTGACATTGTGGTGGGCACCACCCAACGCTTTGGAATGCCCATGGGCGCTGGTGGCCCCCACGCGGCTTACTTGGCCTGCCGCGACGACTTCAAACGCTCCATGCCCGGCCGCTTGGTGGGCGTGAGTGTGGACGTGCATGGCAACCCCGCTTATCGCTTAGCTTTGCAAACGCGCGAACAGCATATTCGCCGCGAAAAAGCCACCTCCAACATTTGCACCGCTCAGGTGTTGCCTGCCGTGGTGGCCAGCATGTACGCGGTGTACCACGGCCCAGTGGGTTTGAAGCGCATTGCCCAGCGTGTGGCCAGCTTCACGGCTATCTTGGCCGAAGGTTTGGAACAACTGGGATGCAAACTGGCACACAAATCTGCCTTTGACACCTTGCAAGTGATCACCGGCACACGAACCGATGCCGTATTTCAAAAAGCCATGCTCAAAGGCATGAATCTGCGGAAGCTCTCAGCCGACAGCCTGGCCGTATCTTTGGACGAAACCACCTCGCGTGGCGACATCGAAGCCCTGTGGTCTAGCTTTGCAGAAGGCGGTCAAGCCCTGCCCGACT
The DNA here is from genome assembly GCA_964544175.1 of uncultured Limnohabitans sp. Taxonomy (GTDB): domain Bacteria; phylum Pseudomonadota; class Gammaproteobacteria; order Burkholderiales; family Burkholderiaceae_C; genus Limnohabitans_A. The sequence continues at coordinate 25,850 of CAZJAL010000015.1, forward strand.
GGACGCCTTTTGAAAAGGGTCGCGACAGCCTCATTCCCACCAGCCTGCGCCGCACCAGTGCCTTTCTCTCCCACCCGGTGTTCAATCGTTATCACTCCGAAACTGGCATGTTGCGCTACATCCGGCAGTTGAGCGACAAAGACTTGGCACTCGATCGCAGCATGATTCCGCTGGGCTCTTGCACCATGAAGCTCAATGCCACCAGCGAGATGATCCCCATCACGTGGCCCGAGTTTGCCAACGTGCACCCCTTTGCACCGGCCGATCAACTCAAAGGCTACGCCTTGCTCGATGAACAGCTGCGCGAGTGGTTGTGCCAAGCCACAGGCTATGCAGGCATCAGCCTGCAGCCCAACGCAGGTTCGCAAGGTGAATATGCAGGCCTGTTGGTCATCAAAGCCTTCCACGAGGCCAAGGGCCAAGGCCATCGCAACATTTGCCTCATCCCATCCAGCGCCCACGGCACCAATCCCGCCAGCGCGCAAATGGCTGGCATGCAAGTGGTGGTGACGGCTTGCGATGAGCAAGGCAACGTCGACATGGCGGACCTCCAAGCCAAGTGCGAACAACACAGCGCCAACTTGGCTGCGGTCATGATCACTTACCCCAGCACGCATGGTGTGTTTGAAACGCAAGTCAAAGCACTGTGCGAGTTGGTGCATCAGCACGGCGGCCGCGTGTATGTCGACGGTGCCAACATGAACGCGCTGGTGGGAGTGGCTGCGCCCGGCGAATTTGGCGGCGATGTGAGCCACCTCAATTTGCACAAAACATTCTGCATTCCCCACGGCGGTGGCGGCCCAGGTGTAGGCCCTGTTTGCGTGGTGGAAGACTTGGTGCCTTACTTGCCAGGCCACGCCACCGGCGGTTTGAAAGTCAACGGCGTAGGCGCCGTGTCTGCTGCACCTTTGGGCAATGCGGCTGTGCTGCCCATCAGCTGGATGTATTGCCGCATGATGGGCGCAGAAGGTTTGAAGCACGCGACTGAGGCGGCTATTTTGGCGGCCAACTACATCAGTCGTCGTTTGGCAGATCACTACCCAACGCTGTACGCCAGCGCGGGCGCCAACGGCAAAGCGGGTCATGTGGCGCATGAATGCATTTTGGACTTGCGCGGCTTGAAAGAGACCAGCGGTGTGATGGCCGAGGATGTGGCCAAGCGCTTGATGGACTATGGCTTCCATGCCCCCACGCTGTCTTTCCCTGTCGCCAATACCCTGATGGTCGAGCCGACCGAAAGCGAAACTTTGGAAGAGCTGGACCGCTTCATCGACGCCATGATTGCCATCCGCGAGGAAGTTCGCCTCATTGAAAATGGCGATTGGCCACAAGACAACAACCCACTCAAGCATGCGCCGCACACAGCAGCCAGTTTGATGGCGGCGGATTGGAACCGCCCTTACTCACGCGAAGTGGGCGCGGCTCAAGCCGGTCGTCCTTTAAGCAGCGTGAAGTACTGGCCTCAAGTGGGCCGTGTCGACAACGTGTACGGCGATCGCAACCTGTTTTGTAGTTGCGTACCCATGAGTGACTACGCCTGATGAACGCCTTGAACGTACAACGCGTTGATTACCTCAACGCACAGGATGCGCAAGCGCTGGTTTTTTTGCTAGACGCCTACGCTCAAGATCCGATGGGCGGCGGCGAGTCGCTCAATCCAGAAGCTTCCTCACGCTTGTGCGCTGACATGTCACGCATTGCAGGTGCGACCAGTTTCATCGCATGGTTAGACGGCCAACCCATTGGCCTGATCAATTGCTTTGAAGGCTATTCCACTTTCAAGGCAAAGCCCTTGCTCAATGTGCACGACATCGCCGTCTTGGCGGGCCACCGTGGCAAAGGCGTTGGCCAAGCACTGCTCCAAGCCGCCGAAGCCCATGCCCTTTCGCGTGGCTGCTGCAAGCTCACCTTAGAGGTGCTGAGCGGCAATGCGCCTGCCATGGCCAGCTACAAACGCTTTGGTTTTGAACAATACGAACTCGATCCAGCCGCCGGGCAAGCGCAATTCATGCAAAAGTGGCTGTAAAGTCACGGGTGCATGAATTCCTCGCCCACGACAAAACCCTTTAGCGTCTTGAGCGTCATCCCGCCGATGACGCAGCTCAACACGCCTTATCCGTCGACGGCCTACTTGACGGGCTTTTTGCGTTCGCGCGGGGTAGCAGCAACGCAAGAAGATTTGGCCCTTAAGCTGGTCTTGAAATTATTCACCTCTGATGGCTTAAAGCAAGTCAGAGACAAAGCCCTGGCCTTGCCAGAAGCCAGGCGCAGTGCCAGTGTTAATTTTTTCTTAGATTTCTTTGAGCGCTATGAAAACACCATCGCACCCACCATCGCCTACTTACAAGGTAAAGACAGCACCTTAAGCCACCGCATTGCTGGCAGAGGCTTTTTGCCAGAAGGTCCTCGCTTTGCGGCGCTTGATGCCTACGACGATGGTGAATCGGCCGACCCCTTGGCATGGGCCTTTGGCGCCTTAGGCCAACAAGACCGTGCGCGTCATTTGGCCACCTTGTATTTAAACGACTTGGCCGATGTGCTGCGCGATGCTGTCGACAGCCGTTTTGAATTTGTGCGCTATGGCGAATCACTCGCGGGTAGTCAGGCCACGTTTGAACCCCTTGCGACTGCGCTAGCAGCGCAGCTCACTTTGGTGGATGAGATGTTGCAAGCACTCACCTTGAAGGCAATAGAGAAACACCAACCCACCTTGGTCTTGCTGTCCGTGCCCTTCCCTGGCGCCGTCTATGCGGCCTTCCGAATTGCACAATGCATCAAGCAGCATCACCCGCACATTCACATTGCTTTGGGCGGCGGCTTTGTCAACACCGAACTGCGCGAACTCACAGAACCTCGCGTATTTGATTACGTCGACTTTGTCACCCTAGATTCTGGCGAACGTCCTTTGCTGGCCTTGCTAGAACATTTGCAAGGGCAACGTGCCGCCGCACGCTTGGTCCGAACCTTCGTTCGCAAACCAGACACTGGCACCGTTCAATTGATGAACTGGTCAGAGCCCGACGTGCCCTTTGAAGAGGTGGGTACCGCCACTTGGGATGGCTTACCCTTGAACGACTATTTGTCTTTGCTAGACATGCTCAACCCCATGCACCGCCTCTGGAGCGATGGACGTTGGAACAAACTCACGGTAGCGCATGGTTGCTATTGGAAAAAGTGCAGCTTCTGCGATGTCAGCCTCGACTACATCTCGCGCTACGAAACCGCCTCTGCCACATTGCTGGTAGACCGCATTGAACAAATTGTGAAAGAAACCGGCCAGACGGGTTTTCACTTTGTCGATGAAGCCGCACCGCCCAAAGCCCTCAAAGCTTTGGCCGAAGAGTTGATTCGCAGAAAGGTTCACATTTCTTGGTGGGGCAACATCCGCTTTGAAAAAACCTTCACACCCGAGTTGGCTGAATTGTTGGCCGAGAGCGGCTGTATTGCCATGTCGGGCGGCCTTGAAGTGGCCTCAGACCGATTGCTCAAGCTCATGAAAAAAGGCGTCTCCGTTGAGCAAGTGGCGCAGGTTACCAAAGGATTTTCAGAAGCAGGCATCTTGGTGCATGCCTACCTCATGTACGGCTTCCCGACTCAAACAGTACAAGACACGGTGGATGCGCTCGAGTACGTCCGGCAGCTCTTTGAAAACGGCTGCATCCAAAGTGGTTTCTTCCATCGTTTTGCCTGCACAGTTCACTCGCCGGTGGGCCTGAACCCTGAGGAATATGGGATTGAGTTGATTCCCCTGCCCCCTGTTAGCTTTGGCAAGAATGACATTGGCTTCATTGACCCCACCGGCGTCGATCACGACGTGTTGGGTTTAGGCTTGAAGAAAGCCATCTACAACTTCATGCACGGCATTGGCGTAGAAGAGGATGTTCGCAGCTGGTTCCAAGATGCCATCAACGAGCATGCAACGGGGCCAAATGCTGGTTTTAAAATACCCAAGAGCACTGTGCCTCGCCAAAAAATCACAAAAGCACTTCAAGGATAAGGCGTGTGGGTATGACCAAAAAATTCATGATCTTTGTCATTGACGATCTGACAAACTCTGGCACCCCAGAAGAGATGCAAGCCATCAATGCATTCAACGATCTGTTGCGAACCAATGGGCAATGGATTTTTGCAGGGGGTCTTTCAGCGCCATCACAAGGCAACGTGATAGACCATCGAGGGGGTGCCAATTTGGCAACAGGCCAACCCCTTTTCAGCGCCAAAGAAAACTACAGCGGGTTCTGGCTCATTTCTGCCGCTGACCATGCTGTTGCGACACAACTGGCTTTTGAAGCTTCCAAAGCTTGCAATCGCCGAGTTGAGTTGCGTCCGCTGCTCTAAATCAGAATTAGCAAACTAGGCAGAGCGCAACGTCTTCAAGCAGTGGCAAGTTGCATGAACTTGGACAAATCAAAAACCGAATTTGGCGCAACAGGCATCAAGCCCTTTGGCAGGGGTTTGAAATTAAAGGGCAAATTGTTCAATGACGCAGTTTGACCCGTTGCAGGGGTCTCGCTGATCAAGCCACTGAGTGAATAAGATTTGAGGAAGTCTTTTTCAATTTGCTGGTAGTGCTCACAAACCAAATCAACTGCAAGCGCCTCAGGGCTTGGGCGCTTGGAGTTCGTTGAGGTTTCAATGGCCTCAAAACAACGCACAACGTCCCAAGCTGTCAAATTTTCCACCGATTTTTTCAGGTGATAACCACCGCCGGGCCCGCGTGTGGCCTGAAGCAAATCGTGTTGCTTCAAAACCTTGACCAAACTCTCTGTGTAAGAAACCGACAGATCCAGAAACTGGGCAATGCTTGAAACAGTCACAGATTTATGGGCAGGCGAATTGGCAACATGGGCGATCGCCAAAATACCTTGGTAAGCGCGTTGACTGAGCATAAGAACCCTTGCAGAAGTATTGAATAAAATTAAATTTAACACACCTCTTCAATTTAAGCCTAGAATTCAGAAAATAAACAATATTACTTATTCAATACCTACTCAATTATCAAAATTGAGATATTCAACACCATGAATCTTCACAAAATCGGCGCAGTTTCGAGTTTGAGCGGCGTACCTACCCCTACATTGCGCATCTGGGAAGCTCGGTACAAGGCTTTCACGCCTCAAAAAACCGCAAGCAAACATCGCCTTTATTCTGAGGACGATGTGTTGAAAGCGACGCTGATGAAACGACTCACGGACCAAGGCCATGGCGTCAGCCAAATCGCTCACTCAAGCCTGCAAGAGCTGAACCAGCTCCTGCAGAAGCAACAATCCACCAGCCGAAACAAATTTCCGGGCCAGACCTTGACCGCCAATTTGTCTGCGGCTGTTGTGGGCTTGACCCTGGCCAGTCGGCTGGGATCGACTCAATTTACACAGCACTTTGGCGCAAGTTCAATGCGGCTCACAAACATCTTTGCCAAGATGGAGGACATGATGCAGGGAACTTTGCAAGAAGTTCCGCAACTGCTTTTTATCCAATGCCACTCTTTACATGCTGGCGTTCAATTAGACATTCGCAAGTTGGCAGAAAAGAGTCGCGCTGCCCACACCATTGTTCTTTATAGTTTTGGCCAAGAACCCGTTATCGACAGTCTCAAACAGCTGGGCATGATTGTCCGCAGAGAGCCCATTCCAGATTCAGAGCTGAGTGAACTGGTACATGCCACTCAAATGCTGGAGCGTCCCGCAGTTGCAACGCAGCAAGTTTCCATTGCCACCATTCCGCCTCGCAAGTACGACGACATGGCTTTGATGCGCGCAGCAGCTATCTCGACACAAGTTCTTTGCGAGTGTCCCAAGCACGTTGCAGAACTCATTACACAGTTGGCTCGATTTGAACAGTACAGCCTTGACTGCCTGAACAAATCAAAGGACGACGCTCGCATTCACGCTCACCTCACTGCCGTTTCGGGCACCGCGCGCGCGATGTTTGAAGAGGCACTGGAAATGGTGGCGAAGCACGAAGGCATTGAGTTGCAAGCAATGCGCAACTGAGCAAAAGATGAACCTTGGGTTGGTTTGGTTTAAACGTGACTTGCGGTGGGAAGATCACGAGGCGTTGGCCCAAGCAGCTGCCAGCGGAACTGTGCGCTGCATTTACATTGTGGAACCAGGCTATTGGTCACTGCCAGATACCGCACTGCAACACTTTGAATTCATCCGCGAATCTTTGAAAGCGCTTGATTCGCATTTGCGTGAGCTTGGCGGAAGCCTCGAAATTTACACCGGCGAGGCCACGCAAGTTCTGCAGCAACTCTACGATTCGACTCACTTCACAAACCTGTATTCTCACGAAGAAACAGGAAACGCGTGGACCTATGAGCGCGACCTTCAAGTTAAAAAATGGTGCCAAGTGCACCAAGTCACATGGCGTGAGTTTGCTCAGTTTGGGGTTGTCAGGGGGCTACAGCAACGCAAACAATGGCAGCCGGCCTGGGAGCGACACATGCAAGCGCCGCAGGCCACAGTGTCTCAGATCCGCTTTGAGACAAACTCAAATCAACAAGCCTTTGCCATCTCGGCGCCTTTGCACCTGCAGCACAACCCACCCCATCGTCAACACGGTGGTCGACCCTTGGCACTGGCCACTTTGCACAGTTTTTTAAACGCACGCAGTATCGGTTACCGCGGTGGTATTTCGTCTCCACTAACCGCCCCAGACGCCTGCTCTCGACTTTCAGCCTATTTGGCTTACGGTTGTATCAGCATGCGAGAGGTCGTTCAATCGACCAGGACATACCTCGATCGTTTGCCGCCGCAAGCTACTCGGCATCGGGCAGGTCTGCAGGCCTTCATCAGTCGACTTTACTGGCACTGTCATTTCATTCAAAAATTAGAGAGTGAGCCCGAGATTGAATGGCGCAACATGCATAGAGGCTATGACGATCTGAGAGAGCATGAATTCAATGTAGCCAACTTTGAAGCTTTGAAAAATGCACGCACAGGTTGGCCCATGGTGGATGCGTCGGTGACCATGCTTCGAGAAACAGGATGGCTGAATTTTAGAATGCGTGCCATGCTTGTCTCGGTGGCTGCGTACCCACTTTGGCTTCATTGGCGTCCCGTCGGGGAGTGGCTGGCCACGCAATTTTTAGATTACGAACCGGGCATTCACTGGAGCCAGTTACAGATGCAATCGGGTACCACGGGCATCAATACAACACGCGTATACAACCCCATCAAGCAAGCGCAAGATCATGACCCCTACGGCAAGTTTGTTCGCCGATGGCTTCCTGCGCTTCGAACGGTACCCGACACTTGGTTGTTTGAGCCTTGGAAAATGCCAGACAACATCAGAGCTCAGGTCAATGAACGAGCCATACCCGCCTTGCAAAACTTTGAAGTCAAGCAACCCCTGCTTGACCTGACTTCCGCAACACGTCTTTCAAAGCAGCGTGTTCACGAGAGACGCCAAATGGACGATGTCAGAGCTGGCAAAAAAGCGGTTGTCGAAAAACACGCTTCACAGAAATCAAATACCTCACGCCGTCCCAAAACCAAGAAGACCCCAAGCACAACCCAGTTGGGTTTTGACTTCTAAACAATTGAATAAACGCATGACTCCAAGCACCGAAAAAAATGGCGTGATTTATTGGTTCAGAAATGATTTGCGTTTACACGACCAACCCGCGCTACAAAAAGCAATAGAAACGGCGCAGCAGCAACAAACATGGCTCTTACCTGTTTACATTCATGACACTGCCTTGCTTGAAAACACAGCTTGGGGTTTTGAAAGAACATCCCCTCAAAGAAACGCTTGGACCGCCATGGCCTTGCGTGACTTATCGCGCCAATTGACTGAATTTGGAAGTCAGCTCCTTCAGATGAAGGGGGATCCAGTTGAGTGCCTCAACGCTTTGTGCCAAGTATTGCAACCAGCGCTCATCTATTGCGAAGACATAGCGGCACCCTACGAAGAGGATCACATTCTGCGCTTGCAGGAGGCCAATCTGAAGGTCGATACCATCTGGCAATCGACCCTCATGTGCATGTCGGATTTGCCATTTGATGCAACCGATGTGCCCGACCAGTTCACCACATTTCGACAGGCTGTTGAACGGCCCACCCTGACGGTCAGACAAGCACGGCCGGCCATTACGCAACTTCCCAAGTTGCCGAACCTGCCGCATTCTCAAATGTTGCAAAGCTTGCAAGCACTGCAGCCAGCCGCAATTGTCTTGAGCGAATCACTTCTGACATTGGTACCGACATCAGTACCGACACCAGACCCTCGTTCTGCGTTTCCATGGGGGTCAAATCAGTTGGATGGTGGCGAAACAAGCGCATTGGCGCACCTTGCGCGGTACTGCAATGGCATGCTGCCCAGTCGTTACAAACAAACGCGCAATGGCCTTTACGGCTTGGACTATTCAACGAAGTGGTCACCCTGGCTGGCTACCGGCGCTTTGTCTCCCAGACAAGCTTGGGCCGCCGTAAAAGCACATGAAAAAATTCATGGTGCCAATGAGAGCACCTATTGGATCGGATTTGAATTACTGTGGCGCGATCATTTTCGTTGGATGCACCTCAAACACGGTCGAAAAATGTACCGTTTCAGGGGTCTGTCAAGGCAGCCTGTCTTAAAACCTCAGCATCAAGTTGAAAAGTTTACGGCATGGTGCACAGGCAACACTGGGCATGATTTTATCGATGCAGGCATGCGTGAATTGATTTCGACGTCATATGTGTCCAATCGCATGCGACAAAATTTGGCAAGTTATCTGATTCACGACTTGGCTTGCGATTGGCGTGCAGGTGCCGCTTGGTTTGAATCAAAACTGATTGACTACGATGTTTACAGCAACCAAGGAAATTGGTTGTACCTGAGTGGCCACGGCACAGACCCACGAGGGGTGAGGCGCTTCAATCCAGACAAGCAAGCCAAAGACTACGACCCTGAGGGGGTCTACCGTGCCATGTGGTTGTCTTGAACTTTTCAATCTAACACTTGCCACATGGCAAGCGGTTATGACGGACTGGGGTAAACCTTGTGAGCGATGCGTTGGCCTTGCGAATTGACTTTGACCAACACCATGTCGCCTGAACCCACATTCTCGCCCATCAACTCGGCAATATTGACATGGTGGGTGACCAAAATCAAAGCCTTGTCGCCTTTGGATTTAAGTTGCGCCGCAATGAATTTCTGAAGTCTGACATTGCTCTGCGGTCCCTGACGCATGTCGTCAAAAAACGAATTCAAAGAAGTCTCTTGCACGGGTACGCTTAAGCCCAATTTGTCTGCGGTTTCTTTGCATCGACACCATGCACTGGTAAAGACAAGCGCATCTTGCACGCCCTGAGCCTTGAGCCATTGCCCTGTTTTTTGAGCTTGCGCGCGACCTTGTGAATCCAAATTGCGCTGCGTTTTACAGTCGTCCAATTTATAGCCAGCAGGGTCACCTACGCCAGGCGCCAGCGCATGACGCATCAACAAAACATGGTCTGAGCGCTTTAATAAATCTGACAACTCAGTGGCGTTTGCAAAGCTTGCGCCGGTCCAGGCAACGCACATCAAAAAGATTCTCAAAAAAGAAGACATCAAACTTAACTTCATGTCGAAGCCTTGGCACCAGACGAATCTGTGCGTGACTTATCTTGCGCTTCACCCGAAGACAGTTCTAACTTCGGCATGGCCATTTTTTCGCCATCCCACACCTGACCACACCAGCAACGCCCCTCTGGGTCGATGATGCAGGTGCCTGTGCCGCAACAACGTGGATCTTCACTCATCTGTTTCTCCTTCAAAACAATTAAGCATTACCAAGGAATTTCGTGGCCCGCATAGTCGACAAATTGAGCGCGGCCTGTTGGCTTTAAATTTTGTAACACACGCATCATTTGAGCAACCGATACTTCTGGCTGCATGGCATCTGGCGCGGCCACAAATTGAGCCGATAAGCTTGACTGCACTGTACCTGGCTGCAATGCTGCAAATACTGCCAAAGGCCTTTTTCGGTTGGACTCAATGGCCGCTGTTTGCAACAACATGTTTCGGGCAGACTTGGCTGCGCGGTAACCATACCAACCGCCTTTGTGGTTGTCTTCGATGCTGCCAACGCGTGCCGACAAAGTGGCGTAGCAGGCAATCTCCTGCGTCAAGAGCAAAGGCAAAAAATGCTTGATCAACAGTGCCGGGCCAACTGCATTGATCTCAAATTGTCGCAACAATTGCTTTGCATTCAAAGACTCCAACCTCTTTTCGGGCCCTTGACCGTCAATGCTCAGTGCGCCTGTGGCATCAATGATGTATTTGAATTGGCAAGCACCGTAGGGTCCTGCGGTATTGCGCAGCACAGATGCGCAATTCGCCATGCTGTCCTCTGCTTCAAGTTCAAACTTCAAATCGCTTTGACGTGACAGCCCCACCACCAAAGCACAAAGGGGATCGTTCTGAAAGTGCTGCACAAATGCCTGTCCAATCGAACCGCTTGCGCCAAGCACCAAGGCCTGATAGTTGCTCATGAATGACGCGCGTCCCATTTCATGACGTACTTTTGCACAGTGGGACGAATGGGCAAGAACAGCTTGTATCCCACTTTGATGGCCCAGCTGAATGGCCAAACCGAAAACAGACGGCCAGCCAAACGCCAACCTCTGAGCTCGCGCCACAAACGCGCAAAGGCAGCGCCGCCCTCAAACAACTGCCCCTCAGCGTCGCGCACATGAAAATAGGCCATGGCGCGCTGGCAACTAAGGCCAGTCCCCAAACTTGCATCGTCATTGGCCAGAAAATTAACACTCACGTCATGCCAAACCAGCTGTGCAGCATCTGGGTTGCGACGATAAAACGCAATTTCACGCCTGCACAGCGGGCAGCTGCCATCGTAGTAAATGGTCAGCGCCGGCATGCTTCAGGCCTCGCCTGAGGCAATGCGCCGAAGAGCTTGTTCAAAAACAGCAGCGGGCTGGCCACCTGAAATCAAATGCTTGTCATTGATGATGACGGCAGGCACAGAGTGAATACCGGCTTGCTGGTAAAACTGCTCAATTTCTCTAACCTCTTGTGCATAGGTATCTGAAGCCAAAATGCTTTGTGCTTCTGTGACATCCAAGCCAACAGAAGCCACCACAGCCAGCAACACCTCATCGGACTCCACCACTTCGGCACGGCCTTGATAAGCTTCTAGCAACGCACGCTTCAGGGCATGCTGACTACCCGCCGGCCCTTTTGCGCCAGCCCAGTGGAGCAAGCGGTGCGCATTGAAGGTGTTGTAAACACGGCCTCGCCCATTGGGGTTGAATTTAAAGCCAACCTCTTCACCGCGCGCGCTGATATTGGCGCGAATTTGGGCTTGTTGGGCTGGCGTCGAACCGTATTTTTGGGTGAGGTGCTCACTCAAATCTTGACCACCTGGACCCATGTTGGGGTTCAGTTCAAAGGGTTGGAAATGTAAATCTGCTTTGACTTCATCTTTGAGTTGACTCAAAGCTTGTTCCAATGCACCCAAACCCACAGCACACCAAGGGCAGGCGATGTCAGAAACAAAATCAATTTTCAAAGAAGTAGCCATGGCAAAAGTTTTTTCATTAAAAGCCAGATATTGCCTCAAATATCGGAAAATCGGGGTTCAGGGTCCAGATTCCATGTTTTGTCTAGGGATCATTGGCAACCCCACCTCAGAGGACGATCATGAAAATTTTGTGTTTGAACGGCATCAACTTGAACATGTTTGGCAAACGTGACCCTGCCCAATATGGCACCATCACTTTGGCCGAAATTGACGAACAAGTTCAGCAACTCGGCCTCACATTAGGCGCCGAGGTGGCGTGCTTTCAAACCAACTTTGAAGGCGCCATGGTCGAAAAAATTCACCAAGCCCACGCTGACAAAATCGATGCAGTCATGATCAATGCGGGGGCTTGGACTCATTACAGTTATGGCATTCGCGATGCCTTGGCCATCTTGAAATGCCCCATCATTGAAGTGCACATGTCCAACATCCATGCGCGTGAAGCTTTTCGCCACCAGTCGGTCATTGCAGAAATTGCAAAAGGCCAAATTGCAGGCTTTGGTGTCGACAGTTATTTGTTGGGCCTGAGGGCAGCCGTTTCTGCCGTGCAGGCCAACAAGGCCGCCTGAAAACCCTCGGGGCGTTCATATTGAACCCAGTGCCCCGCATCGGGCACCAAATGCCAAGACGCCAACATCGGCGCTTTGGCATTGAACAAGGCCTGCACTTCTGGCCAGCGTCCCTTGTACAGGGCATCCCATTCACCAAAGATCACATGCAACGGACATGCGATGCGCGGCAAAGCCTCAGCCACAATGGGGGTCGATGACAAGCGACGACGCGGCATCCTATCGCGCACCACATTGGCCGCATGCACTGCCATGGCCAAATCATCCAAACTTTGCTCATGGCGCAGCATCAAAGCCATCAAGTTGTGCCGGTGCGCTTGTGCTTGCAACTCAAGGCTTGGCAAATGACGCCACCCTTTGAGAGGAATGCGGTCGGGTACCGTCAAGCCCAGGCCAGGCGTGCCCACCATCACCAGTTGCTCAGCATCTTGCGGGTAGGCCGCCAACCACAAAGCGGCCGTCATACCACCAAACGAAAAGCCAACAAAGGTGCTTGGCGCATGTTGAGGTTTGAGGAGAGCCCAGGCCTTGTGCAAGGGCTCGATCAGGGCATCGACATCGCCGCCCTGCTCTAGCGCTGCGGAATCTCCAAATCCGGGCAAGTCGACGGCCAATACACGAACACCTTGCAACACCAGCGGCGCAATGGTGCGAATCCAATGTGTCCAACTGCCGCTGCCACCGTGAAGTAATACAACAACAGGGCCATCGACAGGGCCCCAAGCATGCCAAACCATGGGGCCAAGCAAGCTCAGACGCTGCCCAGACTGCAACACCGCTTTTTCATCGGCAGGTAAATGTGCCAGCACAGCAGCGTCAAGAATGAGAGGCGCGGTGTGAATGCTCATGGTGCTTGCGTTGAGTCTTTCAAGGGATGCTGCAAACGCCATACTTTGTAAGCCGCCAACGTGGCCATTGCAGCCGTCAAGGTTGAGACCCAGTAAACACTTTGCAAGCCAAAACGGTCGCTCATCACGCCACCTGCCAAGCCCCCCAAGACGCCCGGAAAGCCATAGGCGATAACGGTGTAGAGCGCCTGGCCACGGCCGCGCAAACGTCCGGGGAAATGATGCGACAACAAGGCAATGCAGACCGTATGGTTGGCCGCAAATGTCAAAGCATGGAGTGCTTGTGCCAACAACAACACCCACAGCACATCAGCCAATTGGGCTGTGACGCCCATGCGCAGTGTCATGGCAGCCGAACACACCACCAACCAACCCGTGAGTGGTACTTTGGGCATCCACTTTGCTTGCGTGAAAAACCAAACAATTTCTACAATGACAGAAACAGCCCAAAGCAGGCCAATCCAGACCTTGTTGTAACCCAATGAATCAAGGTACAAAGAGAAAAACACATACACCCCAATGTGCGACAGCACATGGAAAAAAGCTGTGATAAAAAACCACATCACTGCTTTTTGGCGCAAAACTGGCCAAACCAAAACCTTGCCTTCTTGGGTGCTTACCGCCTCTTTCAAATCAGGCAAACACCAAACACTGACTGTGACGGCTGCCAAGCTGAGCACCGTCCAGCCAGGGAAATGCTTCATTCCAAAATGTTCAAACCAGGCGCCGGCCAAAAACACGGTGACCAAAAAACCCAAAGAGCCAAACAATCGCACACGCCCATATCTTTTGGCGTCGAATGCACCACCGCGGCTGACCAAGTGCGCCATGGCCGCCTCACTCATGGGCATCATGGAACTGGTGTTGGTGAACATGACCAAGAAGACCAGCCCTAAGCCAATGGGGCCAAGTTCAAAGAACAAAATGCATGCGCACAGCAAAGCCATGGTGGCACCAAAGCGCAGCAACTTTACACGTTCACCGGTATGGTCACTTAACCAGCCCCACGCATATGGCGCAAACAGGCGTGTGGCCGCCTGCACTGAGGTCAATACGCTGATGGCGAGCAAGCCAAAACCCAACTCCTTCAACCACAAAGGCAAATAGGGATTGAAAAAACCAATGTGTGCAAAATAGCTTGCAGAAACCGCAGCAAAGGGAATCAATTGCCGGCGATTAGCCGCTGAAGAATTGGGCATGAGCGCCCTTTAGAGGTACCCAGGCGCAGCGACATCACCGCACTGAGCGCGGTGTTGCATGGCATGCTCCATGACCACCAAAGCCAACATGGCCTCGGCAATGGGCGTGGCCCGAATGCCAACACAGGGATCGTGGCGGCCTTTGGTCAGAACCTCAACGGCTTGGCCTTGGGTGTCGATAGAGGGCCGAGGAATGAGAATAGAACTGGTTGGCTTCACCGCAATGGCGACTTCGAGGTCTTGACCTGTGCTGATACCGCCCAACACACCGCCTGAGTTGTTGCCGACAAAACCATCAAGGGTGATGGGGTCGCCGTGCTCGCTGCCCTTTTGCGTCACAGAAGCAAAACCAGCACCAATTTCGACCCCTTTAACGGCGTTGATACCCATCATGGCGTAAGCGATGTCAGCATCCAGTTTGTCGAACAAAGGCTGACCTAAGCCCACTGGCATGCCTTGTGCCACTACGCGCAAACGCGCACCGCATGAGTCGCCCGATTTGCGCAGCACATTCATGTATTCTTCAAACGCCGTAACATCGGCCACAGGTGCAAAGAAAGGATTGGTGTGAACATGGTCCCAGCTTTCGAAGCCAATGGGCATTTCGCCAATTTGGGTCATGCAGCCTTTGAAAGTGGTGCCATATTGCTTGGCCAACCATTTTTTAGCCACTGCGCCGGCAGCCACCATGGGGGCTGTTAAACGGGCAGAAGAACGTCCACCACCACGCGGATCACGCAGGCCGTATTTGCGCCAGTAAGTGAAGTCCGCATGACCGGGGCGGAAAGTTTGAACAATGTCACCGTAGTCTTTGCTTCGCTGATCTGTGTTCTGAATCAGCAGCGCAATGGGCGTGCCTGTGGTTAGGCCCTGATAAACACCCGACAAAATTTGAACCGTATCGGGTTCATTGCGCTGGGTCACAAATTTAGATGTGCCTGGCCGCCTGCGGTCGAGGTCGGGTTGGATGTCTGCTTCAGACAGAGGCATGCCGGGTGGGCACCCGTCAATTACGCAGCCGATGGCTGGGCCGTGGGATTCACCAAAGTTGGTGACCGAAAAAAGGGTGCCGAAGGTGTTGCCGCTCATAGGCACCCATTATCTCAGAGGGAGGGCGCTTCTTTTGAATCTTTCTCACTGCCGTCTGGCCAGTCGCGAATATAAGCCTTTAGCATTTTGTTTTCAAAATTCTGGCTGTCGACCACGGCCTTGGCCACATCGTAAAAACTGATCACACCCATGAGCATGCGACTGTCCATGACGGGCATGTAACGCGCATGGTTATTGAGCATCATGCGCCGGACTTCGTCCATATCAGTTTCGCTGGTGCATGTAATGGGCGCATCGTCCATCGATTTGCGGACAGACAGGTTGCCAATGGAACCCGCATTTTTGGCCAAGGATTGCATCACTTCACGGAAAGTCAGCATGCCTACCAAATCGCCATGTTCCATGACCACCAAAGAACCGATGTCTTTTTCAGACATGATTTGGACGGCGCTGGCCAGGCTTTCATCGGGTGTGACGGTGATCAAGCTATGCCCCTTGACGCGCAGGATGTCACTGACTTTCATGGTGTTCTCCTAGTGAGCACTTAATATAGCCCACAATGTTGGCAAAGAATAGTAAAAGCTTACCCTTAGGCACTTGCCTGAAACTTTCAGCCATTTATTTGGAGAGAACCCATGCCTGGCTACTCAGATCCTGGTTTTGACACACTCGCATTGCATGCCGGCGCAGCGCCCGACCCCGCCACAGGCGCACGCGCAGTCCCTATTCACCTGACCACCTCATTTGTCTTCGAATCAAGTGACCAAGCCGCTTCTCTTTTCAATTTAGAACGTGCCGGTCACGTTTACAGTCGAATCAGCAACCCCACCAATGCGGTGTTAGAACAAAGAATAGCCGCCTTGGAAGGTGGCATTGGCGCCATTGCCACGGCCAGTGGACAAGCCGCATTGCACTTGGCCGTGACAACAATTATGGGCGCGGGTTCGCACATCGTGGCTTCATCCGCGCTGTATGGTGGCTCGCACAACTTACTGCACTACACGCTGCGCCGATTTGGCATCGACACCACGTTTGTCAAACCTGGCGATTTGGACGCTTGGCGTGCGGCCATACAACCCAACACCAAACTGTTTTTTGGTGAAACAGTTGGCAACCCTGGCATGGATGTGCTTGATTTGCCTGCCGTCAGCCAAATTGCACATGCAGCTGGTGTACCCCTTTTGGTCGATGCCACCCTCACCTCGCCTTGGCTAATGAAACCCTTGCAACACGGCGCAGATTTGGTGGTGCATTCAGCCACCAAGTTTTTGTCGGGCCACGGCACCGTGATTGGCGGATTGGTTGTGGACGGTGGCAGCTTTGATTGGTCTGGGCCCAACACGCAAGGGAAATTTGCAGAACTTACGCAAGCCTACGACGGCTTTCACAATATGGTGTTTACTGAAGAGAGCACCATCGGCGCATTTTTACTCAGAGCGCGGCGCGAGGGTCTTCGCGACTTTGGGGCTTGCATGAGTCCGCACACAGCGTGGCTCATTTTGCAGGGCATTGAAACTTTGCCACTGCGCATGGCCAGGCATGTGAGCAACACCGAACAGGTGGTCAATTTTTTGGCATCACACCCCATGGTCAGCCGCGTGGGCCACCCTCTGCTCGAAAGCCACCCCAGCCACGCGTTGGCCAAACAGCTGCTACCCCGAGGCGCTGGCTCGGTATTTAGTTTTGACATTCGTGGCACACGCCAACAAGGCAAAGCCTTCATAGAAGCCTTGCAAGTGTTCAGCCACTTGGCCAATGTGGGCGATTGCAGGTCCCTGGTGATTCACCCCGCCAGCACCACGCATTTCAGGGTCGACGACGAAACCCTGATAGCCTCGGGCATTGGCCCCGGCACAGTGCGCTTGTCGATTGGATTAGAAGATCCTGCCGATTTGATCGACGATTTAAAACGTGCCCTCAAAGCAGCCGAAAAAGCAGCGCCCACAACAGGAGGTGCGGCATGATTTACAAGGTCCAAGGTTCGCCCATGTACGTGTACACCGGCGGCAAAGATTTTGACAGCAGCCAACCCACGGCTGTCTTTGTGCATGGTGTGCTCAATGATCACAGCGTCTGGATTTTGCAAACACGTTACTTTGCCAACCACGGTTGGAACGTGATGGCCATTGACTTACCCGGTCATGGACGAAGTGGAGGCAAAGCGCCCACCTCGGTTCAAGAAGCTGCAGAAAGTGTGATCGCTTTGTTAGACGCTGCGGGTGTCGAAAAAGCCATCCTGATCGGTCACAGCTTTGGCTCACTCATTGCACTGCATGCCGCAGCCGAATACCCGAATCGTGTTTCGCAATTGGTCATGGTGGGCACCGCTTATCCCATGCGCGTTTCTACTGCACTGCTCGAAAATTCAATCAGCAATCCTCACAAAGCCATCGACATGGTGAATGTGTTTTCGCATTCCACCTTGGCGCCACCGCCCAGTGCTTTAGGCCCTGGCACATGGCTTTTGGGCGGTAGCAAAGCCCTTATGCGACGGGTCTTGGCCAGCAACTCACACGAGAATATTTTCAACATCGGCTTCAAAGCTTGCGACCAATACGATCAAGGCGAAACAGCCATGGCCAAGGTGGTGTGCCCTAGTTTGTTTTTGCTGGGCAACAAAGACCAAATGACACCGCCTAAAGCAGCCCAAAGTTTGATTCAAAAGGCGCGTGATGGCCGTGTGGTTTTGGTCAAAGCGGGGCATCAGTTGATGGTGGAAGCACCCGAGGAAAGTCTGGCGGCATTGATTGCCTTTTGCAATCCATCAGAAAAAATCACAAAATCCACATTGGAGTCACCATGAACACCCAAGACAACATTCAAGATGCATCTGCGATCGACAGCTTTGCATCTTTTTACCCTTTTTATTTGAATGAACACAGCAACCGTACGTGCCGCCGTTTGCACTTTGTCGGTTCTAGCTTGTCTTTGGTGTGTTTGGCCATGTTGGCCTTCACTGGCAAACCTCAGTATTTTTTATATGGCTTGTTATGTGGTTATGGTTGCGCCTGGATTGGACATTTTGGTTTCGAGAAAAACAAACCTGCCAGTTTTAAACGCCCTCTTTACAGCTTCATGGGCGATTGGGTCATGTACAAAGACATGTGGACTGGCAAGATCAAGTTTTAATCACATCAGACACCTTCAACTGATCGATTTGCATTTGCTGCCAAAGTAAATCGACCCCGTTGGGCCTAGCTAGCCATAATTTTTCGGCCAAGGCAGACAAAGGTGTTGCTGCCACATCAATCAACAAAACCCAATTGCTTTCGACTTTGGCATTGGCTTGCTCGATACGACCAATCCAGCCCAGTTCATTCAAAGCATCGACGACGCGAATGGCATGCCGGTGTTCAATGTGCAATTGGCTGGCCATGTCATTCAGACGCAGCCCCTGAGGCGAATTAACGCGCGCATCGTTGAGCAATTTCAATACCTCTAGCGCCAAACGAAAAGACCAGCCAGGTCCATCAACTTGCCGCTTCGCCTGACGGCCAATTTCTGGCAGGCTGGCTGTCAAAACAGCACCCAACAATACGACCACCCAAGCCACATAAATCCAAACCAACAAAATGGGCACTGCAGAAAATGCGCCATAAATGGCCGAGTAGGTTGGCATCTGGGCCAAATAAATCGCCAGCAGGTTTTTGGCCAACTCCAGGCCCAAGGCCACAGCCACACCACCCACCAGGGCATGCCGCCAATCTACCCGCGTATTGGGCAGGTAGTAATAAAGTCCAGTCACGGTGACGGCCAACAAGCCAAATTCAACCACGTCAAGCAGGCTGCGAACGGTCACTGGCAACCAGTTGGCGTAGTCTGACAAATAGCCCGTAAACAAATAAGACGAAATGGCCAAACTGCCGCCCAAAAATAGCGGTCCTAAAGTCAGTCCAGCCCAATAAATCAAGACGCGCTGGGCCCAAGGCCGCTGGCGATTGACACGCCAAATTTGCCCCAGAGTACGGTCAATCGTGACCAGCAAGGCCAAAGATGTCATCACCACAGCGACCAAGCCCACCAGCCCTAAGCGGTTGGCTTTTTTGGAAAATTGAGTCAATGACCCCAAAACCTGCCGGGAAATGCTTTCTGGCACCAAGCTGTCAATGAGCCAGCGTTGCAGTTGGTCTTGAACCTTGGCAAAGATGGGAAATGCCGTAAAGATGGCCAAGCCCAAGGTAAACAGGGGCACCAGCGCCAAAACCGTCGTGAAGGTTAAGGAACTGGCGGTCATGCCCAAACGGACCTCACGAAATCGCTGCCACAAGGTGCTCGTCATTTGCCGCCACGGAAAATGCAGAAATTCATTCAATGTGGTGCGAAAAGCTTCAATCGGGTTCATGACCGGTATGATGCCATCGCCATGAACGACTCTCATCAAAATTCATCTTTTCTCAGCCCTCAAACCATCGAATTGACCCGGTGGGCGGCTGTTTCCAGCCTTATAGGTCTTATTTTGGTGGGTTTGGCCTGGGAGCTTTGGCTCGCCCCACTCCGGCCGGGTGGCTCTTGGTGGGCCATCAAAGTGCTGCCTTTGTGCTGGCCGTTGGCCGGACTTCTCAAAAACCGCATGTACACCTACCGGTGGGTCAGCCTCTTGGTTTGGCTCTATTTTATTGAAGGCGTGGTTCGCGCTTGGGGCGATAAAGGCTGGTCAGCCGGCTTGGCCAGCGCGCAAACAGTGCTGTGTGTGCTTTTATTTTCCGCTTGCGCCTTGCACGTGCGTTGGCGCTTTCAAATGGCCAAAGCCAATCCATTACCCGACCCTTCATCAGAAAATTCTGACGCCTCGGAACCTAAAGCATGAGCGCCTTATTGGACAATTTACGCCGCATTTGCGGTGACGCCAACGTCTTGACACATGACGATCCTCAAACCGATTTAAGCGCTTGGGAACGCGACTGGCGCAAACGTGCACACGGCCGCGCATTGGCCGTGGTCCGCCCTGCCAATGTGCAAGAAGTGGCAGCCGTGGTCAAAGCCTGCGCCAACACGTTCACAAGCATTGTTCCGCAAGGCGGTAACACAGGCTTGGTGGTTGGCTCTGTGCCCGATGAATCTGGCCAGCAAGTGGTGCTAAGCCTTCAGCGCATGAACCAAATTCGGGCTGTTGATGCGGCTAACCTGACCGTGGTGGCGGAGGCTGGTTGTATTTTGCAAAACGTTCAAGAGCACGTCGACAAAGCGGGCTTCTTGTTCCCCCTTAGCTTGGCGGCTGAAGGCAGCTGCACGTTGGGTGGCAACTTGGGCACCAACGCGGGTGGCACGCAAGTGGTTCGCTTTGGCAACACACGCGAGTTGTGCTTAGGCCTGGAGGTGGTGACGGCTCGCGGTGAAATTTGGCACGGCTTGTCGGGCCTGCGCAAAGACAACACTGGCTATGACCTGCGCAATTTGATGATTGGCAGTGAAGGCACCTTGGGCATCATCACTGCGGCCTGCATGAAGCTTTATCCAAAGCCTGCCGTCCAACTTACCACATGGGCTGCAGTGCCCAGCATGGAGGCGGCCGTGGCTTTATTGGGCTTGGCGCACGAACGTTTGGGCGCGGGTTTGACCGGCTTTGAGGTGATGGGGCAATTTGCTTTGAGCTTGGTCGACAAACACCATCCCCAGTTGCGCGTGCCTTTGTACAAAGACACACCTTGGTGTGTGTTGCTTGAAAACTCAGACCACGAGTCAGAGGAACATGCCCGTACGGCTTTCGAAGGCCTGATGGAGAGCGCCATGGACAAAGGCTGGGTGACCGATGCCGTGGTCGCCGAAAGTTTGGCGCAGGCCCAAGTGCTTTGGCAAATTCGCGAAACCATTCCCCTGGCACAGGCCGATGAAGGCTTGAACATCAAGCACGACATCAGTGTCCCGGTATCTCGCATTCCGCAATTTGTAGCCGAGACCGACGCCTTGCTTCAGACCAAAATTCCAGGCATTCGCTTGGTCAATTTTGGCCATTTGGGTGATGGCAATTTGCACTACAACGTGCAGGCCCCACACGGTGAGGATGGCGCCGCTTTTTTGCGCGACTTTGAAGACACGGTCAACACGTGGGTGTTCGATCAGGTCAAGGCTTTTAACGGCTCCATCAGCGCAGAGCATGGTGTGGGCAGCCTCAAAGCCGAGAAACTCACCCATTACAAAGATCCAACCGCTTTGGCCATGATGAAAGCCATCAAGCAAGCGCTAGATCCCCAAAACATCATGAACCCTGGCAGAGTGATTAAAATTTAGGCTTCAGCCTAGATCGATCTCTCAGCTCTCTTTCACCTCTTTTTGACCTGCCCATGACCTCACGCCCCATCCGCTCGCAATACGAAGATTTCATGCGCCATGTGAACGAGCACGGCGTGTTCAAGGCAGACCGCACCGGCACGGGCACTACCAGTGTGTTTGGTCATCAAATGCGATTTGATTTGAACGAAGGCTTTCCGCTGGTCACCACCAAAAAAGTGCACTTGCGTTCCATCATTCAAGAACTCTTGTGGTTCCTCACAGGTTCAAGCAACAACAATTGGCTGCGCGAACGCGGTGTCACCATTTGGGACGAGTGGGCCCGTGAAGATGGCGACTTGGGACCCGTCTATGGCGTGCAATGGCGCAGCTGGCCCACGCCCGATGGTGGTCACATTGATCAAATTGAAGATGTCATCCGCACCCTCAAAACCAACCCCGATTCACGTCGCATCATTGTGAGTGCATGGAACGTGGCTGAGTTGTCCAAGATGGCGCTCATGCCTTGCCATGCCTTCTTTCAGTTTTACGTGGCACCGCCCCAAGAGGCAGGCGGCAAGGGCAAGCTCAGCTGCCAGTTGTACCAACGCAGCGCCGACATCTTCTTGGGCGTGCCTTTCAACATTGCCAGCTACGCCTTGCTGACACACATGATGGCGCAGCAATGTGATTTGGACGTGGGCGATTTCATTTGGACCGGTGGTGATTGCCACATCTACAGCAATCACAAAGACCAAGTGGCGCTGCAGCTCAGCCGTCAACCCTTTGCTTACCCCACCTTGAACATCAAGCGCAAACCCGCTTCTATTTTTGAATACGAATACGAAGACTTTGAAGTGCTCGACTACCAATGTCACGAGGCCATCAAAGCACCGGTTGCTGTTTGATGAAGTTAAAGCTCATTTACGCGCAAGCAGCCAATGGTGTCATTGGTCTGAACAATCAAATGCCTTGGCATTTGCCTGAAGATTTGGCGCATTTCAAGCGCACCACCCTTGGCTGCCCTGTGTTGATGGGGCGCAAAACTTGGGAATCCATTCCTGCCAAATTCAGGCCGCTGCCCGGCCGCGCCAATTTGGTCATCACCCGACAAGCTGATTGGCAGGCTGAAGGCGCTTTAGTGGTTCATTCCTTAGAAGAAGGTTTGAGTTTGGCCCTGGCCCACTGCCCTGAAGGCAAAGATTTGTGGGTGATGGGCGGTGCAGAAATTTACGCACAGGCTGTTGATATAGCTGAAGAGGCAGTCGTCACAGAAATTGATGCGCAATACGAAGGTGATGCCTTTGCGCCCAAACTCAATTCGGCATGGCAAGAAGTGTCACGCGAATCTCATGTCTCAACGACTGGCTTGAAATATAGCTTCGTCACTTATCAAGCATCACGCTGATTCTTTCAGGAGTACCTCACATGTCTGGACACGGCTTTCACGTTCACGGCCCCCACGATCACGAAATTGAGCATGCCACGCAAGGCCATGCAGAACATGGTGGCAATCACACCAACTCCATTGCCATGTTCACTGCTGTCATTGCAACGGTGGGCGCAATCTTCTCGTACATGGGCGGTGCTACACAAGCCAATGCAGGTTTGTTTAAAAATAACGCGGCCATCAAGAAAACTGAAGCTTCTAATCAGTGGAACTATTATCAAGCCAAGAGCTCTAAACAAAACTTGAGCGAGCTGGCCATTGAATTGGCACCGGCTGGTAAAAAAGAGTTTTACCAAGACGAAATCAAGCGCTACAAATCTGAAAAATCCGAAATCAAACAAGGCGCAGAAAAATTAGAAGCAGAAGCAAAAGCTTGGGATGACAAGTCAGAAAGCGAAATGCATTTGCATCACCGCTGGGCCCAAGCCACCACTGCTTTGCAAGTGGCCATTGCCATGGCCGCTATTGCCCTGATGACGCGCAAAAAGTGGTTAGAAGTGGCCATGTACGGCATGGGTGCCGTAGGCGTCGCCATTGGCGCCTTGGCCATGATGCACATTTAAGACAACCATGAAAATTGCCACCTGGAATGTCAACTCACTCACCGTGCGCTTGCCGCAGGTGATTGACTGGCTCAAATCGCAAGAGGCCTTGGGCGAAGGCCACGCCATCGATGTTTTGGCTTTGCAAGAACTGAAGATGACGGACGACAAGTTTCCGCATCAAGCCTTTGCCGATGCCGGCTATCACGCACAGTGGTTTGGTCAAAAAACATACAACGGTGTGGCACTCATTTCTCGCACCCCTGCTGTGGATGTGGTCAAAAACATTCCTGGCTTTGAAGACGACATGTCGCGTGTCATTGCGGGCACCTATGGTGATGTGCGCGTAATAGGCGGCTATTTCCCCAATGGCCAGGCGCCCGACAGCGACAAGTTTGTTTACAAGATGCGCTGGCTGGAAGCCCTGCACGCTTGGGTGAAACAAGAAATGGTCCAGTACCCAAAGCTGGCCCTTATGGGCGACTACAACATCACCTTCGACGATTTGGATGTGTGGGATCCCGTGGCCTTGGCCGGCACCATTCACTGTACGCCCGAAGAGCGCGCACATTTGAATGGCCTGATTGGCCTTGGTTTGCACGACAGCTTCAGATTGTTTGAACAGCCTGAAAAAAGCTACAGCTGGTGGGACTATCGCGACTTTGGTTTCCGCAGAAACAGAGGCCTGCGAATCGATCACATCTTGGTGACCGAGGCTTTGAAATCACACGCCACAGCGTGTGTGATTGACAAAGCCCCTCGCAAAAATGAACGGCCCAGCGACCACACGCCTGTGGTACTGACCTTTAGCTAAACACCTTAATAACCAGGCGGAATGCCATCCGCCTGATGTGTTGAGGGTTATTAGCCTTTGTGGGCGGCCATGGCCTTGCCCACTTCCAAAGAACCTTGACCCGAGCCCGAGCCAGGCACCAATTCACCCTTACGGTCGGTGACTTGAGACATGGCCGCTAGCAATTGTTCAGGTGTGTCGTCTGCCACACCCAAATGCACGCCCTGGGTCAAGGTGATGTTGGCCACTTCAAAGCTGCCTGCGCCAGCACACATGATGGTGCGATTGGGGGCTTCTTCACAAGCCATGACCAACATGGCGGGCACCACCGCTTGGGGTTCTAGGGCTTTCAACACCGCCTCAGGCATCAAGCCTTCTGTCATGCGCGTGGCGGCCGTAGGCGCCAAGGAATTGACGCGAATGTTGTACTTCTCGCCTTCAATGGACAAGGTTTGCATCATGCCCGCCAAAGCCATCTTGGCAGCGCCGTAATTGGACTGACCAAAGTTGCCGTACAAGCCACTGGAGGATGTAGTCATGATGATGCGGCCATAGTTTTGCGCTTGCATGATGGGCCAGACGGCTTTGGTGCAATGCACAGCGCCCATCACGTGCACTTCCATCACCAAACGGAAATCGGCAATCTCCATTTTGGAAAAGCTTTTGTCGCGCAAGATGCCAGCGTTGTTCACCAAGATGTCCACGCGGCCCCATTTGTCCATGGCCTGCTTTACCATGCCCTGTACGGCTTCGTAATCGGTCACGGAAGCACCATTGGCAATGGCCTCGCCACCGGCCTTGATAATTTCGTCCACCACGGCCTGCGCCGCACTGACCGAGCCACCTTCGCCATGCACGTTGGCGCCCAAATCGTTGACAACCACCTTGGCACCGCGTTTGGCCAGGGCCAACGCATGTTGTTTGCCCAATCCACCCCCAGCACCTGTGACAATGGCGACACGTCCGTGAAAATCAATGCTCATTTGGATTCCTCAATCTGATAGCCTTGTAATGGTGGTCACTTTAAACCATGCCACATGGGGCAGCTGTTACCTGATTGACAGTTGCCTGATTTAATTCAGTTCATTGCCAACCTGGGCCTCTATGGAAATCACTTCGCACATTGTTGACACCCCGCCCCGTGATGCGGCTACCGTGCTCATGCTGCGCGAAGGCGATGCTGGCATGGAAGTTTTGTTGCTCAAGCGCCATACCGATTCCAAAGATTTGGGCGGCGCATTTGTGTTTCCGGGTGGAAAAAGAGATGAAGCCGATGGCTCTCCAGAAGCCCTGGCAGCTTTACAACAAGACGTTGCGAAGCTCCACGCGCAACTGGGCGAGCCCGATCTAGACCCGCATCATGCCGCCAGTTTGTTTGTGGCGGCATTGCGCGAAGCACAAGAAGAATGTGGACTGCAATTGCAAGCCACCGACCTTCAAGCTTGGTCGCGCTGGATCACACCACGCATGCCGTCCATGATGTCCAAGCGCTTTGACACCCGCTTCTTTTTGGCGCGCGCGCCGCATGCGCAAACGGCTGTGCACGACAACCACGAAACCACCGAAATTTTGTGGGCCACACCGCGCAATGCACTCATTCAATATTGGCAAGGCCGCATTGTGTTGGCACCGCCACAAATCATGAGCCTCTCGCATTTGTGTTTGTTCAACTCGGTGGCGCATGCCATGACAGAAGCCGCTCAGCGCACGCCCCCCGTCATCATGCCGGAGCCTTTTGACCAAGAAGGCATGCGCGTCATTTGTTATCCCGGCGATCCCAAACATCCCGTCAGCCAAAGAGCCCTGCCTGGCCCTACCCGCTTGCACTTTAGAAACAAACGCTTTGAACCCGAAGGTGGTTTGGAAGCTTTGCTACACGGACCCCTATGAGCCAAGCTCTTTTCTTGTCGATGGCCAAGGCCATTCAGTACCTGGGGGATGCCGCCAGTGCACAACAGTTGCTGGCCACGCTTCAAGGCACGCTTGAAAAAGACATGCCGCAGATCACTTCAGCCATCGCAACAGAAAATTTTGAAGATCTGCAAAAAATCTTGCACCAGCTCAAAGGCTTTGCACCTGTGTTTTGTCACGACCATTTGATAGCTGACATCAAGCACACAGAATCCTTGTGCAAACTTGCGGGTTCGTCAGAAGACAAAACGGCAGCACTCAAAGCCAGCGCTCAGTTGCTCAACAACTTAAATGTATTGTTGACAGAAGTTAGAGCGCAGCTGCAACAGCCGGCACCACTGAATTAGACGATGCGTTGTGGTGCGCAGTCACAGTCAATCCCAGTGGCGATTGCTGCAACCAAGCTTCCATCACTTTAGGGTCATGCACCAAACGCAAGGTGTCAAAGGCTTGCTGTGCTTCTGGGTAATGCCGGCGCAAATAATTGAGCCATTGCTTTAAGCGCCCCGCGCGGTGACGCGGCGCCACATGCAAACTCATGCGTTTCCAAAAAACGCTGAGCAAGGGCCACAGCTGCTCCCATGAAAACGTCTTGGGCATGTCTGCCACAGACAGACCTTGAGCTTGCGCATCATGGAACTTAATTTCCAAGGCTAGTCCGGGGTTGTTGATCATGCCCCGCCCAATCATCAAGTCTTGGCATCCGGTCACTTCGCGGCAACGCACGGCATCGGCCACGGTCCAAATTTCGCCATTGGCCACCATGGGTAATTTGACGCACTGACGCACATCGGCAATGCGATCCCAATAAGCGGGCGGCCTGTAGCCATGGGCTTTGGTGCGCGCATGCACCACCAACTCATTGGCGCCAGCACCTTCAATGGCCTGCGCGCAATCTTCTGCCCGCGAATCGTCGTTGAAGCCTAGTCGCATCTTGGCCGACACCGGCACATTGGCCGGCACGGCACGTCGCACAGCAGAGACAATTTGACCAATGAGTTCGGGTTCATCTAACAGCACAGCACCGCCGCGATGGCGATTGACTGTTTTAGCAGGACAACCAAAATTCAAATCAATACCGGCAGGATTGAGCTTGGCCAAGCGGGCTGCGTTCTCGGCCAACACCTGAGGATCGGAGCCCAACAGTTGCGCCTTCACCGGCACCCCAGCCACGGTCTTGCCTGCGTTCAACAGCTCTGGCACCACACGATAAAACGCGCGCTTGGGCAGCACGGCATCGGTGACTCGTATGAATTCAGACACGCACAAGTCAATCCCGCCCACCCGCGTAAGCGTGTCACGAAGGCTGTGGTCCAACAGCCCTTCCATGGGAGCCAGCAATATTCTCATGCGCGGCTTAAGGGTTGAATGCCAAAGGCGCTAAGCCTTAGCTCAAAGAACGCTTCATGCGCACTTCTTCTACTTTGACATTGCCAATGGGCACGGTGCGCGCTGTGTTCATTTCGCGCTTGAAGCCGGCCAACTCGTGGAATCGCACGGTGCGCTCGTTGAGCAAGGGCACCCAGATGCTCACATCGGTGCAGTCTTCGTCCAACAGGCCTTCGCGGGCGGCATCCCACAGCGCCAAGCCCACGCCCTCACCCAAACGGTCGGGGTCTGCGTAAATGGCCCAAATTTCACCCATGGTGTTTTTAGACTTGGGATCGCGTGAACGGTCAAAGCCCACGAAGCCCACAATGCTGCCGCCTTCCAGCGCCACCATCACTTGGGGTTCACCATACTCAATGGCTTCTTTCCAATACGACACACGTTTGGCCATGGGCGTGGCATCCCAATGCGCCTCAGGCACTTGGCCGGCGTAGGCTGCGCGGCTGGCGATCAAATGCAATTGCGCCACATCAGCGGCTTCTTTCTTGGTGGCAAATCGAACTTCAAAATCGGACATATCGGCTATTCAGGTCAAAAAGGGTTCACAAAACCCTAGATTGTCGCCTGATCTGAGCCCAATGGGCGTTTCAAAGCCTTTCTCCCCTACAAAGTCTGCTTTTTGGCGTTATCTTTGGGGAATGAACCTAGAAGTGATCTATGCAGATGCGTCTCTGGCGGTGCTCAACAAACCTTCAGGTTTGCTGAGTGTGCCGGGACGGGGTGAAGACAAGCAAGATTGCCTCATCGCGCGGGCTCAGCAAACTTGGCCCGACGCCCTCACCGTGCATCGCTTAGACATGGCCACTTCAGGCCTGGTGGTCGTGGCGCGGGGGCCAGAGATTCAGCGCCAGCTCAGCCAAGCTTTTGCGCGCCGCGAAGTTCACAAACTGTATGAAGCGGTGGTGGATGGCACGGCGCCCCTCATCGCCTCAGCTGAAGAAGCTGATGGCGACTGGCAAGACATTCAATTGCCCTTGCTCATCGATTGGCCCAACCGCCCAAGAAGCAAAATCGATTGGGAACACGGAAAACCGAGCCACACGCGGTGGCGTTGCAAGTCTGGCGTCTCACCAGAAGGCACAACCCGCGTTGAACTTCAACCCATCACGGGCCGAACTCACCAACTGCGCTTGCACATGATGGCCATCGGCCATGCCATGTTGGGCGATGCCCTGTATGCCAGCCCCGAAGTTTGCGCGCGTGCCCCACGCTTGCTTTTGCATGCCCGTCATTTGAAGTTTCAACACCCGCAAACGCAGGAATGGCTATCATTTGAGACTGCAGTTCCGTTTTAACAAGGCAAGTGATTCATGACACAACATCTCTACGTTCTCACTGGCGGCTCGCGCGGCATGGGCTTGGCCATTGCAGAGCAACTTTTGCAGCCTGGCAATACCTTGATTTGTATTTCCCGCAACCAGCAAGCCAGCTTGACCGCTCAAGCTCAACAAGTGGGCGTGCATTTAGAACAATGGACACATGATTTGGCGGATGGTGCATCAGCCAGTTTGGCCTTGAAAGCCTGGCTTGAAAAACAAACAGCACAGACTTTTCAAAGCGCTACCCTCATCAACAATGCTGGCGTCATTCCCAACATTGGCCCCTTGAGTCAAGCCGACCCGCACAACTTGGCCATGGCTTTGCGCGTAGGTTTGGAAGCGCCCATGCAGTTGTGTGCTGCGTTTTTAGGGGCCACCGAAAACTGGCAGATGCCTCGCAAGGTGGTCAACATTTCCTCTGGCCTTGGCCGCCGCGCCATGGCCTCTCAAGCGGGTTACTGCGCTGCCAAAGCAGGCATGGACCATTTCACACGTTGCTTGGCATTGGACGAAGCCCTCAAACCCAATGGCGCCAAAGTCACTTCTTTGGCACCGGGCGTGATCGACACGGATATGCAGATTCAGCTGCGCAGTGCCGCAGCCGAAAAATTCCCTGATCAAGGCGGTTTCCAACAGCTCAAAGCCACAGGCATGCTCACCTCCCCAGCCGATGCCGCCAAGCGAATCCTCGACTACTTGGCACGCCCAGACTTTGGCACCAACCCTGTGAGTGATGTGCGAGACGCGTAAATACATTTCAATCAAAGTCATTGGCCAGTGAAGGCTCAAATGTCAGCCCCCTGTAGCCTTCCAGGATCAGACTTTGACGTTAAATTCCATTCAAATTAAAGGAGACCGTGATGAGTCGTGAAGTAGTTGTAGTCAGCGGTGTGCGCACCGCCATTGGTACCTTTGGTGGCAGCTTGAAAGATGTGCCCACCACCGACTTGGCCTCCCAAGTGGTTCGTGAAGCCCTCAAGCGCGCCAACGCCGATGGCAAAGACGTGGGTCATGTGGTGTTTGGTCATGTGGTCAACACCGAACCCAAAGACATGTACTTGTCACGCGTCGCGGCCCTCAACGGCGGTTGCGCCGAAAGTACCCCTGCCTTCAACGTCAACCGTTTGTGCGGTTCAGGCTTGCAAGCCATCATCTCCGCCAGCCAGTCCATTTTGTTGGGTGACGCCGATGTAGCTATTGGTGGCGGCGCTGAAAACATGAGCCGCGTACCTTATGCCGTCAACACCAATCGCTTTGGTGCGCGCATGGGCGATACCAAAATGATCGACATGATGTTGGGTGCATTGCACGACCCCTTCCACACCATCCACATGGGCGTGACGGCCGAGAACATTGCAGCTAAGTGGGGCATTACCCGCGAAGACCAAGACAAGCTGGCCGTTGAAAGCCACAACCGCGCAGAGCGCGCGACGCAAGCCGGTTACTTCAAAGACCAAATCGTGCCCGTCATGCTCAAAACGCGCAAAGGTGAAGTGGCCTACGAAACAGACGAGCACTTCCGCCCTGGTTGCACCCTAGAAGAATTGGCCAAGCTCAAGCCAGTGTTCGTCAAAGAAAACGGCACGGTGACCGCTGGCAATGCTTCCGGCATTAACGATGCTGCTGCAGCGGTGGTGTTGATGGAAGCTGGCGCTGCCAAGGCCCGTGGTGCCAAACCTTTGGCACGTTTGGTGGCCTATGCCCACGCTGGCGTGGATCCCAAGTACATGGGCATTGGCCCTGTGCCTGCAACTCAGCTGGCCCTGAAAAAAGCAGGCCTCACCGTGAATGACTTGGATGTGATTGAAGCCAACGAAGCATTTGCAGCACAAGCTTGCGCCGTCACTCGCGATTTAGGTTTGGACCCCGCCAAGGTCAACCCCAATGGTTCAGGCATTTCTTTGGGCCACCCCATTGGTGCCACGGGTGCGTTGATTACCGTCAAAGCTTTGCACGAGTTGCAACGCATCAACGGTCGCTACGCCTTGGTCACCATGTGCATTGGTGGCGGTCAAGGCATTGCTGCTATTTTTGAGCGCATGTAAATTCACAGCATAGACTGGTTCTAGTTTGCGCTAGTCACAGCTTCAAGAAAAAAGGCCATCGAAAGATGGCCTTTTTGTTTTTAACCAGCGATTCGTGGCTTAGCGATAACGCTCACGCGCAATGCGTGCACCTTCTGCCAATGCCTGCAGCTTCTTCTCTGCCACTTCACGACTCATCGGTGCCAAACCGCAATTGGTACAAGGAATGATGCGCGCCTTGGGCACAAATTGAAGCGCACGACCAATGGTGTCGGCCACTTCTTCAGGTGTTTCCACCACATCGCTGGCCACATCAATCACACCCACCATCACGTCTTTGCCTTCCAGCAAAGCCATCAAGTCCATGGGCACATGCGAGTGGAAGCATTCCAAGCTCACTTGATTGATGCTGCTCTTGGCCAAGGCGGGGAACACTTTTTCATATTGGCGCCACTCGTGGCCCAAAGAGTTTTTCCAGTCGATGTTGGCTTGAATGCCGTAGCCGTAACAAATGTGAACAGCGGTGGTACAAGTCAGGCCCTGTGCAGCACGCTCCAAAGCTTTCACACCCCAATCGGCCGCCTCTTCCATGTACACATTGAAAGCGGGCTCATCAAATTGGACGATGTCCACACCATCTGCTTGCAGCGCCAAGGCTTCTTGGTTCAACAACTCAGCAAAGGCCATTGCCATCTTAACTTTATCGCCATAAAAACGATCGGCCACGGTGTCCACAATGGTCATGGGGCCAGGCAAAGTGAACTTCAATTTTTTCTTAGTGTGGGCACGCGCGAGTTGTGCTTCAAACGCATGCACACGGCCTTTTAAACGCAGGGGTGCAATGACTTGCGGCACTTGCGCGTCGTATCGGTTGTTGCGAATGCCCATGGTCACTTTGTTTTCGAAGTCGATACCTTCGACTTGCTCCAGGAATCCGTGCACAAAGTGTTGGCGCGATTGTTCGCCATCGCCCACAACGTCTAGACCTGCATCTTCTTGTGCCTTGATCCACAGCAGCGTAGCATCGGCTTTGGCTTGCTTCAGGCTGTCGCCTTCGGCCATCCATTTAGGCCAGAGTTTGTTGGTCTCGGCCAGCCATTCGGGTTTAGGCAAGCTGCCTGCAATTGCGGTTTCAAACATTCTTCAACTCCTAAAGATTTATGATTTCAAATTAAATTCTTGCGCCAACAACTCGTATGAATGCAGTTGCGCTTTGGGATCATGCGTCCACGTGATGATCACCAACTCGTCCAATTGCAACTTATCGGCCAGCGAGCGCAACTTGGCACCGACTGTGCTGACACTGCCGACCAAGGCGTTGGACTTCAAAGCATCCAAGGCCATTTGCTCGGCGACCGAATAGTCTCGATCGGCTTGCTCTGGGGGCAA
Source organism: uncultured Limnohabitans sp. (assembly GCA_964544175.1). Lineage (GTDB taxonomy): Bacteria > Pseudomonadota > Gammaproteobacteria > Burkholderiales > Burkholderiaceae_C > Limnohabitans_A. The sequence goes on from CAZJAL010000015.1 coordinate 58,049, forward strand.
CATGGGCCCAATCCGACCCATGTTGCGGTCCATGCGCCAACGTGCACGGCTCTTGAACAAATGCCAAGCTTCTTCGTCGGTGTCTGCGGCCAATGCCCACAAGCACAAGGTCGCATGAGGCTTGTCCAATTGAGCGCTTGGCCTGAAAGTTTCTCTGTACATTTGCAAGGCCTGCTCGGCACCTTGGCCATCGGTAATGAACCATGCGAAGGCATAGGGCATGCCCAAATGCGCAGCCAGTTGTGCGCCGTAATCGGAGCTGCCCAACATCCAAACATCGGGCGATGTAGCCGACTGAGGGTACGCAAACACACCATGCCCAGGATGGCCAGGCGGCAAAGGCTGCCCTTTGACCCAAGCTTGAAGTTCCATCACTTGCTGTGGAAAATTTTCGCTGGCGTAGCGATCGGGGTTCAGCAGTTGGGCTGTCTTGCCATCGCTTCCCGGTGCTCGGCCCACGCCCAAATCGATGCGGCCAGGTGCCAATGCATCTAGCACTCTAAACTGCTCTGCCACCTTCAAAGACGCATAGTGCGGCAACATCACCCCTGCACTGCCAATGCGAATACGCTGAGTTTGCGTGGCAATGGCCGCCATCAAAATTTCGGGCGCTGTGCCCACGATGCTGGGGTGCGCATGGTGCTCGCTCACCCAAAATCGCGAGTAGCCGAGACGCTCGGCAGACTGCGCCAGCGCCAGGGTTTGACGAATGGATTCATCTTGACCACGCCCCGACATGGCCACTGACTGATCGAGGACCGAAAGCTTCAGGCTCATTTGTCGAAGACTCGCAACAGCATCAAGTTCATCCTTAGGCCTTGGCCATTTCAGCTTCCTGCAAGGCACGCCACATTACTTTGCCACTGCCACTCTTGGGCAATGCATCGATGAATTCCACCACGCGTGGCACTTTGTAAACAGCCATGGTGTCGCGGCACCAATCGATGATGTCTTGCTCAGTTACCTGCCCTTTGTGGGTGCCGCGCAATACCACCACAGCTTTGACCGACTCTCCGCGGTAAGCGTCTTTGGTAGAAATGATGCAGGCCTCTTGAATGGCGGGGTGCTTGAACATCAACGCCTCGACTTCAGCAGGCCAGACCTTGAAGCCACTGGCATTGATCATGCGCTTCAGACGATCGGTCATGAAAAAGTAACCCTCTTCATCGATGCGACCCATGTCGCCCGATCGGAAAAAGGACTTGCCATCGCGTTCAAAAAACGCACTGGCGGTGGCATCGGGTCGTTTCCAATAGCCTTTGAAAACCTGCGGTCCCGACATCACAATTTCGCCTGATTCACCTTGCGCCAATTCTTTCAAAGTTTCAGGATCTACCACGCGCGCATCGACACTCATGAACGGAATGCCCAGGCATTGCTTCTTGGGTGCATCGGGCGGGTTGCTATGCGATGGCGCAGCAGTTTCTGTCAGGCCATAGCCTTCGATGTACTTCAAGCCAAATTGATCTAGCAGGCGTTGGGCAACGGCCTCAGGCATGGCGGCACCGCCGCCGCCGATGTTGACCAAACTGCTCAAATCAAATTGCCCCATGTTAGGACTGCCCAGCAAATCAATCACCATGGTGGGAATGTTGGTCCAGTGTGTGATTTTCCATTTGGAGATTAATCGGCCTGCCAAATCACGGTCCCAGCGCGGCATCAGCACCAAGGTAGCACCTATGAAAATCGACGCATGCATCACACTGACCATACCCGTAATGTGAAACATGGGCACCACACACAGGGTGACATTCTCGGGCGTGCCTGAGGCCCAAATGCCACTGGACATGGCGTTGTGCATGATGGTGCCATGGGTGTGCATGCAACCTTTTGGCAAACCTGTGGTGCCACTGGTGTAAGGCAAAACCGCCAAATCGTCTGGCTGCGCTGTGATGGGCCCTAGATCAATGGCACTTTGAATGGCTTCAGCCCAAGCATGCACTTGCCCATTGTCTAAGGTGGGCAAAGCGTGCCTTGTGCATAGCCAGTCACGCCAAGCTTCTGGCAGTTCTGTAGGACCTGCTTTGTCGGCGTCAAAGACATCTGTAAATTGAGTCACCAGCAAATTCTTGAGTTGCTGATCTTTTGGCAGCGCATTGCTGGCTGCTGCCAACTCAGTTGCCAAGTCTGCTGTGGTGACAGCAACTTTGGTATCGGGGTCCAAAATATAGTGCTTCAACTCTTCCATGCGGTTCATGGGGTTGACGGGCACCACCACAGCATCGAGGCGCAGAATTGCAAAATGGGTGATAACCAATTGTGGACAGTTTTGCATGTCCAGCACCACGCGATCGCCTTTTTGCACGCCCATCTTGCTCAGAGCGGAAGCAATCACTTCAGCCTGATGCTGAAGCTGCGAATACGTCCACTGCTGACCCATGAATACCAACGCAAGCTTGTTGGGGAAGCGCATGGCACTGATCTGCAAATTCATCCATAAAGATGTTTGCGGCGCCGTCAATTTGTGCGGCAATCTTTTAGGCCAAAAAGCATGATGGGCTGACATTTAATGCGTCTCCAAACGGATACAAACAAGACGATGGGTTGTGCTTAAAAGGCTGTTGCCATTTTGCACAACAGATCCTAATCTTGTATGAGCAGATGGAACATCCCCAAAGTCCCTAAGGAGACGACAAAAAAACGTCTTCGAGGAGGTTTCGAGCCATGCTTGTAGACGACCTAAATGAAAGCTAATGTATGGACTTGCAAGCTGAGATGACATCAATTCAAGCTAAATTGAAGTTTTGCAATGATGTCATTCATGGCCACTCCATCCACCCCCGCTTGCTGCGGCACCAGCAAAGCAGCTGATCTACTTCAGCTATCGGTCGGCACAGTCCAAAGCTTGGTCGACAAAAAAATCTTACACGCCTGGATTACCCAAGGCGGCCATCGGCGAATCTCGCTCGAGTCCATCCAAAGTTATCAGCTTCAGCAGCAAAAATTGCCTGCGCTGCAGCGTCTCTTGAATGATCGTCTTCGAGTCATGGTAGTAGACGACGACAATGTCACAAGGCATCTGCTCCAAGATGCTTGCCTCACAGCCCATCCACACATCGATTGCTGCGCCATGGCCTCTGCCATCGAAGCCTTGCTGCACATTCCCCTGTTCAAGCCCCACATCATGCTTTTGGATTTGCTCATGCCCCAGGTCGATGGATGGGCACTGGTCAGGCAACTTCAGCAAAAAGAAAGCTTAGCCCAGATGCAAATCATCACGCTCTCTGCACTCAGCCAAGAAGAGCTCAAAGACCGTGGTGGCCCCCCTCCCAGCACACACTTCATTCAAAAACCAGTCGATTTAGGCTGGTTAAAGGGGTATTTACTGGGCCTGCTTTCGCCACACGCTTGGGCTTAGAAAATGAAAAACGCGCCCGAAGGCGCGTTTTTACTTTTTGGCGGAGTGGACGGGACTCGAACCCGCGACCCCCGGCGTGACAGGCCGGT
>CAZJAL010000016.1:0-57574 GCA_964544175.1 uncultured Limnohabitans sp.
TGGGTGGTTTCGGCGGTAAAGTTTTGGACCCTCTGGGCGTTGTGCCACAAAACATTCCTGGCGGCGAGATTTATCAAGCCCTCGAAAAAGGCACCATCGACGCAGCCGAGTGGGTTGGCCCTTACGATGACCAAAAATTGGGCCTGAACAAAGTGGCGCCAAACTACTACTTCCCTGGTTTCTGGGAAGTGGGTCCACAGTTGGCTCTTTACGTCAACCAAAAAGCTTACGAAGGTTTGTCCAATGAGTACAAAGCCATCATCGAGTGCGCATCTACCTATGCCCACACCGACATGCAAGCCAAGTACGACTACAAAAACCCAGCTGCATTGAAGACCCTTATTGGTCAAGGTGCCAAGTTGCGCGCTTTCCCCAAAGACGTGATGGACGCTGCGTTCAAGTCTTCACAAGAAGTGTACGCAGACCTGAGCAACACCAACCCAGCTTGGAAAAAAATCTACGCTGATTACTCCAACTTCCGTCGTGAAGCCAATCAGTGGTTCAGCTTAGCTGAGTCACGCATGAACAACTTCATGGAAACACAAAAGCTGTAATGAGAGCGCTGCCGTCTAGGCAGCCTCTTTTCAGAGCAACAAAAAACCCGCCATGGCGGGTTTTTTGTTGGGCCTTTGTATTGCGCCCTGTCACAGAGATTGCCTTCTGGTCAAAAAGCAATCTCTGTTAAAGATCAAGGCTTCTTGCTTTGCTCTTCTTTCATAGATTCCATCAGAGCCTTCACAGGATCGACTTCATCTGTCTGTGACTTCTGCGCGGCATCTGCAGCGGCATCTGCTGCCGATTCTTCGCGCATTTGCATCATAACGGCTTCAGCATCCACCACTGGCTCTTTGCTACCACCGGTAGAAACCAAACCAGGGAAAGCAATGATCATTGCAACCATGATCAATTGAATGATCACGAAGGGCACAGCACCCCAATAGATCTGCTCGATGGTGATTTTCTTAATGGGCTTCTTGGTTACTCTGTCGATGTAATCTTCACTGGGCGCCACACTGCGCAAATAGAACAGTGCAAAACCGAACGGAGGGTGCATGAACGATGTTTGCATGTTCACAGCCAACAACACACCAAACCAGACGAGGTCAATGCCCAACTTCTCAGCAACAGGGCCGATCAGCGGAATGATGATGAAGGCCAGTTCAAAGAAGTCTAAGAAGAAGGCCAAGATGAACACCAAGATGTTGACCACAATCAAGAAGCCCAATTGACCGCCAGGCAAGCCAGACAGCAAATGCTCAACCCAGATGTGGCCGTCAACGCCTTGGAATGCCAAGCTGAACACAGTGGCACCAATCAGAATGAACAACACGAAGCAAGACAGCTTCATGGTGGAATCCATGGCTTGACGCATGAGTTTCATGTCAATGCGATTGCGAGCCAAGGCCATAACGAGTGCGCCCACAGCGCCCATTGCACCGCCTTCAGTAGGCGTTGCAATACCCAAGAAAATAGTACCCAGCACCAAGAAAATAAGCGCCAAAGGTGGAATAAGCACAAAGGTCACGCGCTCAGCCATGTTGGACAACAAGCCCATCTTGGTCACTTTGTTGATGATGGCAGCAAAAAAGGCAACGCCTACACCCACGCACATGGACACCACAATGGTTTCATCGGTAGGCGTTGTGTCTGGCAACCATTTGGCAAAGGCGATCGCAATTGCCAAAGAGATGACCGTCAAGATGCTCAGTGAGCGGAGACCAGAAGTGCCATCGGCTTCCTTGATGGTACGTGCTTCTAGCGGCAACGCGGGCACCCATTGAGGCTTGATGAAACTGATCAATAGGATGTAGCCCACATACAAGCCTGTGAGTACAAAGCCTGGAACGAAGGCACCCTTGTAAAGATCGCCCACGCTTCGACCCAATTGGTCGGCCAACACAATCAACACCAAGGAAGGCGGAATAATTTGCGCCAAGGTTCCGGATGCGGCAATGACGCCGCCTGCAATGCGCCGATCGTAACCGTATCGCAACATGATGGGCAGCGAAATGAGACCCATGGAAATGACGGATGCGGCCACCACACCCGTTGTGGCCGCCAGCATGGCACCCACAAAAATCACGGCGTAGGCCAAACCGCCCCGAATGGGGCCAAACAATTGGCCGATAGTGTCCAGCAAATCTTCAGCCATGCCAGAGCGTTCCAGAATCAAACCCATAAAGGTAAAGAACGGAATGGCCAGCAAAGTGTCGTTTTGCATGATGCCGAACATGCGAAGCGGCAAGCTTTGCAAGAAGGTGGGTTGAATCACGCCCAGCTCCACGGCTACAAAACCAAAGAACAAGCCGCAAGCTGCCAACGAGAATGAAACCGCATAGCCGAACATCAAAAAGATAATCAGCGACACAAACATGATGGGCGCCATGTTGGCGATCAGAAACTCAGTCATTTTTGGGCTCCCATTTGAGCAGCTTCGCGAGCGGCCACTTCTTTTTGCAACAAGAATTCTGCAAACTCTTCTTCAGGGGTTTTCACGCCCAGCTTTTTAGTAGGGTCGGGAATCATGCCTTGCAAGAAGGCAAAACGTTTGATCACTTCAGAGATGCCTTGAATGCCCAACAACAGCAAGCCCAGTGGCAACATGGCAAACACCGGCCAGCGCATCAAGCCGCCAGCATTGGAAGACATTTCCTTGGTGACAAAAGCATTGATCACCAGGGGCATGGACAACATGATGATGTAGATCACAAAAGGAATTAAGAAAACGCAGATGCCAATGATGTCAATCCATATTTGTGTGCGCTTGGAAAAGCGGCCCGACACAACGTCAATCTTGACGTGCTCTTGGCGCATCAGCGTGTAACCCGCTGCCAACATGAAAACGGCAGCAAACATATACCACTGCACTTCAAGAAAAGCATTGGAACTGAGGTTGAACGCCTTGCGAGAAATGGCATTGCCAGCACTGACAAGCACTGAAAACAGCACCAACCAAGCCACCCACTTGCCAACCCATTCACTGAATTGGTCTATCCTTTTGGACAGAGCTAACAAAGAATCCATATTGACTCCAGGAAAAAATTACAACCACTGATTGTAGAAAAAAACGATATGCCCTTGGAAGGGGTTTACCCTTCAGGTCACCTTAGTCTTTGAGCACCGATGAGGGCCATTTTTGAAGAATTGAGCGCTCTATGCCGGTTGCATCCAAGCCATGAAGCGCCATCAATTGAGCAGGATCGCCATGTTCGACAAACTCATCGGGAAGGCCCAATGATAACAAGGGCTTAAGGATGTCTGCCTTTTGCATGAACTCTCCCACAGCACTGCCAGCACCGCCCAGGACACAAGCATCTTCCAAAGTCACGAAACGCTCATGGTTTTCTGCCATTTTCAGCAGCATCTCGGTATCCAAAGGCTTGGCCCAGCGCATGTTGACCACTGTGGCATTGAGCTTTTCTGCAACGGCCAATGCAGGGTAAAGCAAGGTCCCAAAAGCCAAGATGCACAAACCTTGACCATGCCGGCGAAGTTCAGCTTTGCCAAAAGGCACGGTCTCAAGGTCTGATCCAGCATTAACCCCCACGCCGGCCCCACGCGGATAACGTACCGCCACCGGGTGGTTTTGGGCATAGGCTGTACTCAACAGCAAACGGCACTCGCGTTCGTCACTCGGGCAAGCCACCGATACATTGGGTATGCACCGTAGGTAAGCAATGTCATAAGCGCCAGCATGCGTGGCGCCATCTGCTCCCACCAAGCCTGCACGGTCTAGTGCAAACACCACGGGCAAATTTTGCAAGGCCACGTCGTGAATCAATTGGTCATAGCCGCGTTGTAAAAACGTGGAATAAATGGCCACCACAGGCTTCAAGCCCTCGCATGCCAAGCCTGCCGCAAACGTGACGGCGTGCTGCTCAGCAATGCCTACGTCGTAATAGCGGTCTGGAAAACGCTTGTGAAATTCCACCATGCCAGAGCCTTCGCGCATGGCAGGCGTGATACCCACCAGGCGTTTGTCGGCGGCGGCCATGTCACAGAGCCATTGGCCAAAAATGTGCATGAACGCTGGTTTGGGCGGCGTCACAGCAGGTACCAAGCCCACCTTGGGATCGAACTTGCCAGGGCCGTGGTAGTTGACTGGATCGTCTTCTGCCAGTTTGTAACCCTGCCCTTTTTTGGTAATCACATGCAGGAACTGCGGCCCCTTCAGGTGTTTGATATTTTCCAAAGTGGGAATGAGCGAGTCCAAATCATGGCCGTCAATGGGGCCGATGTAATTGAAACCAAATTGCTCAAACATGGTGGCGGGCACCACCATGCCTTTGGCATGCTGCTCAAAGCGCTTGGCCAATTCAAAAAGTGGCGGTGCACCTTTCAAGACGTTCTTACCCATGTTCTTGGCCGTGGAATAAAAACGGCCGCTCATGAGTTGTGCCAAATAGCGGTTCAAAGCGCCCACAGGTGGACTGATCGACATGTCGTTGTCGTTCAAAATAACCAACAACTTGCAATCTTCAATGCCTGCATTGTTCATGGCCTCAAAGGCCATGCCTGCCGTCATGGCGCCATCGCCAATGACTGCAATGGCATGACGCGATTCACCTTTTTGGCGCGCCGCAATGGCCATGCCCAAGGCGGCAGAAATGCTGGTGGAAGAATGCGCGGTCCCGAAGGTGTCGTACTCGCTCTCGTCGCGTCTAGGAAAACCAGACAAACCGCCCAATTGACGAAGTGTGGGCATGCGCTCACGCCGACCCGTCAGAATTTTGTGTGGATAAGTTTGGTGCCCCACGTCCCACACGATGCGGTCTTCTGGCGTATTGAAAACGTAATGCAAAGCCACCGTGAGTTCGACGGTACCCAAGTTAGAGCTTAGATGTCCACCGGTTTGGGATACGTTGTCGAGCACACATTGACGCACATCGGCAGCCAGGCGCGGCAAGTCGCCACGTTGCAGCTTTCGAAGGTCTGTTGGCGAATGAATCGATTCAAGCATCTTAATTTTTCCGTTCCACCACTTGGCTGGCCAAAGCGCGCAAGGCGGCTGTGGCTGTGGCGTTTAAACCGCTGACCTGCAAGGCCGAAAGCGATTCCGCATAAAGTTGTGTTGCCAGTTCTTGCGCTGGGGCAAGACCTAACAATGCGACATAGGTGGGTTTGTCGGCCGCAGCATCTTTGCCGGCTGTTTTGCCCAAGGTGGCCGAGTCTGACGTGACGTCCAACACATCGTCTACAACTTGAAAGGCCAAACCCAGGGCTTGGGCGTATTGGGCCAAAGCATCATAAACAGTCGAACAGGGCTTGCCCGCACTGACGGCGCCCAATTGAACACTGCAAAGCAACAAGGCACCCGTTTTGAGGCGGTGCATTTGGCGCAGCTGCGCTTCCGTTAGAGGCAAACCGACGCTGGCCAAATCGATGGCTTGACCACCGGCCATGCCTTCGTAGCCAGCGGCTCTGGCCAACAAGCCAACTTGCAAAGCTTGAACCTGCAAATCGGTGCTGCCATCGAGGGGGGTCAAAAATTCAAAGGCCAAGGCCTGCAGGCCATCACCCACCAGCAAAGCTTGGGCTTCGCCATATTTCACATGCACTGTGGGTTTGCCGCGGCGCAACACATCGTTGTCCATACAGGGCATGTCGTCGTGCACCAAAGAGTAGGCGTGAATCAATTCAACTGCACATGCCGCGCGCAATGCAGCATTTGCAGCAGGTTGGTCGGACACACTGGCAGCATCTAAATCAATGCCAATAGCCTCTGCTGCAGCCAACACCAACAAGGGTCGCAAACGTTTGCCACCATCTAAAACGGCGTAGCGCATGGCTTCACCCAAACCGGCAGGCGCATGGGCATCAATGCCTTGCTTGAGCATTTGCTCAACTTGCGCCAGTCTGACCTCAGACCAACTTTTGAAATTGAATGCGTTTGAAAAAGAGTCGCTCATACGCCGTCCCAAGGTTTCAAACTGCCCTCGTCTAAAACACTGATTTGGTTTTCAATGGCCGACAAACGCTCGCGGCAATAGGCCAGCAATGTGGCGCCGCGTTGGTAGTGGGTAAGCAACTGATCGAGGGGCAATTGCCCAGATTCGAGTTTGGCCAACAATTGCTCCAACTCTTGAACCGCTTCTTCGTAGCTTTCAGGAACAGGCATTGAGGCCGGCGCTTGGGCTGATGAGGGAGTGGCTTTGGGCATGGCTTGATTCGATCTAAAGAGGGGCATTTTAGGTCGACTTCACCCCAAATTTGCTGACCAGAGGGTACAATCCCGAATTCATCGCGGGCTTAGGTCCGTTTTTTTCGCGGTCGGCCTTAGGCCTCCGCATTGTCCCTGCCCCTTCATAGGGGGAGTCTCTAGGTCAGGTCACCCATGTCTGATTTAAGTCTTCAACTGCAGCAGGCCGCAAGCCAACTACCAGTTTCAAGCTACTTTGATGACGCGCTGTTCCAGCGCGAGCTGAAAAGCATTTTTCAGCAAGGCCCCAAGTATGTGGGCCATCAACTCTCTGTCCCCGAGATCGGGGACTACCATGCCCTGCCCCAAGAAGCGGGCGGACGGGCCTTGATCCGCTCCGAACGCGGCGTCGAATTGGTCTCCAACATTTGCCGGCACCGTCAGGCTGTGATGTTGCAAGGGCGAGGCTCGCTCAACACCCAACAAAAAGGCAGCGCAGGCGGCAACATCGTGTGCCCCCTGCACCGCTGGACATATGCACCTTCAGGCGCGCTTCTGGGCGCTCCTCATTTTGCCCAAGACCCCTGCCTCAACCTGCAAAACTATGCTTTGCGCGAATGGAATGGTCTGTTGTTTGAAGACAATGGCCGTGACATAGCAGCCGATTTGGCCAACATGGGGCCTCGCTCTGCCCTCGATTTCACAGGCTTCAAGTTAGACCATGTAGAGATGCACGAGTGCAACTACAACTGGAAAACCTTCATTGAGGTCTACCTCGAGGACTATCACGTTGAGCCCTTCCACCCAGGGCTAGGCAATTTCGTCACCTGCGACGACCTCAGCTGGCAGTTCCAAAAAGAATACTCCGTGCAAACGGTCGGCATTGCCAATCGATTGGGCAAAGCGGGCAGCCCTGTGTACAAACGTTGGCAAGAGCAACTGATGCAATACCGTCAGGGTGCCGTGCCCGAGTACGGCGCCATTTGGCTTACCTACTACCCCCATATCATGGTGGAGTGGTATCCGCATGTCCTGACGGTTTCTACGCTGCACCCCATCAGCCCCGAAAAAACACTCAACATGGTGGAGTTTTATTACCCCGAAGAAATCGTGGCCTTCGAGCGCGAGTTTGTTGAAGCGCAACAAGCGGCCTACATGGAAACCTGCATCGAAGACGATGAAATTGGCGAGCGCATGGATGCGGGACGCAAAGCACTTTACAAGCGCGGCGACAACGAAGTCGGCCCCTATCAAAGCCCCATGGAAGACGGCATGCAGCACTTCCACGAGTGGTACCGACGAAAAATGAGCGACGCATTGGCCGACTGAAACGCATGCAAGCACTCTGGATGATTCTGGCCTCCTTGTTCTTTTCATTCATGAGTGTGTGCGTGAAGTTTGCAGCCAACTACTTCAACACTTTCGAATTGGTTTTTTACCGCGGCGCCATCGGCACCTTGATCATGGCTGTGGCCTGCTATCGCAAAGGCTACAGTCTCAAAACGCCTGTGCCAAAAATGCACATTTGGCGCTCGGTGGTGGGTGTCACGTCTTTAGCAGCATGGTTCTACGCCATCGCCTTTTTGCCGCTGGCCACCGCCATGACTTTGAATTACATGAGTGGTGTTTGGGTGGCTGCCATTTTGGTCGGTCAAACCGTTCTGCTGGGCTCCTTGCGACAAGCCAAACAGCAAGTGCCAGTTGCCCTGACTGTGTTGGTGGGGTTTGTGGGCGTCATCATGATTTTGCGCCCCACCTTCGAGCAAAACCAAATTTTTGCAGGTCTTGTTGGCTTGTCTTCCGGCATGATTGCAGCCTTGGCCTATTTGCAAGTGGCCACCTTAGGACGTGTGGGTGAACCTGTCGAGCGCACCGTTTTTTACTTCTCGTTGGGAGCCGCCGTCTCGGGTGCTGTGTGCATGTTGTTCACTGGCACCAGCGAATGGGTTTGGCCACAAGCTTGGTGGTTGTTGCCCATCGGTATTTTGGCAGCACTTGGCCAGTGGTGCATGACTCGCGCCTACAACGATGGCGCCACCATGGTGGTGGCCAATCTGCAATATTCAGGCATTGTGTTTTCAGCTTTTTTTGGCCTGTTTTTATTTGGCGATCAAATTCCATTCATTGGTTGGGCTGGTATTTTTGTCATCGTACTGAGTGCCATTGCCGCGACTGTGCTGCGCGCACGCAGTGTTGCAACCCTGCCCGTAGAAGAACATTGACACAGAGAGGATAAGTTCCATGTACACCACCCTCATTTCGGTTCAACAACTCAAAGAACTGCAAGCTTCTGGAAAAGCCTTCATGGTGTTTGATTGCACAGGTGACTTGATGAAACCCGAGATGGCCGATGTTTTGTTTGACACGGTACACATTGAAGGTGCGCAGCAAGCTCATTTAGATCGCAACCTCAGCACACATGGCGCTACCGCCCTCAATGGGGGTCGTCACCCACTGCCTGCACGTGAGACTGTGGCAGCTTGGCTTGGAGGCTTGGGCTTTCAAAATCACATGCAAGCTGTGGTCTACGATCGCAATGGAGCCAACTACTGTGGCCGTTTGTGGTGGATGTTGAAGTGGTTAGGCCACGATGCGGTGGCCGTGCTCGATGGTGGCTTGCAAGCTTGGCAGGCATCAGGCGGGGCAGTTGCGTCGGGTCCTGCTGCCAAAGGCAAAGCAGCTGGCTTTGATTTAAAACCCGCCTTGCGCGAATGGCTGAGTACAGCCCAATTGGCGCCTCAAGTGGGCCATCCCAATTTAACCATCATCGATGCCCGTGCTGCAGCGCGATACAGGGGCGAAATGGAGCCGCTCGATCCTGTTGCAGGTCACATTCCTGGCGCCCTGAATCGCCCCTTCAATCAGAACTTGAATGCAGAGGGATTTTTCAAATCACCCGACGTGTTGCGCGCAGAATTTGAAAGCCTGTTGGCAGGACGCGACCCTTCCACGGTGGTGCATCACTGCGGCAGCGGTGTGAGCACTGTGCCCAATATTTTGGCCATGGAATTGGCGGGCTTGGGCGTCACGCGTCTGTATCCTGGCAGCTGGAGCGAATGGTGCAACACGCCTGACTTGCCTTGCGCTAAGTCTTGATAAGACGCCACTGCCAAACTGACCCAGCTTGTCTGACTGTTTTGGCCACGCTGGCAGCCGCTAGGGTTTCAATGTGCAGCAAAGGTGTGCGCCAAGGTGCTCACACCACTGACCAAAGCAATGCCTGACAAAAGCCACACAATTTGCGCAGTTGTCTCTCGCGAACTCAGTCGCTTTTGAAGTTGCGGAATCAGGTCGGCCAAGGCCACGTAAATGAAACTGCTGCTGGCGATGGCCAGCATGTAGGGCAAGATGCCATGCAATTGCTCAAGCAATGCATAGCCCGCAATGCCGCCCAAGGCCGTGATGGCGCCCGCCATCGACACTTTGAGCACAGCTGTTTGTCGGCTCTTGGAGCCCTCACGCAACACCACCAAATCGCCCATGTGATGGGGCACCTCATGGGCTAGAACAGCCAAAGCCGCCACAATGCCCAGGCGCAAATCGACCAGAAAAGCAGAGGCAATCAGTACACCATCACCAAAGCAATGCACGCTGTCACCGGCCAATATGGCCCACCCACCAGAAGATGGCTTGTCCCCATCTTCGAGAGCAGAGGCGTGGTGATGTACATGTTGATGTGCATGTTGGTGACCGTGTCCCTCGGTGTCGGCATGGTCATGATGCGCATCGCCATGGTGGTGTTCATGTCCATGGTGCCACAGCTCTGCTTTGTCGAGCAAAAAGAAAAACAGCAAGCCCACCAACAGCGTGACAAACAAATTGTGCGGCTCGACACCTGCATCAAAGGCTTCAGGCAAAAGATGCAAAAAGGCAGTGGCCAGCAATGCACCTGCAGCCAAACTGAGCATATGCTGCGTGTAGCGACTTAAAACACCAAAGCTAAGCCAGGCAGCAAGCCAGACACTGCCAATCCCTGCAGCCAAGGTCCCCAACAAAATCGCCAAAAGAGTCATCCAAATTCCTAAGCCCAAACATGCATGGGGCACAACCCAAATTATGCCTGTCTGGCACGGCCTTTAAATGGCATCGTCTATGACCACATCAATGGGTACACCCCAAAGTTCGGCTTGGGCTTGCAATTGATGAATGGGTTGGCGTGCCCATTCACCGCGGATGTAGCCTAAGGCCACCATGGCGCCAGCTTCGTAGCCCCAACCGGCTGAAGTAATTTCACCCACAAATTGTCCATTGACGTTCAATGGCTCACCGCCCCACAAATAGTACTGGGCGTCCTTCACCAGTATCTTGACCAGCTTCTTGTCCAAAGAAGCTGCACCTTTGGCCTTGCGTTCGACCAAGGCTTTTTTTCCTTTGAAGTCGATGGGTTTGTCCAATTTAACGCCGGCCCACAGACCCGCCTCAAGGGGCGTTTCATCGGGACCCATTTCTGCACCCCATGCCCTTCTTTGGCGTTCAATGCGCAATGCGTCGAGGGCGTAATAGCCAGCATCGCGGAGGCCTAATTCAGCGCCTGCACTTTGCAGTGCCAAGTAAACATGACGCGTCATTTCAACGGGCACATACAACTCATAACCCGGCCCCCCCACATAGCTCATGCGGGCCGCGCGAACTTTGGCATGACCCACATCAATTTCTTTGGTCTGTGCAAAAGGCAAGTGTTGCGGCGACAAGTCGTCTGGGCTAACGCGCGACATCAACTCTGCAGCACGCGGCCCCATCAAAGACAACACACAGTATTGAGCTGTCACATCGTGAATGCTTACCTGCATGTCAGGTGTGACGTGTCTTTGCAACCAATCCATATCGCGTGTGGTTTGAGCAGAACCCGTCACCACCATAAAACGATCAACGGCCAAACGAATGACCGTAAGATCGCTTTCAAAGCCTCCTCGATCATTCAAGACAGCGGTGTAAACCATTTTGCCATTGACCACATCGATCTCATTGGCACACACGTACTGCAAGAAACGCAAGGCATCGGGGCCTTGCACCCACAATTTAGAAAATGAAGTTTGATCGTAAAGTGCTACTGCTTCACGTGTCGCTTTTTGTTCTGCTTGCACCCAGGGCAGCCAGTCGGGCGTGTCTAGCGTGTCACGTGCGGGTGATGCATCAGCAGGCTTGAAATAGTTCACACGCTCCCAGCCATTTTTGCTGCCAAACTCAGCACCTTTGGCCGCCAAGATATCGTACAAAGGCGAGCAACGCAAAGGCCGAGCCGTTTGCAACTCTTGGCGAGGCCAGCGCATGGCGTAATGCAAGCCCAAGGTTTCTGCGGTTCTTTCTGACAAGGCTTTTCGGTTGCCTGTGAATGAGCCAAAACGACGCACATCCACGTCCCACAAATCGACACTGGGCTCGCCCCCAACAATCCATTCAGCCATCAATCGACCCGCACCGCCTGAGTTGGCAATGCCTGCAGAATTGAAGCCTGCACACACAAAATAATTTCGAACTTCGGGTGCTTCGCCCAAAATGAAGTTGCCATCTGGCGTGAAGCTCTCGGGGCCATTGAGCAGCATTTTGACTTTGGCTGTTTCAAGACAAGGCGTACGCTGAATGGCATTTTCCATCAAGATTTCAAACTGATCCCAGTCTTCGCCCAGCAATTCAAATTGGAAAGTTGATGGAATGGGATGCACATTCCAAGGTTTGGCAACTGGTTCAAATCCACCCATGACCAAACCGCCTACTTCTTCTTTGTAATAGATGTAGCCATCGGGGTCCCGTACCACCGGCCACATCGGATGAATGCCCTCAATCTTGTCGGTCACGATGTAGAAGTGTTCTGCCGAATACAAGGGCACATTCACACCGGCCAACTGACCAAATTGACGGGCCCATTGCCCTGCACAGTTCACCAAAATGTCACACTGGATGTCGCCCTGTTTGGTTTTGACACTTTTCACGCGGCCTTCGTGCAACTCAACACCTGTCACCTCGATGTCTTCAAAAATCTTGACGCCATTTTGGCGCGCACCTTTGGCCAAAGACATGCACAAATCTGCTGGATTTGCTTTGCCATCGCCCGGAATCCAAATGCCGCCCACCAAATCGTCAGTGCGCAACAAGGGGACGCGCTCTCCTACCTCTTGAGGTGTGATTTCATGCACCTCCACACCAAAGCTTCGCGCCAATGCAATTTGTTTTCGCAGTACTTTCATGCGCTCATGTGTTCGTGCCACATTCACACTACCGCATTGTTTCCAACCTGTGGCCAAACCGGTTTCGGCTTCCAGCTTGGAATACAGTTCAATCCCGTATTTGCTCATGCGCGTCATGTTGCGATTCGGGCGCATTTGCCCCACCAAACCTGCAGCATGCCAAGTGGTGCCGCTGGTCAACTTGCCTTGCTCAAGCAAAACCACATCGGTTTGCCCTAGCTTGGCCAAATGGTAGGCCACTGAGCAACCCGCAATGCCACCGCCCACAATCACAATTTTGGCTTGTGTTGGAAACTGTTGTGTTGACATGATCAAATCCTGATTGAGTTAACCCAAACGCAGTGCTGCCACACCCGACAAGATGGCCACGGTGCCTGCAATCCTTTGACGCGTCCAAACCTCTTTTAAAAACCAAGCGCCTATCAGAGCAGCAAAGAAAACCGACGTTTCGCGCAAGGCCGCCACCATGGCCACCGGCGCCACCGTCATGGCCCATAAAGCGATGGCATACGAGCCAATAGAGGCCAAGGCGCCACCCGAAGCCAAGGGCCAGCGTGCACGAACATACGGCCAAACTTGTCCTTTGCGTTGCATGAACACCAAGACTGCAAAAGGCCACCCATCTAAAACAAATAGCATGCAGATGTACTGAACCACATGCCCAGAACTTCGTGCACCTTTGGCATCAATCACGGTGTAAATGGCAATCAAGACTGCATTGGTCAGTGCAAACAAAATGGCTTTTCGATGCGACCACCATGCCTTGGTAAATCCGAGCAATAAAACGCCACCACAAATACAGGCAACGCCCAACCAAGCCAAGAGTGACAAGGCCTCACCAATGAATGCGAATGAGGAAATGGCCACCAACATGGGCGCTGTTCCGCGCATTAAGGGGTATGTCAGGCCAAGGTCACCATGCTTGTATGCGCCAGCCAATGCGAAGTAATAGCCAACGTGCACCACCAAAGAACCCAAGATGTAGGGCCAAGACTCTGGCGGCGGCGGGCCAACATACAAACACACTGGCAATGCAAACACAGAGCACAGGATGTGAATCAGGGCCGTGTCTAAGGTCTTGTCGGTGCTGGATTTGACCAATGCATTCCAGCTGGCGTGCAGAAGTGCACCAAACAAGACAATGAACAAAACTGACCAGGTCATTGCTTGCTTAAGCCGTTAAAGCGCAACGCCTTGCGATTTGCATGTAATGAGATAGTCCCGGTGTTTGAAGGCTAGGCTGTTTTGCCAAATCATCCCAAAGTCGCAATCGCACAGCATCCGATGCGCCAGGCTCGGCAATGAATTTGTCTGCCTCTTCTTTAGAAAAGATACCCCCTTGAAGTTTCAAACTGCGTTTCGAATCTTCAGACAAGCTGGCGTAATACTCAGGCCGTGACGCACACAAATATCGCTTGGCATCGACATGCCTTTGAATGGCGTCTATCACGGCACTTGAAAACAGGCCACGCAAAAACGGCACTACACGGTATTGATGGACATCGTCCACCCCCTGCAAGCTAGGGGTATCTCCCAAATCATGTAACAGGTGTCCGAGATCATGCAGAAATGCGGCCGTCACCAACTCATCATTGGCTCCTTCTTGCTCCCCTAAATAGGCTGACTGAAGCGCATGCTGCAGTTGGGTCACCGGTTCTCCGGTGTACTGCTCATGGCCTTTTTGATCAAACAGTTGCTCGATGTCGTTCAGTGTTAAAGCCATGATGGTCCTGCTGCAAATGTGTCTTGGTGAATCAGTCGGTTAAGAGGTCTGGCTGCTTCAAGCGTGTACTGGTTAGCGCACCCGCCTGCTCCAAAATAGGATAGGCAATGGAGCAAATGTGCGAATTGATGCGTTTCAAATCACTGATCAAATCGATGTGCAAAGAACTGGTGCCAATGCTCTGAGGTGTATTTTCTTGCAGGCGTGCCAAATGGCGGCTGGCATATTCGTGCTCTAAGTTTCTGAATTGAACTTTCTGCTCTAACAAGGTTTGGGCGTTGCGCACGCCACCGTCCAAAAACACGCTCATACCCAACTGCAAATTGGCCACCAACCTTTGATGCAAGTCTTCAATTTCCGAAAAGCCTGCTTCAGAAAACTGACGGCCTTTGGCAATTTTTTTGTCTTCAATGTCTTGTAACACGCGTTCAATGATGTCACCCACTTGTTCCATGTTGATGGCAAAGGACATGATGTCAGCCCAACGCTGACCTTCCCTTTGGGACAACGCCTCCCGAGAGATTTGCGTCAAATAAAACTTGATGGCGGAATACA
This sequence comes from uncultured Limnohabitans sp., assembly GCA_964544175.1. Classification (GTDB taxonomy): domain Bacteria; phylum Pseudomonadota; class Gammaproteobacteria; order Burkholderiales; family Burkholderiaceae_C; genus Limnohabitans_A. Next base: position 14,603 of record CAZJAL010000016.1, read on the forward strand.
AGTCGTCTACGCCGTCGTCCATTTCGCGGAGCTTGGCGGCCAATTGCGCATCGTCGTTTTTGATCACTGGCACAATGCCTCGCAACATAGTTTCCACCACATCGGCTTGGTGCAAAGCCTCGCGCGCTGCACAGGCAATGGCCAAGGAGGGTGTGCTGAGCGCGGTAGGGTCTAGGTATTTAGGACGGACCTTGTTGTTGTCGATGTGCGAAGAAGGCAGGTACTGCGTCAGCCAAGTTCCTGCTTTGCCAGTGAACATCACCATCGACAAGGCCAGCAAGACATTGAACAGAAAGTGAAAACTGACCACGGCATCAAAGCCCCAAGCCTGTATGTCATCGGCCAATGGCAAATAAAAACCCAAAAATGGAACCGCCAAGGCGCAGCCAATGGCTTTAAATATCAGATTACCCAGAGGCACACGCCGCACATCTGCGGACGATTTGGACATGGTGAGAAAGGCCAATAAGCCACTCCCTAAATTGGCACCCAATACCAAACCCAATGCCATCGGCAAGGAAACCACTTGGGTATGACACAAGGTCGCCGTTAACAACACCATGGCCAAACTGGAATAAGAAATGACCGTCAGCAAAGCACCAATCAAAATCAAAATCACGGAATCATTTGGCAAAACACTGAGCAATACATGCATGCCATGCGATTGCGTAATGGGCCGTGTAGCTTCGACAATTAAGTGCAAAGCCAAGGTCATCAAACCCAGACCAATGGCCACGCGACCCCAGCGTCCCCAAGTGTTGTTCTGATTGGCCACAAAAATCACCACGCCCGCCACAATCAGCAAAGGCGACAGCCAACTCAAATCAAAAGAAAACATCAAGGCCATCAGGCTGGTGCCCACATCAGCACCCAACATCATGATCAGCGCGGTAGAGGTTAGGAAGATGCCCTGACCCACAAAAGAACTCACGATCAGGCAGGTGGCCGTGCTCGATTGCAGCAAACTGCTCACCCCCACACCCGACACAAAGGCCCACATGGGGTTTTTAACGCTACTGGCCAAGACCTCTCGCAACGATGCGCCCAAAACTCGCAAGATGCCGGTACGCACAGTGTGCGTACCCCACACCAACAGTGCGATTGCGGCCAACAAGTTCAGGAGGTTGTGCATGCGGTCAAGCCCAAGGCATGGAATAAGTTTTGATGTTGGTAAAACTCTTCATGGCTTCTTGCACACCTTCTTTGTAGCCCAGACCCGAATCTTTGATACCACCAAAAGGCGTGAGTTCTAAACGGTAGCCAGGTACTTCGCGAACATTCACGCTGCCCATTTGCAACTCGTTCACAAAGCGAACGATGTAGTCCATGCGGTTGGTACAGACACCACTCGACAAACCATAGACCGTGCCATTGGCAATTTGGATGGCCTCATCGATGTCTTTGAACTGAATGATGGGCGACACGGGACCAAAAGTCTCTTCTTTGACCAACAGCATGTCAGGCCTAACTTGGTCCACCACAGTAGGTGCATACAAAGCGCCACGTCGTTGATTGCCCACCAACAAACGTGCGCCCTGTGCAACAGCATCGTTCACTCGGGACTCAAAAAACTTGGCTGCAACCTCGTCAATCACAGTGCCCATCATGTTGTCTTTGTCAGACGGATCACCATATGTCCATGCTTTGGTTTTTTGTACCACCAAATCGGTAAAGTCTTTGGCCACCGATTGGTGCACCAGCATGCGCTTGACGGCCGTACAACGCTGTCCAGAATTTTTGTAAGAACCTTGAACCGCTAAATTGGCAGCTTCTTCCAAGTCGGCATCTTCCATGACAATCAGCGGATCGTTGCCACCCAACTCCAACACGATGCGTCGGTAGCCTGCTTTGTCGGCAATGTATTTGCCAATGGCAACGCCACCCGTGAAGGTGATCAAATCGACCGCAGGATGGGTGAGCATTTCATCGGCAATTTCACGTGGATCGCCAGTGATCACACTCAGCATTTCGGGCGGCAAGCCCGCTTGGTACAACAGATCTGCAAAATAAATGGCCGAGTAAGGCACCTTCTCGGAAGGCTTCAGCACCATGCGGTTGTTGGTAGCCACACTGGGAATTACCTTGTGGACCACTTGGTTCATGGGGTGATTAAACGGCGTAATGGCCGTAATCACACCCAAGAGGGGTGCGCGCTGTGTGTAGACGCGTCTTTGCTTGCCGTGAGGTGTGAGGTCGCAGCTGAAAATTTGTCCATCATCTTTCAATACCTCTTGCGCGCCAAACAACAAGACATCACTGACACGACCGGCCTCATACACTGCATCTTTCAGACACAAACCTGCTTCGGCCGAAATCAAATGGGCGATGTTGTCTAAATTTTCACGGACCAACGCAGCAGCTTTGTTCAAGATAGCGGCGCGATCAAACCGAGACAATTTAGGTTTGTAAGCGTGAGCCAAGCCATAGGCTTCTCGCACTTCTTCCAATGTGGCTTTAGGAACTGTGCCCAGGCGTTGTTCGGTGAAGGGGTTGAAGACCTCAATGAAACGATCCCGACCTGCGCCCACCTTTTTGCCACCAATGCGCATGGCATCGAGTTGATGGTCTTTGATGAATTGTGCAACTTGACTCATGTGCTTGACCTTGATGACCTTAATGAAATTTAGGCGTTTTGACCAAAATTCAAAGCCAAGTCAAACGCATCAAAGTTGCGCCAGCGGCGTTGACGGTCTAAGTTGGGTACGGCACGGTTCATGATCAACGGCACGCGCTGTTCGCTGATACCACCATGTGATCGCAAGGGCACATCCAAGCCTGACAAATCGTGTTTTGATTTGGCTGTTCCAAGCACGGTGTCGTAGTCAGACACCACCACCAAATCGCCTAAGCGGTCCGCTGGCAATTCAAATTTTTCGGCGGCTTGCTCACGCGTCAGAACCACTTCAATGCCTTGCTCGGCTTGTAACTTTTCACATGCCTTTATGGGGTCTGTGCCTGCTGGCAGATAGATGGTGGCAAAGGATCCCAAAGCACCATGGTGAACAACATAAGGATCGGTAATGGGCAAGATCACGCGCACTGTGCCTGCACCCAACCAGTCGTCAAACCAATCTTGCAAATAAATCACTTTGGGCTGGCCGTCCATGCCCACCTTGGCATTCATGCCGTGGTCTGCAGTTAGCACCACCACACAGCCCATGGCGTCGAGTTGGGCCATGTAACTGTCCATCATGGCGTAGAAGGAATTGGCGCCATCGGTACCCGGTGCAAATTTGTGTTGGATGTAATCGGTGGTCGACAAGTACATTACATCAGGGCGCTGATTTTTCATCAACCACACGCCTGCGGCAAACACAAACTCAGACAAGTCTGCGCTGTAAACACTGGGCAAAGGCTTGCCAACTTTGTTCAGCACATCGTCAATGCCGTGCTCTGCCACTGTTGCTTTATCGGCTTTCTCGGCAGAAAAACAAATGCCCTTCATGTTGTGACCCAACAGTTGACGCAATTTGTCTTTTGCCGTGACCACGGCCATCTTGCAGCCTGCATCCGACAATGCAGCCAGCAAAGAAGGGGCGCGCAACCACTTGGGGTCATTCATCATCACCTCAACGTTGTTGGCGCTGTCGTACAAATAGTTGCCGCAAATACCATGCACACTTGGCGGCACGCCAGTCACAATGGACAAATTGTTGGGGTTGGTAAAACTGGGCACTACACAATCGGCATGAAGGCCAGTGCCTTGCGCCAAAACTTTTTTCATCCAAGGCATGTGACCACCGGCCACTGCTTGGCCTAAATAATCGGGTTCACAGCCATCTACGCAAACCACCACCACGGGCTGCTTAGGCATTTGATAAGTGCGATTGTTTACTTTCATGTTGATTCCTTTTAAGGCGCTTTGCGCTCAGAGTATTTAATGTAATTTCGAATGGTTCTTTCGCGGCTCATCAGGACATGCTGACGTAATGCTTCTGCTGACTTTGCAGCATTACCGGAACTTATGGCATCTAAGATGTCTCGGTGCTCATTGACGGAAGTAATCAACAAAGCATGGTCAGAAAAATTGCGGCGACGGAACAAACTCAATTCGCGCGTCAACTTACGGTACATGCCAATCAGTTTTTTGTTGCCGGCATATGACACCATGGCCTCATGAAACTCCACATTCAAGCGGTAGTAGTTCGTCTCATCTTCCACCTTGACTGCATGCTCCATTTGAATGACAAGGGTTCGAAGGTACGCCAACTGAGCCTCAGTGGCATTGGCAGCCAAGGTACTTCCGACATGCGCTTCCATCATGGCGCGCAAGTCAAAAATTTCGAGTGCCTCTTCCAGTGGAATTTGTCTCACATACACGCCACGATTTTTCTCAAGCTGCACCAGGCCAGCCTCTTCCAGCACACGAAAAGCTTCTCTGACGGGGCCCCTTGATACGCCCAAGCGATCTGCCAAAGAAGCCTCGGTGAGTTTGTCCCCCGGCCCGAGCTCACCTTCGTTGATAAGCCGCTCTATCTCTTGCTGTACGGCACCCGTAAGCGAGTGACTTTGCAGCATGGAGATGGTGGCATTGGCAGGACTGGCGCTTGAAAGCGGTGCTGTTTGCCTGACGGTTTGGGTGGGCATGCACCGAATTTGATCACAACTTGGTAAATTGTCAACAATTTACAAAAAACAATTGACATTCCAGATTTCTTCGATTCCAATGATTTTTCACGGGCTTGTCACAGCGCTGTCACAGCGTCAGTGGAAAGTAGTTGGTTTTAACTTGATAAGGATGACGTATGCGCGCACTTTACAAATCTGCCCTTTTGGTGGGCGGTCTGTTACTAGGCTCTATGGCCTGGGCTCAAAAAACCCAATTGCTGGTATATACCGCACTTGAAGTTGACCAACTCAAAGCCTACCAGGAGGGCTTTAACAAGGTTCACCCCGATATCGATTTGAAATGGGTCCGTGACTCAACAGGCGTGATCACTGCAAAACTGCTGGCCGAAAAAGGCAACCCCCAAGCCGACGCTGTCTGGGGTGTCGCCGCCACCAGCCTGTCGCTGATGAAGAAAAATGGCATGTTGGAGCCCTATGCGCCTCTGAATTTGGACGCCATCATGCCCCAGTACCGCGACAAAGCCAATCCACCTGCTTGGTGGGGCATGAATGTGTGGGGAGCCACCATTTGCTTCAACACCATTGAAGCCAAAAAACGCAACATTCCAAAGCCTGAAACATGGCAAGACCTGACCAAACCTGTTTACAAAGGCCAAGTGGTCATGCCCAACCCAGCCTCCAGCGGTACGGGTTATTTCGACGTTATCGCATGGCTCACCTTGTTTGGTGACCAAAACGGCAAAGGCGGCGGCTGGAAGTACATGGACGGCTTGCACGAAAACATTGCGCAGTACACACACTCTGGCTCCAAGCCTTGCAACATGGCCTCCAGTGGCGAGTACGTGGTGGGTATTGCATTTGAATACCGCGCTAATGCCAACAAAGCCAAAGGCGCCCCCATCGACTTGGTCTTCCCCAAAGAAGGTTTAGGTTGGGATTTGGAATCATTTGCGATTCACAAGGGTACCAAGAAATTGGACGCTGCCAAGAAATTGGCTGACTGGGCTTCTAGCAAAGACGCGATGAAGTTGTATGGCAAAAACTTTGCCATTACAGCGCACCCAGGTGTGGCCGAGCCATTGCCCAACGTGCCCAAAGACTATGAATCACGCTTGGTCAAATTAGACTTCAATTACGCTGCTGAACAACGCGAGCGCATTTTGAACGAATGGAATGCCCGCTACAACGGCAAATCTGAAAAGCGTTAATTTCACCAAACGGCCGCCTGGCCTTGCCAAGGCGGCCTTTTTGTTGGTCACTCATGTCTGCAAGCCCCTACCTCTCCCTGACTCACCTGCATAAAGCATTTGGCAATTTTGTCGCGTTGCAAGATATCAATCTGGACATTGTACCTGGCGAGTTGGTATGTTTTTTAGGCCCATCGGGCTGTGGCAAAACCACCCTGTTGCGCATCATCGCTGGCCTCGAAGTACAAACGCGGGGCACAATCCTCCAAGCGGGCAAGGACATCTCGAATGCGCACCCCGCCGAACGTGATTACGGCATCGTGTTTCAAAGCTATGCGTTGTTCCCCAACCTGAGCATTGCAGACAACGTGGCGTATGGCTTGGTCAACCGCAAAGTGGCGCGCAATGTGGTTCAGCAACGCGTTCACGAACTGCTCACACTGGTGGGATTGCCCGGAAGTGGCGCCAAATACCCAAGCCAACTCTCTGGCGGGCAACAACAGCGCATTGCGTTGGCACGTGCTTTGGCCACATCGCCCGGACTGTTGCTGTTAGACGAGCCGCTGTCGGCCTTGGACGCACTCGAACGTGTGCGTTTGCGCGAAGAAATCAGAGCGCTTCAGCAAAGCTTAGGTGTGACCACCATCATGGTCACACACGATCAAGAAGAGGCCCTGAGCATGGCCGATCGCATCGTGGTGATGAACCACGGTTGCATCGAACAAGTGGGCACACCCACCGAAATTTACAGAGAACCTGCCAGCGCATTCGTCGCTGATTTTGTTGGCCAAGTCAATGTACTACCCGGTACTGTGACAGAACAAACTTTGCATCTTGGCGAGATGCGCATCCCACTGAGTGACATGCCTTCCAAAGCGCATGCGCAAGGTAATGTCAAAGTATATTTGCGCCCCGAAGATGTATTGGCACGCCCCATTTTGGCGGGTGACGCATGTGTCTTTCAGGCCACCATTCAAGAGGTTGAATTCTTGGGCGCCTTCTGCCATGTGCACGTCATGGCCCCAGCCATTTCTACAAAATCCCTCACGGTGTATTTGTCACTCAATTATTTGGCAGAGCACCAGCTCCAAGCGGGCTCGACACTTGCTTTGAAACTGATGCCAGAGCGCATCAAACTTTTTTAAGTTGGCATGACGATCGCATTACCACAAGTGAAACAAAAAACCCACTGGAGCGAATGGGTAGGTTTTGCAGGCCTGGCCTTGGTGCTCTTGTTGCTGTTGGGTTTTTTAGCGGCTCCTCTCATGGCCATCTTGCAACAAGCAGCGCAAGACGATCAGGGCCAGTTTGTTGGACTCAAAAACTTCTTCAGCTATATACAAACGCCTGCGCTGCTGCACAGTTTATGGAACAGCGTTTGGGTTTCAGTGTTGGTCACTGTCATTGTGGTGCCCTTGGCCTTTGTATTTGCCTACGCCCTGACGCGCAGTTGCATGCCTGGCAAATCAATGTTCAGAGCCCTTAGCCTCGTCCCATTGCTGGCGCCTTCTTTGCTGTCCGCCATCTCATTGATCTACTGGTTTGGTAACCAGGGGGTTTTGAAAAATGCGATGCAGGCCCTTGGCATCGATCAAATCTATGGACCAGCGGGTGTGGTCATGGCCGAATGTTTCGCCGTCTTCCCACATGTTCTGATGATTTTGGTCACCGCCCTGACTTTGGCCGACGCCAGGCTCTACGAAGCAGCCAATGCGCTAGGCACCAGCGCACAGCGCAAGTTTTTCACCATCACCTTGCCCGGGGCCAAATATGGACTCATCTCGGCTTCCTTGGTCAGCTTTACCTTGGTCATCACCGACTTTGGCATTCCCAAGGTGATTGGTGGCAATTTCAACATGATGGCCACCGACATTTTCAAATTGGTTATCGGTCAACAAGACTTTTCAAAAGGCTCCGTGGTGGCACTGCTGTTGCTGTCACCCGCCATCTTGAGCTTTGCCGTAGACCGTTACGTCAGTGCCCGCCAAACGGCCATGCTGAGTGCGCGCGCTGTGGCTTATCAACCCAAACCGCATGCACGCCACGATGCGCTCATGTTGACTTATTGCTGCTTCATCGCCTTCCTCATGCTAGCCATGTTGGGCATGGCGGTGTATGCGTCATTTGCCAGCTTCTGGCCCTATGACCTCTCCCCTAGCCTGCGTCACTACAAACTCGGGTTGGTCGATGGCGAAGTCGGCGAAGGCTTTGTCAACAGCTTGAAGATGGCCACGGGTACGGCCGTCTTTGGCACCCTGCTGGTGTTTGTCACTGCCTACTTACTTGAAAAAACCAAGGGCATGAATGCAGTGCGTACACCCCTTCAAATGCTGGCGGTGTTGCCGATGGCTGTGCCAGGCTTGGTATTGGGTTTGGGCTATATTTTCTTTTTCAACATGCCCAGCAACCCGCTGCACGGCATGTACCAAAGCATGGCATTGCTGACCCTTTGCACCATCGTTCACTTTTACACCACGGGTCATCTGACAGCCACCACGGCTTTGAAATCGCTGGACGCAGAGTTTGAATCGGTCAGCGCATCTCTCAAAGTGCCTTTTTTCAAGACCTTTTGGCGTGTCACCTTGCCCATTTGCACACCGGCCATGGTAGACATTGCGCGCTACTTTTTCATCAATGCCATGACCACCATTTCTGCTGTGGTGTTTTTGTATTCGCCCGAAACCAAAGTGGCCTCCATTGCCATTTTGAATTTGGATGAAGCTGGCGACATGGGCGCCGCAGCGGCAATGGCGGTGCTGATCGGTTTGATTTCTGCGGCGGCCACAGTGCTGTTTGCTTGGCTCAGTTGGTTTGTCGACAAGCGAACTCAAGCTTGGCGGGGCCGTTAATTTTCGATTCATCTTCGATGAAGTTTTCTTAATTTTTTTTCACAGAGACACGTTTCATCATGCAACGCGAAGCCATTCTTCTCACCCCAGGCCCACTCACCACCACCTTGCGCACCAAACTGGCCATGCTGCGCGACTGGGGCTCTTGGGACAGCGACTTCATCGCGGTCACCGCACGTGTTCGCAATAGTCTGTTGAACATTGTTCATGGCCACGACTCGCATGTGGTGGTACCTTTGCAAGGCAGTGGCACCTTCAGTGTCGAAGCAGCGGTAGCCACTGTTGTACCGCCAAGTGGACATATCTTGGTCTTGGACAACGGTGCCTATTGCAAACGTGCGGCAAAACTGTCAACCATGATGGGCCGCAAAACCACCGTGGTCCCTACCCCAGAGGACCAAGCGGTGTCGCCCACACAACTTGAAGCCTTGCTCAACAAAGACCTTAGCATCACCCACGTGGTTTTGATTCATTGTGAAACTGGTGCCGGCGTCATGAACCCCTTGCACGCCGTTTCGCAGGTTTGCGAAAAGCACAACAAGGGCCTGATCGTCGATGCCATGAGCTCGTTTGCAGCGCTGGAAATTGATGCACGCACTACTCGTTTTGACGCTCTGATTGCGGCCAGTGGCAAATGCCTTGAAGGCGTACCCGGCATGGGCTTTGTATTCATTCGCAAAGCTATTTTGGACAGCTGCGCAGGCAACAACACCTCCTTGGCCATGGACTTGCACGATCAATACGTGTACATGGAAAAAACAGGACAGTGGCGCTTCACGCCACCTACCCACGTGATGGTGGCTTTGGCTGAAGCCATCCAACAATTTGAAGACGAAGGTGGCCAGCCGGCTCGTCTCAAGCGCTACCAAAGCAACTACCAAACTCTGATTGAAGGCATGGCGGCACTGGGCTTCAAACCCTACCTAGACCCCTCGGTGCAAGCACCCATCATCGTGACCTTTCATGCGCCAGCAGACGCCAATTACGAATTCAGAAAATTCTATGAAGCCGCCAAAAAGCACGGTTTCATTTTGTACCCGGGCAAACTTACCGAAATTGAAACTTTCCGCGTGGGTTGCATTGGTGCGATTGGCCCCATCGAGATGCAACAAGCTGTTCACGCTGTATCACTCGCCTTAAAAGAATTGGGCATCGGCAGCGGCGCTCCCGCTTGAATCTTGTTTGCGCTTTGAATTTCTAAAGGAATCAGCATGGCCACCTCCAAAATACACCCTGCACTCAAAGCGGTTGAAAAAAGCGGCGCTCAAAAAGTCAAAGTAGCCGTCAGCGACATCGACGGCATTTTGCGGGGCAAGTATTTGCACATCGACAAATTCAAAGGCGCAGCAGAGCCCTATCCCGCAGGCGGTTTTGGTTTTTGTGACGTGGTGTTTGGCTGGGACTCTTCCGACCAGTGCTACGACAACACCTCCGTCACAGGCTGGCAACATGGCTTTCCAGATGCACTGGCGCGCTTGGATTTGAATACTGCACGCAATGTTCCGTGGGACAACAATGTGCCTTTTTTCATTGGTGAATTTGTCAACAGCGATGGCACACACCATCCGCTGTGCCCTCGCCAAACTTTGAAAAAGGTTTTGAAACGCGCGGAAAAATTAGGCGTCAACCCGATGTGTGGCATGGAGTTTGAATGGTTTAACTTTTTAGAAGACTCGCATTCATGGCAGCACAAAAAAGGAGTCGACCCCACACCTTTAACGCCGGGTATGTTTGGCTACTCTTTGCTGCGCATGAACCAAAACCGCGAGTTCTTCAACGCCATTCAAGATGAGATGCTGCAATTTGGCGTGCCCATTGAAGGCTTGCACACCGAAACAGGCCCAGGGGTTTACGAAGCGGCCATTGCCTTCAGCGATGCCTTGACGCAGGCTGATCGCGCCATTTTGTTCAAAACTGGCACCAAAGAAATTGGGGCACGTTTTGGCATCATGCCCAGCTTCATGGCCAAGTGGAATGCTGCACTACCAGGCTGCAGTGGTCACATTCACCAAAGCTTGAGCGACGGCAAAAAGAATTTGTTTGCCGACGCAAAAGGCCGCCATGGCATGAGCAAAGTTTTTGAAAGTTACTTGGCCGGCCAAGTTGCACACTTGATGGAATTTGCGCCCATGTTCTGGCCCACCATCAACAGCTACAAACGCTTGGTCGATGGCTTCTGGGCGCCCGTGAAGCCAACCTGGGGCGTCGACAACCGCACGGCAAGCTTCCGAGTCATTTCTGGCTCGCCCAAGTCCACGCGCCTTGAAACTCGTTGCCCTGGCGCTGACGTCAACCCTTACCTGGCCATGGCCGCGGTCATTGCGGCAGGTTTAGACGGCGTTGAAAAAGGCATGAAGCTGACAGCACCTGCCATTCATGGCACCAATGGTGGTGCTGAAAACATTCCCCGTGCACCTCGCACCCTGATCGAAACCACGCGCAATTTCCAACAATCCAAAGTGGCACGAGATTGGTTAGGCGATACATTTGTGGATCACTTTGCTGCTACCCGCGAATGGGAGTGGCGCCAATGGCTCGATGGCGTAACCGATTGGGAACTCAAACGCTACTTCGAAATCATTTAATTTTTTTCAGATCAAACCGGACACTCGCATGAGCATTGATAAATTTTCCTTCCCCACTCCCATCCACTTTGGCGTAGGCGCCAGAAAATTGGTAGGACAGCACTTAAAAGATTTAGGCTTCAAGCGCCCCCTCATCGTGACCGACAAAGCCATGGCCGACTTGCCGCTCATGGCCGAGTTTCTGGGCCACCTAGGCGGATTGGACGTTGCCGTTTATGCGGGTGTGCATGGCAACCCAACGGCATCTCAAGTAACGGCAGGCGGTGAGGCATTCAAAGCCCACAAGGCCGATTGTGTGATTGGCTTGGGTGGCGGGGCTTCTTTGGATGTGGCCAAAGTGGTGGGCTTGGCGGCCACCCATGATGGCCCCATTTTGGAATACGCATGGGACCATCCCAAGGTTCGCAGCATTTCTGGCAACTTACCTTACTTCGTGGCCTTGCCCACCACATCCGGCACGGGCTCTGAAGTGGGACGCTCTAGCGTGGTCAGTGAAGACGACACACACCAGAAGCGCGTCATCTTCCATCCTAAACTCTTGGCGCAAACGGTGTTTGCCGATCCAGAACTGACCGTAGGATTGCCCGGAAAAATTACCGCGGCAACCGGTATGGACGCACTGACGCACAACATTGAAAGCTATCTGTCGCCTGCCTACCATCCATTGTGCGATGGCATTGCCTTGGAAGGCACTCGCATTGGTGCTGCTGCCTTGCACACGGCTGTGCATCAACCCAGCAATCTCAAAGCCCGCAGTGACATGATGATGTCGTCCATGATGGGGGCCATTGCATTCCAAAAAGATCTGGGCGCCGTGCACTCCTGTGCGCACGCCTTAGGCGCCGTGGTCGACATGCACCATGGCTTGGCCAATGCGCTGATGATCGATGTGGTGATGGCTTGGAATTATGAAGCCGTGCCTGAAAAATTCAACGAACTGGCCCATGTCTGCAATGTCAAAGGCGGCGGCAGTGCTTTTGTGGCTTGGCTCAAAGAATTGAAAGCTTCCATTGGCATCACAGGCAATTTGTCAACTCATGGCGTGAAGCCAGAACACATGGCGCGCTTGGTCGAAATTGCCACAGCCGACATTTGTCATCAAACCAACCCACGTCCTTGCACTGCAGCCGATTTTGAAAAGCTGTTCAAGGCTGCCATGTAATTGAAGGCTAGCGCAGTCATGTCTTCTAATTCAAAACGTCTCAAAATTGGCATCTCTGCATGCTTCTTTCATCCAGACAACGAACGACCCATCTTCAAAGGCAAGACGCTTCAATACATTGAACAGTCTGTTGCACATTGGGTCATGTCACAAGGTGACTTGGCGGTCATGATTCCCTCGCCCGAAGGTGACACGCAAGTGGGTGATGTACAAATCACCGATTACGCCGACTGGCTAGATGGTGTGGTGCTGATGGGCGGCAGCGATGTGTGGCCAGGCAGTTATGGCGAAGTAGTCATGGACTCGCGCTGGAAAGGTGACCAGGTGCGAGACGTCTATGAAAAGAAATTGATTGAAGCTTTTGTGGCCGCAGGCAAACCCGTGTTGGGCGTATGTCGTGGCATGCAAATGATCAACGTAGCGTTTGGCGGCACTTTGTATCAAGACATTGCCACACAAAGACCCGAAGCCTTGATGCACAGAGTTGGCGTGCAATACGACCTCAACATGCACGACGTTGAGTTCGACCCTACAAGCAAATTATCACAACTGCTGGGCGGCACTAAAAGCGCCAAAGTCAACAGCATTCACCACCAAGGCGTGAAAGACCTGGCACCCAACTTTGTGGTGGAGGCCTACTGCCCTCACGATCGCATTCCTGAGGCCATCAGGCATCAAGGCAAGGCTTATGTGGCGGGGGTGCAGTGGCATCCAGAATTTCACAAGCCTGCTTTAGGCACTTTAGACGACCGCCCCATCTTGACCGACTTTTTGAATGCAGCGCGGCAGACGACTTCAGTTTGAGCAAGTCGCGTTGATCTCTTCCCACATTGAACCCATTAAACTCCTATGAAAATACTTGACGTCGTCAACCCCGCCACAGAAGAACTGATCACCCAACTGCCCATCGACGATGGTGCAGCCGTGGCCCTCAAAGCGCAAAAAGCGCGCAATGCACAAGCGTCTTGGGCGGCTACGCCATTGGCTCAGCGCATGGCATGTATTCAGCGATTTCGCGGTTTGGTTCAGACCCAACTTGACGATCTCGCCAAAATCATGACGCAAGAAACTGGCAAGCCCTTGGGACATTCGCGCAATGAATTGAATGGCTTCTTGGGGCGCGTTGATTTTTTTCTGGCAGAAGCCGAGGGCATTCTCAAAACCGAAACCGTCTACAACCAAGACGGCATGTGCGAACAAATTCAACACATTCCTTTGGGTTTGATCGGCAATATTTCTGCATGGAACTATCCCTGGTTTGTGGGGGGCAATGTGTTCGTGCCAGGACTGCTCATGGGCAATGCCATTCTGTACAAGCCCTCCGAATTTGCAGCCATGAGTGGCTTGGCCATGGGTCGCTTGTTGCACGAAGCAGGTATTCCTGCTGACGTTTTTGCAACCCTGATTGGCGCAGCAGACACAGGCAATGCCTTGCTGGCTCAACAACTCGATGGCATGTTTTTCACGGGCTCTTTGGCCACAGGTCAGCACATTGCCAACGTGATGGGGCCGCGCATGACAAAGCTTCAATTGGAATTGGGCGGCAAAGACCCCACCTACGTCTGCGCCGATGCCGACCCTGTGGCTGCAGCCCAATCATTGGCCGATGGCGCCATGTACAACGCGGGTCAAAGCTGCTGCTCTGTCGAGCGAATCTATGTGCACGCCAGCATTCACGATCAATTTGTACAAGCCCTGGTCGATACGGTTCGCACTTTCAAAATGGGCGATCCATTGGCAGCCGACACCTACCTTGGCCCCTTGACTCGTGCACCTCAACTCAAAGTCTTAGAAGATCAAATTGCCGACGCGAAAGCGAAAGGTGCGCGCTGCTTGATTGGCGGGCAGCGCAGCAAAGGCCCCATGGGTGGCAAAGGCAATTGGTTTGAAGCCACTGTGTTTGACAACGTCAATCACAGCATGTCGCTCATGCGAGACGAAAGCTTTGGTCCCATCATCGGCATCCAAAAAGTCAGCGACGATGCCGAAGCTGTGCGCTTGATGAACGACACCCAGTACGGCTTAACTGCGGGTGTTTACACCCCCAACGAACAGCACGCTCGCGATGTGTTGTCACAAGTTCGCGCGGGTACGGTTTATTGGAACTGCTGCGACCGTGTCAGCCCACGCCTGCCTTGGAGTGGCTACGGGCACTCAGGTATGGGCCTCACCTTGTCACGCGAGGGTTTGGCTACTTTCACGCGCCCCAAAGCTTGGCACCTGCGCAGCAACTGACATGCGCCTGGCCCTGTTCGACCTAGACCACACGCTGCTCGATGGCGACAGCGATCAGTTGTGGTGCGACTTTCTCATTGAAAAAGGCCTCCTAGACAAAGCCATCTTCTCTGCAAAGAATGAAGCCATGGCGCGCGATTACAAATCGGGCGCTGTCGACGTCCAAGCGTTTTGTGAGTTTTACATTGGCACGCTGACGCTCAAAACACCTCAAGAATGGGAACCTCTGCGCCAAGAGTTTTTGAACACTTGGGTCATGCCGCGCTTGTGTGAAGGTGGTAAAGCCCAAATTAGAACCCATCAAGCCAAAGGCGATCGTGTGGTGATGACCACTGCCACCAACCGATTCATCACCGAACTGACAGCTGCGCATTTAGGCATTGCAGAATTGATTGCAACGGAAGCAGATGTGAGAGATGGCTTGTTTACCGGCAAGGCACTTGGGGTTTTGAACATGCGTGAGGGCAAAGTGCAGCGGCTCATGGCTTGGTGTGAGCAACAGCATTTGCAGTGGGCCCAGCTTGAAACTTGGGCCTACAGCGACTCCATCAATGATCTGCCCTTGCTAGAAGCGGTGAACCACCCAACCGTGACCCAAGGCGATGTCAAGTTGCGCGCGGAGGCTGCCAAACGTGGCTGGCCTCAAATTGAGTGGTTTTAAACTGATTTCACAGTTTCAGGGCTTGACCATCGGCCATCCCTTTGAGGCCCAATCACTCATGCCACCTTCCACATATCGAATGTTTTGATAGCCTTGTTCTTTGAGTTTGGCCAAGCTTGCTTTGGATCTGTTTTGCGTATTGCAAATTAGTAAGACAGGCTGCTCTGGGTTTTTAGGAATCAGGCTTTGCTTTGCAGCCAATTGACTCATAGGCAGCAATACAGCGCCTTGCGCAACACCCGTCTGGTGCTCGCTCGTTTCGCGAATGTCAATGAGCAATGCACGACCTGCCTCATGCTCTACTCGGGCTTGTTGAAGCGACACTTTGTCAGCCTCATTGCCAGACGAACATGCTGAAAGCAGCGCCATCACGGTGGCCAACGAAAATAACTTCAACATCAGGCTACAAGACCTGCCACAACTCGCAAAATGCGATGTATTCCGCCAACATTCTTTAACATCCGAATTCTCCATGTAGTGAAACTTACATTCTGCACCGATTAATTGCAACGTCAATATTAGAGACAACATCCACTTTGAACTTAACTTAGATCAATTCATTTCAAGTGCCGGATGTCATGATGTGCTTGAAAAAGCAAAAACAATCGCCACTTGTCTTTGATCCGCTTTAAATGGAGTCCACATGAAAACACATTTGGTTTGTCCCCACTGCAACAGCACCAACCGGGTTGCAACGGCGCAATTGGAGGCCGAGTTGTCGTGCGGCAGTTGTCATAAGCTTCTGTTTGACAAACACCCCGCCAACCTCACGGCTACTGGTTTGGAAGCTCAAATTGCAAAAAGCGAAGTGCCAGTGGTCGTCGACTTTTGGGCTCCGTGGTGCGGCCCTTGTCGCATGATGGCGCCTGAATATGAAAAGGCTTGCGCCATGTTGGAACCGCATGCTCGTTTTGTGAAAGTCGATACAGAAGCGCACCAAGAGGTGGGTGCCAAACACAATATTCGCAGCATTCCCACCATTGCCATTTTTAAGGGGGGCAAGGAGGTTTCCCGAGTTTCTGGGGCACGCTCTGCTGCTGACTTGGTCAAATGGGTTCGCTCTGAGACATCCTGAAAACTAACTTGAGTGCTTTGCATTACGTGCTTTTGTAAGCTTGAAACTGATCCGCCTGCCTCCTTTCAAGCTATATTTAGGGGCATGCGAGCGAGCAAACCCAAACCTATTCAATTTGACACCCTCAAAAAGAACGACGCCACGTTCAACCGTGCCGCAGAAATTTTTCGGGTGATGTCTGCCCCAATGCGCTTGCGCATCATGAGTTGTTTGTGCGCTGGCGAGAAAAACGTCAGCGAACTGCTAGAAGAAGTCGACACCACGCAATCCAATATGTCGCAGCACCTGAGCACTTTGTACCAAGCAGGCATTGTTCAGAAACGCCGAGACGGCGTTCAAATTTATTACAGCATTGCCAATCCAAGTTTTGTCGACCTTTGCCATGCGGTCTGCTCTCAAATTGAAACTGAAAGTCTCACGTCAGTTTGAAGTCGGGTTATTACTGTGCTCCAGATCACCGACAGAGAGATAACATCACCTTAAATAAGGAACGACTAATGAATACATCATCTCTTCTCCGTGCAGCATTTTTTTCCGCGTCTTTGGCTTGCTGCAATCTGGCCATGGCACAAGTGAAAGTGGTCTATCACATCAACGAAGGCGTAGCGCAGGCTTATCGTGCTATGGGCAACATCCGCAACCATTTGGCGGCAGATCCTACGGCCAAAATTACAGTGGTCACGCATGGCCCTGGCATTGACTTTTTGTTAGACGGCGCCACCAACGCAATTGGCGAAAGCTTTGCAGGCAGCATTGGCGACCTAGCCTCCAAAGGTGTGGAATTCAAAGTTTGCAACAACACTCTGGTGACACGAAAAATTCCCAAAGACAAAGTTGCCATGGAAGCCTCAGTGGTTCCCTCTGGTGTTGCAGAAGTTGCGTTACTTCAGGCACGTTCAGGTTTTGTTTACCTTCGCCCCTAAATTCGATCCAATCCAAATTTGTATTCCATTGAAATAGAGAAATACCATGAACAAACTAATTTTTCTGATGGCTGCTTTGCTGAGCACTGCTACTGTGGCGACCGCCCAAACAGCTTCAACACCCGATCCCCTTACCGTTCGCAGCTGGGCAGCAGGTTGTGCCAACTGTCATGGCACCAATGGCCGCGCCGAGCCAGGCAATGAATCGTTGGCAGGCGCCAACAAAGACGAGATGGTGAAAAAAATGTTGGACTTTAAAGCGGGCCGCAAGCCAGCCACCATCATGCATCAGTTGGCCAAAGGTTATAGCGACGCGCAAATTGTTGCCATCGCTGGTTACTTTGCTGCACAGAAAAAATAAGGAGTTTTCATGAAACGTCGTCAATTTATTCAAACCGCTTCAGCAACTTCTGCACTGGGTGCAATGGCTCTGATGTCCGGCTGCGCCACCATCGGCGGCGCCAATGGGCCTAAAGTTGTGGTGGTGGGCGGTGGTTATGGCGGGGCAACCGCTGCCAAATACGTTCGCATGTGGTCTGACTATGGCATTCAAGTGACCTTGATCGAGCCCAACGCCAGCTTCATCTCCTGCCCTATTTCCAATTTGGTCATTGGCGGCAGCAAAACCATGGCCGACATCACCACGTCTTACGATAACTTGGTCAAACGCCATGGCGTCAACTTGATCAAAGACTACGTGACTCAAATCGACCCCGACAAGCGTGTTGTCAAATTGGCAGGTGGGTCTGAAGTGCCATACGACAGACTCATTTTGTCGCCTGGCGTCGACTTCATGATGGAATCTCTGCCAGGCATGAGCAAAGCCGGCGCGCAAGACAAAGTGCTGCACGCATGGAAAGCAGGCGCTCAAACTGTAGCCTTGCGCAAACAACTGGAAGCCATGCCCGACGGCGGCGTGTATGCCTTATCAATTCCATTGGCCCCCTACCGCTGCCCTCCAGGCCCTTACGAGCGTGCCTGCCAAGTGGCCGAGTACTTCAGCAAAGCCAAGCCCAAAAGCAAGGTTCTCATTTTGGACGCCAACGACGATGTCACATCCAAAGGTCCGTTGTTCAAAAAGGCTTGGGCCGAGCGTTACAAAGGCATTATTGAATACCGTGGCAAACACAACGCCACCGATGTTGATGCCGCCACCAACACGTTGAAGTTTGAATTCAATGACGATGTCAAAGCCGCTGTCTTGAATGTCATTCCTCCCATGCGAGCGGGCGACATTGCCGTCAAGTCTGGCTTGGCCACAGCGAACAAACGCTGGTGCGAAGTCGACTTCCTCACCTTTGAATCTAAGGCAGCCAAAAACATTCACGTGTTGGGCGACTCAATTCAAATTGCGCCAGCCATGCCCAAGTCGGGCCACATGGCAAACCAACACGGCAAAACCTGTGCCGCAGCGGTTGTGGCTTTGCTCACTGGCAAAGAACCCAACAAGCAGCCCATTTACAACAACACTTGCTACAGCTTTGTCAGCTCAGAAGACGTGGTTCACGTGGCCAGTGTTCACACTTACGACGCCGACAAGAAAACCATGTTGACGGTGCCTGGCTCTGGTGGTGTTTCTAGCGCTGCCAACGAACTGGAAGGCCGCTATGCCATGGCATGGGCTCGCAACATTTGGGCAGACACATTGGCTTAAGACACCAACATGACGTTTGTTTCTTTAATCAAAGTTATAGCTGCCGCGCTCACAACGCTCAGCTTTTGCTCATCAGCATGGGCGCAAGCAGATGAAGCCAGAGCCAAGAAAATCATTTCTGGCTCGTGCTTTCTCTGCCATGGTGCCACTGGCGAGTCTTCTAGCGAGGTTTTTCCTCGCTTGGCGGGTCAACACCACGAGTACATTGCCAAGCAATTAGAAAACTTCAAAAGCGGCGCACGCAAAAGCACAGCCATGCGTGACATGGTGACCAAGTTAACACCCGACGAAATGTTGGCGGTGGGCAAGTTTTATGAAAAGCAAAGTGTGCCCACGGAAGAAGCCAAAGACGCCGGACTGGCATCTGTTGGCAAATACGTGTTTCACAATGGCAACAAATTTAGCGGCGTGCCTGCTTGCGCCAGTTGCCATGGTGCAGAGGCCAAAGGCACCGTGTCACTGCCTCGCCTTGCGGGTCAATATGCCTCTTACACCGAGACGCAGTTGAAGCAATTCAACACTCGTGAACGGACCAATGACAATGCCGTGATGCATTCCATTGTGGTGAAGATGACCCCCCTAGAAATGGCGGCAGTTGCAGAGTACCTCAGCAGCAAATAAACATTCAAGGCAAGCGCACGTTGGCTGGTGAATCCAGCCAACGATCGGTTAAACCGGCGCCTACCCACATGCCTAGCAAAGTGACCCATGCTGTCAAGGCAAAGATAGCGCCACCTGTCACGCCCGCACCAATGGCACAGCCCCCGGCCAGCATCGAGCCAAAGCCCATTAGCACTGCTCCCACAATATAGCGACGCATGCTGTAACCATCTTTAAAGCCTTCTAACTTGAACTCTTTGCCAGCCATAGCACCTAAGAAAGAGCCCAAGAAAACACCTGGCAACAACCCAAATTCAAAACCAATTTTGGGTGCGGGTGATTGCAAGACGCGCATCAACCATTCAGCAGAAGGGCCGCTGAACGTCAGGCCTTGAATTTGGATCGGTTCAAATGAGTTGCTGGCAACCCATTGGGTGAAGCCCCAAGCAGCGGCAACACTCAAGCCCGTGCCAATGCCACCCACCCACACCATGACGGGTTTGCTTGCGCTGCGATTTACAAAATAAATGGCAATGGCAAAACACAACAAGCCAATGACCAAACCAGTCACATGCCCAGTACCCGACAAGGCTAACAAATCTCGGCCCGGCCCCCCCTCCAAGGTAGCCCACTCACTGACAGCAATCCTGACAGGCATGAGTGCGCCAGACAAACTTGATTGCGCCACGACGGCAAAAATCAAACCTGAAAGTAAGGCTCGCAAATTACCGTTGGCAGAAAGGATGAGGAGCCGACTGGCACAACCGCGGGTCAAGATCATGCCAATACCAAAAAGCAAGCCACCGATGATGGCACCCGACAAACTGCCACGTGCAGCAATCTGTCGTGCCGCACTGCTGTCTAGAGCTCCCCACAAAACCAGAGCTTGTGTGGCCATCACAGCTGCCGAAAAAGCCAGCAACCAAATGGACAGCTTGTCTTTGAAATGACCATGCCAAAAGTCAATGACCGCAGCGCGCAGGCAAAACTTAGAGCGCTGGGCAAAGAAGCCAAAAAAAAGGCCAATGACAGCGCCGCCGGCAGCTAGCACAGCGCCTTCGCCATAAATTTCAACGAGTTCATTCAGTGAGGCACTCACGGACAACCTTTTACATCAGCTTAGACTGATGTGAATGCTAACTGGAAGATGGCGCAATGACTTGACTTACGTCAACAGCCACGCATACCCAGTTAAAGCAATTTAGGTAGGCGCACCAATGGACTTCAAGAATTTGTAAGTGAGTGCAGATCCCGCAATGATGGACAAAAGTGTTAGCCAAGCTGTACTGGAAAAAACAATACCGCCCGACATGCCAGCCCCTACGGTACAACCGCCCGCCAGGACAGCACCAAATCCCATCAAAATTGCACCGCTTAAATAATGGCCCAGTTTGTTTTCTGTTTGAAAACCTTCAAATTTAAAGTCGCCAAATAAAACGGCGGCAATGAAGGAGCCAATGAACACACCAGGTAACAATCCTGCATCAAAGCCGATCTTGGGTGCGGTTTCAGTAAACAACACGCGGTTTAACCATTCTGCAGAGGGGCCACTGAAAGACAAGCCCTGAACAGCCACGGGTTCAAATGAAGCACTGGCAACCCATTGCGTAAAGAACCAACCCAAAGCAATGGCGCCACCTACAAAAATATTACCAATGACAAGGGACTTCGGGCTACCCGCTGTTGCGCGGAATCGCCAAATGGCAACACCTAAGATAAGCAGACCCATTGCCAATCCCATCCATGATGAAGTGCCAAGCACGTTCAGAACATTGCGCTGAGGCCCGCCATCAACCACCCACCACGACGCGATGTACTGACGCGCGGGGGCCAATGCCCCCGAGATAGTTGCTTGTACAGTAACCGCAAAGACCAATCCAGAAATCCAAGCGCGCAAATTGCCGTTGGCAGACAGAATGATCAACCGACTGGCGCACCCGCGAGTCATGATCATGCCAACACCAAACATAAGGCCGCCCAGCACGGAACCTGAAATACTGCCCTGAGAGCCCAAATGGCGCGAGCTAGAAGGATTTAAAAATTCGAGACTGATGGCAATTTGTACCAACAACATGGCCGTTGCGAAGGCAAGCATCCAACCTGCAAAGCGTTGGCGCCATTCGCCTTCACAGCTCTCGATGACTGCGGCCCGTGCACAGAATTTAGACCTTTGCGCACTGAATCCAAACAGCAATCCAATCAGCCCACCGCCGAAGGCAAGGACCAGATGGTCACCATAAGTTTCTAGCAGACTTGCGAGATTCACAAACTTCCCCAATAATTCATTCAATACTGATATAAAACAACACCTTGAAAAGGCTAACCCCAGACATCAAACTGGGGTTGTCCCTCAATTGTCCCTTTTTTTTTGCACATTTGTCATGCCCAAGCAACTTGCCTTTTCATCGCCTAAGGTCTCCCGAAGAGGCTACTGCATGGGGCTTGTACGCGGATTAACAGGTGTCTTGGCCTTGGCACATCTGCAAGCTGAAGCAGCGCCCGCAGTATTGCCCGCTTCAGTTTCCTTACCGGACGAGCTAGAAAATGCCATAAAAATCAAAGAGCCACTCATTGTCATGGTGAGTTTGGCGGGGTGCCCATATTGCAGAATGGCCAGAAACAGCTACTTGGGGCCAATGCAAAAAAAAGGTTTTCCGATTGTTCAAATTGACATGCGCAGTGACCAGCCAGTAAAGGGGTTCTCGGGCCAGATGCTGACACACGACCAAATGGTCAAACAATGGCGTGTCAGCATAGCGCCCACCCTCCTGTTCTTTGGCCCCAAAGGGCAAGAATTGGCAGATCGCATGGAAGGCGGCTATCTGCCAGATTATTACGGCAGCTATCTCGATGAGCGCATTGCCCTGGCCAGAAAGACTTTGCGAGCGTAGCCACAACAAGCACGCAAAGGCAAACTGTTTCATCGGGAAAATACTGAGGTAAACACACCCTTCAAAAGCCCAAATTCTTGCACTATTTGAGTTAAATTAGCCGCCAGTTATATATTCATATTGAAAAGATCTTATGCGTCTCAAAACAATTACCTTGGCATTGGCTGTTACCGTTGCTTTGCCAGCTTGGGCCAACCTCGATTTGGCCAAGAAAAATGCGTGCATGGCTTGTCACGCCGCAGATAAAAAAATCGTCGGCCCTTCCTATTCTGATGTCGCTAAAAAATATGCTGGTCAAGCCGATGCTGCCTCAAATTTGGCAAAAAGCATCAAAGCCGGTGGTTCTGGCAAGTGGGGCCCTGTACCTATGCCTGCACAAGCTGCTTTGAGCGATGCCGATGCCAGCACATTGGCCGCTTGGATTTTGTCTGGCGCCAAATGAAGCTAGTCAATTTCTTGAAGCTCTTTGCAACAAATTCCATTTTGCTAGGGCTGCTGCTTAGCAGCAACGCCTTCGCTCAACCTGCTTTGTTCAAAGATGCAGATTTGAAATTGGGGGCACAACTCATTGCTCAAAACAAATGCGATTCGTGCCATCAAAAGCGTGTGGGTGGCGACGGCAGTGCGATGTACAAGCCGCAAGGCCGTATTAACACGCCTGGGTTTTTAAGAGGCATGGTTGAACAGTGCAACACCGAACTTAATTTGGGCTTCTTCCCCGAAGAAGTTACGGCTGTTGCCGCTGTATTGAACCGAGATCACTACAAGTTCAAATAAAAGCTGACACACAGCTTACCTTACCCCCTAGGGTATATTCTGATGACGCGTCGTCTTTAATTTGCCATGATTCAAGTCGACCAGCAGCGATGCCTGCTGATGTGTGCAAGCAATTTGCCGACGACATTGACTTAAATCAATTCCGTTGCCATGGCTTCTTCGACAATTGAAAACTTAGATTTGTAATTTTGAATTCAGCAGCGCGGCTGAAAATAACCAATAAATAAGCAACTACTTATATAGGCCGCTGCTGAGGTGTGCTGACAAAAGCTCAACAAGGAGATATGGTGAAAGAGCAATTCAATTCTTCAGGCAGGGTGATCAAAGCACCTGAAAACTTCCTCACACCAACCGATGTCAAAACGGTTTTTGCGGAAGGCAAGCAAGGACGGCGTGATTTCATTCGACGCGCTTTTGCGGCTGCCTCTACGGCCACTGCAGCAGGCGTTGCAGCAGTTTCAGCACCCAATGCGCTTGCACAAGTCAACCCCATTCCTAGCGAAGGTGGAGACCCCAATATTTTGAACTTACCCGAGCACGCCACAGGCTTGGGCCAAGGCGTCGCAACCGAAGGATATGGCAAGCCTTCTAAATACGAATCCAATTTGCAACGTCGCCAAAGCCCTGGCTTAACTCAAACGACTCAGGCTTCTGTGTCGTTTGCGCCCTTGCAATCTTTGTTTGGCATCGTCACGCCAAGCGGCCTTCACTTCGAGCGGCACCATCAAGGCTGGTGGGACATCGACCCCTCTAAGCACCGCTTCATGATCAATGGCATGGTGAAAAACCCCAAGGTTTTCACCATGGACGAAATCATGCGCTTACCATCCGTGTCACGTTTCCACTTTATTGAATGCGGCGCCAATACGGCCGTTGATTGGGGCAATGTAGCGGTTCCCACAGTGCAATACACCCACGGTATGGTGTCATGCAGTGAGTTCACAGGGGTGCCTCTTATCACCTTGCTTGAGTTAGCTGGTGCCGATTTGAAAAACGGCAAGTTTGTCTTGGCGGAAGGCGGTGACGGCTCCTCCATGACTCGCACCATCCCCATGAGCTTGATCACATCTGGTGAAGTGTTGGTGGCTTATGGTCAGAACGGTGAAATGCTGCGCCCTGAAAACGGTTACCCCTTGCGATTGGTAGTGCCTGGTGTTCAGGGCGTGAGCTGGATTAAGTATTTGCGCCGCGTAGAAGTGGGTGACCAACCCTACGCCGCCAAAGACGAGGCCATTCACTACATCGATTTGCAACCCAGTGGTTTGCATCGCCAGTACACCAACATTCAAGAGTGCAAGAGCGTGGTCACTACGCCCTCCGGCGGCCAAGTTTTGTTGGACAAAGGTTTCTACAACATCACAGGCTTGGCTTGGTCGGGCAAAGGCAAGATCAAGCGTGTCGATGTGTCTACAGATGGCGGTCGTAATTGGCGCCAAGCACGACTTGAAACGCCCGTTCTTTCAAAAGCCCTCACCCGATTCAACTTAGATTGGGTTTGGGATGGCAAGCCGGCCATCATTCAAAGCCGTGCACAAGACGAAACAGGTTATGTGCAACCCATGTACAAGCAGTTACGTGATGTCCGCGGAACACGTTCGATCTATCACAACAATGCCATTCAGTCATGGTTGGTTCAAGAAAATGGCGAGGTGAAAAATGTTCAAGTTTCCTAAAATTGCGTTGGCCATCGCCATATTTTTATCAAGCGCAACAAGCTTTGCACAAACTAACAAGTACCCAGGCATTGGCCGCGATGCCACAGCCAAAGAAGTAGCCGCGTGGGACATCGATGTTCGTCCAGACTTCAAAGGCTTGCCAGCAGGCTCAGGCTCTGTCGCCAAAGGTCAAGATGTATGGGAGGCCAAGTGCGCGCACTGCCATGGCGTTTTTGGTGAGTCCAATGAAGTCTTTAGCCCTTTGATTGGTGGCACCACAGCCGAAGACATCAAAAACGGTCGAGTGGCAAACCTGACGCGTGCCGACTTTCCAGGTCGCACCACCATCATGAAGGTTGCCACCGTGTCCACTTTGTGGGACTACATCAACCGTGCCATGCCTTGGACCAATCCTAAGACCTTGACCACGGAAGAGGTCTATGCCGTGACTGGTTTCTTGTTGAACTTGGCTGGCATCGTGCCCGACAACTTTGTCTTGTCAGACAAAAATATATCTGAAGTGCAAAAACGCATGCCCAATCGCAACGGCATGACCACTGCGCATGCCATGTGGCCCGGCAAAGAGTTTGGCGGTACGCCTAAACCCGATACCAACAATGTCATTTGCATGAAGGATTGCGTGCCTGAAGCCAAAGTCTCCTCTTTCTTGCCTGACTTTGCACGCAACGCCCACGGCAATTTGAACGAACAAAACCGCATGGTGGGCCAGCAAATAGGCGCAGACACCACCAGGCCTGAAGGCCGCTCTGGCAAGTCAAGTTCAGCAACTGCACCTGTCGTGGCCAGCGCAGCAGCGCCCGCAAAAGCAAACGATGGCAAATCAGACACCAAAGCTGTGATGGCTTTGCTTAGCAAAAACACTTGTACGGCGTGTCACGGCATCGATAAGAAAATTGTCGGCCCTGGTTTCAACGAAATCGCCAAGAAATATCCCGGCAAAGTTGATTATTTGGCTGGCAAAATCAAAGCAGGTGGTGCAGGCGTTTGGGGGCCTATTCCCATGCCTGCGCAAAACATCGGCGAAGCAGACGCAAAGACCATTGCCAACTGGATCGCTGCTGGCGCAACCAAATAACCAGAAGTCAAAGCTCATTCGAATTGACTTTGAGAAAAATTTCATTAGCATCAACTTATTCACAAGGAGAATTCAGATGCAAACACGTCGCGAGACTATTAAACAGAGCATGGTGGTTGCAGGCCTACTGGCATCAGCCGGTTTCCCACAATTTGCTCATGCTGCCTTCAACAAAGTAGGCTTCGATGCCAAGTCAGTTCAAGACGCGGTTAAAGCTTATGGCGGCGGCGCTATTGCAGAAAGCAAAGACGTCACCATCACAGGTCCAGACATCGCCGAAAACGGCGCTGTAGTGCCATTAGGTGCCAGCACCAACTTACCAGGTGTCAAACAATTGCTGATCTTGGTTGAAAAGAACCCTTCTGCGTTAATTGCCATGTTCCATGTCAGCGATGCTGTAGATGCCAACTTCTCAACACGCGCCAAAATGGGTCAGTCATCCGACGTTTACGCCGTTGCCATCATGGCCGACGGCAAGGCCTTGTTCGCTAAAAAAGAAGTCAAAGTAACTTTGGGTGGTTGCGGCGGTTAATCCCCTCACCTATCAGTTCATTTACACATATTCAGGAGAGAAAAAATGGCAGATCCAATGCGCATTCGCGCCCAAGCCGCTGGCGACAAAGCAACTGTTCGTGTTTTGATGAGTCACGAAATGGAAACCGGTCAGCGCAAAGACGCTGCTGGTAAAACAATACCTGCATGGTTCATTCAAGAAGTCACTGCCACACACAATGGCAAGACAGTTTTGAATGCTGAATGGGGTCCCGCTGTGTCCAAAAATCCATTCATGCAATTTGCGGTTAAAGGCGCCAAAGCTGGCGACAAAATTGCAATTACTTGGAAAGACAACAAAGGCGATACACGCACCGACGAAGCGACGGTGTCCTAAAACACCAAAAGGCACAACAAGGGTGAAGCACCGTCTTCACCCTTTTTTTAGTTGAAGAAGTTGACACATTGAGGTGACCATGAAGCATTCGCTTTCAGTTTTATTGGCTGCAGGTTTATTGACCATTAGCCTAAGCAGCTTGGCGCAAAAAACAGCCAGCCAAGGCATTGATGAGTACCGCGCCATGTTGCAAGACGGCAATCCAGCCGACTTGTTTGAAGCCAAAGGTGAAGGCTTGTGGACACAAAAACGTGGACCTAAAAATGCGTCACTTGAAAAATGTGACTTGGGCAAAGGTCCAGGCGTTTTCAAAGGTGCTTTTGTAGAGTTGCCAAAGTACTTTGCGGATACAGGCCGCGTGCAAGACTTGGAGTCTCGCCTACTCACTTGCATGGAAACCTTGCAAGGCTTCAATGCTGCAGAAATTTCTAAAACGCCTTTTGGCAGAGGCGAGCAAGTCAATATGACTGCATTGGCCACTTGGGTCGCGGCAGAATCAAAAGGCATGAAGTTCAATTTGCCACAAGCTAATCAGGCTGAAAAAACTTTTTACGAAGTAGGCAAACGCCTTTTCTTCCAACGGGGTGGGCCGCACGACTTTTCTTGTGCTTCATGCCACGCTGAAGATGGCAAGCGCATTCGCCTGCAAGACTTGCCTAACCTCACCAAGAACCCAGGTGACGGTGTCGGTTTTGCCGCATGGCCAGCCTATCGTGTGTCCAATGGTCAAATGTGGGGCATGCAACAACGCTTGAACGATTGCTACCGTCAACAACGCTTTCCTTATCCAGGCTTTGCCAGCGATGCCACCATTGCGTTGGGCGTTTATCTGGGTGTGAACTCACAAGGTTCTGCCTCCATCGCACCGGCCATCAAGCGCTAATTAGGAGCCTCAGCAATGAAAAAAATGAATTCAAAACTTCGCACGGGTTTGGCAGTGGCTTCTGTTGCACTGCTGGCAGTTGGCTGCGCCTCCGCGCCTTCAGTAGCAGACCTGAACGCCCTCACCCAGCAAATTGTCAAGGCTTCTTTCCGCGATCAAGGCATTGTGAAGGCCAGCATCCTGAACACCGACGAAACCAATCAAGCTTGCAGTGAAGCTGATGCTTCTGGCAAGCCCTTGGACGAAAAGACCGCCAAGCGCATTGAAGAGATCAACATGAAGGCCATCAAGTGGCCCTCCGATGGCAAATTCATCGGCGACTGGAAAGAAGGCGAAAAAATTGCTCAAAACGGTCGCGGCCTGACTTTCACTGACGACGAAAAAACTGTGAACGGCGGCAATTGCTACAACTGCCACAAGATCGACGAGAAAGAAATTTCATACGGCACCATTGGCCTAAGCCTTCACAACTACGGCAAGATTCGCGGCATCACCGACCCCAACAGTGCTGCAGCCAAGCCTATCGTTGAATATACCTGGGGCAAAATTTGGAATTCAAAAGCCTATAACGCTTGCTCCAACATGCCACGTGCAGGCCACAGTGGCATCTTGACTGAAGCACAAGTTCGCCATGTGGTGGGTTTGTTGCTAGACCCCAAATCACCCGTGAACAAATAATGCAAATCCAAAACCCGGTTCGTCCGGGTTTTTTTGCTCGCCATATATTAGCGAAGACAAAAGTATGAACCTCTCAAAACGTGAATTTATGCAAGTCCTGGGCGCAGGCACCATGGCTGGCTTGGGCATGGGTACCTATGCCGATGCAGACGCGGCAACAGCAGCCAACGGTCTGTACGACATTCCCAAATTTGGCAATGTGTCCTTTTTGCACATGACAGATTGCCACGCGCAGCTCAAGCCTATTTATTTCCGCGAGCCCAGCATTAACTTGGGCTTGGGCAGCATGAAGGGCAACTTGCCCCACTTGGTGGGTGAGCATTTGCTGAAGTTTGCAAACATTCGCCCCGGAACTGCAGAGGCGCACGCCCTCACCTATTTGAATTACGAAAAAGCAGCGGCACGTTACGGCAAAGTAGGTGGTTTTGCACACTTGGCCACCTTGGTCAAGCGCATGAAGGCCAGCCGTCCTGGTGCTTTGTTGCTAGACGGTGGCGATACATGGCAAGGTTCAGGAACATGCCTGTGGACCAATGGTCAAGACATGGTCGATGCCTGCAAATTGCTGGGCGTTGATGTCATGACCGGTCACTGGGAATTCACTCTGGGCATGGACCGTGTCAAAGAGATTGTCGAGAAAGATTTCGTGGGCAAAGTTGACTTTGTGGCGCAAAACATCAAAACGCAAGACTTTGGCGATCAGGTGTTCAAGCCCTACGTCATCAAAGAAATGAATGGCGTGCCTTGTGCCATCATCGGCCAAGCCTTCCCCTACACCCCTATTGCCAACCCACGCTACATGGTGGCCGACTGGGCATTTGGCATTCAAGACGAGAACATGCAAGCCATGGTCAATGAAGCCCGCGGCAAAGGCGCGCAGGTTGTGGTGGTCCTTAGCCACAATGGCATGGACGTAGACCTCAAGATGGCCAGCCGCGTCAGCGGTATCGACGCTATCATGGGTGGTCACACCCACGACGGCATGCCTGTGGCCACATTGGTCAGCAACAAAGGTGGCAAAACCATCGTCACCAATGCTGGCTCCAATGGTAAGTTCTTGGGCGTGCTCGACTTTGAGGTAAAGGAAAAGCGCATTACCGATTTCCGTTACAAGTTACTGCCCGTGTTCTCCAACATGTTGCCAGCCGACAAAGAGATGGATGCCCTTATTACCAAAATTCGTGCGCCCTACGAAAGCAAGCTGAACGAAAAGTTGGGCATCTCTGAGGGTCTGTTGTATCGCCGTGGCAACTTCAACGGCACAGGCGATCAATTGTTGGTCGATGCCTTGATGGATGTGCAAGGCGCCGAGATTGCCTTCTCGCCCGGCTTCCGTTGGGGTACAACGTTGCTACCAGGCCAGGCCATCACGCGCGAATGGTTGCTCGACATGACAGCTACCACCTACTCTTATGCCACCGTCACCGAAATGACTGGCGAGACCATCAAAACGGTTCTAGAAGACGTTTGCGACAACCTGTTCAACCCAGACCCCTACTACCAACAAGGTGGCGACATGGTTCGCGTAGGCGGCTTGCAATACCAATGCAATCCAACAGCAGGCATGGGCAAGCGCATTGAAGAAATGCGTTTGAACGGCAAGCTGATTGAGTCTGGCAAAAAATACAAAGTGGCTGGCTGGGCGCCCGTGGCTGAAGAAGCACGTACGCAAGGCAACAAGCAGGTTTGGGACGTGGTGGAGCAATGGCTCAAAACCCAACCCAATGGCCGCATCAAGCCACGGCAACTGAACGCACCCAAAATTACGGGTGGTTTGCCCAACCCAGGTTACGTTGCATAAAGGGATCACTTCACATGTCACACCCTCAATCAAGAAACTTGGTGCAAACCACCCTAAAGCGTCGTTCCTTTTTGGGCGCCACTGCTTTAGGCTTGGGCGCAGTGGGCATGTGGCCAGAAGCGCAAACATTTGCAGCCGATGTCAAAGACTTTTTGATGGGA
Source organism: uncultured Limnohabitans sp. (assembly GCA_964544175.1). Lineage (GTDB taxonomy): Bacteria > Pseudomonadota > Gammaproteobacteria > Burkholderiales > Burkholderiaceae_C > Limnohabitans_A. Next base: position 44,934 of record CAZJAL010000016.1, read on the forward strand.
CCACCTGTCAAAGACATTCCACCTGTACAACTGTCAAAACGCGTTTGGATGATCTTTGCGCCCGATGGTTTTCCCACGCCCGAGAATCGCGGCATGATGTCCAATGTGTGCTTTGTGGTCACATCAGCAGGTGTCGTGATTTTGGACTCTGGCAGTTCATTGCAAATTGGTCAAATGGCCATTCGCATGATCAAAAAAGTGACGCCATTGCCCGTGATCGCTGTTTTCAACAGCCACTTCCATGGCGATCATTGGTTGGGCAACCATGCCTTCGTTGAAGAATATGGTTCACAGCTACCTATCTATGCCTTGGCCAAAACCATTGAAACAATTAATAGTAGCCAAGGCAACACATGGCGCGTCCTGATGGAGCGCTGGACCAATCAATCGACTGTTGGCACCAAAACAGTTGCGCCCAATACTGTTGTAAAGCATGGTCAAAAAATCAAAATTGGTGATGTCGATTTTGTGATGCACCATTACGGTCGCGCGCACACAGATGCCGACTTGTGCGTGCAAGTGGTTCAAGACAAAGTCACCAGCATTGGTGACATTGCCATGGCCAATCGCATTGCCAACATTGATGATGGCTCCTATATGGGTACCTTCAAATATTACAAAGCCCTCACCGAAAGTGCAGGCGAACAACTTTGGCTTCCAGGACACGGTCAACCGACTAAGGATTTATTGAAAACCTATGGTGAGTTCATGGCTGGCATTTGGGAGCCATGTTTACAAGCTGTCAAAGACGGTAAATCGGAAGCAGATGCCAAGGCCATGGTGATGAAAGACGCACGCGTTTTAAAGCGTGCCAAAGACATGCAGGGGTTTGAGGGCAACATAGGCAAATACATCAGTCTTGCTTATCTTGAAGCTGAAAAAGAAGCTTTTTAAACATGACGCAATTTTCTAACCCATTGGCGCGTTGGAATGAACGCTTCTCGACGGACGATTACCTTTTTGGTGAAAAACCCAACCAATACTTGGCTGACAAAACACCCTTTCTGCAAAAAGGCAAAGCCTTGTCGATCGCAGACGGTGAAGGGCGAAACAGTGTCTGGCTGGCGTCCCAAGGATTTGATGTAGACGCCTTTGACTTCTCACCTGTCGCGATTGAGAAGGCTCAAAAATTAGCAACCAAACACAAAGTCAACGTTAACTTTCATTGCAGTGACTGGGAAAACTTTGATTGGAAGGCCAATCAATACGACACCATCGCAGGCATCTTCTTTCAGTTTGCCGATCCACAAGCTCGTACACAACTCTTTGATAAATTAAATTTCGCACTCAAACCCGGTGGCACCTTGATCATTCAAGGCTATGACAAGGCGCAAATGCAATACAAAACAGGTGGTCCTGGCATTCTTGAAAACCTGTATGACGAAGCGCTGCTGCTCAGCTCATTTAAAGCATACAAAGTCTTAGACCTTAAAACCTATCTTCAAGAAGTAGATGAAGGTGCTGGCCACAGCGGCCTGTCGGCACTGGTTGGCTACCTTGGTCAAAAACCAAGCTGATGAATACTAACTGGCCAACGAATCCCAAGCTTTGAGGGCTTCAGCTGCATACATCAAGGCAGGACCGCCGCCCATGTAAACGCATACGCTCAACATTTCTTCCAACTCTTGGCGTGTGCAACCTAACTTCAAAAGCGCCTTGACATGAAAACCGATGCAGCCTGAACAATGCTGCGTAATGCCTATGGCCAAGGCAATCAATTCTTTGTGCTTGGTGCTGACTTCTCCTTCAGCCATTGCACTGCGCGCCAATTGACCAAAAGCTTGCATTGCATCGGGTTGTGATTTGCGAAAAGGCGTCAAGGATTCATTGATGTTTTGAATCAATTCAGCGTGTTCAAAGGTACTCATGAGATCGAACTTTCTAGAAAGGCTTAGTCGAAGGATGGCGCCACTGGTTTTTCTACATGAAAGCCTGCAGCTTGCCATGCGTCAAAACCACCCGCAATAGAACTCACATTTGAATAGCCCATTTCCTTGAGCGATTGAGCGCACAAGGCTGCCCGGCCACTGGTTTTGCAATACAAGGTAATTTTGAGATCGCGCGATTGAAATTGCGGGTTGGCCGCAAGCTTGAACTCCAACATGCCACGCGACATGTGAATGGCACCTGGCAAATGGCCTGCCTGAAACTCCTCAGCTTCACGAACGTCGATTAGTACGTCATTTTGCGTAATCACAGAAGGTGCTTTGTCGATTGGAATTTCAAGAACCGCTTGTTTGGCGGCGGCTACCAAGTCGTGGGGTGTTTTCATCTTGCGAACCTTATCAATTGAAGTACGTCTAAATATACCCCCTTAGGTATAAAGATGTCCAGTCATTTATGTCGTCGAAATCTTCACAAGACTTAACGCAGATCAAAGTGAGCTTGGTTCTCGGCCAGCAAGATGCACCCATTGAGTTTGCTATTTCAGCAACTCGAAGCAGGAGAAAATAATGAAACTTTTACACGACTTGTTTTTCACAGACTATGGCCTGATGAGTTTCATCGGCATCGTTTTCATGCTCGGCATGGGGGTATTTTTTCTGCGACTGTTTTTGTCGGGAACCTCACCCAAATCCTGATCAATATCGCACTCAGGCCGATTGCAATGCTTTCTCGTTCTGAATGCGGTAGAGTCGTCCCGCTTTGTCTAGGGGTTCAATGACTTGCTCGCGAACCAGGCCGCTCACTTCACGGCTTACTGTTTCCAGCTTGAGGTCCATCATGGCACCCATGTCTTCACGCGAAAACATGCTGCTTTGATCTGGCAAATCGCCTTTGCGCATTTTCAGAATGAATTTTGAAACCCTTTGGCGCGCGGTTCCAAAATTTAGATCGGCCAGCCAATCGTCTGCGCCCTTTAGAGCCTGTTGCCATTTCTGCATCAACCGATTGTGCAGTCTGGGCGATTGTGTGCTGAGGTTGTGCATCACACCCAAAGGGATGCGGCACACCTTCACATCATTCAGTGCCACCGCTTCTGAATCATAGTGACCCGTGGCCAATGCTTCAATACCCACCACATCGCCGGCGCGCAAGACACGAATAATGCGTTCACGACCGTCTGCTGTCGATCGAACCAACTTAACCATGCCCTGACGCAGCGTGAACACCCCCAGCGCTTTGTCACCTTCTGAGTAAAGCAAACCACCCACCGGATAGGCCATGTCGTCGATGGGTGCATGAATCAGACCAAAATCGTCTTCATTCAAATCGGCGAACAAAACCAAATCACGAATGCCACACGAACGGCAATCGGAAGTGCCTTTCCAAGCGGATTCAACATGAATAGGAATCATCTGATTTACTTAATTGATAAAGAATGAATATAAACCGCGAAACGCCCGTGCGCACAAGACACACCCACTTAGGCACAAAAACCCATAGATAAATGGCCTGAGTACCTCCGCAGAAATTCGCTTGGAAAACTGATGTCCAAGCAAAACACCCGCTAGCGCGAATGGTAGCAAAACTGCAAAATTTTGCCAAAGCGACAAATCGTTTAAACCGCCTGACACACCCACCATGCCAAGCGCAATGGACGACAAGCCAATGATGGTCATCGGCATGGTTGCCCTGATCACAAATGGATCTGAAACCCGTTGTGACAGCCACGACATGACCACTGGCCCTGCTGTGCCAAACATCGTCTCGACCAAGCCCATTGCAAAGCCAAACGGGTGAGAAGAAGTGGCCTTGAATCGTATGGCCGTTACCGCTCCCTTAAGGCCTTGCCATCCGATGTAAATCACATAGAAACCCAAGGCCAAAAGCAAACCGTCGCCATCGGTCCATTGAATCAAGCCAATACCCACCAGAGCGCCAAGAACAACGGAAGGCAGCAGTGATGGCAATTCGCGCCACATCACCTGACGAAAATTCAAACCCGTGTGCAAAACAGCGGCGGGCACATCGATCAGCAACACCAAGGGCACGACAAATGCCAGTGGCCAATTCCAAGCCAACAACGGCACCATGATCAAGGCCGAACCAAATCCTGCAATACCCAAAACAAAATAGCCCAATAGCACTACCGCCATGGCATAAAAATCAAAATCAATGGGCATGTAAAACCGCATGGGCCAGCACGCAAGCAGCGTCCACCGTCATGCGCTTTGATGCAATGGCCTGCACCACTTGCGCAGGCGACAGCAAACTGAACTCAGCAACCTCACCGTCTTGGTTCACCGGCTGTACATCGGCTGGCATCAACAAGTTGTAAACCCACAGCGTTTCGTGATGCCATCCACGAGGCACAGATCGGCAAGTGGTCACTTGGCCCTGCGCCACCGCTGTTAAAGCCAGCGCCTCAGACAAGCCGGCTTCTTCTGCCATTTCACGCACACCACAAGTCTGCAAAGACTCTCCCACAGGCAAACCGCCTGCCGCAATGTTGTCCAACATGCCTGGGTCGGTGGCCTTGGTCAACGACCGCCGTCCGCACCACAAAAAACCATCTTCTGTAAAGCCGTTGACATGCACCGCATGTGCGCGCAAGCCAAAAAATCTGTAGGCGGCGCGTTCCATTTCAAATGCGGCGGACAGCGCATCAGTCGGCTCAATGGGATGACCGTTGGCCAAAATGATGGCATCAGGCCAATAGCTGAACTTTTCATTGCGCCAGCCTGTCACATGGCCAAGGTCACGCAACTCAGCGGCCAAATTTGCAAGCGCCAAACTTCTAGAAGCGTGTGTTTTTTCAGGGGTGTCCCAGCGCAAACCATGCGGCACTCTTTGCCAGTCTTGTCGCAAACTCAAAAGCACCTTGGCATGTTCTGGCGTGAGGTAACCGGTTGGCGAATGTGCCTCTCCCAAATACCAAGGCATAGCCTCTTCGGGCAAGGGCTGCATGGCCTGTTGCAAACAAGACTGCAAAACTTGCCTGTCGGCATCACCCAAGGCACTTTGAAATTTTTGGATGCTGTTCTTCATCGAATCAAACTCAATGTTTGCATTGACCCAGTTGGCAGCAAAATCAATGCGCCTGATCCCAATTCAAACCGACACCCACTTCGGCCAGCAAAGGCACTTTGAGCTCAGCCACATCGGCCATCCATTTGGGCACCGCCACTTTGAGCCATTCCACTTCATCTTCTGGCACCTCAAACACCAATTCATCGTGCACCTGCATGATCACTTTGGTTTTGCGTTGCTCTCGGTCAATGCCTTCTTGAACGGCAATCATCGACAGCTTGATCAAATCGGCCGCAGTGCCTTGCATAGGCGCATTGATGGCGGCTCGCTCTGCACCAGCCCGTCTGGGACCGTTGGGCGAGTTGATCTCTGGCAAATACAAACGACGGCCGAACACAGTTTCGACATAGCCTTGTGATTTGGCTTGTTCGCGTGTTTCATCCATGTAGCGCTTCACGCCTGCAAAGCGTTGGAAGTAGCGCTCGATGTAATTTTTGGCAGCGCCGTTGTCAATGCCCAAAGCTTTGGCCAGACCAAACGCACTCATGCCGTAAATTAAACCGAAGTTGATGGTCTTGGCATAGCGGCGTTGCTCACTCGACACTTGGTCTGGCGTTAAGCCAAACACTTCTGCTGCCGTGGCTTTGTGCACATCTAAACCTTGATGGAACGCACGCAACAAGGCTTCATCACCACTGAGGTGCGCCATGATGCGCAATTCAATTTGAGAGTAATCGGCACTGGCAATCAAACTGCCGGCAGGTGCCACAAAAGCTTCGCGAACTTTGCGGCCCTCAGCGGTGCGAATGGGAATATTTTGTAAATTAGGATCGTTGCTAGACAGGCGTCCTGTCACAGCCACGGCTTGCGCGTAATGGGTGTGCACCCTGCCCGTTCTAGGCAAGGCCATCTGCGCCAGCTTGTCGGTATAAGTACCTTTGAGTTTGGACAAACTGCGGTGTTCCAAAATGCGTGCTGGCAAAGGATAGTCTTCTGCCAACTTCTCAAGCACCTCTTCGTCGGTGCTGCGTGCACCCGTGGCTGTTTTCTTGATAACAGGCAAACCCAACTTGTCAAAAAAGATTTCGCCCAATTGTTTGGGACTGCTTAAGTTGAAGGGCTGGCCTGCAATTTCATAAGCTTCGGTTTCCAATTGCAAAATGCGCTGCCCTAAGGCTTGGCTTTGCGCAGCCAGCGTGGGGCCATCAATCAACACGCCATTGCGTTCAATGCGGAACAAGGCTTCGCTGGTGGCAATTTCTATGTCGTAGATGGCGCGCAGTTTGGCATCAGCTTGAATGCGCGGCCAGAGCACGCCATGCACATCCAAACATTGGTCCGAGTCTTCACATGAATACTCGGAGGCTTTTTCTACATCCACTTGTGCAAACGAAATTTGATGGGCGCCCTTGCCACACAAATCTTCGTAGGTAATACCCGTGCGACCCACGTGGCGCAATGCCAAGCTGCTTAAGCTGTGTGGCTTGTGCACTTCCAGCACATAGCTTTGTAGCATGGTGTCGTGCGCATAACCGCGCACTTCAATGCCGACATTGGCAAACACATGGCGGTCGTATTTGATGTGCTGACCCACTTTGAGTTTGAGTGGATTTTCTAACCAAGGTTTGAGCTTGGCCAGCACCTCGGACATTGGCAATTGCGCAGGGGCGTCGGGGCCATCATGGCGCAATGGCAAGTAGGCGGCTTCACCCGGTTTTATGCTCCAGCTGATGCCCACCAAGTCGGCGCGCATGGCATCGAGCGATGTCGTTTCGGTGTCAATGGCCACACACTCAGCGGCTTCCAACTTGGGCAGCCATGCATCCAACTGCTCCCACGTCATGATGGTTTCGTATTGCTTGTCGCCCGTTACAGTGATCACCGGTTCGGGCTCGGCAAACAAATCATCCTGAGGTACGAACGCTGGCTTAGCAGTCTTGCTTGTACCTGAAGTTTCAGATGCCCCAGCACCTCGGCTACGGACCAAGCCTTTGAAACCATACTTTTCGTAGAAAGCCAGCAAATCGCTTTCGTTGGGCTGGCCCAAGCGAATGGTTTCAAGCGACGGCAATTCGGGCACGTAGCCATTCAAATCGCAATCGGTGCGAATTTTCAGAAGCTGCCGTCCTGTTGGCAGCCAATCGACAGCTTTGCGAAGGTTCTCGCCCACCACGCCTTTGACCTCACCGGCATGGGCCATCAAGTTGTCTAAGGAGCCATATTCCAACAACAACTTGGCAGCGGTTTTGGGACCCACCTTTTGCACACCAGGCACGTTGTCGACCGTATCGCCCACCAAAATTTGATAATCGAGCATGAGGCTGGCAGGCACGCCAAACTCCTCTTGCACACCGGCCAAATCGCGGCGCTTGCCATTCATGGTGTCGATGATGGTGATGTGCTCATTGACCAACTGGGCCAGGTCTTTGTCGCCGCTGGACACAATCACTTCGATGCCGTGAGACGAACCCACAGCGGCTAAAGTGCCAATCACGTCGTCAGCTTCAACGCCGGGTACATCCAAGACCTTCCACCCCATCAAGCGAACCAGTTCGTGAATAGGCTCAATTTGCGAGCGCAAATCGTCTGGCATGGGGCTGCGATTTTGCTTGTATTCGGGGTAAATTTCGTCGCGGAAAGTGGGGCCCTTGGCATCAAACACACACACCGCATATTCAGCGGGAATGTCTTTGCGCAAACGCTCCATCATGTTGATCATGCCGCGAATAGCGCCCGTGGCGGGACTGGCAGGGTCGCCTGGTACCGCACGCAAATCGGGCATGGCATGAAAGGCGCGGTACAGATAGCTAGAGCCATCGACCAATAGCAGGGTTTTCTTGTCGCTCATGCCCTCATTGTGCCTGTCCTCAGCGGTTTTTTCCGGGTCGGCACAGGGCAAATTTAGGGCCAACAGCCTCTACAATCGAAGCATGCGTTCCCTAGCGGCCTTGAGCCACTTTTTGACCCTCCTTTTCACCCATTTGACTCACCCTTAAGCCATGGCTGTTTTTACGCCCGTTACCAAAGAACAAGCCGCCGACCTCATGTCTCAACTGGGCTTGGGTACGCTGACCGAATTAAGGGGCATTGAGGGAGGCATTGAGAACACCAATTACTTCGCCTCCACCGACCTCGGCGACTATGTCCTCACATTGTTTGAGCGCCTGAATCACGCGCAACTGCCCTTCTATTTGTTTCTCATGAAGCATTTGGCAGAAAAAGGCATTCCGGTGCCCAACCCCTCTGCCAACCGAGACGGCGATATCTTGCACACCGTTTGTGACAAGCCTGCTGCCGTGGTCAATCGATTAGAAGGCAAAAGCCAGTTGGCCCCACAGCCAGTGCATTGCGCTGCCGTAGGCGACATGCTGGCCCGCATGCATTTGGCCGGAGAAGATTACAACCGCAGCCAACCCAACCTCAGGGGCCTTGCCTGGTGGAATGACACGGTACCCGTGGTGTTGCCTCATTTGGACGAAGCGCAATCGGCTTTGTTGCAAAGCGAATTGGCTTACCAAAATCACCTTGCCCAGGGTGCGGCTTACCAAGCTCTGCCCAAAGGACCCGTCCACGCCGACTTGTTTCGCGACAACGTCATGTTTGATGGCGACAAGCTCACCGGCTTTTTTGATTTTTACTTTGCCGGTGTCGACACCTGGCTGTTCGATTTGTCTGTCTGCTTAAACGATTGGTGCATCGATTTGCCAACCGGCGAGCATCATGCAGAACGCGCCCAAGCCATGCTTGACGCCTATCAAGCAGTGCGGCCTCTGCGTGTTGCCGAACGTCAACTGTTGCCTGCCATGTTGCGCGCAGGCGCTTTGCGCTTTTGGATTTCGAGGCTATGGGACTTCTATCTGCCCCGCGATGCCGCCATGCTAAAGCCTCACGATCCCACCCACTTTGAACGGGTATTGCGCGCTCGACTGGCTTCACCGCTTAAGCTCTGGTCATGAAGCTTCACATCGTTCCAGCCAAACAAGGCTTGGTTTGGGTTCAACAAGGTATCCGAACTTTTTGGCGTCAGCCTTTGGCCTTTACAGGTTTGTTCTTTTTGTTCATGGCTTGGGTGTCTGTACTCTCCATGATTCCCGTTATTGGCGCGGCTGTAGCGCTGCTCATGTTGCCTGCTGCCACGCTGGGCCTCATGGTGGCCACCGAGCAAGCGGCCTCTGGCAAGTTCCCTATGCCTACCGTGCTCATGGTGGCCTTTCGCGCAGGTCAACAACGCCTCAAAGCCATGCTTTTGTTGGGCTTGCTGTATGCCGCAAGTTTCTTGGGCGTTATGCTGATTTCAGCCATGATCGATGGCGGTGGCTTTGCCAAAGTTTATTTGGCCAACGCCCCCATCACGCCAGAGGTGGTCAATGCCGATGATTTTCAAACTGCCATGTGGGTGGCCACCTTTTTGTACATTCCACTGTCCATGATGTTTTGGCATGCCCCCGCATTGGTGCATTGGCATGGCGTTCCGCCTCTCAAGAGCATGTTCTTCAGCGTGGTGGCTTGCTGGCGCAATTTGGGGGCGTTTGCGGTTTACCTGGTGGCGTGGATGGTGGTCTTCTTATTGGGTGCCACGGTCATTTTGATGGTCAGCAGTGCATTGGGCGGCAACGACCTCTCGGGCGCAGTCTTGATGCCAGGCGCATTGCTCATGGCCGCCATGTTTTTCACATCGGTGTATTTCAGCGTCAAAGATTGTTTTGACTTGCCCTCACCGGGCAGCGAAACACAAGCGTAAAAAAGCCTGCTGTTGCAGGCTTTTTTCATAAGGGCCACAAGATCAGTGGTGGTGACCATGTGCACCGTGCACATGGCGGTGCTCAATCTCTTCTTGAATCGCCGGGCGCACGTCGATCACATTCAATTGAAAACGCAAGGTTTGCCCCGCCCATGGATGGTTGCCATCCAACATGACCGTGTCGCCCTTGATCTTGACCACGTTGAAGATGGCTTCACGACCATCGGGGGTGCGGCCGCGCAACTGACCACCCACTTTGACGCCGGGTGGAAAATCTTTTTTGGGCATGGTCTGCAACAGGCTTTCGTCGCGCTCGCCAAACGAATCGGCAGCTGACAAAACCAAAGTGGTTTGATAACCCTTGTCTTGACCGTCCAAAGCTTCTTCAATTTTGGGCAAGGTGTTTTCGTAGCCGCCGTGCAAATAGGCCATGGGCTCTTCAGCGGCTTCCAGCAATTTACCTTGTGCATCGGACACTTTGTATTTCAAGGTGACGACGGTGTCTTTTTCAATTTTCATGATGCTTCTTTCTCAAACTTTCTTTCAACAACTTTTTCAAAATTCAAATTCATTCGACTGGCGTCAATTTGGCCACAGACAAGGCCAACCACTTCACGCCATGCCTTGGAAAATTGACTTGTGCCCGCGCATCAGCGCCAGCGCCTTCTACGGCCAAGACTTTGCCTTCACCAAACTTGGTGTGAAACACTTTCATACCAGCTTTGATGCCATGTGAAGGCTCCGATTTTTGCACAGGCACGGGCGGGCTTTTGTAAGTCTCCGCTGAACTCAAACTGCTGTGCCCCCAAGCCGGCTTGGCCTGAAAGGCTTGTGCGGGCGAGGTCCAGCCTCCGCCCAAACCTGTCGCAAAGCCAGGGTTCTTGGGAGTGATCCACTTCAAGCACTCTTCTGGCAGTTCATCCAAGAAGCGGCTCTTGAGGTTGTAACGTGTTTGACCATGCAGCATGCGCGTTTGTGAATGGCTAAGGTACAAACGTTTGCGGGCACGGGTAATGGCCACGTACATCAGGCGGCGTTCTTCCTCCAAGCCGTCGTAATCGTTCATGGAATTTTCGTGAGGGAACAATCCTTCCTCCAAGCCGCTGATGAACACGGCATCAAATTCCAAACCTTTGCTGGCATGCACCGTCATGAGCTGAATGGCGTCTTCGCCCGCTTGCGCTTGGTTGTCACCGGCCTCCAGCGCGGCATGCGTTAGGAAGGCCGCCAAGGGCGACATCACTTCGCCGTCTTCGGCAATAGGTGCCATCTCTTGCGCGGTGGCTTCGGCATCGCGACCAAAGCCTTCTTGAGTCACAAAGCTTTCGGCAGCGTTGACCAATTCTTCTAAGTTTTCGACGCGATCAGCGCCTTCTTTTTCTGTTTTGTAGTGTTCGATCAAGCCTGTTTTTTCGAGCACCAGTTCGATGATCTCGCGCAGCGTCATGCCTGGCGTTTGCTCGCGCATCACATCGATCATGGCCACAAAGCCCGCCAACTTGGCGCCCGCTTTACCTGCGGTGGTGCTAACCGCATCGTGCAAGGAGCACCCTAGGCCTTTGGCCGCATCTTGCAATTGCTCAACACTGCGCGCACCAATGCCGCGCGGCGGGAAATTGACAATGCGCAAGAAGCTGGTGTCGTCGTTGGGATTTTCCAAAATGCGCAAATAAGCCAAGGCGTGCTTGATCTCGGCGCGTTCAAAGAAGCGCAGTCCGCCATAAACTTTGTAAGGCACACCGGCATTGAAGAGTGCGGTTTCCATCACACGGCTTTGCGCATTGCTGCGATACAACACCGCTACTTCTTTGCGCGTGAAGCCATCGCCTTTGACCAGTTGCCTGATTTCATCGACCAACCACTGCGCCTCGGCAAAATCGCTAGTGGATTCGTAAACACGCACGGGCTCGCCGGCACCTTGATCGGTGCGCAGGTTTTTGCCCAAGCGATTTTTGTTGTTGCCAATGAGTGCATTGGCCGAGTCCAAAATATTGCTGTAGCTGCGGTAGTTTTGTTCCAGCTTAATTTGATGCTGCACACCAAACTCGCGCACAAAGTCGGCCATGTTGCCCACACGTGCACCGCGGAAGGCGTAAATGCTTTGATCGTCGTCGCCCACGGCCAACACCGCACTGCCATGCTCGGCGGGCAAACCGGCAATCATTTTGATCCAGGCATATTGCAATTTGTTGGTGTCTTGAAACTCGTCAATGAGCACGTGTTTAAAACGCGCGCGGTAATGCAAACGAATGGCATCGTTGTCACGCAGCAATTCAAAAGAGCGCAGCATCAACTCGCCAAAGTCCACCACGCCCTCGCGCTGACACTGGTCTTCGTAGAGTTGGTACACCTCCACTTTGCGGCGCGTTTCATCGTCGCGCACATCGACATCTTTGGGCCGCAGGCCATCTTCTTTGCAACCCGCTATGAACCATTGCAATTGCTTAGGCGGAAAGCGTTCATCGTCCACGCCATGTTGTTTGCACAAGCGCTTGATGGCCGACAACTGGTCCTGCGTGTCCAAAATTTGGAAGGTTTGGGGCAGATTGGCCATTTTGTAATGGGCCCGCAAAAACCGGTTGCACAAGCCGTGGAAGGTACCAATCCACATGCCCCGCACATTGACGGGCAACATGGCCTGCAGCCTGAGCATCATCTCTTTGGCAGCCTTATTGGTAAAGGTCACCGCCAAAATGCCGCCCGACCCAACCTGGGAGGTCTGCAATAACCAAGCAATTCGGGTGGTTAATACCCGAGTTTTGCCCGACCCGGCCCCCGCCAGAATCAGGGCCGACTCAGAGGGCAGCGTCACGGCCCGCAATTGCTCGGGGTTGAGGTTGTCTAGCAGGGGCGTTTGGTCATACATCCCCCAATTGTAGAAACTCCTGGCCCCTTGTTGGCAATTTGCAAAACAAAACGGGTAGAATCAGCCACCGGGCCCAAGATTCTTGCGCCCGGTTTTTTTTGCCCTGAACCTGCAACGGGT
>CAZJAL010000017.1:0-55821 GCA_964544175.1 uncultured Limnohabitans sp.
CGAGGTCTTGCGATCCCCCGCTTTCATCCTTAGATCGTATGCGGTATTAGCGTAATTTTCACTACGTTATCCCCCACGACTGGGCACGTTCCGATATATTACTCACCCGTTCGCCACTCTCGAGGGGTTGCCCCCTCTACCGTTCGACTTGCATGTGTAAAGCATTCCGCCAGCGTTCAATCTGAGCCAGGATCAAACTCTATAGTTCGATCTTGAATTTTTTCGCTCTTTCGAGCAACTCATAAAAACGGAATTGAAGTGAACTTCACTTCTATCTTCATGAGCGTTTGTAAGTCAATTAAGACTTAGTTCCGTAGAACTTGGCAATCGCCATCAAACGCCCACGCTTATCGGCTGTATATTTTTAAAGATCTCTTGCAAACAATTTCAGGCTAAAGCCCTTGTTGTTTTTGCATCACTCGCTGCGATCAGCGAAGCCTTGCAGTATAGCACGCATTTTTTGCCTGCTTTGAAAAAATTTAATATTTTTTAAACTTTTTCAAGCCATCTTTTTGAGTTGCTTATTTTTGTAGCAACCAAATCGATTGGTCTTTATCGGCAATGAAGATCTGCAATGTTTACATGCGTTACTTCTTTTTTTGCCGCCTTTGCCACCGTTTAGTTTTAGCAACTATTCAGCAGCGAAGCCCTCGACTATAACACTACTTTTTGGGTGAGCGCAAGACTTTCATCAAAAATTTTCAAGCCTCATTGATAATGAGTCCATGGCTTTAATCACTTTATTAGACGCATCGTTGGCTTATGGCCACGTCGCACTCCTGGATCACGCAGACTTTGCGCTCGAGACTTCTGAACGCATTGGCCTGATTGGCCGCAACGGCACAGGCAAATCATCCTTCCTCAAAATACTTGCTGGCATGGAGCACGCCGATGACGGCAACATGCATGTGCAGCAGGGCGTGCGCATTGCTTACGTGGCACAAGAACCGCTGTTGGATGCAGAAGATTCCATCTTTGAATCTGTGCAACGCGGCCTTGCTCCTGTGATGAAGTTGATCGACGACTACAGCAATTGCATCGGCGACCTAGACACACTGCAGAGCCAAATCGAATCGCTTGATGGCTGGGGATGGGAGCAACGTGTCGACGAAACCTTGCACCGCCTGCATCTAGATCCCACTGCCAAAATTGGCACCTTGTCTGGCGGCAATCGCAAACGCGTCGCACTGGCACAAGCGTTGGTGACACGACCCGATGTCCTCTTGTTAGATGAGCCTACCAACCACTTGGACTTGGACTCCATCGCTTGGCTTGAACAATTGCTGATCGATTTCAAAGGCAGTGTGGTGGCCATTACGCACGACCGCGCTTTTTTGGATCGCATCGCCACATGCATTGTGGAACTGGACCGCGGTCGATTGCGAAGTTATCCAGGCAACTTCGCACAATATCAAATTAACAAAGAAGAGCAGTTGGCGCAAGAAGCTGTCATCAGCGCAAAGGCTGACAAGCTGTTGGCACAAGAAGAAGTTTGGATTCGCAAAGGTGTCGAAGCGCGCCGCACACGCAGCCAAAGCCGTATTGTGAGACTTGAAAACTTACGCGCCACACGCAGCGCGCGCAGAGAGCAAGTGGGACGCGTTCGCATGGAAGTGGCATCAGGCGCCCCTAGCGGCAAGTTGGTGGCTGAACTGACCGACGTCTGCAAATCATTCACTTCCCCCGAAGGCGACGTGAAAGTCATTGTGAAAGACTTCACAGCCACCTTGTTGCGCGGCGACAAGATTGGCTTGTTAGGCCCCAACGGTGCAGGCAAAACTACGCTGCTTAAAATGATCTTAGGTGAACTGGCCGCAGACAGTGGCAGCATTCGCCAAGGTGCCAATTTGCAAGTGGCTTACTTTGACCAAATGCGAAACGCCCTAGACCTTGAGGCATCTCTAGAAGACTTCATCAGCCCAGGCAGCGAATGGATTGAGATTGGCAGCAAACGCCAACACGTGAAGAGCTATTTGGGCGACTTTTTGTTTTCGCCAGCTCGCGCCACCTCACCCGTGAAATCTTTGTCGGGCGGGGAGCGCAATCGCTTGCTGCTGGCCAGGCTGTTTGCACGGCCTGCCAATGTCTTGGTGCTGGACGAGCCCACCAACGACTTGGACATCGACACCTTGGAGTTGTTAGAAGAATTGTTGCAAGACTACGAGGGCACCGTGTTCTTGGTCAGTCACGACCGCGCCTTCATGGACAACGTGGTGACCAGCATCATTGCCTGTGAAGCGACCGATGACAAGCCCGGCTTCTGGCGCGAATACGAAGGCTCCGTGCAGGATTGGTTGACGCAATCACAGCGCAGCCAAGCCATTCAAGCGCAAAACAAAATAGCAGCAGCCAAAACAAGCACTGCAGCCATCACAACCGAGATGGCACCCAAAGAAGCTGCTTCCAAAACAAATGACCCAAGTCTGAAAGCCAATACGGCAGCCCCCAGCGCGACCAAAAGCAGCGTCAAGTTGAGCTACAAAGAACAACGTGAGCTAGACACATTGCCCGGGAAGATTGAAGCGCTCGAAAATGAGCAAAAGCAAATTAGATTGACCCTGGAAGACAGCAGCTTGTTTGCAAAAGATCCCGCGCAAGCCACAGCGCTGTTTGCACGCGACGCAGAAATTGATGCAGCCTTGATGGCCGCACTTGAACGCTGGGAACAACTGTCGGCATGAATTTGATTTTCAGCCCAGAGGAGCTAACGGCCTTGTTGGTCCTGTCCACTGCAGCCAGCTTCACGCCTGGGCCTAACACCACTTTGTCTACGGCACTGGCCGCCAACCGAGGCATGCGTTCGGCCCTGAAATTCGTGTTGGCAGTTCCGATAGGTTGGGGCTTGTTGTTGAGTCTGTGCATGGCGGGTTTGGGCAACTTGGTGTTGGCCTTGCCTGCATTGCGCTGGGTGATCATGGTCAGTGGCACGCTGTATTTAATGTGGATGGCTTATCGGTTATGGGGCACGCGCCAAATGGCCACCGCCAACGCAGATCGACTCAACATCAGTTTTGTACAAGGCGTTAGCCTTCAATTCTTGAACATCAAAGCCTGGATGCTTGCACTTTCGTTGGTGGCTGGCTGGGTAGCCGGCAAAGAGGATGCATTGGCACGCAGCATGTTGCTGCTGCCCATCATGATGGCTTTTGGTTTGATCAGCAACCTGACCTATGCCGCAGTTGGAAGCTTGCTGAGGCAGTGGTTATCGCAAGGCATCAGGTTGTTGGTCTTTAACCGATGCATGGCCACGGCGCTTTTGTTCACTGCAGTTTGGATGTTACAAACAAGTTTTTAATTTGAGGAATCTCGCATGGCTTCGAGGCCTTTCAAGCAAGTGGATGTCTTCACATCTGCAGCCTATTTGGGCAATCCTGTAGCGGTGGTGCTAGACGGTACGGGCCTGAGCGATGCCAGCATGCAAAGCTTTGCTCGCTGGACTCAATTGAGTGAGACCACTTTTGTCTTGCCACCAAGCC
This sequence comes from uncultured Limnohabitans sp., assembly GCA_964544175.1. Taxonomy (GTDB): domain Bacteria; phylum Pseudomonadota; class Gammaproteobacteria; order Burkholderiales; family Burkholderiaceae_C; genus Limnohabitans_A. The sequence goes on from CAZJAL010000017.1 coordinate 3,477, forward strand.
CTGAAGCCAAAGCGCAAGGTGCCGACTACAAATTGCGCATCTTCACACCCGGCGGTGAGCTGCCTTTTGCAGGCCACCCCACATTGGGCAGCGCCAGTGCTTGGTTAAAAGCAGGCGGACAGGCCCAACAAGCAGGTGTTTTGGTTCAGGAATGCGGCGTGGGCTTGGTGAGGCTTGAAATGCGTGAAGGACGCTGGGCCTTTGCAGCGCCGCCTGTCCAGATGCGCAGCATGCCAGAAGCCACCCTGCCTGCCCTGCTGACGGCGCTTGGCCTTCAAACAAATCAAGTGATGGACAGCCAAATCCTCAACAATGGGCCAGAGTGGTGGGCGTTTTTGTTGGACGATGTAGAAACCGTACGCAACTTGGCACCCGACCATTTGGCTTTGAAGCAACTGGGCGTGAAGGTGGGGGTGGCGGCAAAAACTGGGCAAGAAAATATCGCATCGCCCCTATTGATTTCGCGTAGCAACCGTGAATCTAAGGCATTTGCGGGCAAGTCACTGCGTCACGAGGCAACCGACAAACCTGATGCACAACTGGAAGTGCGCGCATTTGCGGCGGCCATCGGCATCATGGAAGATCCTGTAACCGGCAGCTTGAACGCCTCGTTGTCGCAATGGCTGATTGGCTCTGGTGAAATGCCAACCGATTACGTTGCAAGCCAAGGCAGCGCATTGGGCCGAGAAGGCCGCGTGCACATTCAACAAGATACGCAGGGCCAAGTTTGGGTCGGTGGCGACACCGTGATCTGCATTGAAGGTCATGTGGCGTTAGACTGAGAACCATGGGACAACTGACTTTGGTGCGTCATGGACAAGCTTCCTTTGGCGCCGACGACTACGATCAACTGAGCGAACTGGGCCAACGCCAAAGCATTCGCTTGGGAGCCTATTGGAAACAAGCTAGCGAGCACACACCCGACACACTGTCTTTTGACGCCGTGTTGATAGGCAGCCTCAAGCGGCATCGACAAACTTGGGAAGGCATCGCCCAAGGTGCCAGCCTTCAAATGACACCCGAAGTGTGGCCCGAGTTAAACGAATACGACAGCCATGCGCTGATTGCCACTGTGCATCCTGAGCCTTTGGCCAAGCCCGATACCCCAGAGATGTACAAGCACCACTTCAGGCTTCTGAGAACTGCTTTGCAAAAGTGGATGGCTGGTGAAACACAACCTCAGGGCATGCCAAGCTACGCCGTGTTTGTGCAAGGTATTCAGGCAGTCTTGACACATGTGCGGTCCAATTACAAAGGCCGCGTCTTGTTGGTGTCCAGTGGTGGCCCCATATCAACAGCGGTTGGTCAGGTGCTGGGGGCCCCAGCCGATACCACCATTGAATTGAATTTGCGCATTCGCAATACGGCACTGACTGAATTCATTTACACGCCGTCCAGACACATGCTGCTGTCATACAACAACCTGCCCCACTTGGACGACAGCACGCATCACAAATGGGTGACCTTTGCTTAATTTACGATGTCAATGTGCAAGCTTGCTGTATCTTGACAGCGTAGATAGTGTTTCTCCCGATAGGGGGCACTTCATTTTCTTGTCAAAATGACATGCATGCAGATTCAGTCAGCACTTCTTTCTATGCTTGATCAAGCACAAGGCATTCGAATTGCGAACACGTCTGCTGAAGATTGCCGCACGTACATGCGTTTGCATGGCGTTCTTCAAGACATGGTCATTGAAGACAGTTTTGGGGGCACAGTTTGTCACATGCGACCAGCCTGGGCGGCAACCCATGCGCCCATGTTCAACACGCTGTCGTTTCATGAACACGCGCAGAATTTGACGCAAGAGATTTTGTGGTCACTCTTAATATCGCCGCATGTTTTTTCATTTCACAATTTAGAAGCACTTGCAAGCTCGGTGCGCGTTAGAGAAAACATTGCAATTGCTGCGCGCAAAACTGCTTTGGCTTTTCGCACAGAGGCAGCAGAACGGCCCCTTGAGTTTTGGCACTACGTAGACGAAGCAGGCTTTGTCTTGCATCCCGGCACCAGTTTGATCAAAGCATTGATCAGTGCCACGCAGCCTGAAGCCACCGGCAAACTGTATGATTTTTCTTGTTATCGCGCCAGCGAATACGTCATCTTGCTTGGCTTGGCGCAAGAAGCTGAAATTCACAATCCTGCCTTATTTGAAGCACTTCAAAAACTCAATGAAGTTCATGCCGTTCGCTCGGCACAGTTTCACGATGTGTTTTTGCATGAGTACGGCTCACTTGAGGCCCCCTTGCCTGCCCAATTCTTTGTGCCTGGCGATCGATTGTGGTTTCGCAACCCCGATGAACCTTCTTCCGACGTAACAGGCTACGAGGGCTCGTGGGTTATTTACATGGGCGGCGGCTTGTTCAGCAACTTCTGGAAGCGCGATCAGCCCTTTACCCTGGCGCACAAGTGTGTCGAAATTTATCACTGGCGCCACGGCCTCAGCACCAACAGCGAAGGCGAAGCTTGGATCGATGAAAGCATTGTCGAGGCTCGCGTCAAGCAAACGATGCAAGATCCGCAAGACACGCAGAAGGTTCTGGCTTTGATGATGCGCATGCGCGATGGCAAAGGCATTTATGCAAACGGCGGATGCTTAGACGCCAGTCGCGAGTGTCCCCAACAAATTCATCCCAGTGCTTGCGAACTCAAATTGCCTTCTAAGCATTGAGCTACTGAAAAGCTGCTGAAGGCCTGCTGCAGAGGGCCTCAGCGCAAAACGGTGGGCACTAAGGCTTTTCGTTTTTGAGGGTTGACGCTGGCAAGCGATCGATTTCCAACAAGAGTTGGGCCAATGAACGGCCCGCAGCCTCTATCAATGCCTGACCTTTTTGCGCAGTGGCAGCGGCTGCATTGCCGGCGGCTCCCGCCGGGTTGTAATCTTGCATTTGCCACGCTAACTTGGCACTGCGGCCATTGCCCAAAATGGGAAAATTAGCTGCGCGTTGCTCGGCGCTGGATGCAAAATTTTGTGCCAAATCCATGCGCACCCGATGGGGTTGCAGCGCCAGCATGGCGGAAGTTTCAACATCGCCAGCATGCACGCCAAAACGATGTTCATGTGGCGAGAACAGCGAGTTCAGGTCTTCGCCTTGTTCGTTTGTCAGCGGCAGTTGATACCAATTGACGCTGTAAACCAGCATGCCCAAGCGCGCACGCAAATCACGCGCCACCACGTCCATGGCGCCCACATGGCCGCCATGTGCATTCAACAATACGAGCTTGTTAAAGCCTGCAGCCTTGACGGACTCTGCAATGTCTGTCCAAAGTCGAATCAGGGTTTCGGGTTTTAAGGTGAGCGTGCCCGCAAATGCCGCGTGTTCTGGACTCAGACCGACGCTTTGAGTGGGCAAAAAGAACACTGGCAAGGGCGATTCTGAATTTGCTTGTAGGGTCTGAAGGGGGCCCAAACTGGCTGCAACCACGCCATTCACAATGTCGGTGTCAACCGACAGCGACAAGTGTGGGCCATGCTGCTCGGTAGCGGCCAACGGCAACACCGCAATGGCGCGCGCTGTGTCGATGCGCGCAAAATCTTGAGTGCTTAACTCTGACCAATAGGGGCTTAGGCTGAACTGGGCTGACGAACTTTTCATAACAGCAGTTTAATAGAGGTACCGAATTTAAGTGCATGATTGCTGTTTTTAAAAGGCTTCTGGCCATTTTTGCGGCTGAATCTCTCGCCGATTTTGTTGCCAAACCTTCTGCTGATGCGAATGCTTATGTTGTTGCTGAAATTTCAAGGTCTTTTCAATCTCTTGCGGCACCCTCTGCTTTGGGGCGCCGTGTGCCTTGCTTTGGTGCTCACTGGCCATGCACAAACGCAAATCTTGGGCAACAGCAAGCCCTCTCATGTGGTGCAGACGCCGCAAGTGAAAGCCACTTTGTCGATCGATGCACCTCAAGGCGTTGCGGCTGGACAAACCATTTTGCTAGGCCTTCAACTGACGCATCAGGCGCACTGGCATACGTATTGGCGTAACCCAGGCGATTCGGGCTTGCCCACAGAGCTGACATGGAAGTTGCCGACAGGCCTCACGACGAAGCCCTTGATTTGGCCTGTTCCTAAAAAAATTCCCATCGGTACACTGGCCAATTACGGCTACGAAGACAGTGTGATGTTGGTGACACCTGTTCTGGTTGAGAAGTCGTTCAAGCCAACAGACACGACCATCGACATTCAATTGCGTGCCAATTGGTTGGTGTGCAAACAAGAATGCATTCCGCAAGAGGGTGATTTTCAATTGACCGTCCCTGTCGTTGGCGCCAGTGCCACGGCGTCCGCTGAGTTTCAAAAAGCCCTGCAACTTCAAGCCAAATCGCTGACGGGTGCCCATTCTGCACGCATCGCTGAAGATGGCCGCACGCTGCAATTGACCCTGGCCAGTTTGCCGGCTGAGTTGCAAAAGGGGCCATGGACCCTGTTTCCACAAACGACCAATGTGGTTCAAAACAATGCAGCACCCTTGATTGAGGTCGATGCGACAGGCGCTAGCAACGCACCCAAAGTGCAAGTTCGTATTTCCAGTGAAAGAATGGACAGTCCCTCAAAAATGTCTTGGTTGCTGGTTCAGGGCAAGGCCGACGCGCCAACGGGCTTGCAATGGACATTTGAGACGCCAGTGCAAGGGCAATGGCGCGAGTTTGCCGAAGATCCGCAGACAGCTGACAAGCTCAAAATTGCAGCGCCTTCTTTAGGCAACACTTTGACCGCTCCTTGGGCCACTTGGGTCTTGGCTTTGCTGGGCGCTTTGGCTGGCGGTTTGTTGTTGAACTTGATGCCCTGCGTGTTCCCCGTTTTGGCCATTAAATTGCTGAGCATTTCGCAGCATTCCAACAGCACCCAACAAATGAAAGCCTCTGCATGGGCTTTCAGTGCAGGCGTTGTCGCGTCTTTTTTGTTGCTTGGCGGTTTGATGTTGGCCTTCAGAGCCGCAGGCTCTCAACTGGGCTGGGGCTTCCAGTTGCAGTCTCCTTGGGTGGTGGGTGGTCTGGCCATGTTATTTGCTGTGATGGGCCTGAACCTCTCCGGCTTGTTTGAATTTGGCAGCTTGGCGCCTAGCTCGGTAGCCAGTATTCAGTGGTCTCGGCCTTGGGTCAATGCCCTGTGGTCGGGTGTGTTTGCGGTGGTCATTGCCTCGCCTTGTACGGCGCCCTTCATGGGTGCATCGCTTGGCTTGGCCATTGGCCTTCCGGCATGGCAAGCTCTGCCCATTTTTGGCGCCATGGGCTTGGGCATGGCATTGCCCTTTTTGGCATTGACGGTCAGCACAGCTTGGGTTCAATTGTTGCCACGTCCCGGCGCTTGGATGGTGACCTTCCGGCAATTCATGGCCTTCCCCATGTATGCCACCGTCATTTGGTTGGTGTGGGTGCTTGGTCAGCAAGTTGGGCTGGATGGCGTCACTGGCTTCCTCATTTGTCTGCTCAGCTTGGCGCTGGTTTTGTGGGCCTTGCAGCAACAAGGCAAGGCCGGATGGTTCTTGCGCGCTTTGGCCTTGGTGTTGCTGGCTTTGGCACTTTGGCAGTGGGGCGCCAGTTGGACCCGTATAGAACCCACAGGCCAGAAAGACAGCACGGCATCAGGCGCCAGCAGCCCGCAAAACAACGGCGTGCCCGGTGCAATTTGGGAGGCATGGTCTGAAGAAAAGGTAGCCAAAGCGCGTGATGCAGGCCAGCCTGTGTTCATTGACTTTACGGCAGCTTGGTGCGTCACTTGTCAGTTCAACAAAAAAACCACCTTCAACCAAGCAGAGGTCGTGGCATCTTTTGCTCAAAAAAATGTCTTGTTGCTGCGGGCCGATTGGACGCGCTATGACCCCGCCATCACACAAGCGCTGAATGCCTTGGGCCGAAACGGTGTGCCGGTTTATGCTTGGTATGCACCAAGGCAATCAGTGCAACTGCTGTCGGAGTTGCCTTCGGTAACAGAGATTCAAAATGCATTGCGCCAAGTCAAAGCCGCGCCGTCCACTCAATAGGTTCGTGCTTCATCCGCGGCTACACTGCACTCAGTCTGAGAGAATGCTGCTGACTCTTTTGAAAAGGCCCTTGCGGCTTGTACGACCATGACTTTTGACAGCTTTGCCCCTTTGTCCAACGACAGCTTTTTGCGCGCTTGCCTGCGACAGGCCACCGACCACACCCCTGTGTGGCTGATGCGACAAGCTGGCAGGTACTTACCAGAGTACTGTGCAACGCGCGCCAAGGCTGGCAGCTTTATGGGTCTGGCCACCAACGTAGACTTTGCCACCGAGGTGACGCTGCAACCCCTCGATCGCTACCCGCTGGACGCTGCTATTTTGTTCAGCGACATCTTGACTGTGCCCGATGCCATGGGTTTGGGCTTGAGTTTTGCATTGGGCGAGGGCCCACGTTTTGCCAAGAGTGTGCGCAATGAAGCCGATGTGGCCGCTCTGCAAGTCCCTGACATGGCCAAACTGCAATATGTCTTTGATGCGGTCACCTCCATTCGAAAGGCCTTGAACGGCCGAGTGCCCCTGATTGGCTTTTCTGGCAGCCCCTGGACATTGGCTTGCTACATGGTGGAAGGCAAGGGCTCGGACGACTACCGTTTGGTCAAATCGATGCTGTACAGCCGTCCCGATTTGATGCACCGAATTTTGGAAGTCAATGCACAAGCCGTAGCCACTTACCTGAACGCCCAAATTGACGCCGGCGCCCAAGCCGTCATGATTTTTGACAGCTGGGGCGGCGTTTTAGCCGACGCTGCCTTCCAAGAATTCAGCCTGGCCTACACCGCCAAAGTGCTCGCCCTTTTGAAGAAAGAACGTCAAGGCGTGCGCATCCCGCGCATTGTCTTTACCAAAGGCGGCGGTTTGTGGCTTGAAGAAATGGGTCAACTTGACTGCGAAGTGCTGGGCCTCGACTGGACCATGAACTTGGGCCGCGCCCGCCAAATGGTGGGCGGCAAGGTCAATGGCGCGGGCAAAGCTTTGCAAGGCAACATTGACCCCAACGTGTTGTTTGCACCCCCTGCGCAAATTCAAAAAGAAGTGATTCGGGTGCTCGACAGTTTTGGAACCCCGCATACCGATGCCAACAGCACGGGTCCTACGCACATTTTCAATTTGGGACACGGCATTAGCCAATTCACGCCTCCCGAGCATGTCTCGGCCTTGGTCGAAGCCGTTCACTCGCATTCCAAGGCTCTGCGGCAGCCCTCGCGCTGAGGCGCTCACACGTACTGCATAAACCATGCAAAAAAACCCTAAAAATATTTAAATTTTTGGGTTTTTTCTATTGACTTATGCACAAAAGTAAAAATCTTGAATTTTAAAAATATGTTTGCAAGAAGGACTTGCTAGCAAACCCCCGATGCCATCTAAGTTGTTGATTTAATTAAACTTAATGATTCTGCTCAGTTCTCGAGCAATCCAATCAAAGCCTTATTTTTCAAGGGTTTCGGGGGCATCAAGCAGAGTTTTCAACAAAGTTATCCACAGTTTATTGGGACTGCTTCTAAAGGTCATGAAAAACAACAACTTAAGCGTGATTTCAAGAATATTTATGAGCAAGAAAATGACAGAATGCATGCATTAAAGCAGCTGATGCTTCAACACTCGGAAAAAATCATAAATGTGGCTTGACGTCGCAGTTTCGGCACCCGCCCACAGCCAAGTGGGTGGTTTGCTCACCTACAACACCGATCTGCCTGCGCAGGTGGGCCAGTTGGTGCGCGTGCCATTTGGCAAGCGCGAAGTGTTGGGCGTGGTGTGGCGAGTTCATGCACAAGCACCTTCGCATTTGGCACAAAGTGCCGTGAAGCGCGTGACTGCCATATTGGATGGCGTCAGCCCTTTAAGTTCGCATTGGCTTCAACTGGTGCAGTTCACTGCCCAGTATTACCAACGCTCTTTGGGTGAGGTGGCCATGGCGGCCTTGCCGCCGCAGTTGCGCGACCTGACGCCCGAACAACTGGCGCGACGCTTGAAGAAACGCAGCGCCAGCGAGGAAACGATTAAAGCCGCATTGGAATCGCCTTGGCCTTTGTCTGCACAGCAGTCTCAGGTCTTGTCTCAAATGGCCGCGGCACCCGGACCTTTTTTGATTCATGGCGCCACCGGCAGTGGCAAAACAGAGGTTTACTTGCAGGCCGTTGCGCAATGCCTGGCCGAAGACCCCGACGCCCAAGCCCTGATGATGGTGCCCGAGATCAATTTGACGCCGCAACTAGAAGCGCGTGTCAAAGCTCGGTTTGGTGAAGAGGGCGTGGTCTCCATGCACAGTGGCATGACGGGGCCGCAGCGCTTGAAGAGTTGGCTGGCCGCACACAAGGGCTCAGCGCGCATTGTGCTGGGTACACGCATGGCCATCTTTGCATCCATGCCGCGCTTGAAATGGTTGGTGGTCGATGAAGAACACGATGCCAGCTACAAGCAACAAGAAGGCGCACGCTATTCAGCGCGTGACCTGGCCATCTACCGCGCCAGGCTCGAAGGTGCCAAAGTAATTCTGGGTTCAGCCACCCCTTCTTTAGAAAGCTGGCACCAAAGCCGACCTGCAGAAGAGGGTGGCAGGTATTTGCGTTTGCAAATGCCTTCGCGAATTGGTGCGGGGCAATTGCCTTTTGTGCGGCGCGTTGACATGAACCATCAACCGCGAAAAACAGTGTTGTCGGCACCGCTGATTGCCGCCATTCAAGCGCGGGTTGCCAAAGGTGAGCAAAGCATGCTGCTGCTCAATCGCCGAGGCTATGCACCGGTCTTGCATTGCTCAGATTGCGGTTGGAAAAGTGAATGCGCGCATTGCAGTGCGTTTCGAGTGTTTCACAAAATTGACCGCACCCTGCGCTGCCATCATTGCGGTTTTACGCAGCGTGTCCCGCGTGCCTGCCCCACTTGTGGCAACGCTGACATTGCGCCGATGGGCCGCGGCACCGAGCAACTTGAAGAGCATCTGGCTGAGTTATTGGTCGACGTCAAAAGGCCCGATGGTGAAGCGGTCAAGGTGATGCGCATTGATGCAGACAGCACCAAATTAAAGGGTGCGCTGGAAGCACAACTTGCGGGCGTTCACAGCGGCGAAGTGGATGTGCTGGTGGGCACTCAAATGATTGCCAAGGGGCACGATTTCAGGCGCATTACATTGGTGGCGGCCATCAACCCAGACGGCGCCTTGTTCTCGAGTGACTTCAGAGCGCCCGAGCGTTTGTTTGCGTTGCTGATGCAGGCCGGTGGCCGCGCAGGCCGCGATGCCGCGCAAAGTGCCTCCAGCGAAATGTGGGTGCAGACCTTTCACCCAGCGCACCCATTGTTTGAGGCCTTGAAAAAACATGACTACCCATCTTTTGCCGCGCAACAGCTCAAAGAGCGCTTAGAAGCAGGCTTGCCGCCCAGCAGCTTTCAGGCCTTGGTGCGCTGCGATGCAAGGCAGCAAGCTGTGGCGCAAGCTTTCTTGAATCACGCCAACGCACAACTGCAACAAATGGCGCAGGACGATGTGACGTTTGCAAACATGTTGAACGAAGTCAGTGTGTTCCCAGCAGTGCCCATGAGCATTCAGCGTGTGGCCAACGTCGAGCGGGCGCAAATGTTGTTGGAAAGTACTTCGCGTTCTTCGCTGCACAAAGTATTGGATGTGTTGCAAACTTGCCTGCACGAAGGTCGCTCACAACCCGAGCACAAAGGTCTGATCAGGTGGTTGGTTGATGTGGACCCCCTGGCGATTTAGCACGCCAAGGTTTTTCTATTGCAGCGTTATTGCAACAAGGTGACCGCGCCAGAAAAGGTCAGGAACGCGGCAGAAGTAGAGACCAAGATGATGCGTGCAATGCGGCCGTTGTCTGCACCAAAGCGTTCGGCCAACATGGACACATTGCTGGCACTGGGCAGGGCAGCCACCAAGACCATCACTTTAAGAGCGAACACATCGATGGGGACGCCGATGGCAATGGCCGCTAAGCCCACCAACAAAACCAGCAGCGGATGCAAAAACAATTTGATCAATGCCACTGGCACGTAATCGCGCCAAGAGAGGGGGCCATGCTGTGGGTGGTGCGCAATTATTTGAGAGCGCGCCAACACCGCACCGATGGTGAACAAAGCCACAGGCGATGCCGCATCGGCCAACAAGGCCACGGTTTTATCGACCGGGCCAGGCAACTCGCCTTGAAATGCCGAAAACAATGTGCCGAGCAAAATAGACCACGGCATGGGATTTTTGAGCATGCTCCACAAAGCATTTTTGGCGGCCTGACCGACGCCTTGCTCGCCCGCACCATCGAGCCGCGACAAGGCAATGCAGAGTGAGGTGGTAATGACCATGTCAATGACGATGGTGACGATGGCTGGCCCAGCAGCAGCAGATCCGAGCAAGGCCACCAACAAAGGAACGCCCATGAAACCCGTGTTGGGAAACGCGCCCACCAAGGCACCAAAAGCGCCATCGTTCCAACCGATGCGCTGGTTCATGGTGACGGCCAACACAAAGGCCACCATGATCAGGGCACAAAACAAGTACATGAAAAATGCGCCAGCATCTAGCAATTGCGCGATGGGCGTACTGGCACCAAAGCGGAACAACATGCAGGGCAATGCGAAGAACAAGACAAACCCATTGAGCCCAGGAATGGCCTCAAACGGCAGCATTTGCCGGCGCGCGGCCCAATAGCCGCAAAAGACCAATGCAAAGAAGGGAAAGGTGACGCGCAAGACATCTAACATGGTTCACATTGTGCCTTGGAATTTGAGCCCTGATTGCCCGCTATGATTCGTGTTCTCACTGGCTGACATTTGTCACGGTGCTTTCCTCCAATCAGCATGTCTTCCCCCACCCTCGGTTTGAATCCGGCGCAACTAGAAGCCGTCAATTACGTCAAAGGCCCTTGCCTTGTATTGGCGGGTGCGGGCTCGGGCAAAACGCGCGTGATTACACAAAAAATTGCGCGATTGATTGAAGTAGGTTTAGAGCCCAAACGCATTGCAGCCATCACCTTTACCAACAAAGCAGCCACCGAGATGCGCGAACGTGCGCGCAAATTAATTGGCAAAGGTGCGCAGGAGGTGATGATTTGCACCTTCCACGCTTTGGGCGTTCGCATCATGCGCCAAGACGGCCATGTGCTGGGTCTCAAACCTCAGTTCAGTATTCTGGATTCTGATGATGTGGTGAGCATCTTGAAAGACTGTGGCGGCACCACCGATGCCAATACCGCGCGTCAATGGCAATGGACCATCAGCGCTTGGAAAAACAGTGGCCTGAATGGTGCTCAAGCAGAAGCGATCGCCAAGAACGAAAACGAGCGCTTGGCGGCTCGCATCATGAGGCGTTACGAGGAGCGTTTGGCGGCGTATCAAAGCGTTGACTTTGACGATCTGATTGGGCTGCCTTTGAAATTGCTGGCCGACTTTCCCGAAGTTCGCGAGCGCTGGCAAGCGGCCATGGGCCATGTGTTGGTGGACGAATACCAAGACACCAATGCCACCCAATACGAGGTCCTCAAACATTTGGTCGGCGAACGCGCGCGGTTCACAGCCGTGGGTGACGATGATCAATCCATTTACGGTTGGCGCGGCGCCACGTTGGACAATCTCAAGCGCTTGCCGCAAGATTTTCCTCAGTTGAAGGTGATCAAGCTAGAGCAGAACTACCGCTCCACCAGCGCCATCTTGCGTGCGGCCAACAATGTGATTGAGCCCAACCCCAAGCTGTATCCCAAGACACTGTTCTCGGAACTGGGTGAAGGCGAGCCGGTGCGGGTGGTGGATGCCGACAACGAAGAGCATGAAGCCGACCGGGTGGTGGCTCGCATTCAATCTTTGCGCGCGGGCACCAGCACCACAGCAGGCGGTGTGCAATACCGCGACTACCGTGAATTTGCCATTTTGTACCGCGCCAATCACATGGCCAAGCCCTTTGAAAAAGCCTTGCGACGTGCGCAGATTCCCTACAAAGTATCGGGTGGCCAAAGTTTTTTTGACCGCGCCGAAATCAAAGACCTGTGCGCTTGGTTTCGCTTGTGGGTCAACAATGATGACGACCCCGCCTTCTTGCGCGCTGTGACCAGCCCTAAGCGCGGCATTGGGCACCAAACTTTGGCGGGCCTTGGCACCTTGGCCAGTCAATATAAGTTGAGTTTGTTTGAAGCTTTGTTCTCCAACAGCTTGGGCAGCCGTTTGTCGGCGCGCGCGGTGGGCAGCTTGCATGAATTTGGCCGCTTCATGAACGATTTGGAATACCGCGCCAAGCGCACCCATGGCGCAGAAGATGCCAAGGCTTTTTTGCTGCAATGGCTGAAAGACATCGGCTATGAAAAGCATTTGTACGATGGCGAGGACAACGAAAAAGTGGCGGCAGCGCGTTGGACCAATGTGCTGGAGTTTTGCGACTGGATGTCTGGCCGTTGCGGCGGCACCATTGACGATGCAGCAGGCGTCAACATCGCATCCGAAACCAAATCTTTGCTAGAAGTGGCGCAAACCATTTCCTTGTTGTCCACTTTGAATGAACGCGAGCAAGACCCCAACGTGGTCACGTTGTCGACGCTGCACGCGGCCAAAGGTTTGGAGTGGCCGCATGTGATGTTGGTTGGTGTGAACGAAGGTTTGCTGCCATTCAAGATGGACGAAGACAACAAAGAGTCCATCAATGCTGAAGTGCATGCAGAAGGTCAACTGTCGCGCTTGCAGGAAGAACGGCGCTTGATGTATGTGGGCATTACGCGTGCGCAGCGTTCATTGTCTGTGAGTTGGACCAAACGTCGCAAGAAGGGCCGCGAGACCATTGCCGCTTTGCCAAGCCGGTTTATTGGTGAGATGGGACTCGACAAAAATACGGTGAAAGAAGATCCGCGCGAAAAGCTTCGTGCCTTGCGTGCTGAGTTTGCAATGAAAGCGGCGGCCTCTGCAGCCAGCAAAGACTGAGTGGCGCTTTCCCCTTGATGCTCAGCTTGATGAAGCACGAATGACCAAGGGACTGGTCAATTGGCGAGAGGCTGGTTTGCGCCCTTGCATCACATCTTGCAAAGATTGCAACAACGCACGCGCCGCCACATCGAGCGGTTGATGCACTGTGCTCAGTGGCGGAAAGCTGTGACGCGCAGCGTCCACATCGTCATAGCCCACCACAGCAACATCTTCGGGCACTTTGAAACCGCGCGCAGTGAGCACGCCCATGGCGTTGATGGCAATTAAATCACTGGCGGCAAACAGTGCATCGATGTGCTGCTGTTGATCGCAAAATTGATGCATGGCCTGCTGCGCTTCTAGCGGCGTAAAGGGTGAGGCGATGCGCAAGGCAGGATTGAGGGAAAGGCCATGCTCTGCAAGGGCTTTGCAATAACCTTCGTAGCGAAACTTGACTTCACCTGATTGATAGTCGCCCATGAAGGCAATGTGCTTGCGACCTTGTTGAATCAAATGCAGGGTCGCTTCATAACCGCCCATGGCGTTGTCACTGCCCACACTGCAATAAACTTGGTCGGGCAACATGGCCCCCCAAACTACCAAGGGGACATTGCGTTTGGCCAAGGCATTGAGTTGATCATGGTGATCCCATTGCCCCACCACCACCATGCCAGCGACGCGCCCGGAATCGTACAAGGCTGCGCATTCGTCAAGGTGATCGGCATTGACGCGTGACAATAGCAAGTCGTACTGGGCTTCGGTCATGGCATCGGCCAAGTGTCCTAGCATCGACAAGAAAAAGGGATCGGTCACTTGCATGCGCAAAGATTCGCGGTAGGGGATGACCAAGCCTAGGGTGCGGTTTTCTCCACTGCGCAAATTTTTAGCCCCCGCATGCACCGTGTACTGGTGAGCTTGGGCCAAGGCCATGATGCGCTCTCGCGTTTCAGGTCGAATGGCTTCACTGCCATTGAGCGCGCGCGAGACCGTGGCGGTAGAGACCCCCGCCATTTTGGCAATGTCCGACATTTGAAGTTTGCGCTTGTCCACTTTTGAAAACTTCAATGCATCGAGCTAAAAAATGTGCATGCCATGACGCTTCAATTGTTGGCTTGCCAGGCCTTCCACAGCTGCGCAATGTCGACAGCAGTGGCATCGCCTTGCACGCTGTCCCACATTTTGCGTGCTTCTTCTTTTTGACCTGCCTTGAACAACACAATTCCTGCGTGCAAACGCGTTTCAGCTTCACGGCGCAAGCCGCCCATGGCAATGGCTTTGCTGTAGTTGAGTTGCGCTTGTTCCCATTTTTGTTGAGATGCGTACACATCTGCCAAGCTGGCCAGGGCATTGGCATCTTTGGCTGACTTCTCAAGGGCAGGCAGGGCCTTGACGTCTTCGGTCAAACGTTGCTGAATTTGTTGACGTAATTTTTGATGGTTGACTGCGTCGCTGCCTTTGCCCAACAAGCCTGCGCTGTAAGCCTGCTCCACCATGCGCGAGGCTTCTGCGGGGAGACCTGCTTTGAGGGCCAAATTGGCCATGTCAATGTATTCAATGGCATCTTCCAAGTTGCCGGTGAGTTCGAGCAAACGGTAAAGGTCCAAATCGAAACGGGCATTGAAGTTGGCTTGACGGGCCAAGCGCGGAATCATTTCACCCCAGTATGCTTTAGAAGGATAGTTTTGCAAAAGCAACTTTAGCGTGCTGTTGTAGCCCGCATCGTCTTTGAGTTGACGCTGGCTGACCGCCATCATGCGCAATTCGCTTTCGGGCGTTTTGACTTTGGCAGCAGCGTCCAAACGCATTTTTTCATTGACCTCTTGAATGACTTCTTCGTGGCGCTTCAAGACAGACAAGGTCTGTATGAGTACAGGGCGGACAGATGGATTACTCCCTTCCATCTTGAGATAAGTACGTGCCCATTCGACCAAGCGAGGAAAGTCTTGCGCTTGTTGGCTGGCGTTGAGCAAGGACTCGATCAAGGGCCGTTTTTGTGCCGCGGGGGTGTCGGCTGGCATTTCTTTGATCAAGCTCTCTAGGGTGCTCACTGCCAATGGAAAGTTTTTGGCTTGCAATGCAGCCACAGCCAAGGTGCGTTGAATGATGGGTTTTTCAACAGCGGTAATGCCTGGCATGGCCAGTGTTTGCTGTGACAGGACCAACGCATTGTCAGCTTGTCCTGCCTTCAAAGCATCTTGGGCTGCTTGTAAAGATTTGGCCACTTCGGGCCTTACGGTAACTTGGGGCTGTGCTTGTGCATGCGCATTGAATGCAAAACCGAGGCAGAGCAACGCGGAAAAAAACGATGGAAACAAGTTGGAAATTTTCATAACGGACTCTTTAGACATGCCAGATCAAATGTAGCGACACACCGGCTGTAATTTTGGTACAAGATTGGAGATTTTCCGCTATTTTAAGTACTGCAGAAAAACCGAACACAATAAATTTTACCTCTTAAGTATTCATTAATTGAGGGTTTTATTTCCACAACAGCTAGGGTTTTTCCCAAGTGATAGATCATCTAGTTTTACTACACAATCACTTCGTGCAATCGTTTACATGAAGTCTCCAAGGGCAGCACACCTCGTTTATTTCTCAATATAAGGTCAAAAGAATGACACAAACCACTCAGAAATCGCGCAAAGCGGTGAGACAAAGCGGCTTCCAGGTCAGTCCCGTTGCGGCTGGCTGCGCTGTTTTGTTGATCAGCGTTGCAGGCGCTACACATGCGCAACAAGCGGCTGGCGAGTTGGTGGTGACGGGTATCCGCGCCTCCATCGAAAACGCCATCGCCACCAAACGCAACTCCGACGGCATCGTTGAAGCCTTGTCTGCAGAAGACATTGGCAAGTTGCCCGACACCACCGTTGCTGAATCTGTGTCTCGTTTGCCTGGC
Source organism: uncultured Limnohabitans sp. (assembly GCA_964544175.1). Classification (GTDB taxonomy): domain Bacteria; phylum Pseudomonadota; class Gammaproteobacteria; order Burkholderiales; family Burkholderiaceae_C; genus Limnohabitans_A. The sequence continues at coordinate 19,239 of CAZJAL010000017.1, forward strand.
GTCACTGCACAGCGCAACAAGTCCACAGGTCGCGCGCAATCTGTGAGTGTTCGCGGCATGTCACCCGACTTCAATGGCGCTTTGTTGAACGGCCGCGAGCAAGCCTCTACTGGCGACAGCCGCGGCGTGGAGTTCGATCAATTCCCCGCTGAATTGCTCGGCTCCATCGTGATTCACAAAACACCAGAAGCCTCCTTGGTCGGCCAAGGTTTGGCTTCCACCATCGACCTGCGCACTGTCCGTCCGTTGGACTTCAAAAAGCGCACCTTCTCTGCCAACGTTCGTTCACAGCGCTCTGGCGTTGACTCTGGCGCTGGCGAAGGCAAAGGCGACCGCCAATCTTTCTCTTATGTTGACCAATTTGCAGACCGCACATTGGGTATTGCATTGGGCTACACCAAGCTCAAAGACGAAGGCGCTGAGCAGTTGAAGTTCAACTCTTGGGGTGGCTGGAACCGTGACATCAAGTACAACGGTCAAGACGTCAAGATTCCTGGTGGCTTTACAGCTGACACAGAACAAAGCACATCCAACCGCGAAGGTTTGATGGCCGTTGTTCAATACAAGCCCAACAAAGACTTCGAAACAGTTTTGGACGTGTTCTCTTCCAAAGGCACATTTGCTTTGAAGAAAACAGGCTTGGAAGGCGCTTTCCTAGAGAACGCCTCTTATGACCCTGCTGGCAAATTGTTGCCAGGCGCTGTCGTTAATTCTGCTGGCTTTGTCACCAGCGGCACCATGGACGGTTACAAAGGCGTGGTTCGCAATCACCTGGAATCTGGTGATGACAAGCTCGACTCATTTGGCTGGAACACCAAATTCAAAGCGGGTGACTGGAAAGCCAATGCGGACATTTCGCAGTCCAAAGTGTCTCGCGTCAGCTCACGCTATGAAACCACTGCAGGCTTGCCAGGCGATGGCAACACCACCGGCAAAACGGACACCATGTCTTGGTCCGGATTTAACGGCAACAACTTGGCTGACACACTGTTCAAAACAGGTTTGAGCTATGCCGATCGCTCACAAATTAAGTTGACCGACGTCAACGGCTGGAGTGGCGGCCCCTCATCACCCCAAGCAGGTTATGTGGCCATTCCTGAAGTGTCTGACAAAGTGGACAACGTCCGCTTCTCAGGTCGTCGCAGCGTGGCATACGGCCCCATTTCTTCAGTTGAAATTGGTGCCAACTTCTCTGACCGCACCAAGGTTCGCACGACACAAGAAGGCCGCTTGGTCATCAAAGGTGGTGATCCTTACGGTGGTGCAGAAGTTCCCGGTACAGCCACTAACGTAGCAGGCACTACTGGTTTGGCTGTTGTGTCTTGGGACCCACGCGGCTCATTGGGCACCGTCTACGACTTGGCCAAGAAAGTCGACAGCGACATCTTGAACAAAGACTGGTCTGTCAAAGAGAAAGTCACCACCACTTACCTCAAAGGCGACATGGACGGTACGCTGTTCGGTATGCCTTACCGTGGCAACGTGGGTGCGCAGATGGTCAACACCGATCAAAGCTCTACCGGCTTTAACGTAAACCGTGCCACTTGCACAGGCAACACCGTGGCCACCTGCCCTGGTATTTCCATCGGCAATGGTAAAACCTACAGCGACTTCAACCCCAGTCTGAACTTGAACTTTGATGCAGGCAACGACCAAGTCTTGCGTTTAGGTGTGGCCAAAGTGTTGGCACGCCCCAACATGGGCGACATGCGCTCCAGCATGAACTTCAGCTACGACAGCACCAAGGGCACATACACCGGCGACGGTGGCAACCCTGAGTTGGAGCCTTTCCGCGCCAAGTCATTTGACGTGTCTTACGAAAAATATTTCGGCAAGAAGGGCTATGTGAGCATCGCTGGTTTCTACAAGAACCTCGACACTTACATCCTGAAAACAGCGACACCTTTTGACTTCAAGGCTTATGCGCCAACAGGTTTGCCATACGGCACCATGGGCATGCTGACACGCCCCATCAACGGCCAAGGTGGCGACATCAGCGGTGTTGAATTGGCCATCAACGTGCCCTTCTCGATGCTGACGCCTTCTTTGGACGGCTTCGGTGTGATGGCCAACATGTCCAGCACATCCAGCAACGTGAACTTGCCCGCAGCAAGCTTCAGCACGCAAGACATTGGCCGCGACAAAATTCCATTGCCAGGCTTGTCTAAAAACGTCAACAACTTGCGCTTCTACTATGAGAAGAGTGGCTTCCAAGTTGCAGTGGCAGGTCGTCAGCGCTCCGACTTTTTGGGCGAAATCAGCGACTACCAAGACAACCGTCAGTTGACCTTCATCAAAGGCGAAACTGTGGTCGACTTGCAAGCTGGTTACGAGTTCCAACAAGGTCCTGCCAAAGGTTTGTCTTTGATGTTGCAAGTGAACAATGCCACCAACGCACAGTTCCAACGCTACAGCAACACGCCTGACAACATCGTAGAAAAAGTCAAATACGGCAAGATCTATTTGATGGGCGCTACCTACAAGTTCTAATTTGAATTTGTCTAAAAACCTTTCTCAATACCGCGTGATTGAGAAAAGTTAAAGTAAGGGGAGGACTTGTCCTCCCCTTTTTTTTATCATGGTGTGAAGATGCAGAACTCCTTAATTCAAGACATTGTCATTGTGGGCGGTGGCACGTCCGGGTGGATGACAGCAACGGCCTTGGCCAGTGTGCTGCGCGGCAAATACAACATCCGATTGGTAGAGTCGGATGAGATTGGCATTGTGGGCGTGGGTGAAGCCACCATTCCGATGATTCAGCGCTTTAACAAAGTAGCGGGCATCGACGAAAACGAATTTTTAAAAGCCACGTATGGCACTTTTAAATTGGCCATTGAGTTTGTCAATTGGGGCCAAGTTGGCGATCGTTATATGCACGGGTTTGGCGCCATTGGCCAAGACCTGTGGACGGTGCCGTTCGAGCAGTATTGGCACAAAATGCGTGCCGCAGGCAAAGCCTCAGACTTGGGCAGTTATTCCATCACGCGCGCAGCAGCAAGGGCCAACAAATTCATGCCGCCCGACTTGTCGGTACCCAACTCACCCTTGGGCGAGATTACTTATGCGTATCACTTTGATGCCAATCTGTATGCCAAGTACTTGCGCAAATTGTGCGAAGCGCGTGGCGTGGTTCGCACCGAAGGCAAGATCACGCAAGTGTCGCAACGCGCCAGCGATGGCCATGTTGATGCCGTGGTGCTGGCCAGTGGCGAGCGTGTTGAAGGCGACTTGTTCATCGACTGTTCGGGCTTTAGAGGCTTGTTGATTGAAGAAACCTTAAAGACCGGCTATGAGGATTGGACGCATTGGCTGCCCTGCGACCGTGCCTTGGCTGTGCCCTGCGAATCTGCGCCCAAGTTGCTGCCGTACACCCGCTCTACGGCGCACAAAGCGGGCTGGCAATGGCGCATTCCATTGCAGCATCGCATTGGCAATGGCCACGTGTTTTGCAGCCAGCACATCAGCGAAGACGAAGCCGCAGCCACCTTGTTGTCTAACCTGGACGGCAAGCCCTTGGCCGATCCACGTTTGATTAAATTCAACACGGGCATGCGCAAAAAAGCTTGGAACAAAAACGTGATTGCCATCGGTTTATCAAGTGGCTTTTTAGAGCCACTTGAGTCCACCAGCATTCACCTGATTCAAGCAGCGGTGGCGCAACTGATTGAGTTTTTTCCCGACCAAGGCTTCAGTCAAATCGACATCGACACCTACAACGCACAAAGCCGCTTTCAGTTTGAGCGCATTCGCGATTTCATTATCTTGCACTACCACGCCAACCAACGCACCGACTCCGAGTTTTGGAAAGCCTGTGCGCACATGGCAGTACCAGATTCACTCAAAGAGAAAATTGCGCTTTACCAAACACATGGGCGCATCTTCAGGTTCAATGAAGAGTTGTTCTCGCAAGTGGGTTGGTTGCAAGTGCTGGAAGGACAAAACTTAAAACCCGCTCGCTACAACCCTTTGGTGGATTTGCAAGATGAAGGCAGCATCCAAGAGTATTTGGAAAGTGTTCGCAATGTGATTGCGAAGTGCGTCGACTTCATGCCAGACCACGCAGATTACATTGCCAAGCACTGCGCGGCAAAGTCCATGTAAGCAGAGGCTTGCAACAAATACCTGTTGCAAGCACTGCCATCAGCTGGTTTGAATTTGGTATTCCCATGCGCCCAACTTGCGGGGCTTCCCATGCAAGTTGAAGGTCTGGTTCTGCGCACTCAAATTCACTTGCACTGACACCACATCGATGCCCTTCTGGCGTCGAAAAGCCAGAATGTGGTGGTTCTCTACCTCAAACACCTCAACGGCTGCACCTGATGCGCCATTGTGCAAAGCGGGATGTTTCTTTTTCATGGCCAGCAACGTGCTGTACAACTTTTCGTGCTTAAAAGTTTGCCAGTCGATGGCGTCTTTCTCAAAAAACTGCAACATTTTGTGCAGCCCAGATTCTTGACCGCTGTAAACCAAGGGCATCCCGGGCAAGGTCGCTGCCAACATGGCCATGGCGGCAAAGGCCTCTCCAAAATGGGCTGCATCGTGGTTATGCCAAGAGTTGGTGTCGTGATTGGCCGTGAAGGTCATGCGATAGGCATCAGCAGGGTAGGCAGCCTTGGTGGCAACCAAATAGGCTTGGAGATCTCTCACATCGGCCTGACCTTTGGCGATTTTTTTCAAGACATTTTGCAAAGCCCAGTCGTAGGTCATGTCAAAAGCTTGATCGTGCAATTGGGCGTTGTCTGATTCGGCCAACATGAACATGGGCTTAAGTGCATCCAACTTGGCACGTGCTTGTTGCCAAAATTTAAGGGGCAACAATTGGGCAACATCGCAACGAAAACCATCGATGTCAGCTTCTTTGACCCAAAACTGCATGGCTTGGGTCATGGCTGTCCACAAGGGCTTTTGGCTGTAGTCCAAGCCCACCACGTCCGACCAGTCTTCTACCTCGGTTCCGTTGTCGTATTGAAAGCTGTGAATTTCGCCTTTGTCGTTTTTAAGGTACCAATCGGGGTGCTGCTTGACCCACACATGATCCCATGCCGTGTGGTTGGCCACCCAATCGATGATGACCTTCATGCCTAAGGCATGGGCCTGTTGCACCAATGCTTTGAAGTCTTTGAGGTTGCCAAATTCCGGGTTCACAGCCGCATAGTCGGCCACAGCGTAGTAGCTGCCCAGCTTGCCCTTGCGCTTGAGTTTGCCAATGGGCTGAATAGGCATGAACCAAAGAATGTCCACCCCCATTTGATGCAAGCGTGGAAGGTGCGCTGCGAATGCGTTCAGTGTGCCCTCGGGGGTGTATTGACGGACATTGACTTCGTAGATGTTGGCACTGCGGGACCAGGAAACGTGTTGCATGAATCAAAAATACTCAAGGCTCTAGGGAAAAAATTTGCACGGATTGTGCCGGTATTGTCCCCTGCTTTGGAAAACTCGGTTCTGAGGCAGGGGCGGCATACAGCAATCGAGGCTGGCCTAAACCGCTTGGCTTCTGTATTTCTGCCGGCTGCGTACTGTAATTGATCACAACCCAGGTCACCTCGGAACCCCAGCGCCGCACATAGGAGAGGACTTGGCCTTGCGCTGAAGCCTGCTCATAGGTACCTTGTGAAAGCGATGGACGCACATTGCGCCACTTGATCAGGTCTTTGTAGAAAGCGCGCAGACTGTTGGGTGTTTGGATTTGGCCTGCCGCATGGTGCGTGGCAAGGTTGCCGGCCAAGGCACGGTAGGGCTTGCCTGTGGTGAAACCTGCCGTTTGGGTGTGGTGAGTCCAACTGTAAGGGCCGCGAATGAAGGGGTCGTCTGTTAAGCCTTTGGCCCCAGCCATGCCAATTTCCTCACCGTAGTAAATGAACGGCGTCCCGGGCAACAGCAAATAGGTGGCTGCCGCCAATTTGTAATGCGTCTCGTTGCCAGACACTTGATCCCATAGACGCTTGCCAGCGAATTGGTCGTGATTAGAAGCAAAGCTGGCCAATGTATGCGGTGCCTTTTGGTAATACTGCGCCACTTTTTGAATGGCCAAGGCCTCGCCCTGCGCAGCTTTGGCAATTTGATTTTCAAGGCCAAATGCAAAGGCCCCACCGCAGATGTCTTCGCGGGCATAGACGTGGGGTTCGGCTGTGGCCTCGCACACCACATACTTGTTGGGGTAGGACTTGATCAGGCGCGTGAAGTGCCCTGTCAGCTGACGACTTTCGGGCTGGTCATTCCAATCTTTGGCATTGTTCTCGATCAGGTGAGGCACCGCGTCCAAGCGAAAGCCATCAATGCCACGGTCTAGCCAAAACCTCAAACTGTCCTCGTGGTATTTGACAACAGCGGGGTTGCGCATGTTGAAGTCGGGCATGGGCGCGCCGAAGGTGGCCAAGTAACTGCCATGGGGCGTGACCACCCAAGGGTCGCGGCCCCAAATGTCCCAACCCATGGGTTTTTCTTGGCGCCATTCGTACCAGTTGCGGTAAGGACTCTGGGGGTTGCGCAGCGCGTCTTGAAAAAAAGGATGGTCTGAAGCGCTGTGGTTCAGGACATAGTCCATGATCACGCCAATGCCGCGTGCGTGGGCAGCCTTGATCAAGGCGTCGAAATCGGCCAAGGTGCCGTAGTCAGGGTCAATGTTTCGAAAATCAGTGGTGGCATAACCGTGGTCATGGTCGGCACTGGTGGTGATTGGCATCAACCATATGCCCTTCACACCTAAATCTTGCAGATGGTCCAAGGATTGGGTCAGGCCATTGAGGTCGCCAATACCGTCACCATTGCTATCGCGCCAACTGCGCACAAAGATTTCCATAAAGGCACCTCGATGCCACCCCTCCTGCAAGAGACTTGGTTTGTGCTGAGCGCTTGCTTGAAAAGCAAAAAGAAAAGCCAAAGCGAACAGCACAGCTTTGGGCAAGAGATAAGGTTTGAAAAACATGTATCGAACGCCAGCGCGGCGAAATTCAGTTGCACCGAAAAAATGTAGAAAAGCTACATATTTTCAAGGCAAGGATTTTTACAATATTCAGTACTTACCCTAATTCAATCGATTACATGATGATTTTTTGTAGTTTTATTACGATAATTTCACATCTTTTTGATCAAACAGCCATTTCATGCCACGTTTCATTTGCATGCCTGCTTGCATGGCACCACGTCGCCTTGCTTTTGCCCTGCTGCCATTGGCCAGCATGGGCTTGGCCATGGGCGGTTCGGGCAGTGGGGGCAGTGGGGGCAGTGCGCGCGATGCAAATTTGGAATTGTGTGACGCCCCCTTGGGCAGTCAAGTCTTGCAAGCCAACACCCTGCAACTGCCCGCTGCAGCAATATGGCTAGACAGCACCCAAATTCATTGGCCCCAAAGTGAAACGCAATTAAAGCTTGGGCAAAGCAACGCATGGCGCTTGCTAGCATCCCGCAGTGGTGCACTGCAAATTCAAGTCGGTCAACAACCCGCGGGCCATGATCAATCTTGGATTTTGTTGGGTCAGCGTGAGACGCGTCAAATGCCAGCCCTGTCAAGCGCCGACTTGCGCGCCCTTCACACCTCACAATTGGTGCTGGTGCAAGAAGACAGCGACGGGCGCGTGCAACAAGCAACGCGCGTTCAGGCTGCGAAAGCCTTAGATGCGCTGTTTGCGCCAGCCAGTTTGAACGCACAACTTGGCGCCAACATCACTGCGCAAGTCAATACCAAAACCACAGGCAAGATTGCAAGCAACACTCACTTTGCGGTGTGGGCACCCACAGCGCACAACATCAGTGTGTGCTTGTTTCCTAATTCAAAGGCCAAAGCAAGCGCTCAGTTGCCCTTGAAGCGAGATGATCTTAGCGGCGTATGGCGCGTCCAAACCCACCGCGCGCCTGCCGGAACCTATTACCGCTTTGCCGTTGAAGTGTTTGTACCCGGTGTTGGCCGCGTGATCAACCACGTGAACGACCCCTATGCCGTGAGTTTGAGTGCCAATTCTTTGCGCAGCTATGTGGCCGACTTGAATGCGCCTCATCTGAAACCTGCCAACTGGGACACGCATGTTGCACCCCAGACTGTGAAGCATGCTGTCGACATGCGAATTTATGAGTTGCATGTGCGTGACTTTTCCATTCAAGATCCAACCGTGCCTGCAGCGCAGCGCGGCAAGTACTTGGCATTCACGCGAACAAACTCTAAGGGCATGCGCCATTTGAAAGCGTTGGCAAAGGCGGGCATGACCGATTTGCACTTGCTCCCAGTATTTGACTTTGCCACCGTGCCCGAACAAAACTGCCAAAGTAGTTTGAACACTCAGCTGGCGCTATCGCCTGAAGCTCGCGCGCAAGACTGCTTCAACTGGGGATACGACCCTCTGCACTTCAACGCCCCCGAAGGCAGTTACGCCAGCAACGCATACGATGGCGCAAAGCGCATCGTTGAGTTTCGTCGCATGGTGAAAGCTTTGCACGAAGCGGGTTGGCGCGTGGGCATGGACATGGTCTACAACCACACCTCGGCATCGGGTCAACATGTTCACTCGGTGCTCGATCGCATCGTGCCTGGCTACTACCAACGGCTGAATTCACAAGGCGAGGTCGAGCGCTCAACATGTTGCGACAACACCGCTACTGAGCACCTGATGATGGGCAAATTAATGTCAGACTCCATGCTGATGTGGACACAGCATTACAAGCTCGACTCCTACCGTTTTGACTTGATGGGCCATCAGCCAAGACAAGTCATGGTCGATATTCAAAACCGATTGCAGAAGGCCACAGGCCGTCGCATTGACTTTGTAGGCGAAGGTTGGAACTTTGGCGAAGTGGCCAATGGTGCGCGCTTCGTGCAAGCCTCGCAACTGTCGTTGAACGGCACTGGCATGGGTACATTCAACGATCGATTGCGCGACGCGATTCGGGGTGGTGGCGCCAGTGACGCCGTCGAGAATTTGATCAAGCTACCTGGGTTTATCAGCGGTCAAACAAGCTCTGCGCATGTTGCAGAACAAATTCGCGCTGGTCTGGCAGGCTCCTTGCGCAGTTATCGGATGACGAGTGCTGACGGCAGCATCAAAGCCTTACAAGACATTCCATACGGCGATCAACCCACTGGTTACACCAGCCAACCCAGTGAGGTGGTGAACTATGCAGAGAACCACGACAACCTGAGCTTGTTCGACAGCTTGGCCTACAAGTTGCCCCGCAGCACCAGCAGCGCCGAGCGCGCGCGCGTTCAGGTGCTTGCTGGCGCCTTGGTGGCCTTCAGCCAAGGTGTGGCTTATTTCCATGCAGGTCAAGAAATCTTGCGTTCCAAATCTTTGGATGGCAACAGCTATGACTCGGGCGACGCGTTCAATGTGCTCGACTGGACTTACCAAAGCAACCGTTTTGGCCATGCCACACCCGAATTGCAGGGCAGCGCGCAGGCTCTGAGCATCAGCCGTGCTTTGCTTCAAGACCCTCAGCTCAGACCGTCACCTGCTGACATTCTTTGGACGCGCAATGCCCATTTGGATTTGCTGAAAATTCGCCGCAGCTCCAAGTTGTTCAGACTTGAAACAGCACAAGATGTTCAAGATCGACTGACTTTTTTCAACACCGATGGACAAGCCGACACGCGCTTGATTGCCGGCCATCTAAAAGGCCATGGTCTGAACGATTTTGCAGAATTGATTTATTTTGTGAACGCATCAGAGAGCGCGCAAAGCCTGACGATTCACGAACTGGCACAAAAAGCCTTTGAACTTCACCCCGTGCACGCTTCGCCTCAAGCCGCAGACGCAAGGCCTCGTGTACAAGCGAAGTACCTCAAGGCAACGGGTGCATTTGAAATTCCTGCGCGTACTGCTGTCGTGTTTGTGGTGAAAGGATCTAAGCCATGAAATTTTTGCCTTTGCTGTTGATCAGTGGTTTGTTTGCCAGCTTCAATGCCAGCGCAGTAGAAATCACGATCACCTGTGGCCCCAGTGGCAGTGATGTGGAGTTTTGCTTAAAGCATGCCCAGGCTTGGGCAGCCAAGACAGGCAACACCATCAAGAATTTTTCACCCCCCACCAGTCCCACTGAAAAATTAGCCCTGTACCGACAATTGTTTGCCGCCAAATCAGGCGACATTGACGTGGTGCAAATCGACACAGTCTGGCCAGGCTTGCTCAAAGATCACTTGACCGACCTCAAGCCTTACAGCAAAGGCATTGAAGCCGAACACTTTCCCGCCATCATTGCCAACAACAGTGTCAATGGCAAATTGCTTGGCATGCCTTGGTACACCGATGCCGGCTTGCTTTACTACCGCACCGATCTCTTGAAAAAATATGGCCTGCGTGTCCCTCAAACCTGGGAAGAACTGACGCAAACTGCAGCCAAAGTTCAAGCCGGCGAACGCGCCAAAGGGGCCAAAGATTTTCATGGCTATGTCTTTCAAGCCAAGGCCTACGAAGGCTTGACTTGCAACGCGCTGGAATGGGTTGGCGGTCAGGGTGGTGGCACCGTGGTGAATTCAGAAGGCGACATCACCATTCGCAACCCCCAGGCGGCCAAAGCTTTGAATTTGGCCGCATCTTGGATTGGCACCATCAGCCCAACGGGCGTATTGAACTACGAAGAGGAAGAAGCCCGTGGGGTGTTTCAAAATGCCAACGCGCTATTTATGCGCAACTGGCCCTATGCGTGGTCTTTGCTGCAAAAAAATGACAGCTTGGTTAAAGGCCATGTTGGCGTCGCCAAATTGCCAGGCAACCCAAGCGCGGCAGCCTTGGGGGGCTGGCAACTGGGCGTTTCTAAGTATTCAAAGCACCCCGCCATTGCAGCCGACTTGGTGATGTACATGACCAGTGCCGCTGTTCAAAAAACACGTGCAATTCATGGCTCCTACAACCCCACAATGCCAGCCCTTTACAAAGACAAAGACGTGCTTGAAGCAAATGAGTTCATGGGCGCTTTGGCCGAGGTATTTGCCAACAGCGTGGCACGCCCCACCACTGCGACGGGCTTGAAGTATCCACAAGTGAGTCAAAGCTTTTGGAACGCGGCACACGAGGTGATGTCTAAACGCACGACTGGCGAAGAAGCTGTGACCAAACTCGAGTCGCGTCTGAAGCAAATCAAGCGCAAGCACTGGTAAAACCAGAGAGAACGCAATATGAATTCAAGGGTAAAAACCGCGTGGTTATTTTTAGCACCCATGGTGCTTTTGATGTTGGTCGTGGCCGTGTGGCCTTTGGTGCGCTCCATATGGTTCAGCTTTACCGACATCAACATCAACGACATTTCGGCGGCAGAGTTTGTCGGCTGGGAAAACTACTTTGGCGACTATGGCTTGTTCTTCAACCCCAATGAAGAAGGTGGTTTTTGGGCTGGCGATTGGGGCATCTCCATTCGCAACACCTTTAGCTTTGCCGTGGTATCGGTCATTTTGGAAACCCTGACCGGCTTGGGCGTGGCCTTGCTCTTGAACCAAGAATTCAAAGGCCGCTCACTGGTACGCACCGCGGTGTTGGTGCCCTGGGCCATTCCCACCATTGTGTCAGCCAAGATGTGGGGTTGGATGCTGAACGATCAGTTCGGTGTCATCAACACCTACCTGGTGGGCTTGGGTGTGATTTCGCAAAAAATAGCGTGGACGGCTGAACCCACTTACGCGCTGTGGACGGTTGTGTTGGTGGACGTTTGGAAAACCACCCCTTTCATGGCCTTGCTCATTTTGGCGGCGCTGCAAACCGTGCCCAAAGATTGTTACGAAGCCGCGCGTGTAGATGGTGTGCATCCGTTGCGCGTGTTTTGGAAAATCACATTGCCCCTAATACGTCAGCCCTTGTTGGTGGCCATTGTCTTCCGCTTGCTCGACTCGCTTCGGGTGTTCGATTTGATTTATGTCTTGACTGCCAACGGCAGCACCACCATCAGCATGTCGGGCTTTGTCCGCCGCGAAATGGTGGAGTACGGGAACATGGGTTATGGCTCTGCGGCCTCTACCTCTTTGTTTTTGATCATCTTGCTGACCGCCATCATCTTCTTGAAGTTGGCCCGTGTGAAACTGTCGGAGGATGCCAAATGAAAACCCGTTCATCTTGGACCACGGCGTTCATTTACTTTGCGTCTGCTGTAGTGGTTGTGCTGTCGGTTTATCCCTTTGTCTATGCAATCTCGACATCTTTGAAAACTGGCACGGCACTGTTCAATACGCAAATCATTCCGGATCAAGCTGACCTGCGCAACTACTATGCGTTGTTCGAAGGGGTGCAACCCTTTGGCAAAAGTTTGGTCAATTCCGTCATGGTGGCGGTGCTGACGGTGGGCTTTGCCATGTTAATGGGTGTCACTGCAGCCTATGCCCTCGGACGCATTCGTTTCAAAGGCAAAGGCCTGTTGTTGGTTTGTATTTTGGGCGTGTCGATGTTTCCGCAAGTGGCGGTGCTGTCGGGCATGTTTGAACTCATTCAGTGGCTGGGCATCTACAACAAGGCCTGGGGTTTGGTCTTGCCCTACACCATCTTTACCTTGCCCTTCACGGTTTGGATTTTGACCACGTTCATGCGCGAGCTGCCAGGCGAATTGGAAGAAGCCGCCATCATGGATGGCTGTGGGCCCTTGCGCATTATTTTTCAAGTGTTCATGCCGCTGCTTTGGCCAGCCTTGGTATCGACTGGTTTGTTGGCTTTCATTGGCGCTTGGAATGAATTCATGTTTGCCCTGACCTTTGTGGTCAATGACACCGAACGCACCGTACCTGTGGCCATCTCTTTGATTGCTGGCGCCACGGCGTTTGAAATTCCTTGGGGCACCATCATGGCCGGCTCAGTGATTGTCACTGTGCCTTTGCTGCTGCTGGTGTTCTTCTTCCAAAAACGCATTGTGTCTGGCCTCACGGCTGGCGCAGTCAAAGGTTAATTTTTTTCCTTGTTGTCGATTTAAATTATGAGCAAAGCACCTAACAACAACTGGTGGCGCGGTGGCGTCATTTATCAAATCTACCCTCGATCATTTGCAGACAGCAATGGCGATGGGGTCGGCGACTTACCAGGCATCACAAAGCACTTGGACTATGTCGCCAAATTGGGGGCAGATGCTGTGTGGTTGTCACCCATTTTCAAAAGCCCCATGAAAGACTTTGGCTACGACGTAAGCGATTATTGCGACGTCGACCCTTTGTTTGGCACCCTGGACGATTTCCGCACCATGGTGAACAAAGCCCATGAATTGGGACTGCGCGTGATGATTGACCAAGTGCTGTCGCACACCTCAGACCAACACCCTTGGTTTGCAGAAAGCCGCGCCTCACGCAACAACCCAAAAGCCGATTGGTATGTGTGGGCCGACGCCAAAGACGATGGCAATCCACCCAACAATTGGTTGTCAATATTTGGCGGCAGTGCTTGGCAGTGGGACACCCGGCGCCGTCAGTACTACCTGCACAACTTCTTGACCAGCCAACCCGACTTGAACTATCACAGCCCTGAAGTGGTGGAAGCCATTTTGGGCACGGTGAAATTCTGGTTGGAACTGGGCGTGGACGGCTACCGTTTGGACACCGCCAACTATTATTTCCACGACAAACAATTGCGCAACAACCCAGGCCGCGGTCAACCTAAGGGCAACGACCCCGCAGTCAATGACGTCAATCCTTATGGTTGGCAGTATCACAAGTTTGACAAAACCCAACCCGAAAATTTGGGCTTCTTGAAACAACTGCGCGCCCTGCTGGACCAATATCCCAACACCACCATGGTGGGCGAGATTGGAGACGACGATGGCCTGACCGTCATGGCCGAGTACACCAGTGGCACCGACAAGTTGCACATGGCTTACAGCTTTGACTTGCTGGGCCCCGACAGCAGCAGCACGTACTTGCACGATTTGATGACGCGCTTTGCCGAGAAGAACGCGACAGGCTGGCCTTCATGGGCATTGTCGAATCATGACGTGGTGCGTGTGGGTTCGCGCTGGGGGGGCGAGTCTGCTGACGTTCGCAAACTGCGTGTGGCCGCGGCTTTCCAAATGTGTCTGCGTGGCTCGCCTTGCTTGTACCAAGGTGACGAGTTGGGATTGCCAGAAGCGCAAGTGGCTTATGAAGATTTACAAGACCCGTACGGCATCACCATGTGGCCCGAGTTCAAAGGCCGAGACGGTTGCCGCACGCCCATGCCTTGGGATGGTAAAGCTGCCGACATGGGCTTTGGCAGTGGCACGCAAAAGCCATGGCTGCCTTTGACAGAGGCCTATCGCAGATTGGCTGTTTCTGAACAAGACAAAGACCCACAGTCTTTGCTGAACTTCTACCGCGGCCTGCTGGCTTGGCGCAAAGGCCAAGACGTGCTGCTGCATGGCGATCAAGCTTTGCTGCCTGTGCACAAACAAGTGATGGCTTTTGTACGAGAACACGAAGGCAAAAAAGTATTGTGTGCCTTCAACTTCAGCGACAGCACGGCCACCATGGACTTGCCTGCAGAATTCAAATCCGCATCGGCCTTGCATGTGCCAGGCTTGAGCGGCGGCAGTGTGGCAGGTGACACCATCAAATTAGAGACCTACGGCGCATTGCTGTTGGCCATCTGACTTCGGAGACCAGCATGTCACGCATTGATTTTCAAAACGTCTGCAAGCGCTACTCACCTGAGTTGCCTTTGACGATCAACAACGCCAATCTCACCATTGAACAAGGCGAATTTTGTGTGTTTGTAGGCCCTTCTGGTTGTGGCAAGTCCACCTTGCTGCGCATGGTAGCGGGCCTTGAAGACATCACCTCTGGTGACTTGCTGATTGAAGGTCAACGCGTGAACGATTTACCGCCTGCGAAGCGCGGCGTTGCCATGGTCTTTCAAAGTTATGCGCTTTACCCGCACATGACCGTGGGCGAAAACATGGCCTTTGGTTTGCGCGTGCTGGGTTCGAACAAAGCTGAGATAGACCGCAAGGTCAAGGCAGCGGCAGAGATCTTGCAACTCACCCCACTGCTCGATCGATTGCCCAAAGCATTGTCTGGTGGCCAACGCCAACGTGTGGCCATTGGCCGCGCCATTGTGAAAGAGCCCAAACTGTTTTTGTTTGACGAACCTTTGTCCAACCTCGATGCTGCCTTGCGCGTACAAACACGTTTGGAAATTGCCAAGCTGCACAAAGACATGAATTCGGCCAGCATGATTTACGTCACGCACGATCAAGTGGAAGCCATGACTTTGGCCAACAAAATTGTGTTGCTGCACACTGGCGATTTGATTCAACAACGTGGCAGCGTAGCCCAAGTGGGCTCGCCCATGAACTTGTACCACCGCCCTGTCAGCTTGTTTGTGGCCGAGTTCATTGGTTCACCCAAGATGAATTTGCTGCACGGCCATTTGATCGATGCACAAGAAGGCTACGCCACCGTCAAAGTGGGCGACCAATTGATCAAAGCGGCTGTGGATGCGCGCCACTTAAAAGCTGGCGAGAAAGTACAACTGGGCATTCGACCCGAGCACATTCCTTTGACGGCTCCGGGCGTTGGTTCCAATGTGACTGGCCATTTGCAGCACATTGAGCGCTTAGGCGACTCGTCCTTGTTGTACGTGCAAATGGGCGAAGGTCAAGCCGTGACCACCGTCAAGGTAGAAGGCAGCGCCACCACCCATGCCGGTACGTCTCTCAACTTAAGCTTGATGCCCGAGCAACTCCATTTGTTTGACAGTCAGGGCATGGCTTGTCATCGCACCGTTGATTTGCCACAGTAATGCCTTCCACCTCCT
Source organism: uncultured Limnohabitans sp. (assembly GCA_964544175.1). GTDB lineage: Bacteria > Pseudomonadota > Gammaproteobacteria > Burkholderiales > Burkholderiaceae_C > Limnohabitans_A. Next base: position 34,919 of record CAZJAL010000017.1, read on the forward strand.
CCGATTGGCGCAGTAGCGTCGCCTATCAAATCTACCCTCGTTCTTTTGCGGACAGCAATGGCGATGGCATTGGCGACATCCCAGGGATTACGGCGCACTTAGATCATTTGCAAGCCTTGGGGATTGAGATTGTTTGGTTGTCGCCGGTGTACGACTCGCCCAATGACGACAATGGTTACGACATTCGTGACTATCGCAGCATCATGAAAGAGTTTGGCACCATGGCCGACTTTGATGCCATGTTGGCCGGTATGCGCCAGCGTGGTATTCGCTTGATGATGGACTTGGTGGTCAATCACACCTCCGATGAACACGCTTGGTTTCAACAAGCCCGCACTTCACGCGACAACCCCTATCACGACTACTACATTTGGCGGGATCCCGTTGAAGGACGCGAGCCAACCAACTGGGAAGCGGCGTTCAATGGCTCGGCTTGGACCTTTAACGAAGCAACAGGTGAGTACTACCTGCACATGTTTTCGAAGAAGCAGCCCGACTTGAATTGGGAGAACCCCAAAGTGCGCCAAGAGGTGTATGACCTGATGCACTTCTGGCTGAAAAAAGGTGTCGGCGGTTTTCGCATGGATGTGATCAACATGATCTCCAAGCCTTGGCAGACAACAGTCAACGCCACAAAACCCAGCTTGCCAGACGCACCCACAGTTCAGGAAGGCTTTTTGCAACCGGCCTTTGAAATGGTGACCCATGGTCCTCGCTTCATGAGCTTCATGCGCGAGATGCGCCGTGAAGTGTTGGATCACTACGATTGCATTACCGTCGGTGAAGCGCCTTGTGCCACGATTGCACAAGCACAAGAAATCACAGATCCGCAAACGGGCGCCCTCAACATGGTGTTTCAGTTTGAGCACATGGAAGTTGACAGTCAGCCAGGCAAAAGCAAATGGGACTTAAAGCCACTGCACTTGCCCGATTTGAAAGCCAGCTTAAGCCGTTGGCAAACGGGTTTGCATGGTCAAGGCTGGAACAGTTTGTATTGGTGCAATCACGACCAACCCCGAGCTGTGTCGCGCTTTGGCGATGAAGGCCCGTACCGTGTGCGATCTGCCAAGTTGTTGGCCACGTGTCTGCACATGATGCAAGGCACGCCGTTCATTTACCAAGGCGAAGAACTGGGCATGACCAATGTCAAGTGGCCGCACATTGATCAGTACCAAGACATTGAAACGCGCAATATGTTTCAAGTGGCGGTGGTGCAAAAGAAGCAACACCCCGAGCGCGTGATGCAATCGATTCATGCCAAGGGTCGTGACAATGCGCGCACGCCTATGCAATGGTCTTCAGCACCTCAAGCAGGCTTCACCTCTGGCCAGCCTTGGTTGGCGGTTCACGACAACTACACCGAAGTGAATGCAGCGCAAGCCCGCGACGATGACCATTCAATCTTTCATCACTACCGCGAATTGATTGCCCTTCGCAAAAAGTGGCCGGTGATGGTCTCGGGTAACTTTGAATTGCTCTTGCCCAAACATGCTTCCTTGTTTGCCTACACGCGCCGACTGGGGGATGTGTGTTTGTTGGTGCTGTGCAATTTCAGCCGCCAATTTCAGGGTCTGCCTTTGAAGCAGCTGCCTGATTTCTCACAGGCGCAAGCTTTGATTGGCAACCTACCGGTGGAAGAGTGGCCCTTGGCACCAGACACACTGGCGGCCTGGGAAGCGCGCGTTTACGTCTTGGCTTGAATCTGTCCTGCATGACGCATGCGCGCGTGCGTGGCGCGTGCATGCGGAATCCAGCCGCGCGTGGTCCAGCGGTGCCACATCATCAAACCGCGAATCCATTCGTCCGCGGCGTAAGCAATCCAAACACCCGTCAAGCCCCATCCCCAGTGCACCCCCATGAGCCAGCTACCGCCGGCTAAGACCACCGCCATGGAGCCTGCCCCCGCGTAGAAGGGGTAACGGGAATCGCCTGTGGCTCGCAGTGCAGCAATCACAATCAAATTGAAAGTGCGACCCGTTTCAAGCAAGATGGACCACCACAACAGGCGTTGACCTTCTTCCAAAATTTGAGGGTCTTGTGTGAACCATCGCAGCAAATGGGGCCCTTGCCACGCCATTAACACGGCCACCACAGTGGTGATGGCAAAGCCGATGGTCTGGGCACGCTTCACCAAGACATGTGCGTCTCGCAATTTACGCGCTCCCACCAAATGCCCCACCACCATCTCAACGGCAATGCCAATGGCAGCACCACTGATCAATATCCACATGTTGAACTGCAACACGTAAGCCTGTGTGGCCAATGCCTGTGTGCCCATCACACCCACAGCTGCCACACTGGCCATGAACGCCAATTCCCACGACAGATTTTCTGCAGCACCGGGCAAGCCAATGTGCAAGATGTGTTTCATTTGCGGCCAGCGAACGCGCCAAAAATCGGACACCAAGGGCGCCAAGTTCAATCGCCATTGCCACAACAGCCAATGCAGGCCCATGCCCACCACGCGGCTGACCACCAAGGCCACTGCAAAGCCAGGCAAACCCATGCCCTGCCAGTCGGCCCAGAAAGGCAGCCAAGGGGCACCATGCATGAGGGGCCAGGCCAAGCTCACATGCACCGCATGCATGACCAACATAACCCATAAGGTTTCGCGGGTGCGCAAATGGGCGCGCATGACACTGGCCATGCAAGCATTCCAAGCATCCAACAACAGTGCCAAAGACAAGGCTTGTAAAAGTGGCACCGCCAAGACCAGCACATCAGGCGGGGCGTTCAACAATTGCAACAAGGGCTGGGCAAACAACAAGGCCACCACAGCCATGCTGCCGCCCATCCAAGTCCCCGCCGCCAATGCGGCGCGCGCCACCAGATCGGCTTCTGCGCGGTGCTTTGCACCTAGGTTTTGACTCACCACCACACCAATGCCGGCGCCCACCAATCGAAACACCATGAACAGCAAACCAAACAAATGATTGGTGAGCGCAAAGGCACCACCGGCCGCATCTGAAATGTGCGCCGCAAAACGGGTGCCCAACATGCCAACGGCAATGCCTACGGCCAGCTCTAAAAACAAAGGTGCAGCCACTGCACCCAGACGCATTTTCATGGTGTCAACATAAGCGTGAGACGGTCCATCCACAAGGCTTCGTCAAGATGTCCGCCGCCCATTTCAGAACCACCGCCTTGCTGAGACAACTTGCGATAGCCATTGTCGTAATCCCAGGTGTACACACCTAGTCGCAAGCCATTCAAAGTTGTCAAATCGGCTAGCAAACCAGCAGGCAAATCAAATTGCACTGTGCGCGCCGACACATCCACTTTAATTTTGGCAGCCTCCGGCAATGACACGCCTTCTGCTGATGCGCTGGCGCTTTGTGTAGAGAACAACGCATTGGACCAGCCATGCGCACGCAAACGATAGTGCCAATGCAAGTTGTCAGGCAAGTTGTCTTGCTGCAAAGGCATCACACGCAGGCTGTTGCTGGCATCGGGTTTGCCAATGAATACTGTGAATGCGACGTGGTCAAAGCCATTGGCAGGATTCCAGCTTCGGTTGATCGCTCCCATCTTGATTTTCAAACGCAAGGATTTGCCTGCAGACCAAACTTCCATGTTCTCAATGTCAAAAGTGCCTGGCACATAGGTCGGGTCTTTCGGATAGACATAGCGTCCATGCGGCCCCCGATCATCGCCAACAAGGTCTGCAACATTTGCGCGTAACTGCCAGTCTTTTTTCATGCGCACTTCCTGCGCCTCACTGACAGTCAGCACCGCTTTGGTTTGGGCATGGCGCACCAATAAGACCACACGCTGCAGCGCTTCATCTGCCCAACGCGACGTGTCGACACGCAAATGCCAGCGCGACTTGTCGCCATCCCGTGTGGGCTTTAATACTTGTGCATTTTTCAAATCGCCATTGACCACACAGAGAACTTCCAAGTCGCTAGACGCAGGCAGCGTCCAATCTCCGCTCAGTTCAAAATCACTTGCCACTTGTTTTGGCATATCAGCAGGCAACTGCAATTGCAGCGCAGGAGGGGGCCCCTTGGCATCGGTGCTTGGCACTTTGCTGCTGACCCAAATCAGGGTGCTGCGCGGTGCCAATTGCACATTGAACAAAGCAGCGGTATTGGAAGGCGTCAGGTGCACATCCACAGGCGTTTTGAATTGCCCCCCCTCAGCGCCCCAAACCCCCTTCATGGCAAGCGGCCTGCTTGATGGTTGCAAGCCCTGCATAAGGTCGAGGTTGTCCAACAAAACCTCATGCGATGCCGTGTTGAAGATCACCCAAGCCGATTGCCCTTCGTGGTCCATGCGATACGCCAACACCCCCGCACCTGCAGCATCTTCACGCAATACCGTGGGCACACCGCGAGAGAACACCCGATGTTGTTGACGCACTTGCGCAATGCTTTGGGTAAAACGGTACATGGGAGACTGCGTGTCGAAGTGATCGCGCCCGCCCGATCCATAACCCCTTGCAAACATGGCCGCGCGCTGTTCTTTGAATCCTTGCTCGGTGCCGTAATACAAAGTAGGAATGCCTGGCAAGGTCATGATCAAGGCCAAGCTTTGTCGCAAGGCCAGCTCGTTGCCGCCTTTTAAAAATCGGTCGACATCGTGGTTGTCCAAAAAGCTCGGCATGCGGTGCGGATCGCTGTGAATGCGCATCATTTGCCGAATACGTTCACCCAATTCTTGCGTGGGATGACCTCGTGCCATCACATTGCCCACGCTGCCGTACAAAGGAAAATTGAGCATGCCTTGCAAGACCGGCTGGCCCTTTGCATCGCGTACATAGCTTTCAATTTTGGACATGGCTTGCGTCTCGCCCGCCTTGTCGATGGCAAAACCTTCACCGAAGCTGAAGAAATCTTTGCGTCCAGTTTGCTGCGCCACGATGCGCATGCCGGGTTGTTTGGGGTCTTTGGCATACAAGAAATCTTGCACGGCATCTGGCGGCACAAAGAAAGCGGTGTCTAAGCGGAAGCCATCGACGCCCACTTTGCGAATCCAATGGCCATAGCTGTCTCGTAGCGCACGACGCACCAAGGGATTTTCAGAATTCAAATCGTCCAAGCCCGACATCTGAAAATTCAGCTCTTGCTGGCGGTCGTTGTAGTTGTTGACGTCTGGCGTCCAGTGATAGATGCCTGCTGCGCGATGCGCAGGGTTGCGCGCATCGTTCATGTTGAACGGCACTTGCTTAGGCGCAGTCATGGGCACCGATTTAGGAATCATCTCAAAGCCCTGGGCTGGGTCTTGCGGGTTCCAGTTTTTGTAGCGAAAGAAATCGCCAGTGTGGTTCAGCACAATGTCTTGGACCAAGTACATGCCCCTGCGATGCAAGGCATCCGAGAGCAACTGGTAGTCTTTCAAGCTGCCCACGTGCGGATCGACTCGTTTGAAGTCAGAGGCCCAATAACCGTGATAGCCGCCGTAGACCCCGTTCCACCACTGATTGGCCACGGGGGGTGTGATCCACACTGAAGTGGCGCCCAAACCCTGAATGTAGTCCAGTCTTTTTCGGATACCCGCCAAATCGCCACCGCTGTAGTGCGATTCTTTGTGTGGATTGAATTCGCCGGCGCCTTGATCGTTGTTACGGGGGTTGCCATCCTCAAATCGATCTGTCATGAGGAAGTACATGATTTGATCTCGCCAATCGGGCGAGGGCACATGCAGCTTCAAATTCGGACCTGCATTGGCTGTTGCCAGCGCCACCCCACCAAGGGCCAACACGGCCGAAATGCTTGTAGCTTTACTACGCAAGTAAGAAAATAACATGGCAACCCAATAAAGGCTTTTTGACTGAGGAAGCCTATTTTGCTTGAATATTTTGAAATTTCTCTCTCGATTAGACTTGAAATCACAGTAACAATGCGGTTACATTTCTGATCACTTTCGAAGTAGTTACATTACAAAATCCATGATCGCCTTCGACTCTCCTCGCCTGATCGCAGACATTGGCGGTTTGTATGCACGCTTTGCCATCGAGACCAGCTATGGCGAATTTGCACAACAACGCAGCCTGAGATGCGCTGACTTTCCCAGCTTTGAGGCAGCCATGTCAGCCTACTTGGGCAGCCTCAAATCTGCCGCCGTGGCACATGCGGCTGTGGCCATTGCCAACCCGGTCGATGGCGATCAGGTGCGAATGACCAACTACCACTGGCAGTTTTCAATTGAAGAAACACGGGCCAATTTGGGCCTGGAAACATTGGTGGTGGTCAACGATTTCACATCGCTGGCCATGGCTTTGCCTCGCCTCTCAGCAACGGACTTCAGGCAAGTGGGCACCGGTCAAGCCGTCAAAAATAGTGTGATCGGCCTGATTGGTTCGGGCTCGGGCTTGGGCGTATCGGGCTTGATTCCCTCGGGTGAAGGCTGGACTTCTTTGGGCTCTGAAGGCGGTCACGCCAGTTTTGCACCAGCCGATGCGCGCGAAGCAGCCGTCCTGCAATATGCATGGCGACATTTTGGACACGTTTCTTTCGAACGCTTGTTGTCGGGACCTGGCCTGGAGTTGACATATTTGGCCTTGGCCGAGCTGCAACAAAAAAATGTGACGGCTTTGTCGGCACCCGACATCACACGCATGGCTCTCGACAATCAGGATGCCCTGTGCACTGAAACCCTTGAGGTGTTTTGCAGTGTCTTGGGTACGGCTGCCAGCAATTTGGCAGTCACATTAGGCGCCACAGGCGGCATCTACATTGGCGGTAGCATCGTGCCCCGCTTGGGTGAATTCTTTGACCAATCGGGCTTCAGAAAACGCTTCGAAGACAAAGGCCGGTTCACCAATTACGTGGCCCACATTCCTACCTATGTGATCACGGCACCAGAGGCTACTTTTTTGGGTGCATCGGCCATATTGGACAACCAACTGCGCGCGCTGCTGAGTTCTCCTGGCTCGGCCATTCTCACCCAAATCAGGCGCTCGAGGGCAGAGTTGTCACCCGCAGAACAACGCGTGGCCGACTTGGTCTTGGCAAAACCACGTTCTGTCTTGAGCGACCCCATTCATGACATCGCCCTAGCGGCCCAGGTCAGTCAACCCACCGTGATTCGATTTTGCCGCTCGGTAGGCTGCAAAGGTTTGTCTGACTTTAAATTGCGTTTGGCCTCTGGCCTGAGCATGTCGGTACCGATCACCCACTCCCAAGTGACGCACGACGACTCTATGTTGGAATTGGGCGCCAAGGTCTTGGGCAACACGGCCAATGCCATTTTGCAGTTGCGCAACGAACTGCAGCGCGACGCCATCGACCGCGCCATTGATCTGGTCGCTGACGCCAAACGGGTTGAACTCTTTGCAGTAGGCAACTACGCCGCTGTGGCACAAGATGCGCAAACCAAATTTTTGCGTTTGGGATTGCCTTGCGGCGCCCACACCGACCCCCATTTACAAGATCTAACGGCAGCCACCATTCAGCCTGGCACAGTGGCTTTGATCATCAGCAGCGGCGGCAAGTTGCCCGAGTTAATGGCCCTGCAAGAGAAAATCCAGCAACGCGGTGCCACCTTGATCGCGATCACTGCCAATCAGTCACCTTTGGCCAGAAAAGCGGACGTCGCCTTGGTAGCAGAGCACAACGAACATGCCGCTACCCATTTGCCAATGGTCAGCCGAGTGCTGCACTTGCTGTTGATTGACATTTTGATTGTGGGCCTGGAGATGCGATATTTGACGGCTTCCACCAACACGCTTGACTTAGATGGCCGCCCCCACGAGGTCCCCGCGTCACCTGGCGTGCGCCTGGCAACGCCTTTGAAACCCTACATCTCGCACAGCCAATGATCTGCGGGTTAAGATAAAGAATATCGGGATAACCCTTATGTAATTTTTCTACTAATTACTTGCGTCAGCCTGTAACTTAATTACAATTCCGACCCATCCAGAACCAAACCTGAAGATTCTGCGACCTCGGCAAACGCCGATGTCTCACCGACCTGAAAAGGAGTATTTGCTACATGATCGATTACGCCAGCCGGCAGAGACCCCCCCGCAAGCACATTGTGGGATTGACGGTTGTGGTGGTGTTACACGGGCTGCTGTTTTGGGCCATCAACTCCGGACTTGCGCGCAAGTTCGTGAAGGTCATCAAAGGACCGGTTGAGGCTGTTCTGTTGGAAGAGACCAAACCAGACATTCCGCCACCACCGCCACCACCGCCGCCCCCTAAAAACTTGCCGCCCCCACCGCCGGCCTATGTGCCGCCAGTGGAAGTGGCTGTGGCTGCCCCCACACCGGTCAACGCCATTGCGGCGGTGTCCAACACGCCTCAGCCTGTGGCGCCGCCCTCGCCTTTGCCTGTGCAAACAGCGCCGCCAGCGCCGCCAGCGGTCACGGCCGCTGTCATCAGTGCCTCTAGTTGCGAAAAGCCTGAGTACCCCAGCGCCTCTAAGCGCTTGGAGGAAGAAGGCACCGTGCAGCTGAAGTTCTTGGTGGGCGTAGACGGCAAGGTGATTGAGTCGGCCGTTGAGAAGTCATCTGGCTTTAGGCGTTTGGACGAAGCGGCTCGTGCTGGCTTGTCCAAGTGCCAGTTCAAGCCTGGCACCGTGGACGGCAAGCCTCAGCAAAGCTGGGCGAGCATGAAATACACATGGCGCTTGGAGTAAGAGCGGCGTCGTCGCAGTCTCTTGCCCAAGATCCAAAAATATAAACATCCAACATTTTGTTGAACATTTTTTAAATTTAATTGAATTCGTTTCAGAGGAGTCTTTCCATGATCAAGCAACTCAAAACTCTCGTCCTGGCCATCGGTTTGGTGGCCGGCATGGGTCTGGCCAGCACCAGCTTTGCGGCCAAGCCCAAAGAGGCAGCGCCCGCCGCAGCCGCACCTGCTGCACCAGCCGCTGAAGCAGCAGCGCCTGCAGCACCGGCCGCAGCTGTGGCCGCGCCTGCCGCTCCCGCTGCAGCGCCTTCTGCACACGAAGAGAATCCTTATGGTCTGGGCGCTTTGTGGGCCCAAGGCGACGTGGTGGCCAAGGGCACACTGCTGATCTTGGTGCTGATGTCCATGGGCTCTTGGTATGTGATCATCACCAAGTTCTTTGAGCAGTCAAAAGCTGCTAAGTTTGCAACTGAAGCCAAAGACAACTTCTGGTCTGCTTCTTCACTGCGCCAAGGCGCTGATGGCTTGGCCGAAGACAGCCCCTTCCGCTTCATTGCAGAAAAGGGTCTTGAGAGCGCCAACAAGCACACAGGCCTCTTGGGCGCTGTGGACTTCAACACTTGGACCACACAAAGCATTCAGCGCGCCATTGGCAACGTTCAAAGCCGCATGCAAGACGGCTTGGCTGTGTTGGCCACTGTGGGCTCTACTTCTCCTTTCGTCGGTTTGTTCGGTACGGTTTGGGGTATCTACAACGCGCTGGTCAAGATTGGTATGTCTGGCCAAGCCTCCATTGACAAAGTGGCAGGCCCCGTGGGCGAGTCCTTGATCATGACGGCCATTGGTTTGGCGGTAGCTGTGCCTGCTGTGCTCGGTTACAACTGGTTGGTGCGCCGTAACAAGGCTGTGATGGAAGATGTGAACGCCTTTGGTTCTGACTTGCACTCTGTGTTGCTGGCTTCTAGCAACAAGTAATTCAAAGCTTGTTGAATAGACAAGCCTCAATTACTCAAACTCAAAACAAACTCAAAATACTGAGAGGCCAATTATGGCAATGAGCGTCGGTTCAGACAAAGACGATGAGATCATGAATGAGATCAACACCACGCCCTTGGTGGACGTGATGTTGGTTTTGTTGATCATCTTCTTGATCACGATTCCTGTGGTGACAACGTCCATCAAGGTGGACTTGCCCAAGGAGAAGAACATGGTGCGGGAGACCAAGCCAGAGAACGTGATCATCTCGGTGGATGTGAAGGGCAAGATCTTCTTGTACGACACGCCCATTAAAAATTCAGACGACCTGCTCCAGCGCATGAAGAAGTTTGCGGTCATGAAACCCCAGCCTGAAGTTCAGATCCGGGGCGATGGCAAGAGCGACTTTGAGTCGGTGGGCCGGGTGATGTATGCGGTGCAGCGCGCCGGCATCACCAAGGTCGGGTTCATCACTGAGCCGCAATAAAGGAAGAAGATCATGGGAATGAACGTAGGCTCGGGCTCGGGCAGTGACGAGCCAGAAGTGATGATGGACATCAACACCACGCCATTGATTGACGTGATGTTGGTGCTGCTCATTATGTTGATCATCACGATTCCAGCGCAACTTCACTCGGTGAATTTGGACATGCCGGTCTCGACCCCGCCCACCAAGAAGGTGGAGCCTGTGGTGGTGAAAATTGATGTGGACGCCAACAGCGTGATCAACTGGAACGGCAAGCCCATTGCAGGGCGTGCTGACTTGGAGGCTAAATTGTTGGAGGCTTCTGCCATTCAACCGCAGCCCGAGTTGCACATTCGCTCGCATGCCAAGGCCAAGTACGAGTCTGTGGCTTTGGTGATGGCCAGTGCACAGCGCCTAGGCTTGAACAAATTGGGCATTGTGGGTTCTGAGCAGTTTGTGAATTGATCGACTGAAGAATTAGTTTATGAGCGATACGTTTCCACGCCTGTTGGGGGATGTGGGCGGCACCAATGCCCGCTTGGGTTGGCAAACATCACTCGACAGCGGTGTACAGCATGTACAAGTCTTGCCTTGCGCAGACTTTCCCACCCTGGAAGTGGCCATTCAAGCTTATTTAAAGCATCAGAAATTGCCTGCCCCGCGGGCTTGTGCGATAGGCATTGCCAACCCGATCACGGGTGACACCGTTCGAATGACCAACCACCATTGGACATTTTCGATTTCTGAAATGGCACGTAATTTAGGCGTGTCCAAATTGAATGTCATCAATGACTTCACTGCCTTGGCCTTGGCCATTCCCTCTATTTCGCAAGACCAGTTGATTCAAATTGGTGGCAAGCATGCGTCTGGCTTGGGCCCCAAGGCTATCATTGGTGCAGGCACAGGCTTGGGGGTCTCTGGTTTGTTTCCCGTCAAAGCAGGCCTCGATCAATGGGTGGCCATTGCAGGTGAAGGGGGTCACGCCACATTGGCTGCGCAGACCGAAAAGGAATACCGTGTCATTGAATTGATCCGTCAGCGTTATGGGCATGTTTCTGCAGAGCGCGTGTTGTCAGGTCAGGGTTTGGTGGACTTGTATTTAGCGCTGCGGCAGCTTCAAGGACATGCCCCCATGGAGGTCACAAGTGCTGCCGATATTACCCATTGGGCCCTGGTCAACAAAGAGCCCTTGGCCTTGCAAAGTTTAGAAATGTTTGCTGGTTTTTTGGGCTCGGTCGCTGGCGATTTGGCACTCACTTTAGGCGCATTGGGTGGCGTTTATTTAGGCGGTGGCGTAGTGCCCCGATGGTTGGGTTGGTTTGAGTCGTCTGTTTTTAGAGAACGATTTGAAGCCAAGGGTCGGTTTCGCGAGTACCTCCAAGACATTCCGGTTTATGTGATCAATGCAGCAGAATCCCCGGCTTTATTGGGCGCCTCTAGATCTTTGAACTAAGCGCTCAGCACCATGCGGAGCGCCCAATTGCCTATGTCATGGCTCAAGTGAATGCGTCGTGGTGACCCAAGACGGAATCGGGGCGAATTGAAAAATTGGCCACGATGAAAAAGCATGGGCCGTGCGGCTTGAGATTCCTGTGTTGTTTTTGTTGGGCAAATGAAGAGACGGCAATGAATATGATCAGCGTGGCACACACCCCATGAACACCGCCGAGATTTACCTGATTGCCATGGGCATCGTCTTTACGCTGCCCTACTTGATTTGGCGTTTGGGGCGTACCGAACTTGTAGCGCCTTTGGTCGTGGTTCAAATCATCACGGGCATCTTGCTGGGGCCAGGTGTGTTGGGTGCTTTTTTTCCAGCCTATTACCAATTCGTCTTCAACCCCTCGGTTGTCCAGTCTTTGACTGGCGTGGCTTGGTGGGCGGTGATGTTGTTTGTTTTTTTGGCTGGCATTGAGCTCGACTTAAGCCAAGCATGGGCCGCCAAAAAAGAAAGCGCCTTGACCGCCGGCTTGGCCTTGTTGGTACCCTTGATTTTTGGCGCAGCGGCAGCGAGTTACATCAACTCGGGCCAAATGGGAACGGGCTGGATCGGGGCCTCTGCCAAAGACTGGCAGTTCACCATGGGGGTGGCCATGTCTTGCGCAGTGACGGCCTTGCCCATTCTCATTTTGCTGATGGAAAAGCTAGAGATTTTGCGACAGCCTTTGGGCCAGAGAATTCTGCGTTATGCCAGCTTGGATGACATCGCCATATGGGGCGTTTTGGCTTTGATTTTGATGGACTGGGAACGCATGGGCAAACAGGTCTTTTTCTTGTTGGCCTTTGGCGTGTTGAGCATCGTGCTGCGCCGTATGATGCAGGCGGTCCCGCCAGCAGACCGATGGTATGTGGCCTTGATTTGGCTAATTTTGTGTTCGTTGGGCGCCGATTGGTCTGGCCTGCATTTCATGGTGGGCGCGTTTTTAGCGGGCGTCGTGATCGATGCCGCTTGGTTTGATCAAACGCAAATGGACCTGCTTCGCAAGCACGTGCTATTGGTCATGATGCCCGTGTTCTTTTTAAGTACTGGACTGAAAACAAACTGGGCTATGGGTGGCACCTTGGTGTTTGTGGCGGCAGCTATGTTGTTGCTGGCTTCTGTGGCAGGCAAGTTGCTAGGCGTTCGTTTGGCTGGCAAGATTTTGAGGTGGCCTGATGGCGAAGCTTCTGTGATTGGTTGGTTGCTCCAAACCAAGGCCCTGATCATGATTATTTTTGCCAACATCTTGCTCGACAAACAAATCATTTCTTCGGCCACCTTCACAGCGCTACTGCTGATGGCCGTTGCCAGCACCATGCTCACCACCCCCGTGGTCAGCCCGAAGCTGAAGCAACTGAAATAATTGAACAAAAAAACCGCACGCATGCGGTTTTTTTGTAGGTATCGAAAAGACTTAGTCCGCGTACTTGCCGCTAGCGTCTACAGCCACCTTGATTTTTTGGATCTCGGCTGCCACAAACTTTTTGTGCTCTGCGGGTTCAACACGTTTGTCAGTGACCACCAAAGCACCCAAGCCTTCTTGCTTTTTGATGAACTCAGGATCCTTCAAAGCTTTTTTCATGGCTTCGTTCAATGCGGTGGTAATGGCAGGAGGTGTGCCTTTAGGTGCATACAGGCCGTGCCAAATGGTCAGGTCAAAACCTTTCATGCCCATCTCTTGCAATGAAGGGTAGTACTTGAGCAATTTGTGATCTGACAAAGGCTTGGCTGTGGTCACAGCAAATGCCTTCACGCGGCCAGATTCAATTTGCGCTGTGGTGTTGGTGGTTTGATCGCACATCACATCGACTTGACCGCCCACCAACGCATTCATAGCGGGTGCTGTACCGCCAAAAGGAATGGTGGTCATGGCTTCTTTGGACTGCAATTGGGCTTGCCACAACATGCCGCAAATGTGAGAAGCAGAACCCAAGCCTGCGTGGGCAATGTTCAACTTACCGGCATTGGCGCGGATGTAGTTTTCAAAGTCGCGGTAGGTGTTGGCTGGCAACTGGGGCTTGCCAATCAATGTCATAGGCACATCATTGACCATGCCCAAGAATTCAAAGTCTTCTAAGGGCTTGTAGGAAAGTTTGCGATACAAAGCTGGCGTTGCTGCCATCCCGATGTGGAACAAGAGCAAAGTATGGCCATCGGGGTTGGCACGTGCCACTTTGCTGGCGCCGATAGTGCCACCCGCACCTGCCACGTTTTCAACGACAAAGTTGCCACCAGGCAAGGTTTTGGCCATGGCCACACCCAGATCACGGGCTACTTTGTCAGTAGGTCCACCGGCCGCAAAGGGCACCACAATGGAAATGGGCTTGGAACCCGGGAAATTTTGAGCTTGCGCGACCAGCGCCAAGGCTGCCGCTGCAATTACGAGGATGCGTTTCATCTAAAACTCCTTATCTAGAACCTTAAGTGTAGTTGGCTCATTATCCCCCGCACCCCCGCAGAAACACTAAGGCCCAAAGAGAAAAAGGGCTTCATTCCTTGAAGAATGAAGCCCTTTTGACTCAAATCAGACCAACTCATTGATAACTTCGGGCATCCTCAATCACTTTGCCATCGTTGGCCAAGCTACCAGGTGCCACCAAGTGCACGTCACTGCGCAGCTTGGTGATGTCCCGAATGGCCTCTGCAATTTGCGCTTTGAGCTGTTCTTCGTCATTGCCTGCTGCTTGGGTTTCAACATGCAAGGCCATGCTGTCGTTGGCCATCTCACCTTGCACCACCAAACGGGCCTTCAAGGCGGCGGGGAAGCGCTTCACCACTTCAGCCACTTGACCGGGGTGGACGAACATACCTCGCACCTTGGTGGTTTGATCGGCGCGGCCCATCCAGCCTTTGATGCGTTGATTGGTTCTACCCGTAGGGCAAGGTCCTGCCAATATGGCAGACAAATCTCCCGTGCCAAAACGGATCAGTGGGTAGTCAGGGTTCAAGCTGGTGATCACCAACTCACCCACTTCGCCTTCGGGCACTGGGTCACCGGTGCCTGGGCGAACAATTTCAACAACGACGCCTTCGTCCACGACCAAACCTTGGCGTGCGCTGGTTTCGTAGGCAATGAGACCCACATCGGCTGTGGCGTAGCACTGATACGCGTCTACGCCCTTGGCGGTCATCCAATCGCGCAGGCTAGGCGGAAAGGCTTCGCCAGAGACCAAGGCCTTTTTGACGGAAGGCAGGGCTACGCCCATTTCTGTTGCTTTCTCGATGATGATTTTCAAGAAGCTGGGAGTCCCGATGTAACCCGCAGGCTGCAACTCGGCCATGGCTTGGACTTGTTGCTCAGTTTGGCCAATGCCACCTGGGAACACTGTGCAGCCTAAAGCGTGTGCGCCTGTCTCCATCATGGAGCCTGCAGGTGTGAAGTGATAACTAAAGCAGTTGTGTATCAATTCACCTGATTTGAAACCGGCCGCAGCAATGGCCCGTGCCATGCGCCAGTAATCGGTGCGTGCGCCTTCGGGTTCGTAAATAGGGCCAGGGCTAGAGAACACACGCGGCATGTTCTTGCCAAAGCTGATAGCACTGAAGCCACCAAACACGCTACTGCCCGCAGCACGTGAGGCTTTTTGTTTTTCAAGCAGTTCGTATTTGCGAACCACTGGCAACTTGGCCAACGCAGCACGCGTGTTAATTTCTGCAGCATTGACACCCTTCAAGGCATCAGCAAACGCCGGTGCATTTTTTTGTGCATGCGCAATCTGTGCGGGCAAAGCCGCCAACAGTGCGGCTTCTCGATCGGCAGGGGCGCGCGTTTCCAATGCATCCATGTGCGTATTCATAAAATTCCTTTGAATGTCTATGGATGAATTAGGCCAACCAACGCTTGCGGCGTTTGTAGCTCTTCACATCCTTGAAGCTCTTGCGCTCGCCGCCGCCCATACCCAGGTAAAACTCTTTCACGTCTTCATTGCTGGCCAAGTCTTTGGCGGCACCGTCCATCACAATGCGGCCGCTTTCCATGATGTAGCCATAGTCTGAATACTTCAATGCCATGTTGGTGTTTTGCTCGGCCAACAGGAAGGTCACTTTTTCTTTTGTGTTCAAGTCGCGAACAATGTTGAACACCTCTTCTACAATTTGCGGCGCCAAGCCCATAGAGGGTTCGTCGAGCAACACCATGCTGGGGTTGGTCATGATGGCACGGCCAATGGCGCACATCTGTTGTTCGCCACCCGAGGTGTACGCAGCTTGTGACGTGCGACGTGTTTTGAGACGCGGAAAATAGTTGTAGACCTTTTCCAAATTGGCCGCAATTTCACCCTTGTCTTTGCGTGTGTAAGAGCCAGTGAGCAAATTTTCTTCGATGGTCAAGTGTGCAAAGCAATGACGGCCTTCCATGACCTGCACCACACCCCGTTGAACCAAATCGGCAGGCGATAAGTTTTCAATGCGTTCGCCACGGAGTTCAATCGAACCCTTCGTGACCGCGCCGCGTTCGCCTTGCAGCAAATTGGACACTGCACGCAATGTGGTTGTTTTGCCAGCGCCGTTGCCGCCCAGCAATGCCACGATGCTGCCTTCTGGCACCTGCAAAGACACGCCCTTTAGAACCAAGATGACGTGGTTGTAAATGACTTCAATGCCGTTGACGTTGAGAACAATATTTTTAGCGTCCATGATGACCCTGCTCAATGAATTTCAAACTCCACCTCAAACCTGCGCGCAAGTTTGAAGAAGAGGGGCGGCATGGAGATCCCAAGCCACCCGCCCATGCGTCAGATCAAGACTGGCAATCCGCTGGTGTGCGGCGTGTCAGTTTTTTCTCTGCAGCGTACTTGTCAGCAAATTGCTTCACGAGTGGCTTGATGATGGAAGTATCAGCTTCGATCCAGTCAGAGCTGTAGTTCCACTTCTTGCCGTCCCATGTGTGCATACGTGCAGTGCGTGAACCTTCGTGGTCGAGGCAAGACGTGCTCAGGGGCTTCATGACGGTGTCAAGACCCAGTTTCTTCAAAGCTTTGTCATCCATGTTCAGGTTTTCCAAACCCCAACGGATTTGCTCGCCATTGACCACTTTGCCTTTACCGAAACGCTCTTGCGCAGCGCGCACACCTTCAACGGCCAAGGCAGCACTCACCAAACCACGGTTGTACAAAGTGGTGCCCACTTCGTCAGCTGGGCCAGTGCCTTGCTTCTTGTCATGCACGTGCTTTTTGATGTCTTCCAACACTTTGCCGCCAGGGCCAGTGGCCACCAAGCCGGAATAACCTTTAGCAGCTTCGCCCACGTCTTTCACGTCGGGTTCAGCAGCTGACCACCACACGCCGTACATCTTGTCGCGGGGATAACCTGTGGCCACGGCTTCTTTCAAAGCGGCAGAGTTCATCACACCCCAACCCCACAACAACACGTAGTCAGGGCGGGCTTGACGAATTTGCAACCAAGTGGCTTTTTGCTCCACGCCAGGGGCTGTCACGGGCAACAATTGCAGGTCGTAACCTTGCATCTTGGCACGCTCTTGCAACAAAGGAATTGGCTCTTTGCCGTAAGGGCTGTCGTGATAGACCAAGGCAATTTTCTTGCCCTTCAAGTTGCCGTTTTCTTTCTTGGTGAGGTGCTGCATGATGATGTCAGCGCCAGACCAATACGTGCCCATCAAGGGGAAGTTCCACTTGAACACACCACCATCGCTAGACTCTGAACGACCATAGCCGCCAGTGATCAAAGGATTTTTGTCAGCAGGTGCTTTTTCAGTCAAAGCGAAAGTAATGCCCGTTGACAAAGGCTGGAAGATCCCGCCTTGTGCTTTGCCTTTAAGGCGCTCGTAGCATTCCACACCGCGGTCTGTGGCGTAGGCTGTGTCGCACTCTTCAAAGGTGATTTTGACGCCGTTGATACCGCCATCACGGGCGTTGATCAACTTCAGGTAATCGGCATAGCCGTTAGCCCATGGCACACCGTTTGGCGCATAAGCACCTGTGCGGTAAGGCAGCACGGGGAAGAATTGTTCTTTGGCTTGTGCATAGGCAGCGGTGCTGACCAATGCGCTGGAAGCAGCCGCAGCCACCACCGATGCAGCGAGAACGAGTTGACGAAGCTTCATGGTTTGTCTCCTGTTGAAAAATTTAAAGAAGCAGTGAAAAAAACTTGGTTTGAATACTGGTAATGAACTTAGTGAGGGAAAGGCCAGACGCGCATTTTTTGCTTGCCCACACTCCACAATTTGGCCAAACCGTGCGGTTCAACAATCAAGAACCACACAATCAAAGCGCCAAAAATAATTTGCTCTGCGTGGGTCAAGGCAGCTGTGCTGACTTCAACGCCCACAAGCGAACCCAAAACGGGCAAGATCAAGTTGATAGCAATTGGCAGAATCACAATGAAAGCCGCGCCAAAGAAGCTACCCATGATGGAGCCCATGCCGCCCAAGATCACCATGAACAGCAATTGGAAAGAACGATCGACCGAGAAAGCTGCTGGCTCCCACGAACCCAAGTGAACAAAAGCCCACAGCGCACCTGCCACACCTACAATGAAGGAGCTGACCGCAAAGGCGCTGAGTTTGGCGTACATGGGGCGAATGCCGATCACAGCAGCGGCCACGTCCATGTCGCGAATGGCCATCCACTCACGGCCGATGGCACCTCGCACCAGGTTTTTGGCCAATACACCAAACACCACCAAGATGCTCAAGCAGAAAATGTATTTCTGCAAAGGGGTGACAACATCAAAACCAAACGCGCTGAGGTTGGCCACCGATGCTGTACCCGAGGCTGAATCATTGGTAAACCACTTGATGCGCAGGAATGCCCAATCGCAGAAAAACTGCGCTGCCAATGTGGCCACCGACAAATACAAGCCCTTCACACGCAAGCTAGGAATGCCGAAGAAGATGCCCACCAGCGTGGCAAAAAAGCCGCCAACCAACAGTGCTGCCACCAAGGGGATGCCTTCTATGCGAACCCAGCAATTGAACGCCGCATAAGCGCCCACCGCCATGAAAGCGCCAGAACCCAAAGAGATTTGTCCGCAATAACCGACCAAGATGTTCACACCCAGGGCGGCGAGCGACAAGATCAGGAAGGGAATCAGAATGGCGCGCATCATGTATTCGTCGGCCATGAATGGCACGGCTAAAAATGCGAATGCAACGATGAGCAACACACCCCAGCGGTCTTGTGCGATGGGGAAGATTTGCTGATCAGCTTTGTAGCTGGTTTTGAATTGGCCGTTTTCTCTGTAAAACATAAATTCTTTCTGCGATCGTGAATGTTCAGTGCTAGCGTTTTGGTTTAAACGCGATCGATGATCTTTTCACCGAACAAACCTTGAGGACGAACCAACAAGAAACCCAAGGCCAGCACATAGGCGAACCAGATTTCAATGCCGCCGCCCACATAAGGGCCCAAGAAAACTTCTGACAATTTCTCACCCACACCGATGATGAGACCGCCAATGATGGCGCCGGGTACCGATGTCAAACCGCCCAAAATCACCACGGGCAAGGCACGCAAAGCAACCGTTGATAAGGAGAACTGCACGCCCAATTTGGAGCCCCAAATCATGCCGGCCACCAAAGCCACAATACCGGCCACACACCACACAATGACCCAAATGCGGTTCAAGGGAATGCCAATGGACTGAGCCGCTTGGTGGTCATCCGCCACGGCGCGCAGGGCGCGGCCAGTGGTGGTTTTCTGGAAGAAGACGCTGAGGCCAGCCACCAAGATGGCCGCGATGGCCGCTGCCACCAGGTCTTCTTGGTTGATCATGATGCCCCCTTCAAAGGCTTTTTCGAAAGCCATCAAAGGTTCTTTGGGCATGCCAATGTCGATCTTGTAAATGTCACTGCCGAAAATAGTTTGGCCCACACCGTCCAAGAAATAAGTGATGCCCAAAGTGGCCATCAACAGGGTGGTGCCCTCTTGGTTGACCAGATGGCGCAAGACCAAATATTCAATGACCCACGCCACGATGAACATGACGCCAGCGGCCAACACAAAGGCAATGAGGTTGGCAGCCACAGGGCTGGTGATGCCTGCATAAGCAGGAATCCACTCGGCAAAACGCGCCATGGCCAAGGCTGCAAACAGCACCATGGCACCTTGCGCGAAATTGAACACACCCGATGCTTTGTAAATGAGCACGAAGCCCAAGGCCACCAAGGAATACAACATGCCGGCCATCAGGCCGCCAATCAAGGTTTCAAGAAAAAATCCCATTTTGCTGTCCTTGTGCTTAGTGTGATGTGCCCAAATAGGCGCTGATCACTTCTTCGTTGTTGCGAACTTCTTCGGGCGTACCGTCGCCAATTTTTTTGCCGTAGTCGAGCACCACCACGCGGTCGGAAATGTCCATCACCACGCCCATGTCGTGTTCAATCAAGACAATGGTGCAACCAAACTCGTCGTTGACGTCCAAGATGAAACGGCACATGTCTTGTTTCTCTTCAACGTTCATGCCGGCCATGGGCTCGTCGAGCAACAGCACTTGTGGCTCCATGGCCAAGGCGCGGCCCAAGTCCACACGTTTTTGCAAACCGTAGGGCAATTGGCCCACAGGCGTTTTACGGAAGGCTTGGATTTCCAAAAAGTCAATGATCTCTTCCACCCGCTCGCGGTGTTTGATCTCTTCGTTTTCAGCAGGACCAATGCGCAGGGCTTGCATCAAGATATTGCTCTTCATGCGCAAGTTGCGACCGGTCATGATGTTGTCAATCACGCTCATGCCTTTGAACAAAGCCAAGTTTTGGAAAGTTCGGGCCACGCCCATTTCAGCCACTTGGCGGCTGTTCATGTGATCAAAGGTTTGACCCCGGAAAGTGATGCTGCCCTCTTGCGGTGTGTAAACACCGTTGATGCAGTTCAGCATGGAGCTTTTGCCAGCGCCGTTGGGGCCAATGATGGCGCGAATTTCATGTTCTTTCACATTGAAAGAAATGTCGGTGAGCGCTTTCACGCCACCAAATCGCAAGCTGATGTTTTGGACGTCTAGGATCACGTCGCCAATGTGTTTTGTCATGCTGCAGCCTTCACGGGCACAAATGTTTTGGCATCAGAAATTTTGAGGGTGGCGCTGACACTGCCTGTGCGACCATCTTCAAACTTCACAACGGTTTCAATGAACTGTGTGGTCAAACCACCGTACAGCGCATCCACCAAAGGCTGGTATTTCTCGGCAATGAAGCCACGACGTACTTTGTTGGTTCGTGTGAGCTCGCCATCGTCGGCATCGAGTTCTTTGTGCAAGACCAAGAAGCGGCTGACTTGGCTGCCGGCCAACAAGGTGTCTTCGGCCAAATCGGCATTGACTTGCTCAACGCACTCGCGAATGAGTTCATACACTTCTGGCTTTTGCGCCAAGTCGGTGTAACCGGCGTAGGGCAAGTTACGGCGCTCGGCCCAATTGCCCACAGCATCAAAATCAATGTTGATCATGACGCACA